>JAZUOT010000056.1:0-23498 GCA_045604805.1 Acutalibacteraceae bacterium | reverse complement strand
TGTTTCTTGTAATATCTCTGATAATTCTTTCGGATTAAGTCTCTCGAAAGTGCGCCGGAATGTATCACTGTCTGGTATTCCATTAGGTAATTCTAATCGTTTTTTGAACCATTCTATCTTTCCGTATCCAGTGTCTTCCATGTGTTCAAAATCTGTTCCTCCGCATATCACTGATACCAAGCCGATGAATACTATATCTACTAATTTATGTCGCAGATTTCCCCATTGCCTTCGTGTATCTGTCAATTTGCCTAATCGCTCTATTAATTCTTTCATCTATCTTCCACTCCCAACTTTATTTAATATCATGTTTTTGTTTAAAAGTAAATGCTTTTGCCGTGTTTTTACTCTTCACGGCTATTGACTTATTTCAATGATTGCTATAAAATTTATGGTATATGTGCTGCTTTATGGAAAGTGTTAGATCAAGCGGAAGTTGGAGGAATAACTGATGGGATTTGAGTTAGATAACGAATACGATAACATAGTTCAAATAAAAGTTATAGGCGTTGGTGGCGGCGGCGGCAACGCTATAGATAGAATGGTTTCTAGCGGGATAAAGTGTGTAGAATTTATAACAGTTAACACTGACTGTCAAGCTTTAAACCGCTCAAGAGCTACACAGAAAATACAAATAGGTGAAAAGATAACTCACGGAAAAGGCGCAGGGTCAATTCCTGAAGTTGGACAAAAATCTGCCGACGAAAGCCGTGAGGCTATAGCGGCAGCCATACGTGGTACAGATATGGTTTTCATTACCGCTGGTATGGGCGGTGGAACTGGTACTGGTGCTGCTCCAATTATTGCAGAAATTGCTAGAGACTTAGGAATTTTAACAGTTGGAATCGTCACTAAGCCTTTTGAGTTTGAAGGAAAGCGTCGTATGGAACAAGCTGAGAGAGGAATATCTGCTCTCAGAGACAATGTTGACTCATTAATTGTTATTCCAAATGAACGCTTAAAATACGTCAGCGAAGAACGAATTACTTTGGCTAACGCTTTTGCTGTTGCTGATGATGTATTAAGGCAGGGCGTTCAAAGCATATCTGACCTCATATTGCTTCCTGGTATAGTTAACTTGGATTTTGCTGATGTTACCTCGATAATGAGCGAAGCTGGTTACGCACATATGGGTGTTGGCCGTTCTAATGGTAAAGGCAAGGCTGAAGTCGCAGCCAACATGGCTATATCTAGCCCCTTACTTGAAACAGAGATTACTGGTGCTAAAGGTGTAATAATAAATATTACTTCTTCACCTGACATCGGTTTGGATGAGATCGAAAATGCTTCTGCCATTATTTCTTCTCAAGCCGCTTCTGATGCTAATATTATTTGGGGCGCGGCATTTGATGAAAGTATGGAAGACGAAATGCTTATCACGGTTATAGCTACTGGTTTTTCAACTAAAGATTCGGTAGTCCCTCAAATTACAACTGAGGATACGGGTATGGGTTTAGATAATAGTCAAAGGAATGTTGCCTCTAGGATTAATCCCTTTGATAATGTTTTTTCTCAGAGGAACACTACTAGCGTCGAAAACAGTAACACACAGATACCTCCTCAACCTGCTCCATATAGAAGTAATTATGTTTCACCTTCTGTCAGACCTAAACAGGATAGCGATAAGGACGAGGATACATTCAGCGATATAATGGATATTTTTGATCGTAAATAAATAAATTTTTTTATGATATAATAATCATTACTCTCCGCAAATCTAATTCTTATTGTTTAGATTTGCGGTGTTGTTGTATTTTGTTGTTCGATGAGGAGGATTAATAATGCACAAAAAATGGTTTAGGAAGCTATTTTTTACAAGATTAATCATTGTTATCCTAATCTTATCGCAAATTATAGTTTTACTTAACTTTGTTTTGAGTAAAAGCCAGTCCTCCAGGATATTTAGCCTAGTTCTTACATCTGCGAGTATTATAACGGTTTTCTATGTTCTTTCGAGAAAAGTAAAAAGTTCTTATAAAATAACATGGGTAATAATCATCCTAACCTTTCCACTATTCGGTGGATTAATGTACTTGTTAGTCCATTTTCAGTCCTCAACCAAGCGTTTTAATGCTATAGATAGAGTTTCAAAAAAAGCAAAAAAATTATTCTATTTGCCAGGTAGTGCATATAAAGAATCGTTAGAGGAAATGCCGCAGTTTACTTGTCAAATAAAATATTTGCAAAACTATGCTAATTTTCCCATTTATAGTAATACTTCTGTGCACTATCTAAGTCCTGGGGAAAGCAAATTAAAGTCCATGTTAGAACAATTGGAAAAGGCGGAAAAATATATTTTCCTGGAGTATTACATAGTTAAAGAAGGTGCTATGTGGAACAGCGTCTTAGATATACTGATACGCAAAGTTAAGCAAGGTGTAGTTGTTCGTTTGCTTTACGATGATATGGGATGTTTTTTTACTTTACCTCAAGATTATCCCGAACAACTTAGAAAATACGGAATTGAATGTACTGTATTCAACCCATTTCGACCTGTAATGACTGCACAACAAAATAATAGGAATCACAGAAAAATAGCTGTTATCGATGGTAAAGTAGCTTTTACTGGAGGTATAAATCTTTCCGATGAATACATAAATGCTGTAGAAAGATTCGGACATTGGAAAGATGCATCAATAATGGTTAAAGGTTTGGCTGCTTGGAGTTTCACTTTAATGTTTTTACAGATGTGGGATTTATGTACAAATAGCGATGAAGATTATTATTCGTATTATCCGTGGAAAAATGAAATTTGTCAGATAGATTCAGGAGGGTTTGTTCAACCTTACGCGGATAACCCTGTTGATTCAGACTATATTGGTGAACATGTTTATATGCAAATAATAAATAATGCCCGAGATTATATTTACATAAATACACCGTATTTGATTGTTGATGATAGTATGTTTTCAGCTTTGTGTCTTGCTGCGAAAAGCGGTGTCGACGTTAGAATTGTAACCCCTCATAAATGGGACAAATGGTTAGTTCATGTAACTACCCGCTCGTACTATCAAGACTTGATTAGTGCAGGGGTTAAAATTTACGAATATACAGAAGGCTTCATGCATTCTAAAACATTCGTCTCAGACGATATTGTAGCAACTGTAGGAACAATTAATATGGATTTCAGAAGCCTTTATCTTAACTTTGAATGTGGTGCCTTGTTGTATGAAAATTCAGCTATTATGGGCATAAAAGACGATTTTATAAAAACTCTTGATAAATGTGTAGCCATAACAACTGATAATTGTAAAACAAATATTTTTATGGGAATGTTTCAAGATCTGCTTCGTTTGGTTGCTCCGCTTATGTGAAGGGAATGTTTTTATTGTTTGAAAATATAACAAAAAATCGGCAGGCAGCAAAATGGATAATAGGAATAATAACTATTTGTATTTTAATTTATCTGTCTATCCGTTATATTGAGGATGTAGCTATTGCTGCAAACTGGGTATACAATCTGTGCAAACCTATTCTCATAGGTATAATATTAGCTCTTATACTCAATGTTCCTATGAGTGCTATTGAGTCACGCTTACTAAAAAAGATAAAAAGACATAAAGCAAAACGCACACTATCTATTGTGCTGTCTTTGGTATTTGTTATTATCTGTTTTACAGGTATTGCATTTTTAGTTATTCCTAAATTAGTAGATGCGATAAAGCTTATCGCTCAAATTATAATGCTAGACATCGATGCTTTAGCAGAATTTGAAAAAAATTTAGATTGGACAAGCATCCCTTTAGGAGAATATTTTTCAAAGAGCGATGTTGATTGGAGTGAAATCAAACATCAACTTGAACAATGGTTTTCTCTTCAAGCTGGAAATACTATCCATCAGTTGTTTGCAACCATCAGTTCACTGTATATGGGGATATTCACAGCTTTTATTTCCTTAGCCTTTTCAATATATACGCTTGCACAAAAAGAAACTTTGAAATATCAATGTTCTTATCTTGTTAAAGTATGGATACCAGAGAAAACAGCAAATATAATTATTCACATAAGTAGCGTAAGTGGTAGAGTTTTTAAACATTTTATTGCAGGTCAGGCTATTGAGGCTGTTATTCTTGGAACTCTTTGTATGCTTGGTATGATAATCCTGCAAATTCCATATGCACCAATGATCGGTGCTTTGGTCGGTGTTACAGCTTTGGTTCCAATAGTAGGTGCATTTGTGGGAGCCATTATTGGTGCATTGATGATAGTAACAGTTAATCCAATAAAAGCTCTGATATTCATCATATTTCTCTTGATTTTACAGCAAATTGAGGGTAATTTAATATACCCTCGTGTTGTTGGAGCTAAAATTAATTTACCTGCTATTTGGGTCCTTTCTGCTGTGACTATTGGTGGTAGCCTAGCCGGACCTGTTGGAATGCTTCTTGGTGTCCCGGCCGCTTCTGCTGCGTATGTATTATTAAAAGAAGCAACCATTAAAAGAGAAAAAAATAATGCAGAACATTATCAATAAAATTATTTATTCATAATATTTTTATTTTATTGACAGAAATATCAAAAAATCGGATAATTACTGACATAAGCTTTCCTTGGAGGAGCAAAATTATGCGAGTTATTACAGGAAAAGCAAGGGGTAGCAGTTTGAAGTTACCTTTGGCTGCGGATATAAGACCTACTACAGACAAGGTAAAAGAGGCTGTTTTTAGCACTATACAGTTTTTGTTGGAGGGCAGAAGCTTTTTAGATTTATTTTCAGGCAGCGGTCAAATGGGTATTGAGGCTCTTAGTCGAGGGGCCAAAAGTGCGGTTTTTGTGGAAAAGAATATTAAGTCTGTGAATGTTATCAGAGAAAATCTTAAACACACCAAACTGGAAATGTACTCTACGGTTGAAAATTTAGATGTTCAAACTTTTCTTCTACGCAATACACACAAGTTTGATATAATATACATGGATCCACCATACTATAGTGGCAAGCTTATTTTTGATACTCTAGCTAAAAGTATTCAAACTGCTATAAAAAACAATGGTATACTACTTTGTGAGCATACTTGCGATTTGGATCTAGACGAAGAGATTGGTAGTTTTTCCAGAGTTAAAGTTTATAAATATGGAAAAATAAGGGTTTCGCGCTACGAAAATACAAGTGGAAGTGAAATCATATGAAAATAGCTATATGCCCCGGCAGCTTTGACCCTGTAACTTTAGGTCACTTAGATATAATAGCGAGAGCTAGTTCTATGTTTGATAAAGTTATTGCTGCCATACTTGTGAATCCCGAAAAAAAAACTATGTTTTCTCCTATTGAAAGAAAAGAAATGCTTAAGCAAGCACTTAAGGAGCAAAATATACCTAATGTGCAAACAATAACTTTTGATGGCTTACTTATGGACTGTGCTAAAAAATATAAGGCAAACGTTGTTGTGCGAGGACTCAGAGCTGTTTCCGATTTTGAATATGAGTTCCAAATGTCATTAATGAATAAAAATCTTGCTCCAGATATAGAAACGGTCTTTTTGACTACTAATTTGCAATATATGTACCTAAGTTCCAGTGTGATTAAACAGTTAGATAAATTTGATGCTGATGTTTCTCAGTTTTTGCCGAAATGTGTCTTGCAAAAATTGCACAATAAAATCTAAAGATTTTCAGAAAGAGGATTTGCTATGAATATATACAATCTATTAAATGAAATGGACAAACTAATTGATGATGCCTGGAGCGTTCCGCTTACCGGTGGCAAATCCGTTGTTGATGCTGAAAGAGCTAGAGATATTTTGGATGATTTAAGAAACAGTATCCCACAGGAAGTAAGGCAGGCTAGGGCAATTACTGCTGATAGGAAACAAATACTTGCTGATGCTAAACGCGAAGGTGAACTCATTGTAAACAAAGCTAAAGAAAGAGCGGAGTTGCTGATAAATCAGGATGAGTTAGTTAGGCAAGCTCATGCACATGCTAAAGAAATTGTAGACGAAGCTAAAAAACAAGCAGATGATATAAAAAAATCTACGCAAATATATGTAAATAATTTCATGAAAAACATAGATGAGCAGCTTTCTTCTTTTACAACTGATTTCCACAAGATGAGACAGAATATAAAAGATTCTTCAATTAAGTAATAATATAATTAGACTTTAAAGGAAGAGGTATTATTATCTATGTCCTGTACATATGATATTGCCATAATTGGTGGTGGTGCCTCTGGTATGGTTGCTGCTATTTCGGCTAAACAGCATAATAATAAACTAAAAGTTGTTATCTTAGAAAGTGGGAAACATCTAGGTAAAAAACTGCTTTCTACTGGTAATGGTCGTTGTAATCTATCAAATAGATTTATAGACTCAAAGAAATATTACAGTAAAAATATTTATGATTTAGAAAATATTCTTAAAAATTTTCATCCATACAATGTATCAGATTTTTGGAAAAAGTTAGGTTTGCTTACTACCTGTGATAGCGAAGGCAGAATATATCCATATAGCCAGAATTCCAGTACAGTTTTAGATATTTTGAAAAACGCTATAGATAATCTAAAAATAAATGTGATTAAGGAGTTTAAGGTAACAGATATTGATACAAGTAAGCTTTTAGTGAAGATAAGTTCTAAAGATAACACAGTATTTGCTCAAAAATGTATAATGGCTTGCGGAGGAGCATCATTCCCTAGTACCGGTTCTGATGGCAGCGGCCTTGAAATTGCAAGAAATCTTAGAATAAAAATTATCCCATTCATGCCTGCTTTATCTAAAATATATTCCGACAGTAAAATTTTGCCTATATTAGCAGGATTAAGAGTAAATGCTAAGGTATCTTTTTTGGCTGATAAAAAAACTATAAAAACTGAGAACGGCCAAGTCCAATTTGTGAAAGATGGACTTTCGGGTATATGTGTGTTTAATCTGTCTTTGCTAAACAACATATATAGGACTTCAGAAAAATCAGTCTCATTAAATCTGATCCCTGAATATTCACAAAATCAAATATTTAAATTATTGCTGAAAAATAGAATTATATTTTCAAATAGAATGTCTTGTGAACTTTTACAGGGTATGTTTGTTCGAAAATTATCTCAAGCAGTGATGAAATATAATGATATTTCAAAAAATAAATATTGTAAATATATAAGCGATAGCGAACTTAAAAAAATAGCTTTTTCTCTGCAAAATTTTGATTTTTCTATAAAAGGCAATTTCCCAATAAAAGATGCTCAGATAAGCAGTGGCGGTGTTAAGCTTTCCGAGATTAACACACTTACCATGCAATGTAAAAAAATAAAAAATATTTATTTTTGCGGTGAAATGCTCGATGTTAATGGGGAATGCGGAGGATATAATTTGCATTGGGCGTGGTTGAGCGGCTTAATAGCTGGCAAAAACGCAGCTCAATAATAATTTGGTTACATCTAAAAACTGTGGATAAAAACAAGGTTTAGAAAATCCGTACTACATATTACCCGCCAGCTTACCTTTATGTTTATTCAAAATTTTAAAAATTATTCAGTTAGATCGAATAGGCATTTAAGTGCCCATATCTAAACGCATTTTTGCATTCCACCATCCGTATATAAGTGGACATTTTATAAGGTGTTTAATCTAGTGTGAGATTCTAAACATCTTCATCCAGTATCAATAGCTACATATCTAAATACTCATGGCATCACAAAGAAAATTGGTTGAGAACCCTACAGAAAGTTTAAGTATTATTTGCTATTTTTTCTGACGTAACGAATGATTGAACCATCCTCCTTTACCTCGTAACCCATTTTTAATCGTTCTTCTGTTATACGTGCCAAGATAAGAGCTTGCAGTAACTCTTCTCTACTCATATCCTGATATTTTTGTAGATCTGCCGAATTATTCAGAGTCAATTTAGTAGTGAAAGTGAAATTGGTCTTATACTTAGTTTTAGTCTTAGTCTTAGTCTTGGTTTTGGATTTAGATTTAGTTTCAGTTTTAATCTTTTTTGGCAATTGATTAGTATCCCTATACATTTTCATGTAATCACGAGCTGTATAGTGGTTAATTTTATACTGCTCTGCAGCTTGATAACAATTAATTTCGCCGTCATAGATTCGGCGACCTATGTATAAACGTTGTTCTTTGCTATATTTCATGCTAAACCCCTCCTAGTAGCTGTGTTGAAGTTATTACTGCACTCAAATTACATTATATTATGACTTATTTTTGTCCCCCTGTGTCTAAGGTTATTTTACCACTTTAGCACAATATAAGTAAAGAAGGCGGCCATAAAGATCAAAAATCATCCTTTGATCTTTATGGCCGCAGTTCAGTTCAAATAAAATACTTTACACAGATATCTATATTACTTTACCGTTCAGCACTATTTTTCCATCATCCCAGATATTCTTCTTACCTGAAACATGTAACACTTCGTTATTTTCATCAATATTTAATATTATATCTCCATCCTTCAAATTTAAATCACCATTCACCCACAAAGCACTACCTGTTCCGTTTACAGTTGCTCTTATATCTCCATCATCTACAAAAAGATCGCCGTTTTTAACTAAAATAGCCTCACCTTCATTTTTTACAGTAGCCATGATAAGAGCATCATCCAAGACTTTCAACTCCGTCTGCTCCTCATAACCTACAGAAATGGCGTTGCCATTATTTATCGTTGCTTTTAGAGTAACATCATCATCCAGTGTTAATTTGCCACATATCATAACAGCAGCAGATGGGAACATAGTTCCGGGATTTTCAGATATAGCCTCGACCCAAACATCATCACTAAACCTAGCATTGCCTTTTACGGTTATGGCATTACCATCTTCAGATGTTGCTGTTATATTTCCGTGATTTATAACTTCCAGATTTTCAGCTACCAAAAAAGCGTATCCGTCATTTTTACTCGTTGCTATTATTTTAGCACCATTTATTTTTACATTACCTTCAGCTGAAAAAGCTCCATTGCTTCCCGAATCTATGAGAAAAAAATTATTTCTATATTTTCTGCCAGTAAAGACAAGGCTAGACTCTTCGCCAGCTGAAAAAGTTGCACTATCTAAGGGATCATTTGAGTCTTTTTTGATATGTACCAAACCTTTTGTTTCAATGTTGACAAAACTACACTTTCCAACGCTTACTGCACTAGACTCATTATTAGATATTTTTAGCCCGTCAAACACTATCTTCACAGGCTCAGTTGCTGTCCCAACATTATCAGATATTTGTATAATATTTTCTGTTTCAGTTCCATTGGATGTAATTACAATTTCCCCATCCACATCTGTACGAGAACCAGAACCATAATTCACATCAACGCCATACGTAGTACCTTTTGTGATAGTAATATTACCTTTTGTAAGATCGAATGGTTCATCTAGTTCTAAAGCATGCGATACATTGAAATTCATCGCAAAGAACAAAACAAAAAACACAAACAAAAAACTAAAACCAAAACCAAACTTCCATTTCATAACAAAACCCTCTCCTAACAAAATCACACTGGTAATTTTACACTAAAGCATTATAATATTCAAGTTGTTACTTTGTAATTAGCACACCAAATGCATAAAATTATTTTGAAGAAGAAATAGCCTTATCCTCAACAAATGTGGGCAAGTACTTCCTAACAACCGACTGATTCACATATATATTCAGTGTATTTATATACTCATCCAACATTTTGTCAAACTCATCTTGCTTCATATTTTTCAGCACAGATATACGTAACTCTGAGTAAGGTGTAAGGCTATTCAGACTTTTAGAAATATCCTGTTTATAGAGAAGGTAGTACATATTTTCTGTTTTATAGACTGTAGCAACGGCATCTTTCATACCCTCGAATTGTTTTATTACCTCGTCACTCAAAGAAAGTTCTTCTTTTGTTTTGGGAGTGACATCAACTCCTGTTGCACCTTCATCTTGAGAATCTACAAATTCCGCAGATATGGCCTCTATGGATTCCCCAGCATTTATTCTTTCAGCAAAACTTTCAAATTGCTTTCCTATTGTAGCTATCTCTTCATCAGAAAGTTTAGAAGATTGGGTAGAAATTCCGTTAGAAGATGATGAATATTTTGTTAAACTCTTTGATATATACTGATAATCAAGGTAGTTTGAAGTGAAATAATTATTGAGTTCAGATTCTGGTACAGCTTCTTTCCCGTTTTGGTCGTACATAGCGGATAAAACTTTATCATACTGCTTGTCGTACATTACTGTGGCTCTCCCGAATGATTCCTTGGAAACACCAGATTTCTTCATAACAGAAGAGTAATATGGCCAACGTTTATCTATTTCCTCTTGGGCTTGTTTTAGTTCATCATCCGAAAGTGACAAACCAAACTCTTGCATTTTTGATTCTACAGCAAGCAGCTTTTTGCAGCTATTAAGTGCCTCAGTCTTTACCCATTCCATACCATTTTGGCTAGTTTTTTCTTCTTGAAGTGAACTTTCATCTGTAGCATCAGTTGAAGAATTTGAATCTGAGGATTCTGTACTAGGAGAATCTATTTCCGTAGAGCTTGCTTCTGAAGTCGCATTAATATCTTCTGTCTGTGACGATTCATCAGAAACAGCTTCTCCAGAAGAATCTGAAACAGTTTGTACAAGAGGAGATTTTTTTGAATCTTCAACCTTGCTTTCAACATCATGATAAGATAGATACTCATTGTATATGTAGACACCAACAGGTATTGATATTGTATCTGTGCTCATAATGTATGACATATCACTACAAGCCGACATGGAAAATATCATCACAAATGATAAGACTAAGAGTAAAAATCTTCTTATTAGTATAGAAAATTTCATACTTACCTCCAAAATATATAACAGCATAACTTTATCATTGTATCATTATGATGGTTGGTTGTAAAATGAGATTGGATAGCTTAGCATGAAAAAATAGAAACTTTAATGCATTTCACCCACGCCAAATGCGCATAAAAGCCTATCCCAACTTGAAACGGTTGTGCTAACTTTTTTAGACATCGAAACCAATAGACTCTAAAATTAATATCAAATTTATGTTCCTTATTCCCTCATTTAATTCACTTGAATTTGAAAAAAAGCATATAATGTGATAATCTCAACATTAATATTTGGTGGTAAGTTTAGCTTACAATTATAGTTTTTCAAAGGTGTGACTTGTTCAAAAATGATAAATTTCTGCAAAGGTAAAAAAACTATTTTTAGCGCAATACAACCAAGCGGAACCATAACACTTGGTAATTATTTGGGTGCTTTGAAAAATTGGGTTGAGATGCAGAATGATTTCAATTGCATATATGCATTAGCGGATTTGCACACGATTACTGTTCGACAAGATCCAAAAACTTTTGAAAGAAATTTGCTAGAAGCTTACGCACTTCTCATGGCTTGCGGTATAGATACTACTAAAACTTTGTTTTTTATTCAAAGCCAGGTAAGTGCACACTCCCAGTTAGCATGGATGTTGAATTGCTATACTCAGTTTGGCGAACTGTCCAGAATGACTCAATTTAAACAGAAATCCAAACAGCATGAGGATAATATAAATCTTGGTTTATTTTCTTATCCTGTTTTGCAGGCAGCGGATATACTTTTGTATAATGCAGACATGGTACCGATAGGAGCGGATCAGAAACAACATCTGGAGCTTACCAGAAATATCGCTCAAAGATTCAATAATATATACGGTAATGTATTTAAAGTTCCAGAACCATACGTACCGGACATAGGTGCGAGAATAAGTTCCTTGCAGGATCCAACAAGGAAAATGTCAAAATCAGATCCTAACGAAAATTCATACATTGCTTTGCTAGATCCACCAGATGTTATAACTAAAAAGCTTAAGAGAGCTGTTACTGACTCTGATAATATAATAAAGTTCTCAGAGAACAAACCTGGAATAAGTAATCTAATACGGATATATTCCATCATCACAAATACAAATATTGAAAAATGCGAACAAATTTTCGAAGGCAAGGGGTATGGCGAATTCAAAATAAAAGTTGCTGAAGTTATTATAGAACACTTAGTGCCTATCCAAAAGAAATTTGAACGCTACATATCTGATATGCCATACATAAAAGAATGTTATGTTGAAGCTGCTAGGCAAGCTCTTGAGATTTCTGAGAAAACCTTAGCAAATGTTCAGCGAAAGATAGGTTTTGTGCTATAGACATTTTTTAATATATGATTTCGAATTAATATAAAGTGAGATAATTGGCTTTATCTTTTGGCGGAGATTGAGGCTGTTAATTGCTGTGGGGTGAATACTATGAATGGGATGGAAAAAATCAATGCCAATAATTTGCGCTTTTTTATATTAAAAGAAATCTTGGTAAAATATAGCGATGACGACCATCCTTTAAATTCAAGTAAAATCATAAAAATAATGAAAGAAAATTATGGCATAGATTGTGATAGAAAAACTGTATACAGGGACATAAAATCGCTTATACATTTTGGTTTTGATATCAATAAAGCTGAAGACAAAAGATTGGGAGTTTATCTGGGAGAGCGAAAATACGAGCTTGTTGAAATAAGAATGCTTATTGATGCTATACTTACGGCTAAATCTATCACCCCAAAGAAAACAAGAAAACTAGTAAATAAATTATATGATGAGCTTAGTATTTATCAGTCAGAAGATCTCAAAAATCAAGTATATATAGACAGTAAATGTAAAATTGACAACGAAGAAGTGTACTATACAATAGACAAGATAAATGATGCCATAGCAAAAAGAAAAAAGATAAAGTTTTTATATAAACATAAAACGCTAAGAAATAATAATATAAAAATTACTGACGGGAAAGTGTTTGTTGTGAGTCCTTATGCTCTTATATGGTCAGCAGACAGATACTATCTTGTTGCCAATGATGAGAATTACAATGATATAAGTAACTACAGAATAGATAGAATGAGCAAAGTCGAAGTTGTGGATGAAGGAAGACGTTCGTTAAATGAGGTCAGCGACTATGATAATGAATTCGATGTATCAGACTATGCTAAGAAAAATATAAACATGTTCCCCGGAGAAAAAGTCAGAGTAGAGATGGTATGTCAAAGCGAATTTTTAGAAGTTATAAGCGAGAAATTTGGCAAAGACATAAATTGCAAACGCTCTGATAGAGATGAATTTACAGTAACAGTCGATGTTTACATGAGCGATGCCCTAATAGATTGGTTAGTATCTAATGCCTGTTTTGTTCTCGTAAAATCACCTCTTCAAGTGTTTGAAAGAGTGTGCCAGAAAATTAAGATGATAAACAATATATATTTTCCTGTTTTAAATGTGATTGATAAGATGTTGTAAAAGAATTTTTATTGCCATTATCAATAAAACACTTCCACCCAAAATCTGTGCCTTGATACTTAATTTTGCACCCAATTTTTTACCCAGGTAAGCACCAGAAAAAGAAAACAAAAAAGTAACAATTCCTATGAAACCTGTGGAAATCAAAGTGAAGTAAGTGTTTTCTGTTGCTATGATGGAAGGAAGGATTATTCCTGCTGTCAGCGCATCTATGCTCGTAGCAATTGCAAGTAACAAAACATCTTTTACCTCTGAAATGATAGAAATATCTTTTGCTGAATTGTTTATTCTTGCTCCACCATTAAAAGCATCTACATACATCTTTGCCCCTAAATATGATAACAATGTAAAAGCTATCCAATGGTCGAATTTAGCAATTATCGTAGCACCAGCTTGACCTATAACCCAACCTATTGTTGGCATTAACGCCTGAAAAAAGCCGAAAGCCAAACTTAGACATAAAATCTTTTTAAATTTTAGTTTTTTATTAAAAGCACTAATGAATACAGATGCTGCAAAAGCATCGCACGATAAACCAACAGACGTAACAAATAAAGAAAAAAAATCCATACCACAATTATATACTATTTTGATTCAAAAAATGAATGGCTTATGTAGATACTGCAATTTTTACAGATCTATCAGGTTTTAATTTTAAACTTAAATCTCCTTCGCTGGTTTTTAGTATGTTCTGCGTTTTTGGCAACTGCCCATACTTTATAGTTTTTGCAGCAGTAGTCTCACTCATAGCAAGTACTGTGTACTCAGCTTGTATCTTTTCTACATTGGCTGGTACTTCGCTCATTACGAAAAAATCACACTGTCTTTGTTCATAAGATAAATTCTTTGCATCTCCGCCACTTGGACAAAATAAAAATTTAAAGCCATTTATGTTAGCAGATTCAAAGCTTTTTCCATCCGCCTCAAAAACATCAACCTTTATCGCATCTGTTAATTTAAAAAACATATTGTCTTTAAAGTAACTCAAACCATTGTTATTCTCATAACTCCCAATAGCTGTCATCACACTTTCATCTTGCTTAAGTTTTTCATTCAGCAAAATATAATTCGGCCTGTATTCGCTAAGCAAACTCCCGGCTGAAGCTGCTGACTCAGGTTTAGAATCAGCTACCATCAAAGTGTCTATGCTGTTTATGTGGTGCGACTTAAGATATGAAACAAACTTAGTAGAAGTACTACTGCTACCTCCACATGAAAGCACCGATGTGTAGCCGTTATTTTTCACACTAACTGCCATATTATTCCCGCAGCTCAGTATCGAAACTTCAGCCCAAGCATGATTTAAAACCTGGTAAGTAGTTATTCCAAAAAGTAAAACTATAGCAGCATATATGCTTACCACTCTGATAAAATATTTACGCTTTGAGCTTACAAATAAAAACGCTGCCAAAAACAAAGTCGATGCTAACCAAATAGATACAAAACCTTCTGACGTGCTGATACTCGCAAAAGGTATGCTGGATATTGCCCAAGAAATAAATATCGTATATTTCGCAAATAGGTATGCACAGAATGCGAATGGCACTGCTAAAGCAAATAGTCCTAAGGAACAAACAAGCGCTGAAAGCATAGCTAGTAACATCATAAAGCTCGCAGGGTAAACCATAAACAGGTTACCCAAAATAGATACCAAAGAAATTTCTGAGAAGGCAGTCATAGTAAATGGTAGAGTAAATACTGTTGCTGATAGAGTTGTAGCTATGGTGGTATTTACTGTTGATATGAATCTATCTAAGAATTTGTTTTTGTGGCGTAGTACAGCAGATTTTCTCTGTAAAACATATTTGAATTTCGATGAAAATAAGAGCAATCCTAATGTTGCAAAGAAGGATAGAATAAGCCCTATATCTCCACCGGCTAATGGGTTAGCTATACACATAATTAAGACAGCTATTCCCAAAGAAGTCAGTGGTTCAGACTCTCTTTCAAATAATATTCCTATGTAAAATAACAAGGCCATAATTCCTGCTCTCATCACAGAGGGCACAAAGCCTGTCAAAGCCATAAAAATGAAAATCAATGCAGCTGTAAAACCAGCTGAAAATTTTTTGGACACTCCCAAAAATAAAAACATCGACATCAAAAACTGCCCAAGTATTGCCAAATGCAAACCTGAAACAGACACTAAGTGCGACACTCCAGCTATTCTCATATTGTCACGGATATCTATATCTAGGCCCTGTTTCTGCCCTAACATAACAGCATTCAATAAAGCAGCTTCTCTTTGAGGTACCAAGCTGTTTATAGATTCCATCATCCTCTGCCTGAACCTGATAGCATAGTAATATAAGGGCTTTGAGTCAGCAGGGAGCACTTCGTAGTTTTCATACTCATACATGAAAGCATTTATGTATATACCTTTAGAATTCTGGTAGTTGAGTGTATTGAAACTATCACTATCATCATGGGCTTTATAAAAATGAACTTTTGCTTTGAGCTTATCATATATATCTATATTTATTGGATTATTAGTGGATATCTTGAGTTTTATTTCCTGCTTTGCACCTTCTATGTCTATTGAATCAGTTTTCAGGGTGTAGCTATATTTTCCGTTTCCTTCTTCCGGTAACTCGCACAAGGTAGCTGATATATTAGCGTCATAGCCATCAAGCTGCAAAACTGGCTCCACTATCACAAAAGTATATATGCTAAATGCAGCAAAGGCCAAAACAGATGCTAACACCGAGATAAGTATTAGCCTGTTTTGGCGCAGTTTTTTACTAAGTAAAAATATAACAGCCACAGCACTAAGAACGAAAAACGCTACTACACTAGGCCAGAGACCTATAGCACAGGCGGCTATCAGCGAAACAAAATATGATATAGCAAGTAAAAATACATATCGTTTCATAATATTACCCTTATATTAGTTTTTAAAATTTTTGTAAGGATCATCTATACTTTCAAGCTGTTTAGCTATGCGTCTACCGGTAGGTGTCACCGCTAAACCGCCCTCTGAAGTTTCTCTTAAACTTTGAGGAATAGTCCTGCCTACATTACGCATTGTAAGTATAACTTCATCAGCAGGTATGACACTTTCTATACCTGCCAGTGCCATCTGCGCTGCTGTCAAAGCATTAGTAGCTCCGGTAGCATTTCGCTTTATACACGGCACTTCTACCAAACCTGCAACAGAATCGCAAACTAAACCCAGTGTACTTTTCATGGAAATAGCACAGGCATTGGCACACATTCTAGCTGTGCCACCCATCATTTCCACTACAGCCGCTGCTGCCATAGCCGAAGCACTTCCACATTCAGCCTGGCAGCCACCTTCAGCACCAGATACAGTAGCATTAGTTGCTATCACCATTCCAAATGCTGAAGCTGTAAATAGTGACATTATAGCATCTTCTTCATTTATGTTTTTCTCTTCCATCACAGCAAATATGAGCCCTGGTAATATTCCACAGGAACCTGCTGTAGGTGCTGCGATTACTCTGCCCATACAGGCGTTGCTTTCTGCTACTGCAATAGCGTACATTATAGCCTTGGTAAATAGCTTGTCGCACAGAGGCTTCCCAGATGATAAAACTTCTTTAAGTTTTGCTGATATACCACCTGCAAAACCTGTAATAGAATGTAGATGTTTTGATTGTCCATCTTTTATAGAAGTTCTCATAACTTCGAAAGAAGCTTTCATTGTATCATAAATACTCTCTTCACTCTGTTGCATATCTACGACTTGGTCTTTAAGCATTATCTCAGAGATCTTTTTATTTTCTTTTTCAGCAAGGCTAACAAAACTTTCTACTGAATAGAACATAAAAGCATCTTCCTTATCATATAGTGCCTATTTCCAGGATGTTGACACTTTCAACCCCTGATAAATTTCGCAATCTGCTCATCACTTCTGCAGAAACCGCATCGTCTACCTTTATTGACATCATAGCCTTGTCACCTTTTTTGTTGCGGTTAAGTTCGAAGGTCGCTATGTTGATATCACTGGAGGCTAGAACTGTAGTCACAGAGGACATAACTCCAGGCCTATCATCATTTAAAATAAGTATAGTGGTATTCTCACCAGAAATACTAACAGGCATATCGTCTATTTTGTTTACCATTATCTTGCCGCCACCCACAGAGGATGCTTGCAGCTTGATGCTATGGCCCTTATCACTAAATAAATCTATCACCGCTGTATTAGGGTGAACACCATCTAGATCTTCTATGTCGTAAAATTCATACTCCAGGCCCTGTTCTAAAGCTATATCATAGCTTCTTCTTATTTTTCTATCATTTGGCTTCATGCCTAATATGCCAGCTATCATAGCTTTGTGGGTTCCGTGACCCTTGCCTGTCTTAGCAAAGGAAGAAAATAAACCTATCCTGGCTTTTATAGGTTTGCCATCCAACAAAACACAGGCCGCAAGACCTATTCTGACAGCCCCAGCCGTATGAGAACTCGAAGGCCCTATCATATCAGGACCGATTATATCAAACACATTCATCTTTTGACTCTTCGCTTTGCAAACAAAAAGCTAGCCAACTATTATCTCTGCATCAACTGCACAGCTTAAAGCTGCTGCGTTAGCTTCGTCAGTGTCTAAGTGTACAGCAGGAGAAAATTTTTCGCTAACTCTTGCAATAATGTTCTTAAATATCAGTGGACGGGTTCCTTCTTCTATATTGATAGCTATAGTATCTCCGTCTTTTACATTTATCTCTTCTGCTGTTTTAGGGTCTAAATGTATATGTCTAGCTGCCGCGATAACTCCTTCGCTGATTTCTACTTGTCCTTCTGGACCTACCAAAGTACAAGCTGCTGAGTCCTTGATGTCTCCTGACATGCGTATAGGGGCTTGTACCCCTAATTTTCTAGCTTCTGTGAGAGAAATTTCTACCTGTGTCTGAGGACGTGTAGGCCCTAATATTGAAACATTTTTTATCGTAGACTTTGGTCCTACTATGTCAACCTTCTCAAAGCAGGCAAATTGCCCAGGCTGTGAAAGATCTTTTTTGTTTGTAAGCTTTGCACCTTTTCCAAATAATATCTCTAAGTGCTCCTGTGTTACGTGTACGTGGTGCGCTGAAATTTCTACCATTACTTTTGACATAAATATATCCCCCTAACAAATTATTACATCATACATTTTACATTCATTTCCGACATAATTCAATCTAACTGAAATAAAAGGTAAGCTGTTATGATATAAGGGAAAAGTTGGCTTATTTAAAAAGGGAGGCATTTAATTTGAGAGATAGTTTAGGATTATAAAATTGAACACACAGAGAATTAAAAGCTCGAAACAGCCGAGAATTTCGAAAATTTCGTGATATATTTTCGCCTAACGAAATGCAATTTATTAATCCGCAAACTTCAAAAACTTGGTTGACAAAGGAATAAAAGTATTGTACAATGGAAAATGTCGCGTGGATGTAAACTACTTGCTGGTGTAGCTCAGTTGGTAGAGCAGCTGATTTGTAATCAGCAGGTCGGGGGTTCAAGTCCGTCCACCAGCTCCATGTGAATTTTTTGGGAGAGTTCCCGAGTGGCCAAAGGGAGCAGACTGTAAATCTGTTGGCTCTGCCTTCAGTGGTTCGAATCCACTCTCTCCCACCATTTATGGGTTGTATAGTTTTTTGTAGGGTTTGTATTGCGTTCAGCAGGTAACTTAATTTGAAATAGAGTATTGCAATTTGCGATGATATGAGTTACAATGAACTAGTATTGTTGGTTTTTAAATTTCATAGTGACGCGGGGTGGAGCAGTTTGGTAGCTCGTCGGGCTCATAACCCGAAGGTCGTTGGTTCAAATCCAGCCTCCGCAACCAATTGATAGCGGTAGCCGATTGTGACATTGGCTACTGTATTTTTATATGTGGGTATTGTAATAAAAATTATTGTGATCTTGGAGGTTTATGAGGTTCGTAATGAAACTTAAACATTTGTGGATACCGTTTTTTATAATGTGTTTGATTGTTTTTCCTCTTAGAGCTTATCAATTCGAGCACTACATCAAACGCTTGGAAAGTATGATAGGAAATATAAACAGATCAACATATGTTATAGCGCTTATGTTGGCTTTGTTTTTTATTGTGATGCTGATAATGTCAATCTTTTGCAAAGACTCACAAAAACATCTTGCTATTAAACGAAATGTATTTGCTGGAATTTTTGCTTTGATGGCAGCTATATCCATTATATCCTCGAGTATACATAAATTTATGAGCTTTGAATTATCTAATACCGATGTTGTCATTTATTTATTAGATGCTTTAGCTGGTGCAATACTATTTATAATGTCGTTGTCACTTTTTTTAGGAAATAATTTATTGAGATCTACTTCTCTTTTGTTAATATTGCCGTCTGTTGCGATTTGTACCCAACTTTCTGTTGATGTATTTCTGACATATCCAAATTTATTTGAGCTTAGCGACCAAATGTACGGTACAATTGCGCATGCCTTCATGTTAGTTTTCCTGTTCATGTACGCTAAATTATTATGCAGGTTCGAAGCAAAGTACACTTTGAATAAATTTGTTGTTGTGAGTTTTTTTTGTTTTTCTACTACTGTGATATACGCTGTCCCAGCACTTGTTAGTCAGTTTTTAAATAATGAAATTAATATTTCTGATACCAGTTTGCTTATGTCTTACTTGTTTATTTCGCTACTAGCACTGTCCATTGTTTGTCAGATCACTTTAAGTAAGAAGAATATTATAAATAATATTGCCACGAATGCAGCGAATCCTAAAATCAATAAACAACAGATACCTCACGCTAACTTTGCTGGTTCTAATGTTAATCCATTGGCAGCTAAAAGTGAATCAAGAACTAATCTTGATGAAAAAGTAAATCAGAATGCCGATGAAATAGTCGACGATATTTTAAATAACTTTTAAGTGGATAAAAGATGAAAACCGTACTAATTCACAAGAATGATGCAAACCAGCGCGTAGACAAATTTTTATCGAAAACTTTCAAGCGCCTGCCAATATCAGCGATGTACAAGGCTATTCGAAAAAAAAATGTAAAGCTTAATGGTAAACGCTGCAAAGAATATGATATTTTGTGCGAAAATGATGTTTTGAGCATATACATCGATGATGTCTTGTTAATAAATGACAAGGTCGACTACGAATTTAAAAAAGCACCAAACAAACTAAAAATTTTATACGAGGATGATAATGTTGTTATCATAGATAAGAGTGTCGGAATTCCTACACATCCAGATAAGAATTTCCATTTTGATTGTGCGCTAAATAGGCTTCATAAATATCTTTACGAAAATGGAGAATACCATCCGGAAAGTGAACACTGTTTTTCTCCGGCTTTTGTAAATCGTCTTGACAGAAATACAGGCGGACTGATAATAGCAGCTAAAAATGCAGCAAGTCTAAAGATTATTAATGAAAAAATACGTCAGCGAGAAATAGAGAAGTATTATTTATGCGAAGTTTTAGGTAAAGTACAAAAATCTCATGACATTTGCAAAGCCTATTTACTTAAAGATCAGAGTAAAAATAAAGTCTTTATTTCTGACAAAGCATTAAAAGGATATAAGGAAATCATTACCGAATACAGTCTTATTGAACGACGCACCAGTAGTTCGCTACTTGAAATTCATTTAATTACCGGAAGAACTCACCAAATCCGGGCTCACCTAGCCCATATAGGATATCCTATAAAGGGAGATTCAAAATACTCTGCTAATGCCATTAAGACTTTATCCAAAGAATATAAAAGGCAAGCTTTATACTCGTATAAATTAATTTTCAATTTTAAAACTACAGCCGGTATACTGGATTATCTAAACCAAAAAGAAATATCTATAGCAAAGAAAGATATCTGGTTCTTCTAAATCAAGAGAGAGATGTTTTCCTTTTCCACTCTCGAGTTTCCTCAAAAACCAAATCTAATTCTTCGTCAGTAAAATTATTACCGTTCCATATTTGGCTAGAAAAAGCACATTGACATACAAGCATATACAGAGGATTTATATCTATAACACCATACTCTGCAGCTTTTTGATGCAATGAATGAGTTTTTGGTTGCATATTCATATCAAAAAAATATTTACTTTTCTCCCATATATTATTATAATCCACTAGCTTATTAGCTTGATTTTCAGATGTGTTTACAAGTATATCTATTGGCTCATCTACACTATTAAGCAATGAAGTGACCACGCTCCAGTTGTTAAAAGAATCTCTAATTTCTCCAGACAGGCGAGAAGCTTCAGGTAATTTTTTCCCATCTGTGAGAATACAAGTGCTGGCACCCTGTATTGCACATTCAAATGCCAGTATCCTGGTCATAGGTCCCATTCCATATATCGATATTTTACCTTGCAACTTGGCACCGTATCTACTTAAGGTTTTCATGAAAGCATTAGCTGTTACTATATGGCCCTCTACCAGATTTGAATTTTTCACAACATCGACACATCTATAAAGCCTAGATTCCCGGCTAATTTTATCCATGTATTGCATTATTTGTTGCCTATATGGTGAAAGAACCATGTATCCATCTAATTCATTCATATCTGTCATACAATAGTCAAAATTTATTGGTTTTACGTCAACAAGCAAAAAATCTGCGTCTATTTTTGATATTCTCTGCAAACTTTTTTGAATGAATAATATTGTGTCGGCAAGGAATTGGCTTCCTAATAGAGCAAACTTTTTTTTAGACATAAATTATCACCTTAAACTAAAATCTAGCGAAAAACAAATTTACTTTGCATATAAAAAGTAATAGTATGCATAAATTAATTATAAATTAAAAAAATTCAAATCCATTTTCCTTGTCAAACATTATATCACTAAATTAATCTAAGTTAACACCACAGAGAGAAACAGTAGCTAAAGAATCAGTAAGATAGGTTAAAAATATCGTAAAAGAAAATATTTTTAGTTGTATAAATTTTAAATCCCCTACCTGTAATTTGACAGCATTTTATTATTGATGTATAATCTTAACCAGTTTTATTGTATTGATTTTTGTGCCCCTGTAGCTCATTTGGATAGAGCGTGCGCCTCCTAAGCGCAAGGTAGTGAGTTCGAGTCTCGCCAGGGGCGCCATTTTTATATATGAGATGAAAGGCATACATACTAATGAATGTACATTTTAGAAATCGTAAGATCCTATTTTCACTGCTACTTATTTTTTGGATAATCTTCATATTTGTCCGATCTTTACAACCAGGAGACGAATCTACAGAAGAAAGCCAATGGATTTTAGATATTTTACAAAAGATATTACCCTTCCACTTAGATATGTTTTTTGTGCGAAAAATGGCACATTTTGTAGAATTCACAGTATTAGGTGTCCTTTCTTCGCTAGTATTTGTAGATAAATTTCCCAAAGGTATAGGCGTATCGTTGCTTGTAGACTTGTCCACAGCTGTGTGCGACGAAAGTATACAGCTCTTTGTGAGTGGACGTGATGGCAAACTCCCTGACGTATGGTTAGATGTGTCTGGTTGTGTAAGTGGCTTACTTGTAGTGTGTTTGATTCTTGCTTTAATAAATAAATATAAAGGTACTAATTCCACACAACACTTCTCTGAACACTAATAAAAGGGCGCTACTGGGTTTACTCACAGCACGCAAAACGCATGAAAGCCCGTCCACGCTCCAAAAGTATGAAAGCTTTTTTAAGCCCAAAACCTATTCTATAAATTAATTCCAAACATCTGGCAAAATTTTTTAATTGCTAGGTGTTTTGTTTTTTGCAAAAAGCCAAAGTAAAGCTCTGCAGTAAAATTTTTTTATTTTCCTATTGACTTCATGTGGGGGTGGGGGTATATACTATAAATATAGGTGTTTTGTTTTTACCGAGGAGGCTTTTGAGATGTCTGAGAAAATTTTGTCCAAAGATTTGTGTGGCTTAAGCAAAAAGGAAATAGATTTACTCATAAAATTTAGAGACAAAGAAGAAGCGATTGAGCAATTTAGAATTCTGGGCTACGAGGTAGGTTCTGCTGATTTAGATGCGATAAAGCTTGCGTATAAAAGAAGAAATGAAACATCAGATGCAAGCATCTTGAGCCTTGAGCAGCTAGAGCAAGTAGCTGGAGGGTTACCAGTAAGGTTGCGACGTGTTAATGAAGAAGAACTAAATAAAGATGGATTATTAAACCATGTTAGGGAGGAGTATAATAGAAAAAATCCCACAGGTCAATGTGAAGATAATACAAGTTTGTCTATTAGTATTGTGACCCCCTTTATAGATAGTGGAGCTTTACCTGTTGTACCTGTTGATGAGGCTTCATTTTCAGGTTTATATGATCAGGT
>JAZUOT010000055.1:0-16096 GCA_045604805.1 Acutalibacteraceae bacterium | reverse complement strand
CATGTATCAAAGGCTCGCTAGAGCTAAATATGAGCAAAAACGATAATACCAATGCTGTTAATTTTAACGCCAATTTATTCATAAAAAATTTACCAAGTCGGAGGCCAAGCGGTCTTAGGAAGACAACAAAAGCAAGCAACTCCTTGGCTCACAGAACGACATGGCTACGATCCGACTTCATGTATCAAAGGCTCGCTAGAGCTAAATATGAGCAAAAACGATAATACCAATGCTGTTAATTTTAACGCCAATTTATTCATAAAAAATTTACCCCCGTTTTTTAGAAAGTTAGACTGTTAGAGAGTTAGAGAGTTAGAGAGTTGGAGAGTTGGAATGTTGGAATGTTAGAATTTCTAACCTCTAACCTCCAACCTCTAACCTCTAACCTCTAACCTCTAACCTCTAACCTCTAATTCGTGCTTTTTCTACAAAATGTAGCACATGATTGCTCAGTGTCTCCCATTCTACACTAAAATGACAGGTGTGTAAAGGTGAAAATTTAGGCTGTGTTGAAAAAGATGATGGCACTAATGTTGACAAGATAGAAAAATTGGAATAGTATATTTTTTGTTTTAATTGATTTAATTGTAGGGAGATTGAAATACTATGGTGCTTGAAAAAGTAAAAGATATACTTAGTAATCAATTCGGTGTGGATGCGCAATCGATAGACATGTCAACCAGAATGGTGGAAGATTTAGGTGCAGATTCTCTTGATGTTGTTGATTTACTTATGTCGATAGAGGATGAGTTTGACATCGAGGTGCCCGATGATGATGTTGAAAAAGTCAAATGTGTTGAAGATCTGGTTAAGTATTTAGAAGCTGTACTAGAAGACTAGCGCTAGTTTTCACTACAAATATCATACCGTGGTCAGTCTTTTTTAGTACGCGTAAAACGACTTTTACCTTTGAGTGAGAAGGTACTCGGCAAAAAATACTGTGTATAATTTTCAATATACACATGCCACCGTTTGACTACAATATCCATATGTGATAGTATTTTAGTTATCTCGTTAAGAGGGTTATTTTTTTATTTGGATTTTTAAATGGATAACCTGTTCAGCAAACACGAGGGAGGCTTAAAAACACAATAATTTTGGAGGTGCCGTTATGAGAACGAAAATTACATTAGCTTGCACAGAGTGTAACCGTAGAAATTACGATACTACAAAAGAAAAAAAGAACACTCCTGATAGGCTTGAGATGAAAAAGTATTGCAGATTTTGTAGGAAACATACTCTTCACAAGGAAACCAAATAAGTTATTGCGGAGGAACATATGTCTAAGAAAGCTAATAAAAAGCTAAATGCGAACAAAAAGACTTCCGCTGGTGAGAGTACAGCAAGTAGTATTATGACCAATAAAATGAAGAACTCTAAAGAATCTGGAAAAAAAAGCGCGTCGGCTAAAGCTGGTTCCAATAAGAAAACAAATGTCTTTAAAAGTGTTGTCAAGTTTTTTAAAGACAGCATAAACGAAATAAAAAAGATAGTTTGGCCAACTCCAAAGGCTACATTCAATAATATGCTAGTGGTTTTGGTCGTAGTTTGTATAGTGGGATTATTTGTTTTTGCACTTGATGCCGGTTTGCTTGCTGTATTGAGTAAATTCATGGGCATTGCTGGCTCATAAACTCTATAGGGGGTGCAAGAGTTATGGCTCAGGAAGCAAGATGGTATATCATACAGGCATTTTCTGGTTATGAAAGTAAAGTAGCGTCCAATTTGGAAAAAATAGTAGAAAATAGAAACTTACAAGATTTCATACAAGAAATCAAAATCCCTACCGAAATAGTCAAAGAAATCAAAAAGGACAAACAGGTAGAGGTTGAACGCAAACTTTTCCCGGGATATGTCATGGTAAAAATGGTCCTTACTGATGACACATGGTCTATAGTTAGAAATGTAAGAGGTTGTACGGGTTTTGTCGGTCCTTCCGGTGACCCTGTACCTTTGACAGAGCGAGAAGCTCACAATATGGGTATCGAAAGAAGAAGTATAGAAGTTGCCTATGACGTCGGTGACAGTGTACAAATTTTGGACGGCCCTTTGGAAGATTTCGTTGCCACTGTAGAAGAAATCGATAAGGAAAATAATGTTTTAAAAGTTACAGTATCCATGTTTGGTAGAGATACACCTGCTGAACTGGAGCTTGATCAAGTAAAGAAGATAGATTAGTGAAATATATGGCTTTTTCAAAGCTTTTATATTTGTGGGAGATAAAGCAAATTTATGATTGATATACTGGCTTTATCGCAGCGGTTAAATAAAACCGCCGTTCACTTTTTTTGAAAATGTGAATTGTACCACGCATTTTGGAGGTGCTGTAAATGGCTCAACAAAAAGTTGTCGGCATGATAAAACTTCAGATACCAGCCGGAAAGGCAACACCGGCGCCGCCTGTAGGACCTGCTTTGGGTCAGCATGGCGTAAATATCATGGCTTTTACCAAGGAGTTCAATGATAGAACAAAAAATGATGTAGGTCTTCTGATACCGGTTGTCATAACTGTCTATGCGGACCGCTCGTTTACTTTTGTAACAAAGACTCCACCGGCTGCAGTTTTAATTAAAAAAGCTTGTGGTTTAGATAAGGGCTCAGGAGAGCCTAATAAGAAGAAAGTTGCAAAGCTAAGCCAAGAGCAAGTAGAAAAGATTGCTCAGCAAAAAATGCCCGACTTAAACGCAGCTAGTTTAGAAGCGGCTATAAGCATGGTCAAAGGAACCGCTCGTAGCATGGGTGTAGAAATTACTGACTAATAGATTTTGAAACAAAATACTACAAACGATTTTTGTTTCCCCAAAAAGTGGGAGGAAAAATCCGCTTACCACGAATTAAGGGAGGAAAATTCAATGAAACATGGTAAGAAATATACAGATAGTTTGAAACAAATAGATAAATCTAAACATTACGACGTTTATGAAGGTTTGGATACTTGTGTTAAAGTTGCAACTGCAAAATTCGATGAGACTGTTGAAGTTCATATTAAACTGGGTGTTGATAGCAGACACGCAGACCAGCAGGTAAGAGGTGCTGTTGTTTTACCTAATGGTACTGGTAAAGACGTTAAAGTTTTGGCTTTGTGCAAAGGCGAAGACGAAAAGTTAGCTAAAGAAGCTGGAGCTGATTTTGTCGGGGCAGAAGAGTTTGCTGAAAAAATTCAAAATGAAGGTTGGACAGGTTTTGACATAATGGTAACAACACCGGATATGATGCCTGTTGTTGGACGTTTAGGACGCATCTTGGGACCTAGAGGTCTAATGCCAAACCCGAAAGCTGGAACTGTTACAAAAGACATAGCTAAAGCTGTAACTGATGCTAAATCTGGTAAAATAGAATACAGATTAGATAAAACAAATATCATCCACTGTGCTATAGGAAAAGTTTCATTTGGGGCTGAGAAGTTGCAAGAAAATTTCGATGCCTTACTAGATGCTGTAAAGAAAGCTAAACCTGCTGCAACTAAAGGCACATATATTAGATCTTGTGTTGTGGCTTCTACTATGGGCCCTGGCATTCATTTGAATGCAAACAAAATTATGGGTGAATAAATCTATTTTATATTGTAAATATTAAATATCTGGTTTTTGATTTGGGAGGTATTTATTGTGGCAAATAAGAAAAATAATTCATCTTCATCTAAAATTTCTAAGTCTTCTTCTAAAGTTGCGAATAAGCCAAATTTAGAAGCTAGCTCTTCTTCAAATGTCAGCAGAGCTGAAAGTTCTAGCTCTGTTCGGAATGATATAAGTAGAAAGCTGTTCGTTCAATTTTGGGGAAAAGAGTTTGACGATGAGCAACTATTTAAAATAGCTGAAGAGTGTTACCAGGCTGATGGCAACAAGGACAAGGTGAAGGATGTTAAGCTTTATGTTAAACCGGAGGAAAGCAAGGCGTACTTCATAGTTAATGACAAATACGAAGGAAATGTTGTTTTGTATTAATACAAAGTACTTGCTGAAGCTTCAAAGCGTATTGTTGTTTTTATTAATTCAACAATACGCTTGGGCTTTGGTGTTGACCACTGTTCTTTTATTGTGTATAATAATTTTCGGATTGTTATATTGCGGAATTGTGTAATGGTAGCACAGCAGACTCTGACTCTGTTTGTCTGGGTTCGAATCCTAGTTCCGCAGCCATTTTTTTGGACTCTGTACTTAGAGTTTTGTTTGAGTACGGAGTTCTTTTTGGTTTTTTTCGAGGTGTGGCTCAGTTTGGTAGAGCACTACGTTCGGGACGTAGGGGCCGCTGGTTCGAATCCAGTCACCTCGACCAAATCAACACTGTATATTACAATATTATGGTCAGAGGAGCCATTGGTAAGATGGAAGAGAATAAAGCTAAGCGTATCTCAAAAAAAGTTTTGCTTTGTGTAAGTTTTATAGTTTTAGCATTGTTTATATTTCTTTTTCTTTTTATATTTTGCGGTGTTACCTCAAAGATAGGGAATCAAAATTACTATGAAAAACAGGCTTTAAATGCTAGGAATATATTGTCTAATTTAGATACAAGTGATAGCGATGTAGTTTATTCTGATAAGACAAAAATTGACGATAAAATAATTCAGGATTTAGACAGACAGATAGACGATTATAAAGCAGAAGGAATAGTATCGAGCTTTATTGTTGTGAAGCCAGAAACTGGACAGGGTTTTTCCTATAATGCAGATTGGAAATTTACTTCTCAAAGTACGATAAAGGCTCCATATCTTGCTTCGCTTATATACAGTGACCCGTCTTCATTTGAAAAGCACAAGGAATGGTTCAAAGCTGCTATTACTGTATCTGATAATGATGCTTATGAAAATTTAAGAGCTTTATATGGAAATGAGCCGCTTGTAGAGTGGTGTGAGACTTTATCGCTACCTACCGAAATTACAGAAGACTGGTATCCTTGCAATATTACAGTTCGTGAGCTTGCTGTACTCTGGACTCAGATGTATCAATTTTTAAACGACAAAAATACGCCAGAGGAATTTGTTTCATATTTCGGAGATACATATTTTTCTGCTATATCTCAGGAGTTAGGGCAAAAGTATAAAGTCCAAACTAAAGCTGGCTGGGAAGATGGAATTTATGACGATACCAATAAGGCACAGCCGGAATATTTAGACGGAAATCCTGAGAATGGTGAGACAGCAACAAACGATTCCGGTATTGTCTACTCTGATGCAGGAGACTACATAGTAATTATTTTTACCAACGTTGCTTCTGAACCAGATAAGTTGCTGCCTTTAGAAAAAGATATTGATTTAATTTGCGAGCAAATATAGTAAAAAGCAGGGGGATTTTTAATTAATAATTAACAATTAATAATTAATAATTGTGGTAACATTCTGGGAAAAACAAATTTTTCCCAGAATGTTTTTCTGTTAGGGGTTCAGCGTAAAATACAGCGCGGGAAAAGTTTTTTCTCGCGCTGCTACCTCAATTATTAATTTTTAATTATTAATTTTTAATTGAAAATCTCTACGGGAGTAGAGATTTTCACCGAGCCCGCACTATAGTAATTAGTCGGTTCGTAGGCCATAAGCTTCATAACAATCTGTTCGCCGTTTTCTGGGATCTTTTCGAAACTTACGGACTGTACGTATTCTCCTGATTTTAAGACACCGGTTTCGGCTATTTTTTCATCTGCAGAGTTCATGATTTTAAGCTTTAGCAAGACATTATTTTGCTCGCTATTAGTAAGGTAGATATCCGCTTTACCGTCTTTGACTTCCACCCTAGCACATATGCTAGCTCTAAAGGTCATGCCGGGCTGCCACACTTCCTGCCAGGCCAAGCCTTTTGGCACATCTGGTGTTCCGCTCTGAGCAGTAGGTTCGAACTCTGGTGGGACGAACTTTCCCTGCCGCCAGGCGTGGCCTATGGAGAGGCACACGACCATACAGAAAACTGATAAAACAGCTATCGCTGATAAAATTATTATGGTTCTTGATTTTTTATTTGTCTCGTTCATTTTTTCGACCTCTATTTTAGTTATTGCTAGGCATATGGTTATATGTTTTTCAAAAAGGTAAAACTGAATCGTTACTACATCGGATCGTCCTCTTACTCTTCCTCAGGAATACTGAACTCTATATTGATCGTGGCTATTGTCACACTTTCAGCTGCTTCCATTTTAAAGTTCTCTGTAGCCTTGAAAGTAAGAGTATAAGTATCAGCTGCGGTAAAACCTTCTTGCATTACAATGGTTGTTGTTTCTTTTCCCTCACTGTCACAAATTGTTCCCGTTAGCGATCCGTCAGTTTCATCTGTAATGGCAGTCGTTGCCGTAACGTCATGATTTGATTTGTTTGTCAGTGAGAACACATTGGCACCTGAGTTTGCAGGGGTTACTGCTACAGTAGGGGTATATACTACTTTCTGTGTTTCTGGATCATATACTCTGCTACCTGTATCAACAATATTAAATTCCATGCTTCCCCACTCAAGTTCAACATAGAATACATCCTCAACTTCAGGTGCTTCAACAGTAGCGATAACATCTTTACTCTGTGTTGTTGTGTCTTGCAGAATATTCGCTCCCGCTTCCTCTTCCTCTTCCACTTCCACTGCTGAAGCTGGTTCCATTGCTGGAATAAGGACAACAATAAGCATAGCAAATGTGAGCAAATAAGTTAAAAGCTTTTTCATTTTTCTCCCCTTCTTTCTAAAAAATACACAAATCAAGCACTACTTTTAAATTCCATACAATCACCACCTTTAAAACATATTCCCTTTTGGAGTTTTTCCCTGGCTCTGGTATAAGTTATAGGGTTGATGTTTTTTGTGAGTTTTCGCCCTATAGCTGCCCCTTTGGGTTTAAACTTGAGCCTTGGCAGCTCCAACAAGCTCTCAAGGGTATCGAGCTTAATCGGCATTCTAACCTCTAATCTCTAACCTCTACCTGCACATTTACTGAGCTTTCCATCATGGCTTTCTCTCCTGTATCATGGTCGTAAAGAGATATAATGAAGGTTCCCTCATATGTACCTAGCTGCAGTTTGTGCACCGATTCTTCTAGGATCTCCATACTGTCAATCTCTTTGCCAGGAACCAGTTTACCAGATTCTGCTAAGAGTGTATCTTGAACAACTAGACGTACTACCATGTCATTGTTCGAGCGCGAAGGGTTCTGGAACATCAGAGTAGCTTTGTTCTCTGACCTGTCTATTTTCACCTTTGGTGAGCAGGAAATTCCAACCGACCCACCACCATCTGGATGCGATAATTTTTCTTCACTCTTGCCTTCTTCCCCAGATATCTTTTTAGCTCCCTTATCTTCTGGTACTAGAGCGTATTCCGGGGTAATAGTCGCATGACTTTTATCAAAAAATATCGACCAAACGCTAGCGCTTAGGGAAATCAATATAACAAGTAAAAGCAAGAGAATAACAACTAACTTTTCGCGCTTTTTGTCTTTTTTCTCATCAAAATTGTTATCTCGCATTTGGAACTTCCCCTTTGAATAAACTCTCGAAACTTTTTAAAGTCTGTCTGTTTCCCACGCCGTACTGACATTATAGCATAAGATTATCATTGTTTCCAGCATATTTCCTAAAAAAAAAAAAAAAAAGTAGTATTTTTTCACAAAATACGGAATATTATGTCAAAACACTGTTCTTAATAAATCCCCTTAAAACCTGAATTTATATATATTCCTTGAAAATTTCTAGCCTTTCCGTTTCTCTTTTTTTAGAAAATTGTAGTTCCATATCTGTAAATGTCTTTTTGTGCATAGCCATACGCCGTTGTTGCTTTGACTACTCTGTTATTCAATATCCGAGTTTTTTTTTACGGTAGTGTCAATTAAATTAGAGTGCCTCTAATCATAACTTATTCGTTTCAAAAACACTATATCTATGTATAAAACTCGCTTATCACTTTACCAAGAATTCTCCAGTAGCAATTCTAAAAAAAATTATAGCAATAAAGATCATACAAAGTGCTAAATTTTTACAAAAAACACATGGGACAACTTATAAAATAAATTTTATAGAGTTATATTTTGGATAATTTTTCAATGGGAGGGAAAGCTGTATGCGCATGAAAAAATTTTTTAGGACTAATATTTTCAAAATTGTTTTAATGATAGCTTTGGCTGGAACAGTTTTGGTATCTTACTCTACATCAGTAAAAACATCGGTGGTAGTTTCAGCTATGGGATACATAACACAGCCTATACAAAATTTTTTAGCGTCAAAAAATACTAATACAAGTCAAGTGCAAAGTACGGGTGGGGAAGAGCAAATATATGAGCTTCGAAACAAGCTGGTAGATTATTATGAAATGAAGTCAGAAAATGAAGAGATGAAAAGGATTTTAGGACTCAAAGAAGAACACCAAGATTACAAACTAGTTCAAGCGGACGTTATAGGAAGGGATTCAGCTGAGTTATATTACGGAGCTACTCTGAATAAAGGTTCTAACTCGGGTGTAAGCCTATATAGTCCGGTGATAACTGACAAGGGAGTAGTAGGATATATCAGTGCAATTTATGCGACGCACAGCAAAGTGAGTACGATATTATCACCTCAAACAAATATAGGAGCTTACGATACAGTCAGCAACGACACAGCGGTGGTTAGCGGAAGTACTGACGATATAGCTACAAATAAAGTTAGCTTAAAATACATAAATACGCAAAACAACATAGCCAAAGGAGACATGATAGTTACATCTGGGGTGGGAGAGGTCTATCCTAAAAATCTTTTGATAGGCGAAGTCTCAGAAATATCAGTGAGCAGCAATGGCTATGATATTAAGGCAGAGATAGAACCTTATGAAAATATTAAGGAAATTAGGAAAGTCTATATAATAACTGATTTTAGCGGTAAGAATGCAAAGGCAATAAGGGGATAGTAAAAATGATAAAAGATTTCAAAAAAATAAGAGGTATAATATTTTTAGCTGAGATAGTAGCGGTATTTTTTATAAGTCAAATGCCAGCTCTGATACCTTCATTATATGGTATCAAGCCCAATTTCTTACTGTTGGTGGCATTTAACATAGCCTTGTTTGAAACTTCAGGTAGAGCGATATTATTGGGAATAGTTTGCGGATTATTTATGGATATAGGTTATGGTGAATATTTTGGATTTTATATAACACTCCTTACCGTACTGTGCTTTTTAGTCTCAAGGCTAAAAGAAAAGTTTAAAAGCATTAATATATCAAAAGCATATTTTCTTGCAATATTTTTCTTGTTTTCTAGTTTGGCTTTAAATTTTGCGTTTATTTACAGTATAAATACTTCTAATGAATTTTCTGAAAGTACTATTGTGAGATACGTGATAAGTTTTTGTTATACTTTAATCTTTGAGTTTGTATTTTATTATATTGCAAAATTTATATTTAAACTGACAAAAATAAAAAGAAAACAAATGAAATATCTTATGGCGAGAAAAGGTGTTGCAGAAAATCAGGAAGCTTATAGTTTTTTGGGGAGCGACTAAACTATGAAAAACAGAAGATACATAGTATGTCTGATTTCTGTCATTGTAGTTGGACTAGTTTTTTTTGGCAGACTTATAAATTGGCAGGTCGTAAACGGAGAAGAATACAAAGAAATAGCAAATAATGCTGACAGTTACAAAGAAAGTTTAGTCGCTGCGAGAGGGGAGATATATGATACTAACGGTGTGGGTTTAGCTATAAATTCTGCAGGTTACAGTATTCAGCTAAACAAAATGTATCTGAAGGATGGGACAGAGAATGAAATAATAAGGTGTTTAATAGAAATATTTGCTAAGCATGATGATGATTTTGTGGACAAACTACCTATCACTTTGGAGGCTGGTAAATATGAGTTTAGTAGTAAAAATGAGTATGAATTAAAACAGCTAAAAAATACTTATAATATTGCAGAAAGTGCAAGCGCCAAAGAATGCATATCAGCTTTAGCTGAAAAATTTGATTGTAAAGATTACACTAAACAGATGCAAAGAGATATCATAAGTGTTCGCTATAATATGGAAAAAGAGGGTTTTAATGAGAGAACGCCATATATATTTGCGGTATCGGTAAATCAAACTACCATAGAAGCAGTCAGCGAAAATAGTGCTGTTTTAAGCTGTGTACAAATAAAGACAACTCCACAGAGGCAGTATGTAAATGGGGAGATAGCCCCACATATAATCGGTACCATAGGTGCTATAAATAAAGAAGAGTATGAAAAATTAAAGGAAAGTGGAGAATATGCATTAAATTCTAAGATAGGCAAAACAGGTATAGAGTCGGCCTTTGAAAAAAATTTAAAAGGTAAAGATGGCACTGTAAGGATAAGCAGCACTCAAGATGGAACAACTCTTACACAACAAATTGTGAAGGAAGCCCAAAATGGAGATAGAATATATTTAACAATAGATTCCAAATTACAAGCGGCTGCCCTAGAAACTTTGAAAGAAAACTGTGCAGAGGCTCAAAATCAGGCAAAAAAAGATGAGGTTGTTACTGCTTCGATAGTCGTGCTAGATGTGAAAGATTTTTCAGTACTTTGTGCACAAAGCTATCCAAGCTTTGATCTTAGCAGGTACTATGAAGATAAAAAGTATTACAATGAAATAGTTACAGATGTAGACAATAATCCTCTTTTTTCCAGATGTTTTGAAGGTTGCTATGCCATAGGATCAACTATGAAACCAGCCGTTGCCATAGCCGCTCTAGAAGAAGGAATAATAGATGCAAATACCCAATTTTACTGCAATCATACTTATACCAGGTTTTCACCAAATTATAGTCCAAAATGTTTGGGTAGACATGGTAATGTAAAATTAAAAGAAGCCTTAGCTGAATCCTGTAATATATTTTTCTTTGAAACTGCTTACAAGCTTGGTGTAAGCAAAATGAATCAATATCAATCTGATTTGGGTTTAGGACAAAAAACAGGGATAGAAATAAATGAAAAGGCTGGTATACTGGCTGGTCCCGAAGAAAGAGAAGAGAGAGGTGGAACCTGGTATGATGGTGACACTATAACAGCTGCAATAGGACAGTCTGACAACCTGATAACCCCTATTCAACTTGCTACATACTGTGCAACTATAGCCAATAGCGGTGTGCGTTGTAAAACCCACTTAATCAAAAAAATTACTGATAGTACTGGTAATATCACAAAAGTAGAAAATAGTAGGGAAAATCCAACTATAGTGAAGGATATGAAAATTTCAAAAGACACTATAGATGAAATAAAAACAGGTATGCGCGCTGTGGTGACACAGGCGGGTGGAACAGCTAGAAATACCCTGGGTAATTATGGGGTAAAGATCGCCGCAAAAACTGGTACTGCTCAAGTTACTTCAAACAAATCTTCATCAGTTGCTACAGATACATCTACTCTAATTGCTTTTGCACCATATGATGATCCTAAAGTTGCCGTTGGTATAGTTATGGAATATACAAAAACAGGGGTATTTGCTGCTAATGTGCTAAAAGATGTCTTGAACGTATATTTTGAGCAAAATGCTTAGCAGCTTCCGAAAAAAGATTAAGGAACTTATAAATAAAATGGCAGAATCCCGAATTCTGTGTAAACCGCAGATTGGTTGCAGAATAGAAGCAGTATTATAGAAGACTTTACAAATGCTCATTTTTAGAAGGAATGCCATAAAAATTAATACTGCTTCCCGAAGTAAAGCTGATATTTAGCTTCTTTCCCACAGCAGACACAATGGTCTGATATGTGTTCCTGTTCAAATGGGATACAACGTGACTTAAAACCGCCTGTTTCTTCTTTTAATTTTTCCTCACAAGCGGGGTCACCGCACCACATAGCCTTTATAAAGCCAGGTTTATTTTTAGCGATGTCTAGGAACTCATCGTGATTTTTAGCTATATGAGTTTTATTTTTAAGATTTTCCAAAGCACGGTTATACATTCCATCGTGGATATCAGAAAGTGCTTTATCTATTTTTTCTTGCAGATTAGCTAAATCAACGAATATTTTTTCTCTATTATCTCTGCGGACTAGAACTGCTTGATTTTTTTCTAAATCCTTAGGTCCTAGTTCTAATCTAAGCGGAACACCTTTCATTTCGTACTCACTGAACTTAAAACCTGGAGTATTATCACCATCGTCAAGTTTTACTCTGTATTTAGCTTTCAAATCCTCATAAATCTTATTGCAAGCATCCAATACGCCAGCCTTTTTTTGCATTATCGGAACTATGACTAGCTGTATTGGTGCCACGGCTGGCGGTAATATAAGTCCATTATCATCACCATGCACCATGATGATGGCACCTATCATACGAGTAGATACCCCCCAACTTGTTTGATGGGGATATTGTAGTTTATTATCTCTACCAGCAAAAGTTATGTCAAAACTCTTAGCAAAGCCCTGTCCAAAATAATGTGTTGTACCGCCCTGAAGCGCTACCCCATTGTGCATCATAGGCTCTATAGTGTATGTTGACTCTGCCCCTGCGAATTTTTCTTTTTCTGTTTTTTGTCCACAGACCGCAGGTATGGCAAGGGTTTCTTTATAGAAATCTTTGTATATTTGCAGCATTCTTAGGGTTTCTTCCATGGCTTCTTCCTGAGTTTCGTGCATGGTATGTCCTTCTTGCCACAAAAACTCAGCTGAACGTAAAAATGGTCTTGTTGTTTTTTCCCAGCGAACAACAGAACACCATTGATTATATAGTCTTGGTAAATCTCTGTAAGAATGGATTATATCTTTATAGTGCTCACAAAACAGAGTCTCAGAAGTTGGTCTTACGCACAAGCGTTCTGTTAATTTTTCTTCTCCGCCGTGAGTGACCCAGGCAACCTCAGGTGCAAAACCTTCTACATGATCTTTTTCTTTTTGTAGTAAGCTTTCTGGGATAAACATAGGCATATAAATGTTTTCATGACCTGTTTCTTTGAAGCGCCTATCTAGATCTTTCTGTATATTTTCCCAGATGGCATAGCCGTAAGGTCTTATGACCATACAACCCTTCACCCCGGAATATGAAACTAGTTCCGCTTTTTTTACTATATCTGTATACCATTTGGCAAAATCTTCATCCATAGAAGTTATATCTTTGACCAACTTTTCTTGATTTTTCAAAATTTCACACCTCAAAATAAAATTCATTTTACACTGCATCTAATATTCCGGGCACAAAAGTCCAGCAGAGTTTATTGGAATCAGGCTAAAATTAAACTTGCTGTGACTACTGCCAAAACAACTGAAATCACTGCAACAGAAATTATGACTATAATTGCCGTTCGCTTTTGTTTTTTACTTAGAGATTTTATGTATTGTCCTAAGTTTATATTTTCATTCTTCTTTTTCATTATGAAAGTCCCTTTGTTATATATCTAAAGCTCTATCATCAACTTGTTTTCTGAGCAGTTTTGCAAATTCTTCTGTAGGCATACTCCCCAAATCCCCTGCTTTTCTGCTTCTTATGGACACTGTTTGAGTTTCTATTTCTTTTTCTCCAAGTATCAACATATATGGGATTTTTTCTAGCTGGGCACAGCGTATTTTGTAACCTGTTTTTTCACTACGAGTATCAACTGTTACTCTAAATCCTTGAGCTCTAAGTTTTGTTTCAAGCTCTTTTGCCTGAGTTAAATATTTTTCGCTTATAGGTAATATACGAACTTGTTCAGGAGCTAGCCACAATGGCATGGCACCTGCATATTTTTCAAGTAAAAGCGCAAGGGTCCTTTCATAGCAACCCAAAGATGTTCTATGCAAAACATAAGGATGCTTTTTTTGACCATTTTCATCTACATAAGTCATATTAAATCTTTCAGCTAATTGAAAATCTATTTGTACAGTGATTATTGTATCTTCTTTACCGTAAACATTTTTCATTTGAATATCGAGTTTAGGGCCGTAAAATGCCGCATCGCCAGAAACTTCTTCGTACTGTATTTCCAGAGAATCCAAAATTTCTCTCATTCTATTCTGGACTCTTTCCCAGGTTTTAGCGTCACCGATATATTTTTCCTTATCGTTTTCATCCCACTTTGAGAAACGGTAAGTAACATCAGATTCCAGCCCCAAAGTTTTCAGGCAAAATTTAGCCAAATCCACACAGCCTGCGAATTCGTCTTCGAGTTGTTCTGGTGTACAAGCTATATGCCCTTCTGAAATTGTAAACTGTCTAACCCTTATTAAACCATGCATTTCGCCACTGGCTTCATTTCTAAATAGGGTAGATGTCTCGTTAAAGCGCATGGGTAGATCTCTATAACTTCTAGGTTTGTTAAGGTAAACTTGGAACTGAAATGGACAGGTCATGGGTCTTAATGCAAAAACTTCAGCCTGTTCATCTTCGGCATCACCAAGAATAAACATCCCGTCACGGTAGTGCCCCCAGTGTCCTGAAATTTCATAAAGATCTTTTTTAGCTAGTAGAGGGGTTTTGGTTAAAATATAGCCACGTTTTTCTTCTTCATCCTCAACAAAACGCTGCAAAAGCTGTATAACCTTAGAACCTTTTTCTAGCATTATGGGAAGCCCTTGGCCTATGTAGTCAACTGTAGTAAAGTATCCGAGCTCTCTACCTATTTTGTTGTGGTCTCTTTTTTTTGCTTCTTCTAGAGCTTCGAGATGTTCTTTTAACTTTGAAGCTTTAGGAAAAGATACCCCATATATACGATTGAGCATCTTTGACTTTGAATCCCCACGCCAATAGGCACCTGTGCAATTTAATAATTTAACCGCTTTCACAGCTCCAGTACTTAAAAGATGAGGACCCGCACATAAATCTACAAATTCCCCTTGTTTGTAAAAACTTATTTTTTCACCCTTTTGAGCAAGTTCTTTTATTAGTTCTATCTTATAGCTCTCTTTCCTCTCTTCCATAAGAGCTATAGCTTCTGTTTCTGTAAGCTCTATTTTTTCTATTGGTAAATTTTCTTTAACTATGTTCTGCATTTCTTTTTCTATTGCCAAAAGATCTTCTTGTGTAAAATTTTTCTCAGAATCAAAATCATAGTAAAATCCATTATCTATTGAAGGACCTATGGCAAGTTTTACATTAGGGAACAAGCGCTTCACCGCCTGTGCCATTATATGCGACGTGCTATGCCAGAAAGCCGATTTGCCCTTATCCTCAAAACTAAGTATCTCAAGCGAACAGTCTTTATCTACACTGTCACGCAGATCACATACCTTGCCATCCAGCAGAGCCACACAAGCAGATTTGTAAATTCCCATACCTAGAGTTTTAGTTATGTCTGCTATAGTTATGCCCTTTTCAAATTCCTTTACATTTCCGCCTTTAAGCATTACTTTTACCATCAAACCAACTCCTGTATATAGAAAATGCTCCCCGCCATTCTTCCAAGCAGAATGAAGATAGGCAAAAGAGCATTAAAAATCAAACAATATATTCAGACACAACTGGTGCCGATGGCCGGACTTGAACCGGCACGGCATTTTAATGCCGAGGGATTTTAAGTCCCTTGTGTCTACCAATTCCACCACATCGGCAACTCAGCTTAATTAAGGATAACACAGAATAATCTTAAAATCAATAGCTTAAAAGAGAATAACTTATACGCCAACCCAACCACATGAAAAATAAAAGAGTAATTAAGGAGATATGCTCACAGGCATATGAAGAATCCTATTGTTGCCAAAATGAATCTCATATTGATAAGCAATATTTGTAACCTCAAAACCCTCTAAGAAACCATAGGATAGTGCCTCATAAAACTGATTGTGATACTTTATCAATGGAACAGGAACAGGAACAGAAAGGGAATCAGAAACATAAATAGGCTCAGAAAAAGGAACAGAAATAAAAATAAGCTGGCATACACTAACCTCTAACTCTTTAACAAAAACAAGTTGATCATTATTTAAACCCGTCGATGTTAACAAATTGATATAGCCTGCGTATCCCTCACAAAAATAATCCATTTTTCTTTTTAGGTTTTGCTTACCAACTGTCACACTTTCTAATTTTTTTAATTCTTGCAATTCATCAACTGCTGCCAAGCTATTATTACCTATATTGAGTGTAGGGCGCCTCTAAAAACTCTGGAAGAAAAGTGGTATGTGGTATAATGGAGATAAAAAAGCTGAAAGAGGAAAAAAGAATGAAACAGATAGGATTTTTTGATGAAGAGAATAGATTGGCAAAGCTAAGTAAGTTAGGAGATTC
>JAZUOT010000054.1:0-31231 GCA_045604805.1 Acutalibacteraceae bacterium | reverse complement strand
ATGTATCAAAAACCGAGTCCGATAAGATTGCTGATGCTGTTCCAGAGAATAAGGGCGACGAAACTAAAAATGAAGGACTCCATCATCCCAAAAAACTAGGAGACTCAGCAACGGAATCAGTGGAGGAGCATCCTGCTCCTGAGGATAAGAAGGAGCCGTCTAAGATTCTTCAGCATTTTATGAATGATGCTCAGTCTCAATCCGATCTTCTTAAGTATATTCAATCTTCTCTTAATGTTCAACAGACGAATTTAAACGCTAATAAACAAAAGACAGCGGAGCAAACATTGGCGAGGACCCAAGAAAGTAGTACTGAATGTCATAAGTTTATTGATGAAATTAAGACAACAGCAAATCCCAAAGAACTGCTTTATAAAGCATTACAAACAACAGATCAAGCTAGCGAACGAAACAACTTAATTATTAATGCAATGCCCCGTATAATGAGGAAAGATGCTGCTCAAGGAAATGAACTTGCTACTGCTGCTACGGAATTAATTGAATTAGCACTATATATTAATGATGGTAGAGGGGCTCTACTCAAATCTACAGTTCATCGCTTGTACGCCGCTGAAACCCTTGAAGATGTTGCAACTTCTTTTGAGAAAGAAAAGTTACTGAAAGACCTAAACAGACAGGCTGAATGGTGTAGAGAAGGGCTCTCTTCCTCTCTCAAATATCAAAACTTTGTGGCTAAGATTGATGGGAGAAACGGAGCTGACGCAAATACTACATCTGAGGAAGAGGATGAAGTGTCTTCTGCTTTGGTTGACAAGCTTAGAGGCAATCCTAGTGCTTTTTTTCAGGATGCTATGTCTAATGAACGAGATAATAAAGAATCTCTTATTGTGCTTGCACAAAAATCCCCCCAAATAATCAAAAACGACGGCGCCAAAGATGTAATGTTACGTAGAATGAGGTTCGATATAGAACTAGGAAATGCTTTCGCCAATACGGCCTGTGGTTTGCTAAAGTTTGTAGAAATGAAACTAGGTCAAGAATTGCTTGCGGCTCCAATTGCAACCTTATACTGTATTAAAACTATTAAAGCTATTAAAAATATTTATTCTATTGCAGAAAAAAAGGACTTAAAGAAGAGAGTATTCAGCATTCTTGAACGTGCGGAAAAAGGCTTTACCAAAACTAGCGCGTTTCAAGCCTTTTGGACTGAGCTTGCATGGGAGTGGGATAGCAGCTTGGCCGGTAATATTACTTAATGCTGTATTTTTGAACTTATAAAAATAGCAGCCAGCATCAGAAACGATGCTGGCTGCTTGTTTTATGCGAAGGAAAACTGCAAATAAAAAAGTTCCAATATAATCCTTGATTTTTATGGTATGGTGATATACCATAAAATACGGTTTTTGTATATTAAATGTTAAAAGGAGAGGTTATTGTGCCTAAAGGAACGAAAAGCAAACTGGGATATCTTGTAGACTGTAGAGATAAAGAAGAATCTATGGAAAAGCTAAAAGCCTTAGGGATAGAGATAAGCGAAAGCGAACTGGAAGAAATAAAACAAAGTCTTAACGAAAATTCTGGACATTCATCATGTCTTGGTATGGAGCAGCTGGAGAAGGTTGCTGGGGGAATGAAGAAACGTGAGCAAAAGGAAAATGAAAATATAGAAAAAACGCCGCCGTGGGGGGGTGCTCCAGACTTAGGAGACTCATCACAGAATATCGGTGGTGAAGCTGAAAAGATGCCTGTACAAGTATTAGCAGAAATTCCAGAACAGGATGGAAATCGTGTAGTCGCTGTAATGCTATTCGGAGAGGAAGAAAATCAGGAATACACCGCAGAGCGACACTCAACCACCGCAGAGCGACACAGAGCCGACGCAAGGCAATCAGAACTGGGAGACAATCTTATAGACTCCGCAGAGAAACTCATATTCGCTGCAGAGCAAAACTCAATCTCCGCAAGGATATACAGAAGGGGAGGAAATCTCATAGAAGCCGAATGGCAATTATTAAACGCTGCAGCGCGAAACGTAGAGGCCGCAAAGCTATTCAAACAGCTAGGAAAGAATGAAGACGTCGCAGCGCGATACTCAGCCGCCGCAAAGCTATGCGGAGATGTAGGAAAGAATGACGACGCCATAAAGTATCACATATTAGCCGCAGAGGCATTTGAAGAGGAAGGAAAGAATGAAGTTTCCGCATATGAACGCAGATGTGCTGCAAGTCTATTAAACTTTAAAAAAGATTTTATAGGCTCCGCAGAGCAAAACTCAATCGTCGCAAAGCTATGCGGAGATATAGGAGAAAATACAGACGCCGCAGAGAAAAACTCAATCGCCGCAAATCTATACTCAACCGCCGCAGCGCAATTAGAAAGGGAAGGAAAACATGAAGACGCCTTAAAGTATTACAGAATGGCCATAGAGCAACACAAAATCGCCGCAGATCAAAACTCAACCGCCGCAGAGAAACTCATAGCCACCGCAAGGCAATCCGAACAGGCAAAAGATTTTATATCCGCCTCAGCGCAACTCGAAGTTGCCGCAATGCGACTCGGAGACGCCGTAGCTCTACTCGTATTGATAGGAGATCATGAATCTGTCGCAGAGCAACTCAAATCCGCCGCAGAGAAAAACTCAATCGCCGCAGAGCTGCTCATAGACGCCGCAAAGCAATTTGAACAGAAAAAAGATTTTATATCCGCCGTAGCGCAATACAAAGCCGCTGCAGAAGTATACTTAGCCGTCGCAAAGCTATTAGAACAGAAAGGAGATCTTGTAGCCGCCAAAATGGCACACTTAGCCGCCGCAATGGCACACTCAGCCGCCGCATGGATATACTCAGACGTCGTACCGCAATTCGAAGTGGCTGAATGTAATGCAGCCGCCGAAATGGAATACTCAGCCGCCGCATGGCATTTCGAACAGGCGGGAAAGAAGGAAGACGCCGAAGAGCATCGCAGAAAAGCCGAAGAGCATCGCAGAAAAGCCGAAGAGTATCGCAGAGCCGTCGAAAGTCTACTACATAGCCGCCGCGCATAGAGCCAAGCAGAAATTAAAGAGCCACCCCTGTATCAATAGACTAAAATCTAGAAATTAAAACGCTGTTTTTCCTACTTTCACTTATCCTTCTTCTTTTTCTCTTGACTTGACTGGTATTGCTAGTCGTAGTACCATTAAAAATGGTTGGTTTTGATGTATATCATAAAGAATGAGAGGGGTTACTATGATTCAAAATACAAAAGATAAGCTAAGATATCTTGTAGACTGTAGAGATAAAGAGGAAGCTATGGAAAGGCTAAAGGCCTTAGGGATAGAAATAAGCGAAAGCGAATTAGAGGAAATAAAACAAAGCCTTAACAAAAATTCTGGACATTCATCATGTCTTGGTATGGAGCAGCTGGAGAAGGTTGCTGGGGGGATGAAGAGAATGAGGCAATATGAAGGGGAGGAGAAAAAGAAAAAGAAAAAGGAAGAACAAACGCTAGGGGGGGGCATTCCTCCTGTAGGAATTAAAGACTTAGGAGACTCATCACAGAATATCGGTGCAAAAGTTGAAGAAGAAAGCCATCCTGAAAAACTAGATGACTTACCAATGGAGCTAGATAGCGCTGCAGAGACGCCTGCACAGGTACCAGCGGTAAGTCCAGAAGAAAGAAGCTCCAATGAAGAATCAGATGTACAAAAAACCGAGTCCGATGAGGTTGTTGCTGTTGTTCCAGAGAGTAAGGGCGACGGAGTTGAAAACGAAGGAATCCATCATGAAAAACCAGGTGACTTAGCAATGGAATCAGTAGAGGAGGATCATGCTCCTAATGATGAGGAGGTTTTGTTTCATATTATCAAAAAGGTTTTGCCTGATTCTAATGATGTGCATGTTCAGAGTGTTCTTGGGAATAAGGAACTTCAGTCTGCTCTTGATGAGGCTGTGTCTGCTGATTATGATGAGAGCAATCTTGGTCCTGAGTGTAAGTATGAGTGGTGTTACACTGCTATTGGGAAGGCTGGAGCTGATTATATTAAGGCTAGGTCTAATTTTGATAAGCTTCTGACTAGTATTAATGATGCTGAGGTTCGGTCTGCTGTTAATGGAGCTTTGCCTGCTTATGGTGAGGCTTGCCGTAATATTAAGGGGAATTTTTCTGACATTAAGGATGAGAAGATTCGCTCTGCTGTTGAGAAGATTTGGTCTGAGTTTGCGTGTGATTGGCTTCCTATTAAGAAGACTTGCTCTGCTTATGGTGAGGCTTGCCTTGATATTGAGAAGAATTTTTCTGCTATTAAGGATGAGAAGATTCGCTCTGTTGTTGAGGAGGCTTGGTCTGATGTTAAGAAGGCTTGGTCTGTTTATGATGAGGCTCTCTTTGCTAAAGATGATGCGTGTGTTCGGAGTGTTCTTGAGAATAAGGAACTTCAGTCTGCTCTTAAGAAAGTTCTGCCTGGTATTGAGAATGAGGAGGCTCAGCCTGCTCTTTATGAGGTTTTGCGTACTATTGTTCATATTAAGGTGAGGAAGTTTGCTAAGGCGAAGGCGCGTTGTGTGGCTGCGCCTAAGATTTTAGATGAGGTTGCGGCTGCGGTTGAGGCTGCGTGTGGTGCTGTGTTTGAGATGATGTATAAGACTGCGTCTAAGATTTCAGATGCGCCTGCGTGTGGTGTTGTGCCTGCGCCCACCCCAGAAAAAATTAGACGGCAGAAGTTTATTGATGAAATTAAGACAACAGCAAATCCCAAAGAACTGCTTTATAAAGCATTACAAACAACAGATCAAGCCAGAGAACGAAAGAACTTAATTATTAATGCAATGTCCCATATAATAAGGAAAGATGTTGCTCAAGGAAATGAACTTGCTACTGCTGCTACGGAATTAATTGAATTAGCACTCACTATTGATGATGATATAGGGGGTGTACTCCGACTTACAGTTTATTGCTTGTACGCCGCTGAAACCCTTGAAGATGTTGCAACTTCTTTTGACAAAGAAAAGTTACTGAAAGACCTAAACAGACAGGCTGAATGGTGTAGAGAAGGGCTCTCTTCCTCTCCCGAATATCAAAACTTTGTGGCTAAGATTGATGGGAGAAACGGAGCTGACGCAAATACACCTACACCTACACAAATATCAGCAGAAAGTTCTCTTTAAAATTAATGGAATTTCTGAGTTAATCATCATTGCAATAGATGGTCATTGAATGTTATTATGGAGGCATTTTACTAAAATATTCCTATTAATATATCATTGTATCTAAATTAATTTAAAGAGTACAAATGCTTTAAAGAGTTTGTTTGCTTACGATTTTTTTAATAAAGCTCATACGATGTATATCACTGGGTCCGAATTTTTTTAGCATTTCGTAGTGAAGTTTTGTGCCGTAACCCTTATGTTTTTCGAAACAATATTCTGGGAATTTTTCTGACATTTTTATCATAAATCTATCTCTTGAAACTTTTGCAAGTATTGATGCTGCGGCTATAGATAATGATAAGGTGTCACCTTTCACTATGCTCTTTGCAGGTATATCTAGTTTTGGTAGATTATTGCCATCTATCAGGGCCATGTCTGCTTGAATTTCTAAACCGTTTATAGCTTTTTGCATTGCCAAATGAGTTGCCTGCAAAATGTTTATCCTATCTATCGTTTTTTCGTCAACGGAGGCTATACTAAAACTTACAGCTTCTTCTTTTATAATATCAAAAAGTTTTTCACGTTTTCGTGGACTCAGTTTTTTTGAATCATTAATGCCTTCTATCATTTTTCCTTGCGGGAAAATGACTGCCGCTGCAAAAACAGGTCCAGCCAAAGGGCCTCTACCAGCCTCATCTACGCCACAGACTGCACAATAGCCACTATCTTTAGCATCGTTTTCTAGTTGCAACCAATCCATTATTCTAATTCCCCCGGAATTGTTTCCAATGTTATCTTACCTAGTTTTCCTTCGCGAAACTCTCGAAGGATAGTATTGGCTGCTCTGTCTATATCTATTTCTCCGCCAGATTTTAGCATGGATCGACTTTTACATATTTCTGCCAGCATGTCATATCCTAGTAGATCTTCAATCTGAGGTTGTTTTAAATTATATCTATTGCATATAAACTTCACGTATTTTTCTTTTAAGCGTTCTAATAGCACCGAAGCAAGTGCACAATTATCCAGTATTTCATCTTTTATACAGCCTGTAAATGCTAAATTTTCTGAAACTAACTTATCTTCAAATTTTGGCCACAGAACACCAGGAGTATCCAAAAGTTCTAATGTGTTATCCACTGTATACCATTGATTTTGTCTAGTTACACCAGGGCGATTTTCCACTTTAGCTTTAGAATTTTTTGATATTCTATTTATAAACGAAGATTTTCCAACATTAGGTATACCAACAATAAGGAGTTTAATTTTTTTATTTCTGATACCCTTTTCCCGCAATTTGTTTATATCACTAGCGAGATAAGATTGAACTTTACTCGAAAATTTGTTTAAACCATAACCACTTTTGCAATTCGTTTCTAAAGCTAAAAGCCCTTTTTGCTTAAAAAAATGCACCCATTTTTTATTTTGGGTGCTATCAGAAAGATCACACTTATTTAGTAAAATTATTCTCTTTTTTCTACTTATTATGTCATCAACATCCGGATTGCAAGAACTAAGCGGGATCCTAGCATCTCTAATTTCAACGGTAGCGTCCACAAGTCTTATATACTCTATTAAGCTAATTTTAGCTTTTTTCATATGCCCCGGATACCATTGTATGTTAAATGAATTGCTCATTCGTACAGTCCACCCCACCTATCGATAGGGAAAACAACAAATTGAGCTTTTCCTAATATTGATGATTTTTCAACGATACCAATAGAGGACGAGCGACTGTCTTTAGAATTTTGTCTATTGTCTCCCATAACAAATACATGACCTTCGGGTATCACTGATGGTATATCCCCACCCTCATCATTGATCGTCGAATTTTTGATATATGGTTCGTCCAATAGCTTTCCATCAACAAAAACTCCACCCGTATCAAAGTCTATGTGGAAGCTTTGACCTTCTACTGCTATGATTCTTTTTATAATAGGTTCTGGAAATTTATGCGCATGAGTTATAACAACAATATCACCGCATTTAGGTTCATAGTTAAAATCAGTAACTATAACTTTATCTCCATTGTGGATGGTGTTTTCCATTGAAGGGCCACTGACACTTATAATTCTAAACACAAATGAAAATAATACAGCAACAGTTATGACCGCTGTTATGATTGCTTCCATCCATTCGTAAAAATAAGAAGTAGAATTTGTAGTTTCAAGCCCAGAATTACTTATATTTTTGTTATCTAATGAACTAGACTCAACGCTATATTTATCCACAAAAATACCCCTAAATATAAAATAAACCACAAAGAAACAGCGGATCTATCAATGCTGCTGTTTCTTTGTGATAAAAGAAATTAAGAGCAAATTATTTGTTTGCAATATATTCCTTAACTTTTGCTGCTTTACCAACTCTATCACGTAGGTAATACAATTTAGCTCTACGGACTTTCCCTTTGCGTATAACATCAACATTAACGACATTCGGTGAATTTACAGGGAATACTCTTTCTACACCTACACCGTGTGAAAGTCTTCTTACGGTAAATGTTTCTGAAACGCCACTGCCCTTTCTTGCAATGACAATCCCATCAAACATCTGTATTCTTTCTCTTTCACCTTCTTTAATGTTAACATGAACACGAACGGTATCTCCTATATTGAACTGTAACATCGTTTTACGCAGTGAACCATTCTCAACCAACTTTAAAGCATCCATAATTTTCCTCCAAATTTATGAAACATTCATGTCATTGTCTAAACAAAACGACAGAGGAATGCTGATTCTGTGTTACAAAGATTAAAATTCAACATTGCCATAAATCCAAACACAGCATACAATGTTCATGATATCATACAATGAATGTAAGCGCAAGGATTAATTGATGTGGGGACCTGAAAGAGGATATGTTATACATATAGGAGAATGACATGTAAAAAATATAACGCTGAAGAAGGACAAGGCATTACATTTACGCTTTGCACCGTAGGTCTAAGTGTTTTTTCGGTTGCTTGATACTGTAAAAGCTGTTCTTAAGGTTTTTGTTAATGCTTTTAATAATTTTGCTGCTCATAAAAAATTGTTTCCTAAATTTAAAATCTGCTTTTTTCCTTTCTCTAAATACTCGCAAAAGGGTACTCCTAATTTTCCATCTTGACTTTGTATTGTTAGTTGCAGTATATTAAAAATGCTTAATTTTAATGCATATCAAAAAAAGGAAGGGTTAGTATGGTTCAAAATATAAAAGGTAAGCTAAGATGTCTTGTGGAGTGTAGAGATAAAGAGGAAGCATTGAAAAAACTAAGCTCTTTAGGAGTACCTATAAGCGATAGTGAGCTGGAAAAAATAAGGGAGATATATTGCAATAGTTACGATTCTTCTTCCTATCTCAGCATAGAGCAGCTAGATAAGGTCGCTGGTGGTATGAAGAGTATGGGGCGTAAGAGGAATGAAGTGCATGATGGGCTAGACGTAGGAGCAAAAGCACTAGTAGCACCACAGTCTAAGGTAGCTTTAACAGCAGTAGCAACAAAAGTACCAGTACCAGGAGCAGAAGTACCAGGAGTACCACAGCGTGAGGTAGATGGAACAGGAGTAGCACCAGTAGCAGAAGCAGAACAACAGCCTGAGGTAGAGCAACACACAACCATCACAGAGCAACTCAGAGAGGTCGCAGATCTACTCGAACGTGAAGGATATAGTGAAAGCGCCGAAAAGGTAAACACAGCAGTCGCCGCATGGCTAAACGAACGTGGAGAACATCATGAAAACGACGAAGAACATCATGAAAACGACGAAGAACAACCGCCTCTAATCATCAAACTGGTGGAAAATCTTATAAACGCTGCACCTGAAGGGGAAGACTGCTCTGCAAGGCTATACTCAGTCGCCGCATGGGTAGCAGAAGTTGGAGAATATCCTTACAACGCCTCAAGGCTATACAAAACCGCCACAGAGATATTCATGAGTAAAGGATATAATCAAGACGCCGTAAGGACATCCTTATCCGCCGCAAGGCTATTCGAAAAGACAGGAGAGATTGCAAACGCCGAAGATGCATACAAAATCTCCGCACAGCTATTAGAGAATGAAGGGCATGATAAAGAAGCTGCAGATATACTCACAGACGCCTCAATGCTGCTATATTCCGGGTGGGGAAAAAATGGAGCAGATCTACTAATGAATGCCATAAGGCTATTCAAAAAAGCAGGAAATTCTGAAGACGTCGAAGTGCAACGCAGATTTGTTGCAGAGCAACTCAGTATCACCGCAGGGCTATTAAAACAGGACGGAGATTATAAAACCGCCCAAATGGCATACTTAGAAGCCTCAGAGCAACTCGATGGTGAAATAGCCGTCACATGTAAATACTTAGCTAACGCAGCGAAATTCGAAGGCGAGGCAGCGAAACTTACAGCCGACACAGAGAAACTCACAGAGCAAGCAAATCTACACGCGTATCTAGGAGCGTTTGAAATTGCCACAAAAGAATACACAGACGAAGTACAGAATCTCGAGAAAATAGCAAAGATGCACAAAGACTCCTCAGAGGCATACTCAGACGCCTCAGATCAATTAGAATTGCTAAAAGATCCAGACGCCGGATGGTATCGTCTGGAGGCCGTAAAACAAACCTTGAAAACTGGAGAGGTATACTCAGCCATCGCAAATACATTAGAATGGCTAGGAAAGCGTGAAGACGACCAAGATAAACTCAAAGAAGCCGAAAAGTATCGCAGAGACGCCATTAATGAATACTCAAAAGCCGCAGAGACATCAGAAAAGCTAGGAGATCAATCATCCGTCAAAAGGGCACGCTCAGCCATCGCACAGCAACTCAAAGTTATCGCAGAGCGGTTACAACTGGAAAAAAATCATGAGGCCTCCGCACGGGAATACTCAAAAGCCGCATACATATTAAGAGAGATAAGAAATTTTATCGAGGCAATAGAGCTATACAAAGAAACCGCAAATCAACACGGATTCGCCTCACGTCTACTCGAACGAAGACGTGGAAAAAAACCTGGAGACGCCGCAATGCAATGCAGATTCGCGGCAAAGGCACGCTTAAACGCCGCAATGCTGTTAGAGGAAGTAAGACGTCCTGAAGACGCCGCAGAGCAACGCGAAAGGACCCTAAGGGGACTCAAATTCGCCGCAGAGCAACTCGATGGTGGTGGTGAAATAGCCGTCGTATGGAAAGACTTAGCCAACGTAGCGGAATTAGAAGGCAAGGCAGCGAAATTCAAAGCCGACACAGCGAAACTCACAAACGAAGCAATTCTATGCGCTCGTCTAAATTTGTTTGAAAAGGCCACAGAAGTATACAAAGACGAAGTACAGAATCTCGTGGAATTAGCAGAGATGCACAAAGCCGCCTCAAAGGCATGCTCAGACCTCTCAGAGCAATTAAAATTGCTAGGAGATCCAGACGCCGGATGGTATCGTAGGGAGGCCATGAAACAAACCATGGAAATTGGAGGGGTATACTCAGCCCTCGCAAATACATTAGAATGGCTAGGAGAGCGTGAAGTCGTCCAAAATAAACCCGAAGAAGCCGAAAAGTATCGCGGAGACGCCATGAAGTATCGCGAATACGCCAAGAATGAATACTCAAAAGCCGCAGAGACATCAGAAAGGCTAGGAGATCAATCATCCGTCAAAAGGGCACGCTTAGCCATCGTACAGCAACACACAGCTATCGCAAAGCTGTTACAACTGGAAAAAAATCCTAAGGACTCCGCAAAGGAATACTCAAACGCCGCAAGGCTATTCACAGAGATAGGAAATCTTGAAGAGGCAATAGCGCTATACGAAGAATCCGCAAACCAACACAGAGTCGCCTCAAGGCGATTCGGAATAGAGCTAGGAGATCTTGAAGACGCCGCAGAGCAATGCAGACTCAACGCAGAGGCACGCTCATCCGCCGCAACGCTATTAGACAAAGTAGGACGTCCTAACGAAGCCGGAGAGCAACGCAAAATCGCCGAAGGGCTATTCAACGCCGCAGAGGCATACTCAAACACCGTAGAGCAATACGTGCTTTCCTATCATATAAAAAAAGGTCCTGAAGCCGCCGCAATGGCCGCAATGGCCGCAATGGCAGTCTCAAACATCGCAGGGATATTCACAAAGATAGGAAATTTTGAAGAGGAGGCAATAGCGCTATACAAAAAATCCGCAGAACGACACGAAGTCTCCTCAAGTCGATTCGTAAGAGAGCTAGGAGATCGTGAAGACGCCGCAGAGCAATGCAGATTCAGCGCAGGGGTACACTTAAAAGTCGCAGCGCTATTAGACCAAGTAAAACGTCCTAACGAAGCCGAAGAGCAACGCCAAATCGCCGCAAATCTAACCGCAAACTCCGAAATTCTACTCGAAAAAGCCGAAGAAGAGCGATTCAGAACGGCAAGAGTGCTATTCGGAGAGGTATGAAATCGTGAAGACGTCGCAGCGTAATGCGAAGACGCCGTAGAGCAACGCAGAGTCGTCGAAAGGCTACTCGAACTGGCAAGAGATCGTGTAGCCGATGCCGTGTGTAAAGACTTAGCCGCCCAAGAGCCACGCATAGCCGCTGTAAGGCAATTAATTAGAACAGGCAGGACGTCCTGAAGCCGTCGCAGAGCAAATCGAACGAAATGGATATCCTGCAGCCGCCTGGGGGTACACTTAGAAGCCACAGATCTATTCAAACATGCAGGATATCCTAAAGACGCCGCAGAGCCATTCATAGCCTCCAGAGAGCCAAGTAGAAATTAAAGGGCCCCCTGTATCTTAGGGGTGCCCTTCTTGCATTTATATCTTTGACTTATCAACGCTGTTTTTCCTACTTTCACTTGTCCTTCCTCAGCGTTACAATTTTTACGTCTTATTCTCCTGTTATATCACATATCCTCTTTTAGCACGGCATAGCTGTTGTATATGTCGTCTTCGGCTGCTGGATCTGATAAATCGAACCAGAGCTGAAGCAGATACGTACGCAAAATTTAACAACACCGATCTATTAGTCCCATGGAACGATTTTCAAGAATTGCTCTCGTTTTGTTTTCTTCTTTCTAAAACTATATTCGACATCCGTAAATGTTTATTGCTTCATAAGCATGCACCACCACTAATTTCTTAGTCTTGTTATCTCACCTCTAGCTACTTTGCGGTAGTGCCTATTAAATTAGAAGTTACCTAATTTTTGGTCTGAGTGACAGGAATTGAACCTGCGGCCTCTTGAACCCCATTCAAGCGCTCTACCAAACTGAGCCACACCCAGATAACAACTATAATACTATCAGTGTTTGTTAAATTTTGCAACATAGATACTCAAAAAATCTAAATTTTACCATATTCACACCTGCCGTACATGGTGCCCGCTCTATGACGTTTTATACCTTTAACAACCAGCTATATTCCACGTACTACAAAAACCACATTTGTGAACAGGAGAATTCGAAACTTTGTTAGATAACATTCTTGGTTATATTTATAACGACAAGCTCAGAAGAAATATGGACACCAAATAAAAGTGAGAATAACCGGGATCTAGTTTGAATTTTTACCATATATGTGAGTATGGATGTAAATTGGTTTGACCCGCCAAAGGACTGGGCTGGGTCTGTCCTTTAGCAGAGCGATTCAGACGCAATTTTAAATATGTGAAAAGAAAACACAAGGGTTAGCGTTAATACATCACCAGTCGCCTGATGAGCGTACTGGAGATACTTCATCGTACAAGAATGGAGTAGTCTGCGGAATCAATTTTCCAAAATGTTTGCTCGATCCTGTTGCCATTATCAATATTCTTGCCGAGAATTGATTTCTGTGAACGTGTATATTGTCTCTTGAAAAATAATTTGTTATACTACATACATGGTTTGTTCATTATTTCTGCTTAATGCGCGGACTACACCTAAATAACCCTACAAGTTTTTATAGGAAACTCGGACTTCTATAGAGAAATGCAGACCTCCTGATTTTATCGGACGATGGGAGCATAGAATCTATAGAGAGAGTGTCCACCTGTCAGAAGTAGGCAGGTTATCTTTAGGTGTTATACGGTTAAGTGGGAATTTTGATATAAAATAATTGAACCGACGTCAGGTTTCTGTTCGTCAGGCTACGATTTCGCTATTCCTTCTTCTTGACCACACTTCGTTGTGTAAACTTTGGGAGTCGCTTTGGGGTTAGTCGGCAACTTCGCCCCTTGTGGACTTCCACCACAGACCAATAGCATGCCCGTCATATATGAAAAAGCTCTCACATCATTTGCGGTGAGAGCTTTTTTGTGTTCGGTATGGGCGGAAATTTTTTACTGAAAGGGGTATAAAAAAACAGTTCAGCATATTTCAGCTATTTGGAGTATGCATTCAGGCAACTCACTTTTCTTAGCCGCCAAAGTAAAGACGAAATTGACATTATGTTTTTCTTCCATAATATTAATTTTTTTTAAAAACTCTGCGAACTCTTCAAAATATTTGCCTCCAATTTTAAATGTGTTATCTATAAATACATCAGTAACATCATAGTTGCCGGCACAAATCCCGCTTAGGAATCCGAAAAGCATACTGTAATTTATGATAAAATAATCATCAGAATCAATAAATCTTAGATTCCGATTGAAGTCAAAAGCAGATACCCTGCCTTTATCAACTACGACAACAAAACCCTTACTCTTTTCGTAAGCTTCATTTGCCATTTGAGCTAATTTTTTCGTTTTTCCTGAACCAGCAATTCCTGTTATTAATTTAACCATATCAGTTTCCTCCTAAAAAATTATCCGTTTAGCCTGGATTCCAAATTGTCTTTTTGGCTTTCATAGCCTGGTTTACCCAGTAAGGCAAACATATTTTTTTTATATTCCTCGACCCCAGGTTGATTGAAAGGGTTTACTCCAAGAAGATATGCAGACATTGCGCAAGCTTTCTCAAAAAAGAAAATTAAATACCCAAGTGAAAACTCACTTATATCATCAATTTCTATCACCGCATTAGGTACTTGGCCATCACTGTGAGCAAGCACGGTACCCAAAAAAGCCTTTTCGTTTACATATTGTATACTTTTGCCTGAAAGGAAATTCAGCCCGTCAATGTCCTCATCAGAATTTTCTATAATCAGATTGGTTTTAGTTTTGTTAATTTTAACAACAGTTTCGAAAATATCTCTACTGCCATCCTGTATAAATTGTCCCATAGAGTGTAAATCTGTAGAAAAAATAACAGAAGCGGGAAATAAACCCTTGTGATCTTTTCCTTCGCTTTCACCAAATAGCTGCTTGAACCATTCGCTCATCATCGTAAATCTGGGTTCGTAAGAGGCTAAAACTTCAATTTTTTTGCCCTTCCTGTATAGGATATTCCTGACAGCAGCATATTTATAACAATCGTTTGAGTTTAATTTGTCATCATTAAAAGCTTCCACAGCAGTGCTTGCGCCTTGCATAAGCATATCTATATCTGCACCTGAAACAGCGATCGGTAAAAGACCAACAGCTGTAAGCACAGAAAAGCGGCCACCTATATCGTCAGGCACAACAAAGGTTTCATAGCCTTCGGTATCAGCTAATTTTTTAAGCGTTCCCTTAACTTTATCTGTAGTGCAATAAATTCTTTCTCTAGAAGCTTCTTTACCGTACCGGTGCTCAAGATAATTACGGAAAAGTCTAAAAGCTATAGCAGGTTCAGTGGTTGTTCCAGATTTTGATATCATATTTATAGAAACGTCTTTCCCCTCACATAGCTGCAAAATTTCAGATAAATGATCGGAACTGATATCATTGCCAACAAAATATATATCAGGAGTATCTTTCTTGATGGAGTTGTAATACTGCGATTTAAGAAATTCTATAGCAGCTCTTGCTCCTAAATACGATCCTCCTATTCCTATTACAATAAATATATCTGAATTAGAACAGATTTTTTTAGCACAATCTTTTATGCGACTAAATTCTTCTTTATCGTAATTTACTGGTAAATCGAGCCAACCAAGAAAATCATTACCTAAACCGTTTTTTTCGTGTAATGTTCCATGAGCTGCCTTCACCTGTGGAACTATAGCTTCTAATTCATGATTTGAAATAAAAGCTTCAAGATATTTAGTATTGAATTTTACCGACATATTATCGCCTTCCGAAAACAAAATAAAAAAAACGTACTAAGCAGAACTACATTAATGGTTATTCTACATTAATACGCTAAATTTTCCAACAAAAATTTTAAAAAATGTGGTGACCCGAACGAGAATCGAACTCGTGTTTCCGCCGTGAAAGGGCGGTGTCTTAACCGCTTGACCATCGGGCCAACTCAACGATGGTAGCGGCAAATGGACTTGAACCATCGACGCTTCGGGTATGAACCGAATGCTCTAGCCAACTGAGCTATGCCGCCACAACATTTGCTATGTTAACACATCAGTAATATAATTGTCAAGTTTTTTTACACGACCTTTACTTCATATTTTCATAGATATATAATGATAGCAGTTGTGTTATGTTTGTGAGGGATATTATTTTATGGTACGGATTACAAAAGATGTGCTAAAATGTATTAGTGATTGCAGGGACGAGGAAGAAGTTTTAGTAAAATTAAGAATGCTAGGAATAACTGTGAGTAACCATGAAGTACATAGGATAAAGCGGAGTTTTAACAATAATTTTGATAATTCTTGTCTTTGTATAGAGCAGCTCAATAATGTTGCTGGAGGGATGTTCAAAAAGCGTGAATATAAAAGCGAAGAGAAGCGTATCGATGGCGACGAAGATTTCACTGATGGGATGGGTGATATCGATGGCGACAAAGATTTCACTGATGGGATGGATGATATCGATGGCGACAAAGATTTCGCTGATAGTATGAATTGCATCGATATTGATTGGGAGAATGTCAGTGTTGAGCATAAAAATCCAGGGCCTAAAGAGCCAGAGCCACCAGCGAACGGCGAATCAGACGATGATTGTTTAATTCAAGACTTAATTTGCGAGTTAAAGTTGGATGAGTGTGAAGCTAGCTTAAACTATGGTGAGGCAGTTAAGCGTGCTCGTAATATGGTCGACGTCTTCGAAAAGTCGCCTTATGGTATACAGGAAAAAGTTTGTCAGGAGATCATTGAACATCTGATAGATAAAAATAAAAATAGCGATAAGGATTTTTATTTATCTGTATGTCAGAAATTTGTAGATACCATTCCCCCTTCAATAGCAATTTCTTTATCCCAAAAAGAAGAATTTACAAACTTTGTAAGGGTGGATATTAATATAATGCCCTTGTACTGTACGTCAACGTACCATCGCCTTATGACCCTTATAAAGAATCCTCATCTTATATCAGCTGAAAATTTTGACGTAGTTATTCGTTTGCTACTTGATAATGATCAAGGGCTAAATGATATTCCTGTCATTTGTTCTGCCAACAATACAAGTGTTCCAGAGTTATTGCATTTCGTGCACAATTTAGAAAATATAGACACTTTTAAATTATTATCGAAGGATATTGCTAATGCTTTTCTTGGCTTCATTAGTTGGCGTATATTCGAATTGCAAGATCTAACACGTATAGCTGAAAGTATGCGTGATGAGGTTGAAAGGGAACTTAATGGGGTACCTATGGAACATAGGGAACGAGAAAGAAATGAAATGCTTTATTTTTATGAACCGACTTTAGATGTGGATGCCCCGCCTGATGTTGTTAGTACATTTACGAATTTGCTTTCACATTGGGAAGGAAATGCTAGTTATCATAGGAGGTTCCATTTTCGATCGAAATGTTCAGTAGGGGGGGATGAGGAATCATCGAACTCCAAAATACCATCGCCAAAGCCGCCTAGACCTAATAGAGAATTGGATGAATTTAATAGTCGCTATTATAATCGTAACTTCAATCCTGAACTTACCTGGAGATGTGTAGTAAGTAAAAAGGTGGAGAGGCTAGAAAAAGAGGAAGACATAAGTGAAACAGAGTTTGCGGTACTGATAGAATCGTTGAAAACTTTGTTCATTGAGATTTCCAATGAAGTAACTAATGGCCTGGATGCTAATCTAGTAGATGATATGATTTCTATTCTAGATACTATGGTAGAATGTGAAAATAATCTGGATAAAGTTTTATCTACCGATAGCTTTAATTTTAAAGCTCCAAAGCGTATTTGTAAGGATGCTTCGTTCTTATATACTGCCAATGTACTTTTCTTTTTGCCGGATTTATCTAAATATGATCATTATCCTACGTTTAGTCCGTACCTCAAAAAGAGTTCGCCTTCGATTACTCGTGTATCTCCAAAAACTAACGCTTCTTTTTGGGACTCAAAGCGTACGCAACTGCTCGGCTTACCCAATGAATTTAATACGCAACCGTTACTAGAACAACTGAAGAGATTGTGTGATTCAATGTCACTTGTTCCGTGTAACGCCCCGCTGCTATTAGAATTAATGCATAATCTAAGATACAGATTCTTTGATCTGTGTTGCGTCAAGCAAAGGATATTTCACGTATATGAAAAAAGTACGCAACCATTCTTTCTTGTTGATATCGAAAGAGAGTCTAGAATTATTGACAACGCAACTGCAAGCTTTCGAAAAAATATCCGTGATTTTGAAAAAAATGAAACTGTTTTAAACATTGAAAGCAAAATTTCACATGTATGTAGTACTATAGAAAGTGTGCTTGAAGGTAAGTGTGATAAAGTTAAGATAAATAGTATAGTAAAATGCATACAATCTTATTCAGAGAAAATCATACCACAATCTTCAAGAAGGGAACTTATGTCTCTAAGTGCAGATCTTGATATGGTGGAACAATTAAAAAATCATTTTTCTGACTTGATAAAAAATAAAAAGAACCGTTCATTTGACGCAATACGTAAATTGCGTAACCAAGATTATGTGGTATATTCTGTGGATAAGACAGGGCTTGCTCAAAGTATGTATACTTATTTCTACCATAAAATAAATCTTATGTTCGTTTTGCTGAGTGAGATAAACATTCGTGCTCAAATGAGAATTTTAGAAATAAATTCGGAGCTTACTCTAGATAGATATGTGATAAAAATATTGCGGGATAACGGAATAAATGCGCAACAAACATCTAGCGAAGTTAATTGTGAGCAGCTATTAGAACGGCTAAAAGCGCTTGTAGAATATTCGTTGAAGAATGCGTATGAATTGTCCAAAAAATCAGACTTTTTTAATCAAGACTCAGAATACTTGCCAGACGACGACCAATAAAGACTTCGTAAAAAAGTAAGTTAATTGAATGGTTTTCTTGTCTAATTTTCAAATCGCAAATTTCAGATTAATTTTTGTCGAAGTTCTGACAATATTTTTTTCTCTTTTCGTGAAATTTGCACTTGACTCATTCCGAGGAGTTTAGCGGTTTTCGATTGAGTAAAATCTTTAAAAAAACGCAGTATTATTATACTTCTATCTTTGTCTTTTAAATTCAAAAGAGATTCTTTCAGGGCTATTTTTTCAGCTAATATATCACATTCTTCGACAGGAATATCTATTTCCTTTGCTTCTTCCCCGTCATCTTTATTTGTTCCAGATAGAGAAAGTGGTAATATCAAAGCATTAAGTGCCATAACTATTTGATGCACATCTACTCCCAAAATTTCAGAAAGTTCATTTATTGTGGGAGGTCTTTGATTTTTTATAGTAAATTTATTGCTTTCTCTTGTAGCTGCAAGAGAAAGTTCTTTTAATGTTCTGCTGACTTTTACACTGCCTCCTTCGCGGAATAATTTTTTTATTTCCCCAAGTATTACAGGTATTGCATAGGTAGAAAATTTGACTCCGCGTTCTATATCAAACCTATTTATAGCCTTAACTAAACCTTCACATCCAGCCTGAAAAAGATCGTCATATTCTATTCCCTTATCCTTAAACCTTTTTGCACAAGCGTGAACAAGGCCCATATTTTCCTTACTTAACTGAATTTTATCCTTGTTCATTTTTTGTGCTTATTCTACCTAATAAATTTTTTTCCATTATTATGGTAGTCCCTACACCAGGTTTCGAATTGACTTTAAGTTTGTCCATAAAACTTTGCATTACCGCAAAACCGAGCCCAGCTCTTTCCCCACCTGCAGTTGTGTACATAGGTTCCATAGCTTTTTCTATATTTTCTATACCACAGCCTTTATCTTTTATTTTTATTTTAACTTTCCTTGCTTTCAAGCTTATTATTATGTATATTATTCCCAAACTTTCCTTATAAGCGTGGACAATGCAGTTTGTAACAGCCTCACTTACCGCAGTTTTTATATCAGTTAGTTCATCTATCGTAGGATCTAATTGACACACAAAGGCAGATACTGCTGTTCTTGCGAAACTTTCATTCACAGAACGACTTTCCAACTTTAAACTTACTTCATTTGTAACATCATTATTCATTTGATTTCACCCTTTTTTCTATTATTTCTCAATACTCCTAGTTGATCTAAGCCAGAAAGTCTAATAACTCTGGCTATATAGTGTGGAACATTTACAACAAGCAGTTTTCCGCCTATAGAATCCATCTTTTTGTATCTGCCCATTATTAGTCCAATTCCCGAACTATCCATAAAGTCAACATTTTTAAAATCAATATTCAAAAGCTTAGGAAGTTTTTCTTGGACGGCATTGTCTATAGTCATGCGAATATTTTGAGAAGTATGATGATCTATATCTCCCCACAAAATGGCATCCATAGTATCTTCCTTACTTATTATTTCAACATCCATATGTATACACATCCCTCATAATTGTCATGTTTATTAAAAAACCTCTTAAAATAAAGATAATTAAATTGTGTATGATTATTTTGCCGAAGCTTGGCATATTCATGTACATTGTCAAAAAAATCTAGGTGGAATCCCCAAAAAAAAAATAGCCAAAACATCAAAAAAATGAGTACTCAGACTACCCTTTTCCTCTTTTTTCGATGTTTTGGCTGATTCTTTATTTTATTTTTCGTGGTTTCCAGGAGTGAGCAATTTTTTTATTTATAAATTCATCTTACAGTATTTATCTGCACTGCATATTAGCTCTAAGCTTAGTTGCTTTCAAAAAATTAACCTCCGCCTGTTCCCAGTTTAGCAAGTTGAACCAATTATCAATATATTCTGCTCTCCTGTTCTGATATTTTAAATAATATGCATGTTCCCAAACATCTATTAAAAAAACTGGTGACATCTGCATATTAAAAGGTATATCCTGATTTGGAGAAGACTTTATACTAAGTTTTCCCAATTTATCCACTAAGAGCCATGCATAACCGGAACCAAAACAATTTAGCGCAACTTGTTTGAATTTTGATAAGAATTCTCCGAATGAATAAAATTCCTCATCTATACTTTCTTTTAACTTTCCTATTGCAGTATGTTTAGCATTTGGTGCCATAGATTGAAAATACAGGCTATGGTTATATACTCCACCTGCGTTGTTTTTGACATCATTTCGTATATTCAATGGAAGATACCTATTGTTGCGTATTAGTTTTTCCAAAGAAAAACTTTGTAATTTAGGATAATCTTTCAATATATTATTTAAATTATTTATATAAGTTTTTAGATGCTTATTGTAGTGTATTTGCATTGTCCTAGTGTCTATGAACGGTTCTAATGCACTATAATCATACGGTAAAGATTTTAACTCGAATGGGTATTGTTCATTAACAATCATCATCAATATTACTCCCTTACTCTGCTGTTAAAGATAGAATCAAAAATCCTTCTAAGATAGTTATATGAATAAATGATTGCCAAAATACTATAAATCATTTTTTTACTAAGATGGGAGTAAAATTACAACTATCTGCTGAAATTAACTGAAATTTTATATCTTCATACGAGGCTGTAGAAGCTACCTTTGAGGCTATACTACCGTGAATGTGACCAAAATAACATTTTTTAATATTATATTTTTTTAGAACATCTAAGATCTCCTGAACTTTAAACTCAGAATAAACAGGAGGATAATGCAAAAAAGCGATTGTTTCTAAACCAAATCTTAGGCTATCCTTCAATGAAAACTCTAGGCGACCTGCTTCGCGCAGTAAAATCTTTCTATCATCTTTATTTTCAGAGTCATAAAGCCAACCCCTGCTTCCACATATAGCAACATTATTGGAAACACAGGCTGTGTTGTATAACAATTTTAAAGTATTAAAATTATTTTCAGCAAAAAAATCTTCAACCTTTTTTTTAGTGCTCCACCACAGATCGTGATTCCCTTTTAATAATATTTTCCGTCCAGGCAAAGCATTTAAAAAGGCAAGATCATCTTTAGAATCTTTTAATTTTAGTGCCCATGATATATCACCCGCAACAACAACCTCATCATCTTCTTTAACAAGTGCTTTCCAATTTTTTTCTATTCTCTGGACATAATTTGCCCAGCCTCTGAATGCCTCCATATTTTTTTCTTTGTTAAATAAGGCTAAGTGCAAATCTGATATTGCATATAAAGACATTTCAATTTTAGTTCCAAATTCAGAACTAAAGCCACCCCCCTATTTTCCCTGGATTTCTAAAAATCACACTGACTACATGATAGCTCATCTCTTTTTATGCTGTCAAAAAAAGAATATCATGTAATTTAAAAGTTAAACTAAAATATATCTTTTGAAAAGCCAGGGGGAAACAGAATGAAAAATTTATGGAAAATATTTATAGTCTTGCTGGTCAATATTTTAGTAGTTACTATGCTTATGTGTGGTTTACCAAATATAAAACAAAATAATCACAAATTTAAAAGTACCGCTTATGCACTTTCCAAACAGGGTTCATGCGGAGAAGAGGTTAGAAATATACAGAGCAAGCTAAAGGATAGGGGCCTGTACGCAGGGAATATAGATGGTATATTTGGCAAACAAACTAAAAATGCCGTTTTAGAATTTCAAAGGCAAAACGGATTAGTTGCAGACGGTATAGCTGGACCAAATACGTTAAATGCATTGGGGATCGTAAGCAATATCGGTGTTGGTACTTATGGATCAGATGATGAAGCTTTGCTAGCAAAAGTTATATCTGCTGAATCAAGAGGGGAACCATACAATGGCCAAGTTGCAGTTGGTGCTGTTATCTTAAATAGAATTGAACATCCATCTTTTCCAAATAGTTTGGCTGGGGTAGTCTATGAACCAGGTGCGTTTAGTTGCATGACAGATGGTCAAATAAATGAAGAAGTTACTGATTCTGCCAGACAAGCAGCTCGCGATGCATTGAATGGCATAGATCCCACAGGCGGAGCTATTTATTATTACAATCCTGACAAAGCTACAAATGCTTGGATACGTTCAAGACCGGTGATAAGTACCATAGGAGATCATTTATTTTGTATTTAAATTTTTAAAACATAGAGGGGGTGAAGAAAAAATATATGAGTAAAAAACTGAAATACAAAATACTAGGGTTTGCCTCCGGTATTTTAAACGGTTTGCTTGGAGCAGGGGGAGGAATGATAATAGTCCCTACTTTGAATAAAAATGGCATAGATATGAAAAAATCTCATGCAACTTCTGTAGCTATAATATTTTTTACATGCTTAGTAAGTGCAATATTCTACTTAAGCTCAGAAAAGGTAAAAATAGGTGATGCTGTTCCATATCTATTTTGGGGATTAATAGGCTCTCTTGTAGGCTCGTTGCTTTTGAAGAAAATGAGTGATATATGGTTGCACCGAGCATTTGGTATATTTATTCTGTGGGCAGCCTATAGGATGATAATGTCATGAGCGGCTTAATATCAACTGCAGTTGCAGCTACACTTTCGGGTATATTAGGCTCAATGGGTTTTGGTGGGGGAAGTGTTTTGATTATATACCTTACTATATTTACAGCTACACCACAGTCAGTAGCGCAAGGTATAAATCTAATATTTTTCTTGCCGATTGCACTTTTAGCCATAATAATACACTCTAGAGAAAAATTAATAGTTTGGAATATAGCTATTCCCATTATAATTTTCGGTATTATTGGCGCTTTGGCCGGTGCTTATACTAGCACAATAGTAAATCCTGTAATATTAAGGAAACTTTTCGGCTTTTTTTTGCTTGCAATAGGTATACAACAACTATTTTACAAAAACAAAATAAAGTAGCAACAAATAAAAATTATCTATCTTTTATTATCAAAAAAGTCATTCCAAAATTCTTCCCTCTTGGCTATTTTTCCGTTTTCAGACTTTGATTTTTGTTTTTTCTGGTTGAAGTGTCTACTTTCAGTATAAGCACCAGACTGACTATCATCTGCTAAAAAATGTTTAGCTGAAGTATTTTTGTTATCTAATTTATTGGTAATGTCAAACGAAGTTTGCCCTGGGATTTCACTGGTATTACTGTGTTTGCAACTTTTTGTGTTTCTTGTTGCGACATTGTCTGCAGACTTACTGTAACCATATCCATCACGATAAACTGTTTTCGGTGCTGATTTTCTTGAACGTATATCAGTTTGTTTATTATTATTATCAACAGCTTTAATATCATTGATGTATCGTTTTGCAGCTACTTGTCCTGACGTTCTTGCATTTAGATTTTTTTTGTATCGGATATTGCTACGTAAAACATAAGTAAAGCCAAAAATAGAAATCACAATAAGCGCAAAACCAAGCCAAGACAACTTACTTCCCCAAAAACCTAAGGAATTAGGCGTATCAGAAAACGTGAATTCATTTTTGTCGGCAGTTTGATCAAGATCGGACAAAAGCTCGTCCCAGTTTTGGGAAGTTGCGGGTGTTACGCTGCTACCATCATCGGGCAACAGTGTCGTAGAACTAGACGATTTATAATTGTATGAAGAATTTGATTTGCTAGTATTGTTCGTGCCACTTGAATTATTGCTTGTACTGTAACGTGAAGAACTATAAGTTGTACCTGATTTTGAAGATACTGCGGAAATTTTTAAAATCTCTCCACAGCACATACAATAGACAATGATTAACAACAGAGGTAAACAGATAGCAAAACTCCTATAACGATCATGTTTACGCAACATACTCTCATCCCATATCTAAGAAAAATAACTTCCTACGAAAAACTTTTTAAAGTGTATCATATTAAAAAAAAAAATAAAATAAGTGAGGTTTATTTCTCCCTACGCAAAACGCATGAAAGGTCATTTTGGCTAGAAACTGTGTGATAGATATTTTCTTGCAAACTCTTAAATGTTAGACATGGAATTTACGATGATCATCCATATGCCGCACCAAACATCATGTAGTGCATGTTGTGTTAAGCGAGTAATTAAATAGAGGTATTTAGCAATTAACATCTCCGCTAAATCACTTTTAGTTATACCAAAGGACACCCAAATACCTCACTAAATGCCTGCTCAACCTCAGGATTTTCTTTAAGTGTCACTGGGACATGTTGTTCTGGGTAGTTAGATCCTTGTTGCTTCAATGCTTCAAAAGCTTCTACTAAAAGCTTACGATTATATAAAAACATATTTTCCGAGCCACTAAGCGGACATACGCCTATTTCGAATTTTGAAGCGCTATACGCTCGAAGTAGAAAAACAAAAGGATTAAATTTTTCTTCATGTATATCAAAATGTCTGCAAAAAGAGCTAGCTAAATCGCATAATTTCATTAATCTAAAACGCAAGGAGGGTAGATTTTCCTTTTCTTCTTTTATTTTCTCAGAACTCCACAATGAACTTTCTAGACTAAGAGACTCTTCTTCAAAATACTGCTTTAAATCTGGAAGTACAGCAGAGAATTTATCTGAAGAAACATTCTTAACATCTGAACGCTCACGTACTTCAAGAAACTTACAAAATGATGACTTATCATAAATAAAAAATTTAATTTTCAACGAATCAAAATTATCAAGTTCCTTCCAATTGCGCTGAAATGGATTGAATGGGATATCCTCAAATACATGATCGTCAAATAATTCCCAGGAAATATCACCTGGTTTTGGTGTTGACACTAATTGTTCACTCATTGAGTTTGGCTCCACAATATTTTGTTTTGCAGATCCGCTTTTAGTAAGATCGGACATTCTCCCTTTTTTTGTTCTTGAACCAGCAGTGTGTTCGGAGTTTGGTGTTTCAAATTTTATTTTCACATTTACTTCTGTTCCGGGTGGTATAGAATCGCCAATTTTTACGTTTACTTCTACGCATTTGTCAGTTTTTTTCCCACTTACGGAAGAAGAACGCTTTCCTGTTGATTTTGTTGCATTTCTGTTAGCTGGAATTCCCTTTGCAGCTGTATCATCAGTTTTTCCTAGATACTGTTGGGTTGGTATAACTGATGCAAAAGTTTCTGTGGCAATTTGTGTATTTCTTTGGTCTGTACCTGATTTCTCGGCAGGTTTTGTAGGGGGTGTAGCATCTTTACGGGATAGCGGGGAAACTGCCTTCGTTTGGCCGTGTGTATGGGAGCTAGATGGCGGTGTTTGAAGGTTAGGGGCTTGGGATTTAAATGTCATTTGCGAATGTGAAAGTGTAAATGGTGTTGGTACTAGAGTTGGCTGCCGTTTAGGGTAAGGTGCTGGACATGGTGGTGTACGGCTAAAGGTTCCTCGGCTACCAGGCTGTTCCAAGGATTGGAAATAATTTCTATAACTATCTTTTATATTTTTAAACAACAAAGGAAGAGAAAACTTACTCATATTATCGGCTAAATATTTAATTTGCTGAGGAATAAATTGATTGCAAAGGTAATCAAGGTCTTCTTTTCTTGATGTTACTTTAGCACCAGTTAAAACTATAAAATCAATAACACCAGGTGCAGTTTTTTTGATATCAGGACAAGTCAATGTCTCATGTTCGTAAACGTTATAAAGTTTTAAAAAATTTGGTGCCTGTTTTATATCATCAAAATATAACCCCCCACTTGACGCTATAGAGTGTAATGCATTTGTTGCTGAAGCCAATCTTTCATGATCTAATACTGGTTTTCTCAAGGCATTTGAGTCAATTAAATTGTTTAAAGATGGAAAATGTTCACTCAACCATTCAGGACACTGTCGAATAACTTGTGAATATTCGCTTTGATCTTCTGGAGATAAAGAACAAAAAATAGGATTATCTTCACGCCGTACATCAAACCCACCTTTTAAACCAGTGTTTTCTGAAATAAATTTGGCTGCTCCAGAGATGTTGCCATTAGTGTATCTGTTAAACATCTCTGATAATAGATATGTTGCTCCAGGATCATTAAATTTAAGATGCAAATCATACAGAAAGCGAGCTTTACTGGAAGCAGCAGAAAATCCATTATCTTTAAGTTCATCAAATACATTCATAATTTCATTATAAGAATGCCATGTGGGATGAACTGTTGGTTCTGCTGGAATTTTCTGAGTAATGTTAGCACTAGATATGCTGTTTTCAGTTTGCTCTAATCCTTCGTGTCCATTATTTATCAATGGAGGAATTTCTGTACCTTGACAAGGTGTTTCGTAGGCAACTTGCTTTTCTTCTGTGCTGGTAAAGCAGGCTTGTTCTAGAGTAATAGATGTTTTTGAAGTCTCGTTTTGATTTTGAGTAAAGTTTTCGTTTGCTTCTGTCCGCTTTTTTTCATGGGGGCCACCACCTGCAATACAGCTCAATTGCTCAACTGATAAAATTTTTGAATCATCAAACTGTTTGCTCTTAAACAAACGTGCTATATGTTTTAACTTTTGAACGCTTAAAACTGTTCCTTTGTTAAGTAAAAAGTCACAAAATTCTTTTTCGTTGCGACACTCTTTTAGGTCAGAGTAAAATTCAATTTGATTAAAATCCATAATAGTTTCAACCTCACATAAAAAACAATCCAATTATAGAATACTGCGAAATATTACAAGTGTCAAATTTTTCTATCATTTCAGCTTGTCTCTTTTGATTCAAGGTTTTAGATTGTGATTATTTAACTAGGATTCTAACTTCTAGTCTTTATTTAATATAAATGCATTGATAAGAAATTAAAGGAGTTAGGATTTTGAAAAAAAAAGTATTCTTTTTAAATGCGCTTATAATGACATTATCAACACTTATCATACGGAGCTTGGGGATAAGTTTTAGAGTATATATGTCCAACAAAATAGGTACAGAATGTATAGGTTTATACCAGCTTATTGTGATGATATATTTTTTTGTAGCAACAGTTAGCGCTTCGGGGATAAACCTAGTGGTAACAAGATTAGTTTCTGAGACATTGTCTTTCAATAATATTTGGCATATAAAAATTATAATGCGAATTTGTATATGTATTTCCCTTCTTTTGAGTGTGTTTTGTGCATTTATTTTGTACTTTTCAGCAGGAGCGCTAGGGAATATATTACTAAAGGATTCTAGGGCTATTTTGTCTTTAAAAATACTTGCACCAAGTTTGCCATTTTTAGCTTTATCGTCTTGCTATAGAGGCTATTTTATGGCAGTGAGAAAAGCTTCTTATGCAGCTAGCGAACAGTTAATTGAGCAAATAATCGAGTTTTTGATATTTGCTATCTTGATAAACCTATTTCCAATGAGCAATATTGAGTACACTTGTGCGTATCTAGTTTTATCAACGACCATAGCAGAGGTAATATCGTTTTTGTTTTCATATTTTCTGTATGCTAAAGACTTGTCAAAAAGGAATGAATCATCCCAACAAAAAAAATTAAAACCCTTGAATTTTTTCAGGAAATTTATATCAATATGGCTGCCTACTACCGGCAATGCTTGTTTGCGTTCTGGATTTTCGATGTTTGAAAATATAATGATACCCAAAGGCCTCAAAAAAAGCGGTGCTTCCTATGAAAGTTCACTTTCAGCTTACGGTATGCTCAATGGTATGGTTATGCCTGTAATAACTTTTCCATCAGCGTTTTTAATGTCATTTTCTACCTTGTTACTCCCTGAGTTTTCTGAAGCAAATGTTAGGGGGAACAAAAGGAGTATAAAAAATATAAGCAATAAAGTATTCGCCATAAGTTTTTATTTTTCTATATGGATAAGCGGTATATTTGTTGCCTTTGGGAAAGATTTAGGAATTATACTCTACAGCAATCAAAACATAGGAGTATTTATAGCAATACTTGCACCAATATTACCGCTTATGTATTTAGATAGCATTGTAGATGCCATGCTAAAAGGTTTGAATGAACAGCTGTCATACTTTACCTACAATGTAATAGATTCAGCTATTCGTCTAATTTTAATGTTTATTTTACTGCCTATATGCGGAATAAAAGGAGTAATCATAATAATTTTCCTGAGTGAGATACTAAATTCAAGCTTCAGCATCGCTAAACTTATGAATATTGCATCGCTTAAACTTGATGTTTCCAAATGGATAATAAAACCTATATTTGCCATTTTTTTACCTTGTCTATGTTTGCAATTAATCAATGAAAGTTTGTGTTATATTTTTACTGATACTTTGCAAAGATTCTTTTTCAAAATAATCATATGTAGCGCTTTGTATTTTTTGTTATTACCTCTTATGGGTTGTATCAGCAATGGATTTATGAGCAAATTTATTTTATATTTACCTTGTGCTAATAAAGTTCAGAAAAAAACATCGAACTAAAAACAAAAGCAAATATTAGACCTACAATATCAGCACAAACTGCAGACAACACTGTATGTCTAATTTTAGTTATACCTACCGCAGAAAAATATACAGCTATAGCGTAAAATGTAGTTTCAGTGGAACCCATCATAACCGAAGCCAAAAGTCCTGTGAAGCTGTCAGTCCCGAAGTTTTTAAATATGTCATTCACAATAGCAAGTGAACCGCTTCCGGAAACCGGTCTTAGCAAAGCAAGTGGTAAAACATCCGCCGGAAAAGAAAACATATTACAAATAGGAGAAGCTAGATCACATATAGCATTTAAAATCCCACTAGCTCTGAGCATCGATACAGCACAAATTAGTCCCAAGAGGGCTGGAGCTATAGATGTGAGCGACGCCATTCCGTTTTTTACCCCTTTCAGGAAGACTTCAAATACAGCGACTTTTTTTACAAGTGCGAATAAGATCACAAAAGCTATAATTGCCGGCATTATATAAACACTAAAGCTAGCCATAAATTACTTGTGCCCCTTCATACATTTTTCAAATAATTTAGTTATCAGGATTCCAGTACATAAAGAACAGATTGATGTAAGCCAAACTACTGGCAATATAGCAAAAGGGTTCATTGATCCATTTTCAGCTCTAAGCGCTATCAAGGTAGTTGAAAACAATTGGAATGGAACCGTGTTTATTATCACAAACATAACCATGCTATTATTAGCTATATGTTTTTGTTTTGTATGCCTGCTGCTTTGCATTTCTTTCATAGCTGCTATCCCAAAAGGTGTAGCTGCATTTCCTAATCCTAGAAGATTTGCAGTTATGTTCATACTTATTGCACTCAAAGCTTTGAAATTATTTTTATACTCGGGAAAAAGCTTTCCTATTACTGGGCGAAAAATTTTAGCTAAAATCTCAGTCAAACCAGAAGCGTTTCCAACTTCCATTATCCCGGACCAAAAACACATGATACCAGCAATAGATATAATTAAATTTACAGCATCAGTAGCACCATTTAAGACAGAATGAGATAAAGCATCTACACTACCTGAAAAAAAAGAATAAATAACGGATAAAAAGACAATCGCCGCCCATAGGTAGTTCATCATAATATGCACCCCTTAACAAAATTTAAATACGCTTTATAAACCACTATCAAATATAAATGCACTTTACAGGATACTTATGAGCAAACAATATTATTCTATTATTTAAATTATTGGGAAATAATTTTTTTGCGCAGCTTCGCGTTAATTTAATTCTTACTCGATATGAAAAACTACTGACTATATATGATTAGAAATCTTTTATTTTTCTACGTACACGAAAAAAGCACAACGGCTTCATACTAAAACCATTGTGCTTAAAAACATGGTCGAGGTGACAGGACTTGAACCTGCGGCATCTTGCTCCCAAAGCAAGCACTCTACCAAACTGAGCTACACCTCGCACTCACCTTTTCATTTTATCATTATTACAATTTATTTGTCAAGAATGAATCAACGAAATGTTCACGGCAAAATGTAACGTTACAATAGATGTGCAACCTAAAGGATAGAAAAAAGCGATAGCTTAAAATCAACCATCAAAAAAAACATCCCCTGGCGCGAAATTTTTCCCAGAATATTTTTATGTTTCCGCTTACTAACTCTGATAATCAAAAGCAGAGCGGGAAAAACTTTTTTCCCGCTCTGCCACATCAATTATTAATTATTAATTATAAATTTTCAATTATTAATTATTCATTATAAATTTTCAATTTTTTTATGCTTATTAGAGATAGGAGAGCAAAGCCAAGACCAAGAAAAATTGGCAGAGGGTTTTCGCCGGTTTTGGTGGAGTTATTGGGGTTCGTATTTTTGCCGTTGTCGCCGTTGTTGTTACCGCCGCCGTTGTTGTTGCCGCCGCCGCTGTTGTTGTCGTCACCATTGTCGTCACCATTGTCGTCACCATTGTCACCGCCGTCGCCGCTGTTATCCACGACAGCTTTCCACTTTATGTAGATATTTACAGGGTCGCTTCCGGCATAAATCCATTTACCTTCGCTGTCTGTGTAACTTACCGTACCAGCACCTAAAGCACCCTTGGTGTAGGCCAGCATTTTTGTCTGGACATTTCCTGTCATGGTCACATTTTTCAGTAAATTTCCTTCCGCGTCAGCGATTTGAGTGTTAAAATTCTCATCAAGGTAGTAGCCTTCTATCTCGTAGCCATCTTTTTCAGGTTTGGGATTTATGCTCAGCTGCTTAGAACCGAATTCAACTGAAAAACTAGTATTTTCACCTACACCGTCGCCACTTAGTGTACCACTACTTCCCGGGGTTATCTCAACATATGCTTTTGTGGTTTTGTAGGCTTCCTCACCGCCATCGTTAAGATCTGCCTTTATATCGTTGATATCAATACCAGCAGACTTAGTTGCCTCTGGGCTGTCGGCCTGGTACATAGCGTAACTGCTAGCGTCTGGGAATTTTATCTGAGCTTTTCCTTCTTCATTATAGGCTGAAATAGCGCCCAAAGCATCTTCATTACTTGCCTTGTATACTTTCATTGACTTTACTTTGTTTATTTGCAAAATACCACCTATCTCATTGCCATTTTCATCTTGACCAACATCAGCGAGAATACCCCCGGTAATGTCAATTGTGCCCCCGTTTACGATAACTTTATGTGCAGATATAGCAAGTGAATTAGGTTTCTCAGTACTTGCAGTTACTACACTATTATCTCCATCTATCG
>JAZUOT010000053.1:0-3777 GCA_045604805.1 Acutalibacteraceae bacterium | reverse complement strand
CCCTTGGATACCGTTTCCGAGGCTTTAGCGCTATCATCAGCGCTAGATGCCCCCCCCCCAGCTGCATAGCTGCCAAGACCATGTATTAAGGGCTCACTAGAGCTAAATATGAGCAAAAACGATAATACCAATGCAGTTAATTTTAACGCCAATTTATTCATAAAAATATCTCCTCCATTTAGAGTTTAGACTGTTAGAGAGTTAGAATGTTGGAGAGTTAGAGAGTTAGAGAATTAGAGAATTAGAAAGTTGGAATGTTGGAATGTTAGAATGTTAGAATTTCTATCCTCTAACTTCTAACTTCTAACTTCTAACTTCTAACTTCTAACTTCTAACCTCCAACTTCTAACCTCTAACCTCTAATTCGTGCTTTTTCTACAAAATGTAGCACACATATACTAGATGTCTCCTATTCTACACTAAAACGACAGGTGTGTAAAGGTGGGGGGTGAGATATGCTTTATGGGTAGCACTCTTTTACATTGATTGTATTTTTCCTAGCAGTTTGCTATAATAAAATGTAGTTAGTATTCGATTAGACTGGTAGACTTCAGGAAAGGGAATTTTTTGATGGAGAGCAATAAATTTTATATAACTACACCTATTTACTATTCTTCAGGGAAAGCGCATATAGGCCATGGTTACAGTACAGTAGCTGCAGATGCTCTAGCTAGATACAAAAGGCTAAGAGGGTATGATGTTATGTTCCTTACAGGTTCTGACGAGCATGGTAAGAAAGTAGAGACAAAAGCCAAGGAAGAAAATCGCAGCCCTAAAGAATATGTTGACGAATTAGCTCAGCAGTTCAAGGACTTATGGAAGCTATTAGATATATCAAATGATAAGTTTATTAGAACAACTGATGATTATCATGTTAAGGCAGTCCAGGGGATATTTGAAAAGCTATACAAGGAAGGCAAAATATACAAAGGCAAATACGAAGGTTGGTACTGCAAACCTTGCGAAGCTTTCTGGACAAAAACCCAAATAGAAGAGAACAAGTGTCCAGATTGTGGCAGGGAAGTTGTTTGGACGGAAGAAGAAGCCTATTTCTTTAAGCTCAGTGAATACGGTGATAAATTATTAGAATTATACGATAAACATCCAGACTTCATACAACCAGAGAGCCGCAAAAATGAAATGATAAATTTCATAAAAAATGGCCTTGATGATTTATGTGTGAGTCGCACTAGTTTCGACTGGGGGATACCAGTAAGCTTTGATGAAAAGCACGTTGTTTATGTTTGGTTTGATGCTTTACCGAATTATATAACAGCGCTTGGCTATGGTAGTGAAGATGATTCTGATTACAAAAAATTCTGGCCTGCTGACGTTCATTTCATGGGTAAAGAAATAGTTAGGTTCCACGCTATAATATGGCCAGCTATACTTATGGCACTAGATTTACCATTGCCAAAAAAAATATATGGTCATGGCTGGTTGCTTTTTGGCGATGGAAACAAAATGTCAAAATCCAGGGGCAATGTTATAGACCCGGAAATTTTGTGCGAGAGATATGGTGTAGATGCTATAAGATACTTCTTGCTTCGAGACATCCCTTTTGGAATGGACGGTCTTTTCACAAACGAAGCCTTGATAAGCCGAATAAATTATGATTTGGCTAACGACTTAGGGAATTTACTTTCTCGGACCTGTGCTATGGTGCAAAAATATTTTTTAGGCTCGATACCGGCAAATAAAGAAGCTGCACAGTTGGATGAAGAGATCGAGGAAGAAGCAAAAACTTTAATCTGTGAATACAGCAAAAATATGGATTCCTATCAATTTTCTGAAGCGATAGTAAACGTGTGGAAATTCATATCTCGCTGCAATAAATATATCGACGAGACAACCCCTTGGATCTTAGGAAAAGACGAAAGTAAAAAAGATAGACTGGCTGCAGTTTTGTATAATCTCTGTGAAGCACTCCGTTTTGTTTCAGTTCTGATATCACCATTCATGCCGGCAACTTCACGAGAAATTGCAAATCAGATAGGTGCAAGTTCCCAGGAATTAAGTTGGGAAAGTTTAAATAAATTTGGTGCTCTGCCTGAAACTGCAAAAATTACCAAAGGAAAAACTTTATTCCCCAGAATAGATGCAGAAAAAGAGATTGAAGAACTTAATGCGCTTCTGACTTCAACTGAAAAAAATGATACCGAAGAAAAAAATGAAGGCGTAGCTTTAATTTCGATAGATGATTTTGCGAAAGTTTGCCTAAAAGTCGGGGAAATAAAGGACTGCAAAGCAATAAAACGTGCGAAAAAATTATTAGAACTTAGGGTGTTCGATGGGGAAAGAGAAAGAACAGTTGTCTCAGGCATAGCAAAAGATTACAAACCTGAGGATTTAATAAATCATAAAATAATTTTGGTATCGAATCTAGAACCTGCGACTTTGTGTAAGGTACAAAGTGAAGGAATGATCCTAGCAGCTGAAACCGAAGGAGCAATAAAGGTGATTTTTGTGGATGATCTTCCGGCAGGAGCCTGTATAAGCTAATGGATAATTTTTTGAGTCAAAATACAGAAGCTTTGATTTTTGACAGCCACGCACACTATGACGATAAAAGTTTCGATAAAGACCGCAATGACTTGCTTCTTGATATGCATAAAAGTGGAGTTTGTGGGATACTAAACTGTGCTACAAACTTTGACGATATGCAATCGACTTTAAGTCTGGCAGAAAAATATGATTTTATTTATGCAGCTTTGGGACTGCATCCTGAATGTGTCGGGAATAAATTACCTCAAAACAATTCCTGGCTCTATGATTTAGCCGAACTCTTGAGTGTGAAAAATGTTGTAGCTTTAGGTGAAATCGGTTTAGATTATTATTGGGAAGAGAATGCTCCCAGAGATATCCAGAAATTTTATTTTGAAAAACAGTTAGAGCTTTCCAAGGAACTTGATATTCCAGTTGTTATTCACGATAGAGAGGCTCATGCTGATACTTTTGAACTTATAAAAAAATACCATCCCCGCGGCGTTTTGCACTGCTTTTCCGGCAGTCTCGAGATGGCAAGACAGCTTGTAAATCTAGGTATGTATATAGGCCTTGGTGGAGTCGTAACTTTTAAGAATGCTAGAAATAGCCTCGAAGTTGCAAAGAATATAGATGAAAATTATCTATTGCTAGAGACAGATGCCCCATATATGGCCCCTGAACCATTCCGTGGAAAAAGAAATGTTTCAAGCTATATCACTAAAGTAGCAGAAAAAATAGCAGGTTTAAGAGATACTAGTACAGAACATGTGCTCTCAAAAACTAGGGATAATGCTTTACAAATTTTTTTAGGGCAAAGTTATGAATAAAGAGACATTTTACTATATAGAATATAGCTTTCGCAAATAAAAAATTGAATCCCCCCACTAACCCCGCAAAAGCTTATCCCTAGTGGTGACAGTTAATGAAGATACTTTTTTAGAAGCCCAAAGCCTATTTTATAAATTGATTCCAAACATCTAGCAAAACTTTTTTCATTGCTAGGTGTTTTATTTTTACAGATAATATCAGCCTGAAAGCCAAAGTAAACCTCTGCAGTAAAATTTTTTTTATTTTACTATTGACTTCATATAGGGAGCGGAGCATAATATATGTGTGTATATTTTGGTGGGAGATTGGAAGGCTATGGAGTACAATAAATCTCATCTTAATCTTAATCAGGATTTTTTAAGGGTTCTTATTGATAGCAGAGACAAAGAAGAAGCTTTAGTGAGGCTTAGTACTTTAGGTTGTTCTATAGAACCCGAACAGCTTGATTATATAAAGTCATCG
>JAZUOT010000052.1:0-52896 GCA_045604805.1 Acutalibacteraceae bacterium | reverse complement strand
TGTTTCTTGTAATATCTCTGATAATTCTTTCGGATTAAGTCTCTCGAAAGTGCGCCGGAATGTATCACTGTCTGGTATTCCATTAGGTAATTCTAATCGTTTTTTGAACCATTCTATCTTTCCGTATCCAGTGTCTTCCATATGTTCAAAATCTGTTCCTCCGCATATCACTGATACCAAGCCGATGAATACTTATATCTACTAATTTATGTCGCATATTTCCCCATTGCCTTCGTGTATCTGTCAATTTGCCTAATCGCTCTATTAATTCTTTCATCTATCTTCCCCTCCTAACTTTATTTAATATCATGTCTTTGTTTAATAGTAAATGCTTTTGCCGTGCCCTTTAAAAGTTCAATCTTGATTTAAGTGTATATATGTGTTACACTGAATAAGCGGTTGACATTGATATTTGCGCCTGTAGCTCAGCTGGATAGAGTGTTTGGCTACGAACCATAAGGCCGGGGGTTCGAATCCCTCTAGGCGCGCCAATTTTTTATAAATGTTGCTGCAAATTTTCGTTAAGCTGATCAATAGTAAGATTGTTGTATTTTACAATTGATTTAAAATGAATAGTTATGATTGTTCTGTGGCAGTATAGAAGCACAGGCTTGAGATAGAGTAAGAAATTCTCCACTCAAGTCTGTGTTTTTTTATGAAAAAAATAATAAGTTATGTATATGGTTAAGGCAAAAAGAAGCAAACTGAAGTAAATTTTTTAGCAATCTTGAACTTGAGTGCTATAAGCAGTACAATGCGATAAGTGAAATAATTTCACAAATATAGTGTTCTATCTTTATGAGAGGAAGCTAAATGAAAGAATTCTTTGGATACAGAACGTTAGATGAATGCAAAATAAAGGTGGCATATTACATACTGAGCAATAAAGATGATTACGGCATTCAAATAACGAAAAAGAGTTCTGACTTTTTAAGCAGTACGGTGTTGAATGTTTCAAACAATGAAGATGTTGCTACATATTTCACTGCTAAATGTTTCCAAAATTTAATTTTACCAGAAAATTTATATGAAGAAATAGAAAAAAATAAGCAAGATTAAAAAACTCTTATTGCTTTTTTACATATAGTGTTGTTACCAAAATTTCTTATTAATGATTTAGAATGTGTTTTGTTCAAGAAAGTGTACCTGTGCGCAAAAAAGCTCTCATAATATTTTGCGGGTAGGTGGGTAGAAACGAGCTTTAATGCGTTTTGCGTGGGTCTTATAAACGTGCTATACAAATTTTGCATTCAATGTTATAATAACCCTGATTAAGGAGGGGAATTAGGAATGAGAGGGGTAAAAGGAATTATTTTAGCAGGAGGATCGGGTACAAGGCTTTACCCTTGCACGATAGCTTGCTCAAAACAGATACTTACAATATACGACAAACCGATGATATATTATCCGCTATCGACTTTGATGTTAGCTGGGATTCGAGATATCCTCATAATATCAACACCACGCGACATACCATCTTTTAAGGAGCTTTTAGGTGATGGCAGTCAGTTTGGAATAAACTTAAGTTACACAGTACAGGAAGCACCGAATGGATTAGCTGAGGCATTTATTTTAGGAGCTGATTTCATAGGTGATGATAATGTATGTCTAGTTTTAGGGGACAATATATTTTACGGCTATGATTTTACAGGCAGATTGCAAAGGGCAGCTTCCAGGAAAAATGGAGCTACGATATTTGGATACAGGGTTGGAAATCCGAAGGAATTCGGTGTAGTAGAGTTTGATGAAGAATATAACGTATTATCCATAGAAGAAAAACCTGAGAATCCGAAATCAGATTATGCAGTCCCTGGTTTATATTTTTACGATAATGATGTAGTAGAGATTGCAAAGAACATAAAGCCCTCAGCAAGGGGCGAACTTGAAATAACCGCCGTCAATAATGAATATTTAAAGAGAGGCAGCCTAAAAGTAGAACTTTTCGGTAGAGGAATGGCCTGGCTTGATACAGGAACTCACAGGGCGATGCTTGACGCTTCGAACTTCATAGAAACAGTCCAGACAAGGCAGGGCTTATATGTATCCTGTTTGGAGGAAATAGCTTATCGCGGAGGTTTTATATCCAAAGAAGAACTTCTATCACAGGCTGAAAAGCTAAAGAAAACAGAATATGGTCAGTATTTGTTCAAGGTAGCGGATACTGCTAAGGTAAATCCCAAGCCATTGGTTTTGGAATAGATTGGAAAGATTTTTTTATGAATATACTTATTACAGGTTGTAATGGGCAGCTTGGCAACGAACTGAAATTCATTTTCGATGCGGGCAAGTCTGAATTAGGAGAAATTCCTGCAGAATTAAAAGATAGTATATCTGTAAGATATGTAGATATTGATGAACTGGATATAACAGATCTCACTGCAGTAACAGGCTTCATTAGCAAGGGCAATTTTGATGTTGTTATAAACTGTGCAGCTTATACAAATGTAGATGCTTGTGAAGAAAATTTAGAAGCAGCAATGAAAGTAAATGCTATTGGCCCTAGGAACCTTGCTATTGCCTGTGAGGAAACAGGTGCGAAATTAGTTCATGTTTCTACAGACTATGTTTTTGCAGGTGACGGTAACAGGCCATATGTTGAATGGGATTTGACACAACCCAAAAGTGCTTACGGTTACAGTAAAAATCTAGGAGAACAGTATGTTCGCGATTTTTGTAGCAAATATTTTATAGTGCGTACAGCTTGGCTTTATGGGCTTATTGGAAAGAACTTTGTTAAGACCATGTTAAATTTGGCAAAAACCAGAGACAGCATAACAGTTGTGTCTGACCAAAGGGGTAACCCCACAAATGCAGCGGATTTAGCTTATCACATAGTTAAGCTTATAGTTACCCAAGAGTACGGAATTTATCACTGTACTTGCAAGGGTGAATGTAGTTGGTACGACTTCACAGAGAAAATAATGGAATATGCTGGTTTTGACAATGTCAAAGTTAATGCTTGCAGCAGCTTAGAATATTCAAAAATAAACCCCAAAGCAGCAAATAGGCCAGCTTATTCTAGTTTAGATAACATGATGCTGCGTTCTACTGTCGGTGATGATACAAGACAATGGGAAGAGGCACTCAAAGTTTATATTCAGAAGTTAAAAGAAAGAGGAGAACTTTAAAAGATGAAAACTTATTTAGTAACTGGTGGAGCAGGATTTATAGGCTCAAATTTCGTAATATACATGCTTAACAAATATGACGACGTAAAGATTGTTAATGTAGATAAGCTAACTTACGCAGGCAATCTCGAAAATTTAAAGGAGATTGAAGAAAATCCAAATCACATATTTGTACAGGCAGATATATGCGACAAAGAAGCTATGACAAAGCTTTTTGAAGAATATGATTTTGACTATGTTGTAAATTTTGCAGCAGAAAGTCATGTTGACAGAAGTATCACAAATCCGGAAATATTTGTTGAGACAAACGTTTTGGGCACTGTGAACCTTTTGAATGTTGCAAGGCTAAATTGGGCCGAAGGTGAAGGCTTCAAGGAAGGCAAGAAGTTTTTGCAGGTTTCTACTGATGAAGTATATGGTTCTTTGGGCGAGACTGGATATTTCATGGAGACTACACCGCTTGACCCACACAGCCCATATTCATCAAGCAAGGCTTCAGCTGATATGATTGTTAAAGCTTATTCTGATACTTATAAATTCCCTGTAAATATAACCCGTTGCTCAAATAACTACGGTCCATTCCAGTTCCCTGAAAAACTAATCCCTCTGATAATAAATAACGCTTTAGATCATAAAACATTGCCTATATATGGTGACGGAATGCAAATACGTGACTGGCTGTTTGTTGAAGACCACTGCAAAGCTATAGATATGGTAGTTAGAAATGGTAAGCTTGGTGAAGTTTATAATGTTGGCGGTCACAACGAAAGACATAATGTGACTATAGTAAAAACTATAATTTCATATATAAATGAAAATGTTGACAAAGAAGTAACAGAAGCTTTGATGAAACACGTAGAGGACAGAAAGGGTCACGACCGCCGCTATGGAATAGATCCTGAAAAGATAAAGAACGATCTGGGCTGGTATCCTGAGACAAGTTTTGAGGTTGGTATAAAGAAAACTATCAAGTGGTATTTGGAGCATATGGACTGGATGAAAAATGTTACAAGCGGAGCATACCAGGAATATTACGCAAAAATGTATGCGAATAGACAATAATTTTACTTTCATTTGAAATATTCTATACCGAGTTGCTTTTTGTACCTCGGTATAGCTGTTTTTTTGTTTGAGTTTAATTTTTTTTAGGAGATAGAAATGGGTAAATTTAATTTCATACAAACAGGCATCGAAGGTTTAGTGATAGTAGAACCATCTGTTTTCGGTGACGATAGAGGCTATTTCATGGAAACATATAGCCAAAAAGATTTCTCAGAAGCAGGTCTTGATATGACCTTTGTCCAGGATAACCAGAGCAAATCTAAAAAAGGCGTACTGCGCGGTTTGCATTTCCAGAAGCAAAATCCACAGGGTAAATTAGTAAGAGTTATAAAGGGCGAAGTATTTGACGTTGCAGTAGACCTGCGCAAAAATAGCAAAACTTACGGCAAATGGTATGGTGTAAATTTGAGCGAAGAAAATAAGAGACAGTTTTATGTTCCAGAAGGCTTTGCGCATGGATTTTTGGTTTTGAGCGATACCGCTGAATTTGTTTACAAATGCACGAGACTTTATACCCCGGGCGACGAAGGCGGACTTATGTGGAATGATCCTGATATCAACATAGAATGGCCAAAGCTTAATGATGCCGATATACTCTTGAGCGACAAAGACAAGTTGTACGCACCGTTTAAGGAATTTATAAGCCCTTTTAATTTTTAAAATTAGTTTTGTTGAATTTTGGGAGGTGCTATTTTGAGTAAAATAGTCACTGCATTTTTTCGTAATCCGTATTTAGCTACATTTGATAAATATAAATATTTGCTTAAAAATTTAATAGTTCGTGACCTCAAAGTAAAATACAGGCGTTCTACTTTAGGTTTTTTGTGGAGCATTTTAAACCCCTTGTTTATGGCCTTTGTTTTATCTGCAGTATTTTCTAATATCATGCGTGTTGGTGGAGTAGAAAATTTCACTGTATTTTATCTAGCAGGTTCTCTTATTTTTAACTTCATGAACGAAGCTACGACAGGTTGCATGGGTTCTGTGATAGGTGCAGCTCCACTCATAAAAAAAGTCTATATACCAAAGTATATTTTCCCAGCGGAAAAAGTTTTGTTTGCTTTCGTAAATATGCTTTTTTCCATGGTTGCACTTTTGATAATCATGTTTATTACAAAGATAGGCCTTATTGGTAGTGCTCCGGATAAGCTTATTATAAATTGGGTTTGTCTATTGTTCCCTATCCCTATGATATACACATTCTTTTTTAGTTTAGGATTAGGCTTAATTTTAGCTGCCTATAATGTATATTTCAGAGATCTTACTCATTTGTATTCTGTTTTGGTTGCAGCTTGGATGTATTTAACTCCTATAATTTATCCTGTAGACCTGGTAAAAGGCACAATAGTAGAACACATAATGTATGCAAATCCTATGTACTACTATGTAACATATTTCAGAGATGTGATAATGTACGGTATAATTCCTGATTTCAATTTTAATCTTATCTGCTCAACTTTTTCCCTGGCTGCTTTTTTGATTGGAATCTTAGTATTCAAGAAAAAGCAAGATAGATTTATTCTATTTATTTAGGAGAAAGGAGGGACTTTATTATGAATGATAACGCTGTTGAAGTAAGAAATGTAAGCATGGAATTTAATATGTCTAAAGAAAAAGTCGATAACATAAAGGAATATGTTATCAGGCTTTTGAAAAAGCAACTACACTTTGAGCACTTTTTAGCACTAAAAGATGTTTCTTTCGACATAAAAAAGGGCGATGTTTTTGGTATAGTTGGCTTGAATGGTTGTGGCAAAAGTACCCTTTTGAAGGTGATTTCAGGGATACTTAAACCAAGCCAAGGCTATGCAAAAACATACGGAAGTCTCTCACCGATGATAGAACTGGGTGCCGGCTTTGATATGGACCTTACTGCACGTGAAAATTTATTTTTGAATGGCTCAGTTTTGGGTTTTTCAAAAAAAATAATGCAGGAACGCTTCAACGAAATAATAGATTTTTCTGAGCTGCATCAGTTTGTTGACGTTGCACTCAAAAATTATTCGTCTGGTATGGTAGCAAGGCTTGCTTTTGCTATAGCAACTATAGTCAAACCAGATATATTAATAGTCGATGAAATATTATCTGTTGGTGACTTCTTATTCCAGCAAAAGTGCGAAAATAGAATACGTTCCCTGATGGAAGGTGGAACGACTGTAATAATAGTTTCACACTCACTCGACCAGATAGAACGCCTGTGTAATAATGTCCTTTGGCTTGAGCATGGCAAAATGAAAATGATAGGCGATACTAAAACTGTGTGTGATGCTTATAAACAGCTTGGAGAACAAACGTGAAAGATAAGCTTATAAAGACCGTGAAATTATTAAAGAAAAACGGTGTACGAAATACAGCAAAAATAATATACGATACAATATATAGCAAATCTGCGGGTACAAGATATCTTAGAAGAAACAGGCCTTCAAAAAAGCGTCTGAAAAGGGAGTGCAGTACAAATTTTGAATATTCTCCCAAAATAAGCATAGTAGTGCCACTTTACAATACTCCAAAAGATTTCCTCTGTGAAATGATAGATTCTGTACTAAGTCAGAGCTATGCTAATTGGGAGCTATGTATGGCCGATGGTAGTGATGAGCAACATTCTTATGTAGAAGAGCTGTGTGTAAGCTATGCTAAGCACACAAAACAGATAAAGTATCTCAAATTAGAGGAAAATTATGGCATATCAGGCAACAGCAATAAAAGCTTAGAACTTGCAAGTGGAGAATACATAGCACTTCTAGACCATGATGATGTTTTGCACCCAAGCGTACTTTTTGATGTGGTTTCCGAGCTCAATAAAGAAAAAGTTGATTTTATTTATACAGATGAATGTTCTTTTGCTAAAGACCTAAAACATCCAACCAATATACATTTTAAACCGGATTACTCTCCGGATACTCTGAGAAGTCATAATTATATATGTCATTTTTCGGTTTTTAGTAGGAACTTGCTAGATAAAACTGGAGGATTTGATTCAAGATTCGACGGCAGTCAGGACTATGATTTGATTTTAAGGTTAACTGAAATTGCAAATAAAGTGGTCCATATACCCAGAGTTTTGTATTATTGGAGAGCACATGAAAACTCAGTCGCTTTAGCTGCAAAAGCAAAACCATATTGTAAAACAGCAGCTAAATTAGCTTTAGCAGAACATTTGAAAAGGATTGGCCTTAAAGGAGATGTTTGTGTTTCTACAGTTCTTGAGAACACCTATAAAATTAACTATGAAATTCAAGGAGAGCCACTGATCTCCATACTTATACCAAACAAGGACCATGTGGAAGATTTAGATAGGTGTTTAAAATCTATATTAGATAAGAGCAGCTATAAAAATATAGAGATATTTATTATAGAAAATAATAGTACAGATAGTGCTACCTTTGATTATTATGAGAGGATAAATAAAGACGCTAGAATAAATATTTTAAAATATAATGGTAAATTTAATTATTCGAAGATAAATAATTTTGCTGCAGAAAAAGCAAATGGTGATTATTTATTATTGCTAAACAACGACACAGAGATAATAAGTGAAAACTGGATTGAGGAAATGTTGATGTTTGCCCAGAGGGAAGATGTTGGTGCAGTAGGTGCTAAGCTCTATTATCCAGATGATACAATACAGCACGCAGGAGTTTTGATGGGAATAAATTATGCCGCTGGCCATGCTCACAAAGGTTGGGAAAGGCGTTCTGTGGGCTATTTTGATAGGCTTGTTATAGCACAGAATATGAGTGGTGTAACAGGTGCTTGTATTATGATGAGGAAAGAAGTATTTGATGAAGTTAATGGTTTTGACGAAGAGTTTCCTGTAGATTTAAATGATGTTGATTTGTGTCTTCGAATAAGAAATAACGGATATTTAATCATTTTTACGCCATATGCAGAAGCTTATCATTACGAGTCTAAAAGTCGAGGATATATGAAAGAATCTAAAGAAAAATTTGATATTTTTAATAGGGCTGTAAAACGCTTGCAAAGTAAATGGTCATATGAACTCGAACATGATCCGTACTATAATATAAATTTATCTTTAAGTAGTGAGTCATTTGCCATCAAATAAAAAAATTAACCTTTTTGATTTAAAGTCTAATGGGTGGATATATGCTGAAAGTTAATTTTAAAAAGATTAAAGATTTTTTGGAATCAAATAGTCTTAAAAACACATGGAAGAAAGTAAAAAATAAAATATATGGGACATCTGCAGGAATAAGATATCTAAAGAAAAATAGGCCCTCGAAAATAAGGTTGCGTATAGAAAGCAGTACAATGTTTAAGTATGCCCCTAAGATAAGCATAGTAGTGCCACTTTACAATACGCAAAAGAACTTCCTGTGTGAAATGATAGATTCAGTACTGAACCAGACCTACGCAAATTGGGAGCTATGTTTGTCTGATGGCAGTGATGAGCAACACTCATATGTGAAAGATTTGTGTTTGGGTTATGCAAAGGTTACAAAGCAGATAAAATATCTTAAACTACAGGAAAATTACGGCATATCGGGTAACAGCAATAAAAGTCTAGAACTTGCAAGCGGCCAATATATAGCTTTGCTAGACCATGACGATGTTTTGCACCCAAGTGCACTTTTTGATGTAGTTACAGAGCTCAACAAACAGAAAGTTGATTTTATTTATACTGATGAATGTTCTTTTTCACAGAATATTAAGATACCGACGTGCATAAATTTCAAGCCGGATTATGCTCCAGATACCTTAAGAAGTTGCAATTATATATGTCATTTTTCTGTTTTCAGCAGGAGTTTGTTAAATAAAACCGGAGGATTTGATTCGAGATTCGACGGAAGCCAGGATTATGATTTAATTTTAAGATTGACTGAAAATGCAAATAAAGTAGTCCACATACCCAGAGTTTTATATTATTGGAGAGCACATTCAAATTCTGTTGCTTCAGATATAGCAGCAAAACCCCAATGTGTGGAAAGTGCAAAAAAAGCCTTAAACGAACATATCAAGCGTTTAGGTTATTATGGTGAGGTAGAAGCTTCTGAATTTACTACATACAAAATCAAATATATGATATCAGGGAACCCTTTTGTTTCGATTATAATACCATCAAAGGACAATGTTGACTGTCTCAATAAATGCCTGAAATCTATATATAAACTTTCAACTTATAAGAATTTTGAAGTTATAGTTGTAGAGAATAATAGTGAAGATAAAAAAACTTTTGAATACTATAAAGAAATTGAAAATATCCCTAACTTAAAAGTCGTAAATAAATACGGTAACTTCAATTATGCCTTAGCTGTGAAATTCGGCATAGAACATGCTAAGGGAGATTATTTTCTATTTCTTGACGATGACACAGAGATAATATCTCCACAGTGGATGGAAGAAATGTTGATGTTTGCACAGCGCACAGATGTTGGAGCTGTTGGAGCTAAGCTTTATTATCCTAATGATACCATTGAACATGCTGGTTTAGTCTTAGGCATTAATGGTAAAGTAGGTAGATTATTCAGTGGCTACGAAAAAGATCAAAGTTCATATTTCCATAGATTGAGCTTTGCACAGAATTTAAGTGCGGTGTCGTCTTCTTGTCTTATGACAAGAAGAGAAGTTTTTGAAGAAGTTGGCGGATTTAATGATAAAATTTCATATTTAAATACCGATGTGGACTTTTGTTTGAAAGTGCGTGAATTAGGTTATCTAGTGGTGTTCACACCTTATGCAGAAGCATACCACTCAAAAGCACAGACGAAATCACAAGTCAATTCGCAGGGAGATTTTACTTTTCTCAAGCAGCGATGGGCTAAAAAGCTCGATAAAGACCCATATTATAATCCAAATTTAAGTTTAGAAAAAACAGATTGTTCGATAAAAATTTAGCCAAAGATATTATCTAGCTAAGATTGTTTTTGGCAATTTTCTTTATCATATGATAAAGAATGATTACTCAGATTCTTTATCTCTGTGTTATAATCACTAAAAATATTGTTTTTAAATTTTTTATGGGGTTGATTGCATGACCACGAATATTAAAAATTTTGATATCATCGAAGGAGTTTCCTTAAAGGCTATTAAGGACACAAGATTTAAAACCGGCAGGATTTCCTTTACTATGTTTTTGCCGCTTAGCAAAGATACGGCTTCAAGGAACTCTGTTATGCTATATACTCTGGAAAAGTCTTGTAGAAAATATAATAGCTTTAAAAGCCTTAATGAAAAGTTAAATTCTCTATACGGAGCAAGTTTAATGGTGGATGTTTCTAAGCTCGGAGAAACTCAGGCACTAAATATAAGTTTGCAGGGGCTTAGCGATAAATATGCGATAAATAATGAATCAATTTCAGCAGAATTTTCTTCTCTTTTGTGCGATTTGATATTTAGGCCTAATATAGCAGAAGAAAGCTTTAATGAAAATGAAGTGGAAAGTGCAAAATTAGAAGTTTTAGATATAATATCTGCAGAGTTTAGCGATAAAAGAGTCTATGCCAGGAAACGTTGTAATGAATTTATGTGCAAAGATGAAGCCTATTCTTTGTCATCTATAGGTGAAAAAGAAAATGTTATAAAATTAACTGGCAAAGATATTTATACAGCCTGGAGAGATGCTCTTAGCAGGGCAAAAATAGAAATGATAGCTTTAGGCGATTTTGATTTCGATGCGATAGTAAATAATTTTACAGAGGAATTCAAAAACATAAAAAGAAATTATCAGGATTTTGAATATGTAAAGGTTTTATCGAATTCTAAGAAAGCCGAGTACAAAGAAGAAAATATGGGTTTAGCTCAGGCTAAATTAGTTTTGGGATATAGGGTAGAGGAACGCAAAACATTTAAAGAAAAAATAGCTTTTAGGTTGATGTGTGCCATGCTCGGAGGAACTCCTTCTTCGAAATTATTTTTGAATGTGCGTGAAAAATTAAGTTTGTGTTACTATTGCTCAGCAACTTTCGATTCTAATAAATGTGTAATGTTTATAGAATCCGGCGTAGAAGATGATAATATTCAGAAGACAAAAATAGAAATATCAAATCAAATAGATCTCATGCGAGAAGGAGACTTCACAGAAGAAGATATTTTAGCAAATAAGCTTGCCTTACAAAATGTATACATGGGAATATCAGATTCATTAGGGCGATTAGAGAATTTCTATATATCTCAGTGTTTTCAAGATACTGTGCGTACACCAGAAGAATATTCAAAAGCCTTAGATAATGTTACACGCGAAGAAATTATCGAAGCTGCAAATTCACTGACCCTTAACATGATATATGTTTTGACAGAATAAAGAGAGGGGAAATATATTATGGAAATAAAAAATATAAGAAGCAAAATACTAGGTGAAAATTATTTTTCTTTTTCGCACCCGACAGGGCTGAAAATATATGTTTACCCTCAGAAAGGTTATCATAGTACTTATGCTTTGATAGGAACCATGTACGGCTCAGTTAATACAAAGTTCAAATCAAATGATAAGGTAATATCTGTCCCAGATGGTATAGCACATTACTTGGAACACAAGATGTTTGAAAGCGAAGAGGGAGACGCTTTTCTAAAATATTCTAAAACCGGAGCCAGTGCGAATGCCTATACTTCTCATAATTCTACTTGCTATTTATTTTCCTGTACAGAGAATTTCAGGGAAAGTTTAAAGATACTATTGGAACTAGTTCAGACCCCGTACTTTACAGATGAAAATGTTGAAAAAGAGCGTGGCATAATCGGCCAGGAGATTCGCATGTACGACGATGACCCAGAATGGGCAATGAGCATAAATCTTCTGAAAGCTCTGTATAAAAATCATCCAGTCAATATTGATATAGCTGGCACTGTTGAATCTATAGCTAAGATAAACCCAGAAAATTTGATGAGCTGCTATAACGCTTACTACAACCTTCATAATATGGCTTTGGCGGTTGTTGGAGATGTAAATATAGATGATGTCGTAGATGTTGCTGATGAATGTTTAAACCCAATCAATGCTGTAAAAATAGAGAATATTTTCCCAGAAGAACCAAATAGTGTAGTCAGTAAAAAAATCGAAAAACATCTTCCAGTAGATATCCCTATCTTTGAGTTAGGTTATAAAGAACAGGCTCTAGCCCAAAGAGTAGATGATGCTCAACTTGCATTATCACACATCATACTTGAGGCTGTCTCTGGCAAATCTTCTGATATGTTAAACCGACTTCTGAAAGAAGGTTTAGTAAGTGCATCTAGCTTCTGTAGCGAATTTTTTGAGGGGCCTTACTATAGAGCTACTCTCTTTTCAGCACAGTCTCAAAAGCCAGAGTTAGCTGCTGAAATAATAAATGATGAATTGAAAAAAATAAAAACAAACGGTATAAGCGAAAGTATCTTTGAAAATGCAAGAAAAGCTGTGTATGGAAGAGCAGTTTCTATGCTAAATAGCAATGAAATGATAGCTTCAGCTATTATAAACGGCCATTTTTCAGGAAGAAGACTCTTTTCCTATATCGATAATATAATTTACGCTACCCACCACTCCGCCAACGATTTTATGCATGAAAAATTTAATGAAGAACTCTCCTCTTTATCAATAGTTAGATAAGTTCTACCGAAAAATTGAAATTATTTTCCATATGATAATAATAAAAAACAAGAAGGACCTCACAAGTAGGTCCTTCTTAGGTTACTTAAAAGCCTTGATCTAGAAAACGAGATTTTGTTTTGTGAATACTATTTTTAGATTCATAGTCTCTAAGACCTACTTCTGTAGTTAAACACCGACAGGCTTTTCGACCAAAATATGCATTAGATTCACGGCTATAAGTCATAGCCACAAATCTAATATTAGGATATAGGCAAGCAAGCTGTGTGAGTACAACAGCGAAGCAGATAAATGGCAAACCAAAATTTCCTCCAATCTGAGGAACGAATACGGTGCTTTTTCCATTTTTTACAAAGTAGTTCGTAGCATCTACTAGTGCTTCAAGAAGACAGGCCGCAGAAAAATAATCAAGATTAGGTTTAGCAGAATTCTTATTTCTGTCTGTTGCTGCAACAAAAGCAACAGACACACCATTTAGTTCACGAGGATAAGACTTATTTACATAAAGATTTTTGACTTGAGTACAAGGATATACTTTGACCTCCTTCTTATCAGAAAGATATTTTTGGATTTTTCCATCCTCTCTTGGAAGCTCACCAGCAAGTATATCGAAGTTCTCTTTACCTGTAGGGTTAAACCTTATAATATCAAACAAAGTGGTAGCAAAAGCGCCTAACTCTTGTATTTTTCCATTATCTTTATTTAAAAGGAATGGACCTGTAGGCGAAACAATGCCAGAGTTGCGGCCAAAGAGAGACACTATCATTTCAGTAGAAACAAATGGTAGCTCACTATTTATTTCGTTTGTATTTACCACATAAAGATTAGGTGGTAAAGGATGTTTCATAAGTGCCTCAGGGGCGATACTTATTTCAGAATCTGAAGAAACTTGAAAACCTATATTATCTCTATTATTTTTGAGAAGAAAATCATCAAGATAGACAAACCGATTCGGATTATTTTCATTTTCAGGTAATGCATTCTTTAGACGATCTATTTCAGATTGAAAGTAATAGGGATCAACTGCTGGACCCGAAGCCATAAATTCAATAAAAGAGGGGCGATGTAACTCTCTATCTTCAGGCGGAACTGCATCCGGATATTGATGTGAAGTTCTATCTTCAGGTGGAACTCCATATGGATCTTGCTGTAAATCTCTACCAGGAACTGCATTTGGATCTTGCTGTAAATCTCTACCAGGAACTGCATCTGGATCTTGCTGTAAATCTCTACCAGGAACTGCATCTGGATCTTGCTGTAAATCTCTACCAGGAACTGCATCTGGATCTTGCTGTAAATCTCTACCAGGAACTGCATATGGATCTTGCTGTAAATCTCTACCAGGAACTGCATCTGGATCTTGCTGTAAATCTCTACCAGGAACTGCATATGGATATTGATGTGAATTTCTACCAGGGACTACAGCAGAATTTGGATCTTGCTGAAAATCTCTACCATGAACTGCATCTGCATCTAACGGTGAATTTCCATCAAGGACTACATTTGCATTTTGATTTGGGTGTAAAGCTCCACTTTCAGCTTGAACTGCATCTGGATTTTGCTGCAAACCTCTATTTTCGGTTTGGCTAGGTCCAAAAAACGAATTAAATAATTTCCTAAGGGTCTTCATGCCACCAGCAACATCATTAAGTTGTTGAACGTTTAAAGTGTCTGGCTTTTCGTGAGGGAAGCTTGAGTATAATATTTCACGTATCTTGTGCAAATCACAGTCATTTACTACTAAATCTGATGTTGCCAGCTTAATTTTTGCTTCTCCTAAATCCCGGCTCTCTTTCAACAAGTCTAGTATTTCTCTAAAATTTTCCATTTGCAAAAGACTCCCTCTCATTCTAACTAGTAAAAAATAAACACAATATTTCAAATTATATACTTTCTCAATAAAAAGTCAAGTTTTTCTCCATATCTAAACCTAAGAAGGACCTCACAAGTAGGTCCTTCTTAGGTTTTTAAATCAGAATATTAACTACCTGGGTTTTCAACGAATATAGTCGTCAGTAACTAAACACTGACAGCCTTTTCGAGCAAAAAAGTCAATAGATTTAGGGTCATAAGCTAAAAATACAACTTTTATATGGGGATTTTGGAGAGCAAGCTGTACAACTGGAACAAGGGAGCTGAAAAATTGACGACCAGTACCTCCTCCAACCCAAGGAACTACTAGGATGAATTTTCCTTTTTCTTCAAAGTAGCTCTTAGCATGTGATAGTGCTGCAGAAAAATGTTTTGCAAAAGAATGTTCAGGAGCTTTATCACTTGTTTTGGGATTAAATGCTGAAACAAAAGCAACAGACACACCATTTAGTTCACGAGGATAAGACTTATTTACATGAAGATTTTTGACTTGAGTACAAGGATATACTCTGACATCCTTCTTATCAGAAAGATATTTTTGGATTTCTCCATCCTCTCTTGGAAGCTCACCAGCAAGCAGATTGAAGCTCCTTTCACCTGTAATGCTAAATCCAATACTACGAAGCAAAGTGCTAGAAAAAACGCCTAAATACTCTAGTTCATTAGTAGTTTTATTTAAAGCCAAATTACCTATAGGCAAAACAAAGCCTGCGTTGTTGCCAAAGAGAGACGGGAACAGTTCAGTAGGAGTATATGGTAGTTTACTATTTTTTTTGTTTGTATTTGCCACATAAAGATTAGGTGGTAAAGGATTTTTTATAAGTGCCTCAGGGGCGAGCCATATTGTAGAATCCGAAGGAACTTGAGAATCTCCATTATATCTATTATTTTTGAGATGAGAATCACGAAAATCATAAATATTGACAAATCGATTCGGATTTTCATTTTCAGGTAATGTATCCTTTAGACGATCTATTTCAGATTGAAAGTAATCGGGATCAACTGCTGGACCCAAAGCCACAGTTTCAGTTGAAGAGGTATGATGTAAAGCTTTATCTTCAGCCTGAACTTCAGCTGGATTTGGCTGCAAAGCTCTATCTGAGTGTGCAGCTGAAGCTTTGGTAGGACGTGGCTGTAAATTTCCACCGGGGGTAGGTAAAACTTTCTTATGTAAATCTTCTTCTGGACTATTACGCAACGTCTTAAACTGTTCTTCCATGACTAAACACGGAATCTTTTTCTCACTAAGACGACTATAAGAATTATAGTCACGAGCTAGGAATACATATCGGAGATTGGGATTTTTGAGAGCAATATCTTTAACTTCATCGAAAGAGATTATATTAGAAGAAAGAGCTCTGTTATTAAAAGGAAAAATTATGACTTGCTTTTTTTGTTCAATAGCTGTTTTTGAAATACGACTTAATGAATCGTCAAAAAATGATTTTTTAGGGGCAGTGGTGGTGGCAAAATGAAAGAAAGTGACAGAAATGTTTCCAAATTTCCGAGGATAAGGTATACCTGGCTGTATTCCTTTGCAAAGTATAAATTTGTCATTAGACGACATTTCAAAATCATTACCAACAAATATACGTAAGAATTCTTCATTTAGACCAATTCGAAGTGCTTCAAACAGCTCCCTATCAAATGTTCCTCCACAAAGCATTTTGTTAATACTAGTATTTAAGAGCAAAGTATTTCCACATAGCGGCACGACATAGGTAGATCCAATGTTCAAGCGAGAAACCAAAGTATTTACCTCAGCAAGGTCAGTATTTGCTGAGCTAGGATTCTCCCTGTTTGTATCTATGAAAGAAACATTATCAGGTTGGTTGGGGTTCATAAAAAGAGAAGATGGTTTTTCCGAAAAAAATTCATTAAAATTTATAAACCTATGTGTTGTTTTAATCTCATCACCACCATGCACTATTCCGAGTTCGCTTGTGTTAGGTACAGGCCGAAGAGAGGATGGAGTTTCTGGCTTTGGCTGTGAATTTCTGTCTGGCTCTCTGCCTGTAAGCTGCTGCGAACTTCTACCTGTAGCTTTTGAGCTTGGTTGCTGCGAACTTATACCTGTAGCTGTAGCTTTTAAGCTTGACTGCTGCGAACTTCTACCTGTAGCTGTAGCTTTTAAGCTTGGCTGCTGCGAGTTTCTGCTTTTAGCTTCAGCTAAAACTTTAGTTAAAGCTTCATCTAAAGCCGTATTATGTAAATCTCCTTTTGCACTACGCCACCTCTCAATTGATTCTTCCGTAATTAAACACGGAACGCCTAACTCATTAACAACATTAGTAGTTTCTTTGTCATAAGATAAGAATATAAATTTCATATCGGGATTCTCGCGAACAAACTGTACAAGTGCAGTGAGAAAGACAATAACAGAATAACCGAGTGTTCCTCCAAAATGAGGAATACACACGGTGGTTATTCCCTTTTCTCTCAATGATGACACAGCGACACTAAGTACTTTGTAAGTATTTTCTGCAAAAAAAGCGCTATCTTGTCGTCCTTCGTTTTTTGAGAAGGAGAAGGGCGGAACAATAAAAGAAATAAAGAAATCATCAATCTTACGGAGATAAGCTGAATTTGTAGTTAAAGGTAGAGAAAGGCATTCAATTTTATTTCCTTTGTTGTCTCTGTGTGTACCCTTTTTCTGTTTAATGCCTTCCGCAAACTTATTGAAGAAGTCTAAACCTTTAGGCTCAACTCCTAGTGCCCTAAACAGGCTATCAGAAAATTTGCCAAAATCATATATGTCTCCAGTATCAGGTACGATGTAGGGATTACCCGTAGGCGAGACAAATCCCACGGAATGAGACGTACGAAGTAAAGAAATCAACCTATCAATAGGTGTGTTTGGTTGATTAGATTTATCATTTGTATTTATGTAAAGAAAATTCTCTGGTAAAGGATTCCTAAGGTCGGTAGGGGTGAGCCATAAATTACGGCCTAGACAAATTTCAGCAGGGTTACCAACCGGTGGCTCAGAAGAACTTTTATTAGTTTTATCAACCGGCGGATCAGAAAAACTTTTATCAAAAAGGACGAAAACCTTTGGATTAGAATCTGATTTTTTACTGAGTTCTCTCGACATATTAGCGTCTTCCACATTAAATATGGTATGGAAAAATTCAACTTCCAGAACTCGAGCATAACTATTAAAAGTTGACTCCAAGTCAGGCGCACATTCTCTAAGTTGCGAAACTAGAGCGTACAATCTGACTCTATATTCCTCAAAAGGGTTAGAGCAATCGGAGGGGACGCATATTTTTTCGTTCGCTACTTTGCTAAATGCTTGTCTAAATTTGCTTGCGTGGCCATTTCTACGGATATCTACAAGCTCTTGTATCTCCTCAGGACTGAGTAGAGCTTCTGAGCTTTGCTGCGAATTTTTGTCTTTAGCTTCTAAGTTTGGCTGTGAATTTTTGTCTTTAGATACAAATTCAGTTGCCGTATTATGTAAATCTCCTCCTGCCTTATCCCACCTCTCAATCGAATCTTCCGTAACTAAACAAGTAATTTCTTCCTTACGAAGATGACTATTAGATTCCTCGTCATGAGCTAGGAATACATATTTGATTAGGGGATATTCCGTAGCAATCGTTTTAACTACATCGAATAAGGTGGTAAAAGGACGACCTGGATTTCCTCCTAGAAGAAAAGGAATATTTACGATTGATATTTCTTTTTCCGTAGCTGTTTCCGAAACATGACGTAATGATTTGTAAAGTTCTTTTTCATAGAGATCTGCCTTTTCGTTAAAGCGAATAAAAGCAACAGAAGCGTTGTCAATTTCCATGAGATAAGGTGTACCTGTATTCATACCAAGGATACGCGTATCGTTTCCGAAATGAACTTCTTTAATACCATCAATACGACGAAACTTATCGAGGAAATCTTTACTATTTGGGTCAATTTGAAACGCTTCAAACAGGGATGTATTAAATTTTCCCACAATATCATTACTTTTTATTTCTCCCGAAGTGCAATTAAAACGAATGGAACCGAAAGACCCCGTGACATAGATAGGTTCAAAATAAAGGGAACAATACAAAGCATATAGATCGTAAAGATCAATACTTGGTGCTCTAAGATTACCATTGTTTGTATTTACGTAACAAATATTAGTAGGATGGTTGGGGTTCACAAAAAGAGAAGATGGTTCTTCCGAAAAAAATTCATCAAAATTTATAAACCTCTTCTGAGCTAAATCTTCAATTTCAAGTGCATCTCCACAATTATATGACTCAAACGCTTCTTCACTAACTAAACGCGTAGTGCTTTTGGTATCAAAAAATTTAACAAAATCCTTCCCCTTCGACGAATTAACTGTGACTACAAATGACATATCTGGATTCTCATGAGCAGCCTGTACAACCGCAGTGAGAATACCGATATTCAAAGAACGAACAAGTTCACATATATCAATCAATACGACTTGTATTCCTTGTTTTTTATATACTTTTGCAGTATTACTTAATTTTTGGTAAAAGTTATCTGTGCGGGAAACAGCATCATTGTCTTTTCCATATATCGAAGAAACACAAGAAACATTTAAATCTCCAAACTTACGGGGATAAGCTTTTGTCTTTTCGGGACTAATTGAGAATGAATCAGAACTGGGAGTAGAGTTCATTTTAAATTCATCATTATGAAGCATATGGAAAAAAGCCTCACTATTAGGGTCAATACCATTTGCTGTACACGCCTCCCGAAGAATAGTAGGGATTCCATCTACTTTTCTAGTATTCTTATCAAAATTAGACCCAGGTGTAGGCACGAAAACGACAAATTTAATTTCCGAGGAAAGAAATAATTTACATGCGTCCCAAAAAGAAGTCAAACCTGGTGTAGCGTTAGTAGACGGATCGCCTATAATCATGTTAAAAATATTTCTTGGTAACGGGTTCAAAAGGGAGAAAGGGAGAGTAGAAAATTTGCCCTGAGGAATTATATGAGGATCATCTATACTCTGTTCAAAAAGGTCTTTATAAGGGACTGACACAATAGGTGCTTCTTTTTCTTTAAATCTAGAGAGTCGATCCTGTAGTAGAGTCTCTTCAGCATTAAACTTTCCGGAGAAATATTTGTATAGGTATAAGTCTGCTAACTCTTTAACATGATTATATAAATATCCAAAGGTCTCAAATTGAGAAGTAAAATTTCCAAATATATCTTTCATTTCATCAAAAGGGACGGAGTAATCTGAGGGGAGTAATGGACGCAGCAGGCTTTCAATTTCTTCATCAAATTTGCTAAAGTCCTTGTCATTTTTGCACGTGTCAAAGAGCCGGGAAAGGTAAGGAAAACGCGTAGGAGAGAGTTGCCATTTTGACTCTCCGCCTGTAGGTGCTAAGCTTTGCTGCTGCGAACTTCCACCTGTAGCTTTTAAGCTTTGCTGTTGCGAACTTCTATCTGGGTTTCTGCCTAGACCTCTGCCTGAATCTGAATCACTGGAGTGTGCATCTGGCTTAAATGGTTGAGAGTCATTTGCAGTCTTAGACATCTTAAGCACAGGTTGGAGTGGAGTTTCTGGCTTTGGCTGTGAATTTCTGTCTGGCCTTCTGCCTGGCACTCTGTCTGGCACTCTGTCTGGCCTTCTGTCTGGCCTTCTGTCTGAATGTGAACTTCTATCACCAAAGGGGTGGGGTGGAGTTGCTTTTGGATTTCTTACTTGTAATGATGTAGGCACATTTGTAGTTCCATATGATTTCGTTGCTAAGTCATTTGTTTTTTCAGGATGGCTTCCTTTATCATCAACTCCGTCGCTCGTATTCTTTGAAATACCAGCAACAACCTTACCGGATGCTGTTTTTGATATATCTAAGTCTTCGAAGGAGCTTATTCCTTTTGGCCTTACCTCTGTCTTTTGTTTATCAGCGTTGAAACCCGTCCGTTGAGCATTAGGATAAACGGGAAAAAAAGACCTATCATCCATAAGAGACGTATGTTTAGCAGTAGAATTAGGGCAATGTTCATTAGGAACAAGCGGAACTTTCCTCATTTGCCCCATTGCTGAGTCACCCTGTTTTCCAAGATGGATTTCCCCTTTTGAACTTCCTACTGATACTTGTGTAGATGTCTTTTCAGTATTTTTCATCTTACCAAGCTCAATCGACAAGCGTTTAAACTCCGTGGAGAAAGACGGATCAATTTTATAGGTTTTACACACCTGCTCAAACCTTTTGATCAACCCGTCTATATGTTCAGGTTTACAATCTTTAACAACGCATTTAAGACAGTACAATTCATAAGCTATAGGTTCTATATCCCGATGTAGATGTAGAATCTCAGAGTCACATGGACTGGACAGTACACGGTCGATGAATTCCTTAATAGCGAGAGCAGAAGGATCTCTTCTATCGGCATGTATATCTACTATATTTTCAGCCAAAATAGAAAAAAATGTATAATCACGCATACCATTCAATTCAAAATCAACAACACTATCCCCACATTTGTCCGAGAAATTATCTAGCGGTTCCTTATTTAATAATTTATTAAGATTATCAATTAAAAATTTCTCAAAGTCAGGATTATGCCCATTCTGGTCGAGAGACTTCATTTTTTTCATCCCACCAGCAACCTTATCCAGCTGTTCCATGCTAAGACATGACGAATGACAAGAATCTATGTTGAGTCTTTGTCTTATTTTCTCCAGTTCGTTCTCGCTCATCTCTATCCCTAAGGCCTTTAGCCTTTCCATAGCTTCTTCTCTATCTCTACAGTCTACAATATATCTCAGTTTGTTTTCCGTTTCTTTAAACACAATAACCCTTCCTTCCAATATACACAAATTTCCAAACATCACATTTTATGTTATATCACCCTACAATAAAAATCAAGAATGGTTGGAAATTCTTTACCACATTACAATTTCTACACCCCCATTCTCACATTATATAATATATAATCTTTCAGGGTACTCCCCCAAAAAAAGTTTTTTACAAATTGCTTTCCGAGCTAATGAGTGGTATAATTCGAGCGTCTTGATGTACTATTTTGCAATTAGATGGAGGACGTTATGAATATTAGTTATACGACTAAAAAAGTAAGTTTACATGAAAATTTCAAGGATTTGGCTGAAAAAAAAATAAACAGAATGAGTAGGATGTTTAGCGAAGATGCTAGCGCCAGAGTCCTAGTTAAGCTTGAAAGAAATAGACAAACAGTAGAAATAACAATAAAGGACAATTCTATGATTTTCCGTTCTGAACATACTTGCAAGGAAATGAATGAAGCACTAGATGAAGTTATAGAAAGTCTAAGCCGTCAAATAAGAAAAAATAAAACACGTTTAAGCAAGCAATTGCGCTCACAAGCATTAAATGATTTCGTTGCTGATGAAGTCCCGGCAGAGGCTAGCGAAGATGATTATAGTGTTGTAAGAACTAAGCGCTTCTTTGTTAAACCTTTAACTGTAGAAGAAGCCATACTACAAATGAATTTATTAGAGCATAGTTTCTTTGTATTCAAAAATAGCGACGCCGATGATGAATTAAATATAGTATACAAAAGAAATGATGGTGCTTACGGACTTTTGGAACCGGAAAATTAATAGGCAAAATGATATAAATTATTGTAAATATGTCATAGTCAAGACTGATTTGTAACTTTAATATGTCTACCTTAATTAATTATCATTTCTGGATAAGTTCTTAGTACAGGCACAAACAGAAACAATTGAGCATATAAAATTTATTATGAGCAAATTCGTTAAGAGGGGTTTTATATGTTTAATATTGTTTCTATGTGCCTTAGTAATGTTGTATTTTTAATTCTTCATGTCATCTCTTCAGGTTCTTTTCCAAAACCACTTTCCGCTAAAGAAGAAAGATCCTACTTAGAAAAAATGAAACAAGGCGACAAAACCGCCAGAGATGTACTAGTAGAAAGAAATTTGCGTTTAGTCGCTCATATTATAAAAAAGTATTATTCGACTAATGGGGATCAAGACGATTTAGTTTCCATAGGGACCATAGGTTTAATAAAAGCTGTAAATACATTTAATCCCGACAAGGGAATACGACTTTCTAGCTACGCATCAAGATGCATAGAAAATGAAATATTGATGTTTTTCAGAGGCAGCAAGAAATCATCGCAGGATATTTCCATAGATGAGCCTATTGATACGGATAAAGAAGGCAATTCTCTTACTTTGATGGATGTTTTGTCTACAGACGACAGTGTGTTAGAAGATATCGATACCAAAGTGAGAGTAAAAAAATTAAAACAATATTTACCGTCTCTTAATGATAGAGAAAAAAAAATAATAATACTTCGCTATGGACTGGACGGCAAGAACCCATTTACTCAAAAGGAAATATCCAAAATGCTTGGTATATCCAGATCTTATGTCTCTAGGATAGAAAAAAAAGCACTAGAGAAATTGCGAAAAAAATTCGACAGTAAATCATTCGATCAAGGGCAAAATTAGCTGCTAAACTCTGCAGACATTCCTTGCCTATGTATATGATAATCACTCAAGGCTCCGTGAAGAGCCTTCAAAAACAATCTCCCTAAATGGTAGATGAAAACAAAAAACAGTATCATCAGGTGAAGGGAGAAGGGGAGAAAAAATAATAATGAAATCTATATTAGTTATAGGTATGGGTCGCTTTGGTAAGCATTTGGCCAATAAAATGCAAGAATTAGGGAACGAGGTCATGATAGTTGATGATGACCCGGAAATTGTGGAAAGATTATCAGAAAAATTTGATAATTCTTATATAGGTGACTGTACAAATGCTACTGTAGTGAAAGCGCTAGACGTCTCACAGTTTGATTTATGCTTTGTATGCATAGGTGAAGGTTTTGAATCTTCTCTTATGGCTACATCTTTGCTTAAAAAGTATGGAGCAACTCATGTTATAGCAAAGTCCAACCAAAGTGTGCAGGCAGAATTATTGCTTAAAATCGGTGCAGATGAGGTAGTCTATCCCGAACGTGAAATGGCCGAGAAGCTCGCAGTACGCTATAATTCAAAAAATATATTTGATTACATAAAGCTCACAAGCGAATTTTCGATATACGAGATACCAATAATAAACAACTGGATAGGTCGTTCTGTCACTGACATAGGTGTTAATAGAAAATACAAGGTTAATATTATCGCTATCAAAAATGGCAATAACTTAGCTTTGTCACATATTGCAGATCATGTTTTCTCAGAAGGAGATCATATGGTTGTTGTGGGCAAATCAGAAGACGTGTTTAAGCTTTCCTCAAAGACTTGATATTTGTTTTTTGATTTTTTAGCAATACAATATCTGCCCTAATTGTCTAAATATACCTTTCTTGAACATCTTATATTTTTTCAAGGTACATATTCTTTGATATTTATTATATTTTTGCATGTCTGCGTAAATCTTTATAATTTTGGCTTGTTTTTTACTTAAATCTTCTGAAAAACGATTATAAAATTCTGAGGCTTGCAGATAAGTGTCATTTACCGCTTTTTTAGATTTTCTCACTTCGAATAATCTCTTCAAGTTATAGAAGAGATTATTTATTTTTTTTGAGCCAACTTGATTACCTTTGTGCTGTCTATATAAGATCGTAGATTCATTTAGAAACGATATCTTTCCAAAACAAGCAGCTATGAGACATGCCCACCAATCATGCATTATAATATTTTCTGATGAGTTCCCCATCATATTTATTAATGTGCGATTTATCATTGTAGTGCACCCTGTAACTACCCCTTGAGACAAAAGCCTGCTGATTCTGATATGGCGCGGGTCAAGTCCTTGTGAATTTACAAATGATTCCTCCAGTACGTTTAGATCTTTATCTACGGTAGTTAGATCGGTATGTACCAAAAGTGGAATTTGTCTCCCTTGAACGTACTGTTCTAGTTCTAGCATCCTGCGGTATGTTCTTTCTATTTTATTTTTCTTCCAGACATCGTCGTGATCACAGAACATCACATAGTTGTACTTTGAGAATTTTAAAAGCCTGAAAAAATTTTCTTTTGCACTTCCAATATTTTTTTTATTAGAATACACCCAGATCCTTTCAGGATATTTTTTTCTGTAAGTTTTAAGTATTTCCGGCGTGGAGTCAGTAGAACAATCGTCAAGTATTGTCAGTATCCAATTAGAAGCAGTTTGATTTAATATTGATTCAATTTGCTCTTCTATATAATTTTCAGCATTATAGGTAGACATTAAAATATCTATCATAAAATCACTTCCCAAAAGCCAGGAAAAGCTTATTTTAGTTTAAACAAACTGAGTTTGCACTTTAAGTCTATGGCAAGCATTACCGCAGATGTTAAAAATTTATTATACTTTTTACGATAATGTTTATTATAGAAAATCTTCATCGCATTGTAAAAATGCATAGTGGTATTTTTTGAATTGACATTTAAACCACTTTGACCTTTTATATGCACGACATGAGCTAGTGGAAAATATATGACCTTAAATCCTGCCTGTTTCACACGGTAACATATATCAAGATCTTCTCCGTACATAAAAAAATCTTCGTCAAATCCTAAGATACTGTCAAAAACTTCTTTTCTGCAAAACATACAGGTACCAGATACTGCATCAACCTCGTTGATTTTACCAGTACTTAGAAAAGTTTGATGATATCGGCCAAATTTCTTATTATTTGGAAATTTACGATCTAGCCCCATAAAATAATAAAGGGAAGACGCTGGAGTTGGAAAACCCCGTTTACAGCTGTGATCAAATTCGCCGCTTGAAAGTACAGTTTTTGTGCCAAGTATGCCTATATCCTTGTGGGACTTGATATATTCAACACAGCGTGAAATAGAATCATCTTCAAAAAAAGTATCAGAATTCAAAAACAGGAAAATATCAGATGCAGCAAGTTTAGCTGCAGTATTGCAGGCATTTCCAAAACCTTTATTATCAGCAAATATAATTTTTACATCAGGATATTTAAGTTTACCGTCAAGGCGCTGAGACATAATGTCTGAGTTATCAACAACTATCAGCTCGAATGAAATTCCCTTTGTATGTGTAAATACTGAAGATATGGCCTGTTTTGTCAGTTCTTTAGTATTATGGTTCACTATTATAATAGAAAGATCCATTTTTAAACACCGATTTAATTTAAATTATTCACTGAAGTCTTCAGAGAAAGTATTTTCCATTAGAAATTTGTCGTCAAGGGCAGTCTCGCTATTATCATCGATACCCTCAGTGCTTTCGCTTAAAAACAAGGTTTTTATTGTCATGAGTATAAGCTTCAGATCCAATACAGCGTTATAGCTTTCGATATACATCAGATCTAGCTTGAGTTTGTCATATGGCACAGTATTGTATTTTCCTAATACCTGAGCGTAACCTGTAAGTCCAGCCTTAACTTTGAGCCTAAAGTCGAACTCTGGCATATCTTTTTTATACTCCCTGGCTATCTCAGGACGTTCAGGGCGCGGCCCGACAAAAGACATATCTCCAAGTAGTATATTAAAAAGCTGCGGTAATTCATCAAAGCGAATCTTGCGTATTACTTTGCCAACTGGAGTTATTCGGCTGTCATTAGTAGAGGAAAGCCGAGCAACCCCATCCTTTTCTGCGTTTACTATCATGCTTCTAAATTTATATAGCTTGAATATCTTCCCGCCTATAGTTAATCTATCTTGGGAAAATATTACGGGTCCGCCATCGTAAAGTTTGATGGCCATAGCTGTTATAAACATAAACGGCATGAATAATACGAGCAACAAACAGCATACAAACAAATCTAATGTTCTCTTTATAACCCTTTGTTCTATAGAAAAGCCTTTGTTCAAGCAAAGAGCAAGAGGCGTATCAAACACATGGACATTCAAAGAATTGCTTACAATTATATCTGAAATTTTCGGAGTAATATAAACTCGTATGGATTTATCGTAGCAAAACTTCAGTATGTTATTTCTCATTTCTGATTTCACATCACAGAGAACTACAGCCGTATAATTTTCAACTTCCTTTAGTATGTGATCAAGTGGCAACTTAGAGCTTATCTTGGCACAGATCATATATTTATCCGAGCGGGACTTAAGCTTTTTCAAAAGCCGCTGACCTTGGTTAGTTCCATAAATCAATAACATTTTGCGAGGCGGAAAAAACCTAAAATAGACAAAGTTTGAAAAAACAGCCCACACAACGCTCAGTGAAACCTGAGCTAAAGTCAGTACAAAAAACGGCGGCGCCCACATAAGTGTACGTCCTACTAAGCTTATCTCGGCATAGGCAAAAATATTCGAGATAATTACCGAAAGAACCTGGGAATATACGATCTCAGTTATTCGAAGAGTTCCTATTTTGTAGCCACCATAAAGTTTTGAAAAGGCGATAAGTATAAGCATATAAAATAAAATTATCAGTAAATTTCCTCTTCTGTAGAATGGCTGAATTATGAATGCGCTATAAAAATGTTCCCATGTGTACCCAAATAACATAACGTGCGACATCATAACTGCCAGGCTAAGTACAAACATAGAGACTCTTTTGTATCTTGGGTTCATATGAAATCTACTCATGACATCCCCCAAATCAAACTACATACAAACTTTACACATTCTAACATTTGGGTAGCTGTTTTGCAAATCTCAGTTTATATATCTCGTATCATAAAATGAGCATCAATTTCAAATTTGCATTCACTCAAATTAAAGGGGTATACTGTATAAATTGGGATTTTTATGAAAGCAACTTTAAAAAATGATGATGAGGTAGAAAAAATGGGAACAAGTTTACAAAAGGTATTAAAAAACAAAAAGGCACTGTTACTACTAAAGGAAAGCAGAAACTTAGCAGAAGCTAAAAGGAATTTGCTAGCTTTTGGTTTGACTCTAGAAAATGATGAATTAAAAAATTTACCTGCTATGTTTGCAAATTCATCGAGGGAATGTACAGGGTGCCTTACTATGCAGCAGCTCAATGATGTTGCTGGCGGGATGAGGAAGAGAAATAAAAATAGAAAAAAGAAAAACAATAATAAAAATGAGGGTATGAATACTTCAACTCCGAACCAAAGGAAGAATTCCGCAACTCAGACTGTAGGTTTTAATGCTGTAGAGGGGGATATAATTCCTGGGCGTTTAAGAACACCATCCAACTTCGCTTCCAAGGATCCAAGGCTTGATGCAAATGTACCAAGGGGCGCTAACCCGTCTTTGCTCCAACCGCAAGGTATAGCGCAAGGTAATACCCCCCTTCGTCCTACTGAAGTCTTTAGGCCAGATGGAAAAAATGATGGCAAACAACCCATAGTTCAAGAGACTCTTAAAAAAGATAATCCTGAAGATGATATCCCTGAACTAGAAGAGGTATATGAAGAAGGGACTTCTGAAGAAGATAATACTGAGGAAGGGACTTCTGAAGAAGATAATACTGAAGGAGGGACTCCTAAAGAAGAGACTCCTGAAGAAGATAATACTGAAGGAGGGACCCCTAAAGAAGAGACTCCTGAAGAAGATAATACTGAAGGAGGGACCCCTAAAGAAGAACCCCATAAAGAAGAGACTCCTGAAGAAGATAATACTGAAGGAGGGACCCCTAAAGAAGAGACTCCTGAAGAAGATAATACTGAAGGAGGGACTCCTAAAGAAGAGACTCCTGAAGAAGATAATACTGAAGGAGGGACCCCTAAAGAAGGGACCCCTAAAGAAGATAATACTGAAGGAGTGACCCCTAAAGAAGAGACTCCTGAAGAAGATAATACTGAAGGAGGGACCCCTAAAGAAGGGACCCCTAAAGAAGATAATACTGAAGGAGTGACTCCTAAAGAAGGGACAGAGATAACTTATAAACCATGTGACTATGTTAAATCAGGGAAATATGAGTTACTAGTTACTTCAGTAGAAGATAAAGTTAAGGAAGCGGCAGAGATTATAAGAGTCAATTTAAGAACATTTTTAAACCTTCAAAGTGAGAAAGCTTCAAAGGAAGAGGTATTAAAGCAGTTAGATAACTTTATGAATCAGTTGTTTGCAAAAGTTAATCCCTATTATAAAGATACCAATCATCACAAGAATTTCGTTTGGCATTTATTTTTCAAAGCGGTAGATAGTAGGATAGTTGATACTTTAGTGAGTTTCGAGATAGATCCTCTTGCCGTAGGAGAGAAGATCAGTTTAGCCTTCCGTAATATTGACGAAAAATCGCAAACTATAGTAGATACAGAAGAGTTTGGAAGTTTATTTTGTGATATTTTTAATAAGCAGGTATTTGCAAGTACTGTAATGGGTCAGATTAGTGAATTTTTTAAAGATTCTGATATTACGGATGTTGTGAATTTTATGACTTGTATACTTGATAAGGATAGGATTATATGTGACATTTTCAACTGCCTATTCAAAGCTAGACGTGAAGATCTACACGAAGTATTTGAATTACTCGATTTGTCAGGGATTACTACATTTGACTGTATGAGAAATATAATGAAAGAAAATCCTATATTATTTCTTTTAAGTAAGAATGTAGTCGATTGTATTAATAAGTGGTGGCCCCAATATCCACTAGATGTATTTAGTTGTTTAGAGAAAAAAAAATTCGAAGACAATTATAAGAAATTCCTGGAAAGACGTACCTTTGAACAGTTAATTAGGGTAGCTGATGCACTTTTTATACTAGAAGCAAAGTTACGCTTTATTAACCCCGAATATGCATTGTCCTGCATAAATGACGTACTCATATGTAGAATATCAGAAGAAAATGTTTCTGAGTATATTCGTAAGTTTTTAAAACCCTATCAAAAATTTATATCGTCATACTACCCTTTTGACTATATGATGTTACAAATTGTTGAAAAGTTAATTGTCGCCAAAAAGTTAGATGTGGCATGTTATTTAGCTGAAAGACACCTTAGTGATAAATGCAAACCTGACCGGAGTGGCTATTGCACCTTCTTAAGATATGAGAACCTTTTTGAAAAATACGGCCTACCAACATCTAAATTACAGAATATGCGCGCTGAATACAGCAAAAGTTGTATTAGTTACAAACATAAAGAGCGTTTTCGGCAGAGCATTAAACCAAGTTCGCCGCCTGTGCCAAAGGAAGCGAGTTTGTCCACAAAACCAAACATCATGAAAAAGAAGATCTAATGGTAGATACATCAAATGAAGGGAAAAAAGAATCTGTTGATTAGCGTTAATGATACGTTTGGACTCTAATTTATTTGCCATCTATGTAGCTGCACCTGATATGCATGGTGGAACTAACAAAGACCTTATGACTCAGGACAAACATATTCGCTTGCAAAAATATATTTATGTTTATGATGTCCGACAAGACGAAAAGAGACGTAAAAAATACTACAAGCTACGCTGGAAAAATATTATGACAGAAGCTTACGCATCAGGTGCAAAATATGTACTGCTGAATCAGCATGATTGAGGGGTTTTCGGAAATAAACACCAATGGGTTGCTGAAGTCTTACAAGAGATTCGGTTAAGTACAAATCCATCTACAGGGAATCGATACATAGATGACGTCATAATTATTTGTGATAAAGGAAATGAGCTGTAGACAGGAAAATCTATAAAATTTAGAAATTTTATGACCCTAGTTACACAAGATGATTTTGATGGCTATCAGTTCTATGATGAACCAGTAAAATAAAGAAATAGGTCAAAACATCGCAAAGGTAGTTCGCAAGCAGTCATTTTTTGTGTTTGGTAAGTAATGCTCATACACTCCAAGCCTAAAATCTCGACAGAGTTAGACTATGCTTTTCGGTGTTTTATGATATTTTCTACTTGTCTGCCAACAAATAATTACAGATAAACAACTAGATATAAGGCTACTGACTATTTCTGCAAATGAAAGGAGAAATATAGTTGTGAACGTTGTAGACATTAGAAATATTTTTGGGGTTAGGGATGTTAGGCCCATCGAAGTCAACGAAAAATTTATATATTACACTGAAAAAAGACAAAACGAATCCAGTTCAGAATTTTACATCTTAGAATACAATAGAGAAACATCAGTTGAACGTATAATTTCTAATTTCAAGTTAAATTGCAGAGATTATACACAAATAATAAAACCGTTTAAAAATATGTTTTTTCTTATTCTAGAAACAAATAAAACAGATTTATGGCTTTTCTTAATAGATAAAAGAAATGCTATTGAAACTTTACGCCTTACAGTCAAATGCGATAATGAATTTTTAGGTTGCAATATACTTAATGAATCTAATATACTTGTATACACTAAAAGACCTGACAATGGTAGCAAATCTTGTTATGGCGAAGATAGAGTTGCAGATATAGGAAAAAATGTGTCTCTTTATGATATAAAGGAAAATAAAAAATACATAGTAAGAGATTCCCGTTTGTTAAGGGTAAATCCATCAAATATAATAGTATATAATGTTGCTGGAGAACAGCAATATGCTTTAATATGTGATCCATATGGAAGTAAAGCGCTCAAAGAACATTGCTATAAAAGATCCAGATGGCTCAAAAATGAAGTATGCGATTACATATGGTATTATCCTTTAGATAAATTGCTGGACAGTATAAAGTCTCAAGACTATGATATATCTTTGGAAAATATAGTTTGCGCAAAAACACAAAGTATTGCCAGATACGTATGTATGGATAATAAAAATGTTTACTTTTGGGTAAAACACTTCTCTACTCACAAGGAATGTATATGCTATTGGGATAAACAAAGTAAAAAGATCGAACAACTTTTTGATATGAATAATAGTTTAACAGATTCTTATTATTGTATAGACGAATCAAGCAATCAGGCATTTGAACTTTACAATGCCAACAATAAGGTGTATGTTAAAGGTGTGGTAAAAAGTCAGGTTGACACTGTATTTGATGAAAAACTTGGGAAATTCATATCATGTGTCGATGACAGATTTATTATTACACAAAAAAATACAGCTAAAGATGATGAATCTGATAATGAACTTTACACCTATGTTTTAGATATCGACAAAGATACTAGCGAGGAATTTAGGTGTGATTGTATGATAAAAGATAAAACACTTGTGCTGTACTAGGGAGATAATTATGAACTTCAAGTTCAAAGCATACAAATATTCACCGTATATAATTCCTACTGTCACTATACTTGTTGGCTTGGTGTTGATCTGCCTAAACCGACTGTTCATAGCAATTGTGGGACTTATTTTCGGCTTGATCTTTGTAAGTTCAGGTGGAGTTTTGGCCGCTAATTCCTTTATACGTTCTCGATATGGTTTATTTCCTAAATTAAATTTTGTTTTTTCTATGATCCTTATTTTGTTGGGTATTTCTTGTCTTTTAAATCCTAATTCAGTTGCAGGATTTATTTCTCACATAACCGGTCTGATAATTTTAGCAACTTCCTTGAGTAATATGAACAAAGCATATGTTTTTATGAAATATAATAAATCAGCTATGTTTGAATTTATAAAAGCTATTATCAGTTTTATAGTTTCCTTGATTTTAATATTCAATCCTGTTGGTTCAACACAATTCACACTGATTGTAGTCGGATTTTATCTAGTTTATTTTGGCGTTGTCCATGCTATAAATATCCATAGATTTCAGTAGTTTAAATAAAAGATATCAGGTTTATCATCTAAAACTATTCGCACACTGGTAATTATTTTAACTCAATTCTCAAATAATTTTGTTGAGAAATACCTTTCGGCGATATCAGGAAGTATGGTAACGACAATTTTACCTGGCCCTAACTTACTGGCTAAAGCTAAAGCTGCCACCACATTGCTGCCGCCAGATATGCCACAGGCTAAACCTTCTAATTTTGCAAGTTTTTTTGCCATATCGATTGCATCATCATCGCTGACTATGCATATCTTGTCGTAGATTTCCTTATTTAAAATGTCAGGTATTATTCCATCTCCAATACCCATCTGCAGGTGTGTAGTTACAGATTTTCCTGATAGTATTGCAGCATTCTGTGGTTCTACTGCCCAAATTTCAATTCCCGGATTATGTTTTCTTAAGACCTCGCCTACACCGCTTATTGTCCCACCAGTACCAATACCAGAGCAGAACCCATGTATAGGTCCGCCTACCTGTTCTAATATTTCTTTTGCCGTAGTTTTGCGATGTATCGCTAAATTTTCAGTATTTTGGAACTGTTGTGGAATAAAAATCAGTTTATTATTTTCTGCCATGTCCTTTGCTAAATCCACACATTCTTTTATGCACTTGCCTATGTTTCCTGAATCTTTTACCAAAATGAGCTGTGCTCCATAATGTTTGATCAACTTTCTTCTTTCTGTACTTACCGAATCAGGCATTATAATAATTGTCTCATAACCTTTTACGGCAGCAACTAAAGCTAAGCCTATACCCTGATTACCGCTTGTTACTTCCAATATAATATTCTCACCTGGTTTGATTTTTCCATCTTTTTCAGCCTTTTCCAACATAGCACAGGCAGTTCTGGTTTTTATTGAAAATCCAGCATTCATACCTTCGAATTTGACTAGCACCGAAGCCATTGAGCTTTCATATCCCAATTTATTCAAGCGTAATATAGGGGTATTTCCGATACATTCCAAAATATTATTGTATATCATCTAATTTATAATCATTCCTAACTATTTGATATACAATAATTATATGTAAAATTCACACGTAAATATGAAATTTACCCTTGGAGATTTTTAGGCAAATATTTTTTCATAGAGTTTAATAATTCCCATTTTTGTAAATAATCCGTAGAATTATCTTTTTCTATACGTTCGATCTGTAATAGCAAAAATTCTTTTTCAGATCTAGGTAAAACTGAGGAGTTTATGCGCCATATATAATCTTCTTTTCGTATAGCAAACCTAAGCTGTATAAACGCAGGTTCATTGGGATCGTCAATGTCGAGCAATTCCTGTTTTTTGTTTTTACTGAGAGAATCAGAGTCAGTATCCTGTGCTAAGTCCATATGTTCAAGTAAAAGCAAAGTTTTTTCTATAAGCTTTAATTCCTTCATTGTTTTTGCATTTTTTAGCTGTTTCAAAAAAATATCAACAAACCTCATATTGATATTTTGTATTTTTTTTTCGAGTAGTTCAAACTTTTTTTGAAAATTACCCTTCACCAAAAAATTACACCTCAGAGAATAAAATAAAAATAACATATGAGTCTTAATCTTTCAGATTAATTATCGTTTGAAACTTTGTTTATTCAAGAGTAGGCTTTCTATTATAAAAATTGAATGATAAACAGGTGATTTCTCAACGATTCAAACTTATAGACAATATAATATCTAAATGCTTGCATGTCAAGAAGGTTCTAAGGAATATTTGGTTTGTATTAGATAAATTAGCTATTTTTATGCCTACTCAGATCAGATATATGTCTTCTGACATTATGTTTTTCTTTCTTTTCCGCATAAACAAATGCATCATATAATATTTTTTCTATATAAACAAATACACAAGGTCTATCTTTGATCTATTCTTAGGTAGATTTTTCTAAAAAGCTTAAATTCTTCTCTATAGCTAAGTCCTTCTATCAAGCTATTCTGACTTGTTTATTTTTCCTTTTTTGGATTCTTACAGTGCATTCTATGTAATTATCTGATTCCATTTTTGAGACATTTGTTTCTAAACCTGTACTTTTTACCATATCTACGGCTTTTTGCAAACCAGCCATAAACAATCTTAGTTCTTCAGGCATTGCATTTTTTCTCAATTCTCTTTCTCGATATTTACTTATTTGTTTCAGATATTTTTTTACTAAAGAATTTGCTTGTTCAAAGTTTAAATTCTTTTTTACTATTTCGTCTAAAGCCTTACGCCTATAGATGAAATCATCAATAGCCGAGAGAAGTGACACATATGTTTTGTTCAAACCTTCTTCTTTTATAATGAATTTTTCTTCTTCTCCGAATTTGTGTAGCTGCAAACTAAGATTCACTTCGCTTATGGTCCACCCCAATATACCGGCAATATCTCGTTTGAGTATCTTTTTACCATTTACCAGCTTGTCCAATAGTCTAGCTTCTTCAAACATATCTAGATTACCTTTTTTTATTTCCTCAACTGCTGAAAAAATTTGGCCATATTGACTATCGCAGTGTACTAATATGCATGGTATTTGTTTTATTCCGGCAAGTAGGGCCGCATCAAATATAATTTCTCCGCTTATTATCTCTAATTCAGAATCTTCATTTAATTTTACGACTATCGGCTCCATCATACCATTATGCTTTATACTTGAGGATATCTTTATAAATTCTTTGCTGTTGGCTCTTTGTTTGGGTCTTTGTTTGGGGTAAACTATATCCTTTGCGTCGGCTAAAATTAGTTCTTTATTACATATTATTTCTTGGCTTTGCATTAAAAACATCTCTCTTTCGAACTCAATTGACAAATAAAATTCTACCAGAGCAAAATTGTATAATTGTGTCATAATATACACTTTTTGCAAATTTATCATTTGACAAGTGGTTAGAGGTAAAGTATTATGTGCACAGTGTGTTTATACGATTTGTAATTTCGTTTGAATAGTGTGAGGTAGAATATGTTGACAGGAGAATTGTCTTGCTGTATAAGTACTTTAAATGAAGAGCAATTAGCTCAGCTTGCGGAGTGTAGAGATAGCGAAGAAGCAAGAATATTATTTAATTTGTTTGGATATTCATTAGATGAAGAACACCTTGAAGCTGTTCAGCGGGGGTTGCGCAAGCAAAACCAACATGAAAACGATACCAATGTACTCAGTATCGACCAATTAGATCAGGTGGCTGGTGGAGCACATGTTTTTATCTATGTAAATCAAAATTCAAAACACAAAGATTTACATGGGCATAGATTTGTGTGCACTTCAGCTGTTGAAAACCACTCAAACCAACATGGCGCTGCTAGAACAGAAGTATCTTCTGAAGCTGATGCCATATTAGAAGAGGAAGAAGATGAAATTTTTGATGAAAAATCAAAAGGGATTAGCTTCGTTGATTTTGCAAATGAATTAACAGAACATACTGATGCCTCTAAACATGACCAAAATAGAGAGGAAGCATCACATCAAGAAAATTTGAATGAGCGAGCGCCTCTTTTAGAAGACAGGCAAGAAGAATCAAAAGCTGAAAATGAAAGACATTTGAAAAGATACGATTATAACTCTATTCAAAAAGAAATAGAGTCAGCAGCGAAGGAATTGCTAAAAAACAAACATATAACCGTTACTAGAGATATTGTTGATAGCAGGAATATAGTAATGCGTTTACCTGTTTATGAGCAAGATGGAGCACGCACAGTGGAAAATCCATCATTAGCACAGTATATCTATGTGAGAACTGCAGATTTTGTGAAAGTTTATGATAACTTGGCTAGAAAAGCTCAAAATGTGGAACAGCCGATATTTGAAGTGTGGACTGAAGGTCATGATTCAGAAAGAATCAAGCTTAGTCATGAAGCTGCAGCTTTGTACTTCCTTGTAATCGCTAATAATCATAATGTATCGTTGTGTGTGGAGAGGGAAGCACAAGTTGGAGAACGGCGCGACGTCGATTATGTCCGTGGAGTAACGCCTTTCCACAGTTTAACTAGCGACCAACAAATTTACTACAACACTGAAGAAGTTCGTGAAGAGGATAGGGATTTTGAAGTAGGAGGAACAACAATTACTGCAATAGATAGAATTAGTGAACTGTTCTCTAGGAATATTAGTGGACCGCATACAGTACATGATGTTTACAGTGAAAACTATTTAGCAGAACTAGAAGATGAAGAAAGGGTAGCCGTGAAGGAGAACCTGAAAGAGCAGTGTCCTGGAAAGCCATATGAGCTTATACATACTCAGAAACGCGTTAGAAGGAGAAAGTACGTAGCTGATGCTTGCCTTGCAGTTGCCGGATTACTTTTTGTATGTAGCGGTATTTTGGTGTATTCTATACCTTTTGTCACAGCAATTTATCTTTGTATTGCCACATTCACATCTATATTAGCGGCTGCTTTGAGTCGTTGCGAATTACAAATTCATCATCATAGATTTATAACCCTTCATAACCAGGCCATGGGAATGTCCAGGATTTTACCAGATGAGTACCTTAGGAGCCATGGTGCTGTTGAGAAAGAAAATACAGATGACCTGGAGGGTATTAAAAATACATTGGAAGGTGAATGCGCTCCATTAAGTTATTTTGGATTATCATCTGGGAGTGGTGGAAAAAAGGCCAAAGAGGGATGATTTTTGGGTTGTCGTAGAACAAGGAAAACTACGGAAATCCATAATTAGAATCTTGAGATTATGTGTGAACTTAGAAAAAAATCAAATTAAGTAATAGTGAAGGCCGGCTTTGTCCGGCCTTCACCTTTTTATCTACGATCCTTTTTTGAAATTTTACCCACATAGCCTAAATGCATTTTCTTATGTTATTCTTAAAATTAGCCACTCTACCAGCAGTAGAGTCGAGAAATAGCTTTTTCTACCATATGTGATGATTATATAGAATTCGCTAGTAGTAATAGTTCCGTGACAAGTTTTAGTTTGTGGTGATATAATTTGCTAGTGTTTTCGAGTACTAAGTTGGAGGTTAATTTTAATGAGTGATTTTTATATATTAGTTGATTCTGGATGCGATCTTTCCTTGGATTTTTGTGAAAGAAAAAATATAATCCCGATAAAATTACAATATTGCATCAATGAAAAATCTTTTATGGATAGCATGCAGCCAGAACAGTATCATGAATTTTACGAAGGTATGAGGGCAGGCAGCACACCTAAAACAAGTCAAATAAACACTGAAACTTTTCTGTCTGTGTGGAAAGAGCTGCTGTCTAAGAAAAATATCCCAATATTAAATTTTACAATGAGTTCAGGAATTTCAGGGACTAATGCCAGTGCAGTTAGGGCAGTCGATTTGATATCTCAAGAATTTCCCGGAGCAATGGTACATGTTGTTGATACCAAAACAGCAAGTATAGGTGAGGGAATGCTTGCAATAAAAGCTTCTGAAATGAGAGAAGCCGGAAAAAGCTTCGAAGAGTGTGTAGACTGGGCAGAGGCCAACAAAAATAATGTCAATACTTTTTTTACAACCGATAATTTATCTTATTTATATAGGAGTGGCAGGGTGAGCCGTACCGGTATGGTTATTGCCCATGCCTTGGGAATAAATCCCATACTCAGAGTGAACGAAGCAGGAAAGCTTGTAGTTTCTGATAAAGTTAGAGGTAAAAAGCAAACAGTAAGGAAATTAATACAAAAAATAAAGGAAGTAGTTGAAAATCCAGAAGCTCAGACTTTATACATAAGCCATGCTGATGTAAAAGAAGAAGCTGAAGAATTTGCTGAGGAAATCATGTCAGAAATTAAGTTCAAAGATGTTATGTATACAACAATAGGACCAAGTATAGGTTCTCACTGTGGACCAGGTGTGAAAACAGCATTTTTCTTCGGTAAAAATAAAACGCCGTAAAAACGCAACACACAATTTGTAGATTTTCTTAGAGTGTTGTTATATTTATGTAAAGAAAGGGAGGCATTTCTGCCTCCCTTGCTGCATGTGAAGCTTGATTAGCAACCACAACCGCCGCCGTTGTTGTCGCCACCACAGCAGCAGCAAAGTACTAATATCAAAAGAATAACCCAAGTACAATTTCCTCCGAAACCTGAATTGTTACCGCACATAATTAAAGTTCCTCCTAAAAAATTTTTTATGTAAGCTTTGTCTCTAGAACTTTTTGTCTTGAGCTTTTGCTTACAGTACAGTATACGGTGCAAAGTATAAACTGGTTACAAAAAAATTAATGGTCAAAAAAATAATGTGCTGAATAACTTGATATATGGATCTGTATAAAAAAACTAAAAATAGCCAATACCTAATTTGAAAAAATAAATAAGGTTTCGGGGGAGGAAAAAAATTGTACATTTTCAATAAGTTCACAAACAGTGCAAATACAGCGCTAAACTATGCAATAGAGATAGCGCAGCAGCTGGGTCACACATATATAGGAACAGAACATATAGTATTAGGCCTATTAAAAGAGGGCAAGGGCGTAGCTCATGTCATTCTTGCAAACTTAGGTGTAGACTACAGGAAATTTATGGGTAAAGTAAAAAAACAGCTTAGCAAGGGAAGTAAAACAAAATTAACTACCGAAAATTTCACACCAAAGGCCAGAGAAACATTGAAATTGTCCTTGATGAATGCAATAAGTTCTAACGATGAATTTGTCGGTACAGAGCATATACTTATGGCTATTGCCGGAGAAAAAGATTGTTGTGCGCTTACGATTTTAAATGAATTTGGCATTAGTGATCATGCATTATTTGAACAGACTCAAAAAACAGAGGCTCTCAAAGAAAAATTAAACAGCCTAAGCAAATCAGAAAAAATTCACAAACAGAAAGAAAAAAAGAATTTACTTCTTGAAAAATTCGCTACAAATATAAGTAAACTTGCCAAAGAGGGAAAATTAGATCCAGTGGTAGGCAGAGAAGAGGAAATAGAGAAAGTTATACGGATACTTTCTAGAAGAACAAAGAACAATCCTTGTCTAATAGGCCCACCTGGAGTTGGAAAAACTGCAATAATATCAGGTTTAGCCCAGAAGATAGAAGCTGGAGATGTCCCGAAGTATCTTAGTTCGAAAAAAATTTTTGCCTTGGATCTTACTTCTATAATTGCCGGCACAAAATATAGGGGTGATTTTGAAGAGCGTGTGAGGAAAATAATAGAAGAAGTAAATCAAGATGAAGATATAATACTTTTCATGGATGAGGTGCACACAATAGTAGGAGCAGGGGCCGCAGAAGGTTCTGCAGACGCTGCTAATATATTAAAGCCGGTTTTGACTAGAGCACAGTTTAGATTGATTGGTGCTACAACAACAGATGAGTATATAAAGTGTATAGAAAAAGATAGCGCACTAAAACGCAGATTTGGAGAGGTAGAGGTAAATGAGCCATCAAAGAGTCAAGCTGAAGAGATACTTTTTGGTCTGAGAGAAAATTTCGAAGAACATCACCATGTAGAGATAAAAGATTCTGCTATAAAAAAAGCTGTTGAACTCTCAGCCAGATATTTACCTGAAAGATATTTGCCAGATAAAGCAATAGATCTCATAGATGAAGCCTCGGCTTTTGTAAGAATAGATGAAGAGAGAAGAAACAGAGAAAATGTAAATTTTGTTGGAGATGATATTTTAGCTAGCGATAATTTTTTAGCCGATGCTCCAGCAGATGGAAATACTGGCTTTAATAAACTAGGAATAGTTGATGAAGAAAAAATCGCACAGATAATATCTAATCAGACAAATATACCACTGACAAAATTAACACAGGGCGAGAGTGTTAGGCTTTTGAATATGGAGGATGAACTGAAAAAGAGAGTAGTAGGACAAGATGAAGCTGTACATTCCTTGTGTAGAGCTATACGAAGAAGCCGGGTAGGCTTAAAAGATCCCAAAAGACCAGTTGGTTCATTTTTATTTATGGGTTCAACAGGTGTCGGGAAAACTGAACTAAGCTGTGCTTTAGCACAGAATCTATTCGGCGATGAAAGATTTATGGTGCGCATTGATATGTCTGAGTATATGGAAAAGCACAGTGTATCAAAACTTATAGGAGCGCCTCCTGGGTATTTAGGCCATGAACAAGAAGGTTTTCTTACAAAACAGGTTCGTTTGAAACCATACTCCGTAGTACTTTTTGATGAAATAGAAAAAGCACATGAAGATATATTCCATTTGCTATTGCAAATTTTAGAAGATGGTAGACTTACTGATTCGCAAGGCAGAACAGTAAATTTTAGCAACACAATCATAATAATGACATCGAACATCGGCAGCAATATTTTGAACGGCAACAACAACATGCTAGGTTTTTCTGAAAATAATACTAAGGATACAGAAAAAATAAAGCATGACAAATTAAGATCAGAGCTCAAGAAAAAGTTTAAACCTGAATTTTTAAATAGAATTGATGAAATAATAATATTCAGGAACCTAATGCAAAATGACATCAGGCAAATAAGCAAAAAAGCTCTTGATGATGTAAGTTCTAGGTTAAAGAAATTAGGTTTAAATATAGAATTTAGCGAGTATGCTCAAATAAAAATAAGTGAGCAGGGTTTCGATGAAAAAAATGGTGCTAGACCACTTTATAGAATCATACAAAATAAAATCGAAGATAAACTGTGTGAGAAAATTTTAAGTCAGGAATTAGGAGATAGCAAAGATATATTCTGCGATTACGATGGTGAAAACTATGTATTTCTAAACAAACTTCAGGCAGCACTTAGAAATTAGAGGTTAGAGGTTAGAGGTTAGAGATTGGGTATCCATACTATTTGGACAAAAATTGCTCACATTGACAAATATTATTCATCGATGATAATATTTGCTTGTCTGGGAAATTTTACCATATTAAAGATATAGGGGGAATTTAAAATTATGACACTTAAAGGATCAAAAACCGAGGCTAATTTACAAACAGCTTTTGCAGGAGAATCACAAGCTAGAAACAAATACACCTACTTTGCATCCCAAGCGAAAAAAGACGGTTATGTTCAAATTTCTAGGATATTCGAGGAAACTGCAAATAATGAAAAAGAACACGCAAAAATCTGGTACAAACTTCTAAACGATGGTGTTGGGGAAACTAAAGATAACCTTAAGGCTGCAGCAGAAGGTGAAAACTATGAGTGGACTCAAATGTATAAGGAGTTTGCTCAAACTGCTAGAGAAGAAGGCTTTACACAGATCGCGGAACTTTTCGAAGGTGTTGCAAAAATAGAAAAAGAACACGAAGATAGATTCTTGGCATTGCTCAAAAATATAAGCGATAAAAAGGTTTTCGAGAAAGATGAGCCAGTTATCTGGATTTGCTTAAATTGTGGACATATCGTTGTAGGCAAAAAAGCTCCTCAACTTTGCCCTATATGTACGCATCCACAGTCTTATTTTGAAATGAGATCACAGAATTATTAATCAGATAATAAAATAAATTGCTCCTGGCCCCCTATTTTGGTTGGCCAGGATTTTTTTACATATATATAATAATGAGTGAGCTTATATTTATCACGCTTCTATGTAAACTTATAGCGCACCATTAAAATAGGAGTGGAAATTTATTTAATTTCCACTCCTATTGATGTTTATTGCTTATCTTTATCTTTGTTCTGTTTTCATATATTTGTATTGCTTGCGATGCTTTAATGCTCTGATAGCAGAAATTGTAGCACCTGAAGTAAGAACAGCAAATAAAATTAGCTTTGAACTTTGGCCAGTTTTACTCGTGGAACCTTTTCCGTCGCCACCGTTGTTTCCGTCGCCACCGTTATTTCCGTTGCCACCGTTGTTCCCATCGCCACTGTTCTCTCCGTCGCCACCGTTGTTTCCGTCGCCGCCGTTGTTTCCGTCGCCGCCGTTCTTTCCATCGCCATCACTAGTAATCACTTTTTCCCATTTAACATATATGTTTATATCTTCTGTACTGTCATAGACCCATTCACCGTTTTCATTTACATAGCCATCTATGTCTGAGATTAAATTACCGTCGGCATCAGCTATTTGTTTTGTGAAATCAGCGTCCAAATAATACCCTGCTATTTTATATCCATCTTTTGTTGGCACTGGATCTATAGTAAATTTTTTATCTCCATGATTGATACTTGCCTTGCCTTCTGTAGCACCTTCACCTGCATTTAATATTATCTCAGGTTTTGCTGCTTGAGATCCTTCACTTGGCTCTATTCGAACATACTCGAATTCTGTAACTTTTGTATCAAGTTGACCATAAATACCATCTTCAACACTAATTGAATTTACAGGGCCATTAGCATCAGCTTCTAATTTGTTTGCACCCTGATAAAAATCATATCCATCGGCTGGGAAATCCATGCAAAAATCGCGAGCTTTATTTCCTCTTTTGACTACTATTGCTTTAGTTTTTCCATCATTGTTTTCGCTCAAGAAAGATTCTAGTGAACCACCAGTCATGTGAAATTCACCCTCATCAGCCCAGATACCTCCGAAAGTTGTATTACCATTGCCAACAAAAGTGTGGTCTCCACCTGAAATATTGATTATATTTGCAAAAACTGCAGCATCTTTGCTTGGATCTGTAACATTTCCGGTGACGGTGCCATTTTTAAGATTCAAAGTACCAGAACCTACTGATATAGCATCATCATTTCCGACACAATTTACTACGGTATCTTCACCGTCTATGGTTATTGATTTGCCAGCGTACAAGGCAAATTTCTCTTCAGATTTCAAATTTAAAGTGCCACCGCTGATATCTATTTTTCCCTTACCTTCACCATGACGATAAGTTCCAATATATATCGAGCTTCTCTTAGAATCGATATCAATACTTCCGCCTGTCATCGTGAAGGTATTATCAGCCTGGGATTCTCCATTTATTCCCGTACCCCCAAGAATTAGTTATGTTTATACTGCCACCATTAACAGTCATATTAAAACCATCATCTAAAGATATGTCACCATCTGCTATTGTGACTTCTCCGCCGTTCATTACAAAGCCTTTTCCCTTAGAAGCAGCACCAAGTTGCCCCTTCATAGCCACAGCCTCATAAGCGGTAAGCCAAATTGAAGTACCATCCTCAGGAAGTTCTATACTTCCACTTTGCATTACCATATAATATGCCGATATATCTTTCTTGCACACCAGCTGACATCCATCTATAATCAAGGAAGCGTTTGCTCCTTGCATATCAATTCCATCATCCTTACCGCTATCTACCGTAAGTTTTTGATTGCCACTGAGTGTAAGATGTGAGTTTCTTCCGCCTAGAATTGCATTTCCATCAGTGCCGCCAGTGAGGGTGGAATTTCCATCAATACTCATATCTACATAATTTTTATTACCAATTTTTATAGCAGTACCATTTGATTTCATATCTAAAGCATTTAATGATAATTTAAGAGGCTCCTCACTAGTTCCAACATTATCTTCGATTACTAAATTGGAATTAACTGAAGTCCCTGTAATAGATATTGTTCCTGTGACGTTTGACGCGCTAGTACCAGAATTGCTTTGCTCAACATTTACACCATTACCTGACGAAGGTTTGCTTATTGTGATCGCACCATCGCCAATATTAAAGTCTGCATCACCACCTGCAGCCGATATTGAGGACCCTTCCCCGTTTCTAGATAGTGCTTGCATTTCTGTAATATTTATCCCTGCAAATAATGTTATTGCTAGTGCCAGTGCTGTGAATTTTGTTATAAATTTACTCATTTATTTTTTCCTTTCTCTCCTAAAAACACTTAATCAAAATATAATTTTATAACTTCTTAAGCTCATGTCTTAAACATAAAGGTCACCTCTTCCTTACAGCAAAAATGCTCAATGTTAGCATTCTACAATATTCTACTATTCATTGTAAAGTTATTTTTTTTTTTTTTTGCACATATTGCACATATTGCACATATTACTGGCTTATAGCTTAATTGCAAATATCCCCGGATTTTTTCTACTATAATGATAGATATATTGCTGAGCTATACCTGCATATTCCCCGAATATTTCATGGTTTTTCCCAGGAAATAAGGTTTTCATAGCACGTTTTATCCAGACATCCTCGGGGAAACATTCCAGTCTGTGCATACCATACAAAAGCACACAATCAGCGACCTTAGGTCCTACGCCCTTTATTTTTTGCAATTCTTTTTTTGCTTTATCTAGGGGCATTTTTGAGATCTCACAAAGATTTATTTCACCAGATACTATTTTAGAAGCTGCGTCTAAGAGATATTTATCTCTAAAGCCACAACCTAAAGCTCTGAGTTCTTCGGGTTTTAGCTTTGATATGGTCTGAGCGCTTGGAAAAGCATGAAATCTAATATTATTTTCACATATATCCCCGTATGTTTCACACAGCTTAGAGATAATTTTACTTATCCTAGGGATATTATTATTTTGAGAAATAATAAAACTACAGAGAGCTTCAAATGCGTCTTGTTTTAATATTCTGATACCCGGGGCAAATTCTATAGCCTTTTGCATTAAAGGGCTTATACTTGCAAGCTGTTTAGCTATAGCGGAATAATCTGTATTCAGATCAAAGTAGTCTTCCCATATATTACTAAGGTCTGATTTTTTTATACCGAAAAAACGTATGTATTTTTCATCATCAGAAAGCCCGAGTTTTATGTATTTACTCTTTGCAACGCCCTCATAGCAACCATCACTACAAGGTTTGAAGCGAAAACACTGTCCGCAATTTAGTGTTTCATTTAAGTCGAAATTAAGTGGCTTTTTGATTTCTATAATTTTTTCTATTGAAGCAATACTCATTTCATTTTTACCCTCAAGTCATAAAATAACTATTATATGTTTATAGTAACTTTTTGTTTTATTTTTGGCAAAGTGTAAAAAAAATTAAAATTATTACAAGTTCTTAACCAAATTGGTTTACATAAATATTAGGTGTTGAAAGTTAAATATTTCAATTTTTGGGATAAAATATGGGATATAATTTTGCTTTCAACATTATCAACAGAGTTTTCAACAGCCGTTATGTAAACCTCTTTATATTTCGACTTTTTAACAAGTAAGTGCGCTGTTTTTTCAAAAAATCGCAGCTTTCAGAGCTTTTTGAGCAAAAAGCAATGTTGAAAACTATGTTTAAAAAGTTTAAAAAATTTGATAATTTTATTTTTTTTTGAGGTGCAAAATGAAAATAAAAATAGATAAAAATAATTTTTGGCTTTTAGAAACGAGCGTAATTTTAAGTACGCTTGTCTTTTTCTTTGCACTCAGAGCGTGCTATTTTTTGCTGGAAATAAATCCTTTGCTGTTACTTTTTGGCTTTTCTTGCTTGAGTGTTTGGGAGCATGCTAAAGTTTTGACGTTTTGCTTTTTATTTTCCTCTTTTTTGGAATTTTGTATCATAAGAACCGATATATGGAAATACTTTTTTGCTAAAATTCTATCTTGCTATTCAATAGTTATTTTTTCCCTGCTAATGTTTAATTTATGCCTACCAATTAGAAACTTTTCTGAAATAATTATTTTTTTCATATTTTCCTTGTTTGTAACAATAATAAGTGTGTATATATTTTCAAAATTAGTTTTTTGCAAAATAAATATTAGCGTTCTTAAATTTGTTACTATCATTTTGGCTTTTGCTCTGTTTTATGCCTTGATTTTTTTAGGCATCGCACCTTAGCACTTTTGGCTTTTCTTAGATTGAAAATTTATCTCCATAATTTTTAAATATTTTAATCAGTTTATTATTTTTCCACAGAGATATAATATTTTTAAAGGCTGTGCTAAAGCCACAAAAATGAGGAATTTTCTCTTTACTACCAAATTGACTTTAAATATGGAATATATTATCATGACTGGTAGTGTTTTTGTATCTTGAAGATGTTTTATTTGTTGTTTGAAATCTTTAAGTTTTTGAACTTCACTTCACAAAAGAAATGGGTGTTTGTATTTTGGAGAAATTTGTTATCCACGGCGGAAAAAAGCTAAAAGGTGATGTGAAGATAAGTGGAGCCAAGAATGCTGCTGTCGCTATAATACCTGCTACAATTTTGGCTAATGATGTATGCCGTCTAAGTAATATACCCAATATAAGTGATGTTACGACTTTTGCACATATACTTCGTGAGATGGGTGCTAAAGTTAGAATGATAGACTCATCTACCATGGAGATAGATTCAAGACCTTTAGCGTCACCTGTTGCTTCTTATGATTTAGTTCGCAGTTTGCGTGCAAGTTCCTATCTTTTGGGAGCATTGCTTGGTCGTTTTTCGCAGGCTTTGGTTACATTGCCCGGTGGTTGCGATTTCGGTGTTAGGCCCATAGATCTTCATTTGAAGGGCTTTTCTGCTCTCGGTGCAGAATACAGTTTAGAAGGTGGTATGGTAGATATCAAGGCCAAAAAGTTAATAGGCAGCAGTATCTATTTAGACCAAGTCTCTGTCGGAGCAACTGTTAATATAATGCTTGCTTCTGTTAAGGCGGAAGGCCTAACCGTCATTGAAAATGCAGCAAAAGAGCCACATATAGTTGCTTTAGCAAACTTCTTAAACTGCATGGGTGCTGATGTTCGCGGTGCTGGTACAGATGTCATTAAGGTACGCGGTGTTAAAGAACTTCATGGAACTTCGTACACGATCATCCCAGATCAAATAGAAGCCGGGACTTATATGGCTGCTGTTGCTGCGACTGGCGGAGATGTAACTATACACGATGTTATTCCAAAGCACTTGGAATCTATAACTGCAAAGTTTGCTGAAATGGGTGTAGATCTTTATGAATATGATGAGGATATACGCATAGTTAGGAAAAAACCTCTGATACGTTGTAACGTAAAAACTATGCCTCATCCGGGTTTCCCTACTGATATGCAGCCTCAGGCAGTTGCTTTACTTTCATTGGCTGAAGGTACAAGTATAATAAACGAAAATGTGTGGGATAACCGCTATAAATATGTAGAAGAGCTTTCAAGGCTCGGTGCTAAAGTTTCTGTAGATGGAAGAATGGCTGTTATCGAAGGTGTTAAGGAATTAGTTGGTGCACCTGTAAAAGCAAGAGATCTAAGAGCGGGTGCAGCAATGATAATAGCAGGGCTTGCTGCCAGAGGTGTCACTGAAATAGAAAATATCCACTATATTGAAAGAGGCTATGAAAATATAGTTCCCAAGTTGAAAGGTCTGGATGCAGATGTCGATAGAATTTGTGTACCAGAACAGCGAATAGCTCAAGCTCTGTAATTTTTTAAGTAAATATTTTATTAGGAATTAGTTTGCACTTTAGTATTTTTTGCTTAAGTGCAAATTATTAATTTTGGGTGACTTTTTATGAATACAGATGTTTTGTCAGTAAGACAGATAAATTACTACATAAAGTCTATACTAGATGGCGATAAAAATTTAAAAAATGTATTCATAAAGGGGGAAGTTTCTAATTTCAAAAAACAGTTTCCTTCGGGGAATTTTTATTTTAGCCTAAAGGACGAAGTTTCCTCTGTTGCTTGCGTGATGTTTTCTAGCTATGCTCAAAATTTACGCTTTGAACCAAATGACGGCGAACAAGTTCTTCTTAGATGTGATGTGTCACTCTTCGAAAAAACCGGCACGTATCAACTATATGTCCGAGATATGCAAAAGATAGGTTTAGGAGATCTAAATTTAAGCTTTAATTTACTTAAGGAAAAACTGCAAAAAGAAGGCTTGTTTGAAGAGGCTCACAAAAAAGCTTTACCTGAGTTCCCTGAAAATATAGCGGTACTTAGTTCTAAGACAGGTGCAGTTATAGAAGATATCAAAAAAGTTCTGAGTAGCAGGTATAAGCTTGCAACGATTATGCTCTACCCTGTATATGTCCAAGGTGTGAATTCTGCGCAAGATATAATATCAGGCATAAGATATTTTAATGAAAATAAAATAGCAGATGTCATAATAATTGCTCGTGGTGGAGGTTCTGAAGAAGATCTTTCTGCTTTCAACGATGAAGCTTTGGTGAGGGCTGTATATGCTTCTGATATACCTGTGGTTTCTGCAGTCGGGCATGAGACAGACTTTACTTTGTGCGATTATGTTGCCGATGTGCGAGCTTCAACTCCTTCGGTAGCGGCCGAAATGGTAAGCCCTGATAGTTCTGAGCTGCTATTTAAAATAGCAAATTCAAGTGCTTGTTTGGATAATTTAATAAACTATAAAATTTCTGATAAATATCAATCTCTGCTTAATCTTACAAATAAGTTGAATTTGCTATCCCCTAAAAGCAAGCTCCTAAACAAAAAATATATGTTGGACTCTGCAAAGAACAAGCTAGATAACATCATGAGTTCAAAGCTTGAAAATTATAAAAACCTGTGTAATATCCATTCGACAAAACTGGAACTTACAAATCCATATTCTATATTAAAGAGAGGCTACTCCCTAGCCTTTGATAGGTCGCATAGTGCTATAAAAAGCATAAATCAAGTTAGAGCTGGTGAGGATATAGAACTTAGAATTTTGGACGGCAAAATAAAATGTAAGGTAATATCTGTAGAGGAGGAAGTTTAATTGGCTGAGAAAAATTTTGAAGAAAAGCTTTTAGAACTGGAAAAAATTTCGCAAGATTTAGAAAATGAAGAAAATCTAGAAAAGTCCCTGAAGTTATACGAAAAAGGCAAAAAATTAGCAGATGAATGCTATAAGACTATAGAAAAAGCCGAACAGAAAATTATAGAGATATCAAAGTAAGGAGCAAAGCTATATGCAGGAAAAATATTTGGACTTGATAGAAAAAAAGCTTGAAAGCTACTTGCCAGGAAATGATACCTTAAGCGAAGCTATGAAATATAGCCTGCTCAAAGCCGGGAAAAGAATACGGCCTTTACTTTTGCTGGAATTTTGTCGTATATGCGGCGGAAATGTAGAAAATGCTTTACCTTTTGCCTGTGCTTTAGAAATGATTCACACGAGTTCGCTCATACATGACGATATGCCCTGCATGGATGATGATGATGTGAGACGTGGCAAATCTGCAAATCACATAAAATTTGGGGAAGCTATGGCACTACTTGCAGGTGATACTCTCTTTACTAGTGCCTTCGGTATTTGCACTTCAGAGGAGAGCACAAAAAACATAGAACTTTCTAGAGCTGTGAAAGCTACAAATATATTGTCTGATTGTTCTGGAATAAATGGCATGATGAAAGGTCAGATGAAAGACTTAGAGCACAATGGTATAGAAAAATTAAGTGCCGAGGAAATACTAGATACTTACAAAGAAAAAACAGCAAAGCTTCTCATAGCTGCTTGCAAAATGGGCTGTACTTTAGCGGGGGCTAGCGATGAACAACTAAAATTTGCTGAAAACTATGCACTGAATCTGGGACTTGCATTTCAGATAACCGATGATATATTAGACGTAGTTTCTGATACTCAAACTCTAGGAAAACCTGTAGGCAGTGACAGCCAAAATCAAAAATACACTCTCATTTCGCTCTGGGGCCTGGAAAAATGCAACCAAGTCGTCCAAGATATGACTCAAAAATCACTTGACGCACTGTCAAATTTTGACGGTGATACTGAATTCTTGAAAAGTCTATCTTTGAAGCTTGCAAACAGGACAAATTAAGCGTTAAAATTATACTTTTCGTGGTTGTCTGTAAAATTAAAGTTGCAATTTTGCTTTATTTTTTTTACAAAAACTATTTTTATTTTATAACAGTATTATTTTTCCTGCGTTTGTCGTGCCTGAAGTAAGACATTCAAATACTATTTCTGTACTGCCGTGAAGATACTGTTTTATGTAAGCGACATCACTGGTGATAACTTTTTCAGAAATCCCGATAACCGGGTCAATGATTGCTATCTTCATAATATATCTTTTCTACTTTTCGTTAAACGGAACGTATTCGATATCAAAACCGAAAGATTTAGGTCCGAATACTTCTAGGCCTCTTTCAGTTGTCCATTCTTTTGGAGCAGGAAGAGCGAATATAGTTAATCTCTGACCTTTTTCATAGAATGGGTTTGTTACTGGAACGCCTTTAGAGTCGATGATACATATCAGATCCGGAACTGTAACATCCACTTCACCGTCTCTATAAGACAGAATGTGCTCATTCTTGTACCATACTTTATATTCGTGGCCTTCATATTCACCTTCACCGTCCAGCGTAGTATTACCGACAGTAAACCCATCTACTGTATCATAAGTATGCTCTTTAACTACACCTCTGAACAGGACCTTTCCGTCTACTGCTTCACAGATGGCTACTGCTGGATCTTTTCCTGTTTCATTAGCTTCTCTCACTGCCTTACCAACCTTCAAAGAGTAAGTGATGGCATTATGAATTACACTCCTTTTCAGAGTTTCGCCATTTACAGGGTGGTCTGTTACACCAATCGTGTTTCTGCTCGCAACTGACATTGCACGAACCAGTTCTTCTGCTCTCAGGTCATTAACCACGTTATTAATTATTGCTGTGTCGCCAAAAGGCGTTGCAATTGCCAACGGTGTGATAGGCACATCATTGATGTAGAATGTTGTGTGCTGAAGTTCAGGAACGGATCTTCCTGCAGGGTCAGCGTCGATAATAGGTTTGCCCATCAGTGCTGCAACGTGGAATGCATCTGCAGTATTTTCGCCACCCAGCTCAATAGATATAACTCCATAGAATTCTTTTCCGTAGTACTCTTCGAGCACCTGGAAAGATCTTACTGCTTCTGTGACTTCCATGGAAGGAAGATCGGCATATTTAGCTTTTTCTTCGGGTGTAAGCGGAGAAACAGAACCGCATACATAAGGAGCTGCAACCATTTCATCATCAGGCACTTCACTTATATCTGCCAGAATAAATTCTCTTCCTGCTTCGAAGTCCTCCTCGACGATGGCGATACCACGTTCCAGGGTTCCGCCGCCGCCAGCTCCCAGAACTGTGCAGCCGCAAATAATATCAATTACTTCTTGTTTCGTTAATACTTTCATATCTTCTCCTTTATTATTCGTCGATGGAAATTGTGATTTCTTCCAGAGTTGTAGTTTCAGGCCGTGGCATTACTTTTCTCAGAATCAGAGTTACGATTGCAGAAACGATAATGCCGTTGACACTTACGATACCCCAAGGGATAAAAATGCCAGCTACTACACCTAACGCCAGTGCAATCATGCCAGACCAGTTGATGCCTTTAGTTGGTGCCCACTTTGCAGGTTCACCCTTACCAATTATAAAGTAGTCTATCATCATTACACCAGCAAATGGTGCAATGATGCTTCCCAGATAAGTCATGAAGGTTTCAAAATAGAAAATGATTTCGAATGAACCAGCGATTGTTCCGAGCAGACCGCAGGTAAGAGTGATTTTAATTCTGTGTTTGTCACTCATTCTGAAGACTTTCAGTAAGCCCAGACCGGCGGAGTAAGCGTTTGCAGAGTTTGCAGGCCATGTGGAAAGGATTAAGGACAACAGACCAAGTACTGGTATTCCCAGTCCGATGAAGATTACTGTCAGATCTTCAGAACCAGCTACGATTGCAAAAGCAGCACCGGCACACATCAGGATAATGCCGATAGGCAGAATTCCAATAAAGGAAGATTTTAATACATCTGCTCTTGTTTTCTGATATCTAGTATAGTCAGCAGATAAGACAGCACCCACGATAAAGTCGCCGATTACCATATCGATACCTGCAATCATTGTCACATTGTTTGTTGCTGGAGCGAAAGCTTTCAGAGTTTCTATTCCTTCACCGGATAATACAATGAACAGTCCAACTACTGTTACTGCACACATTAATGGAACAGCCAGCATATTCAGATATTTCAGACCATTGAACCCGATAGCCGCTGTAGAGAACATTACAATACCCCAAACTATAATAGATACTTTAACCGGGATACCCAAGCCAAAGGATTCACTCATGAGTCCGGAGAATGCAGAACCACAGATGTTAGCGTTGATAGCAAACCAGCCAATACAGCAGATAGCATCAGCTGTTGAAATCAGGAATTGGCTTCCACGGTCTCCAAAGGACTGTGTGGCTATTACAATTGACGGTACACCAAGATCAGAACCCATAATACCCTGCAGCCAGCAGATTCCTACTACAATCAGGTAACCGATGAGACCTACGATTACGATCTGTATAAGGTTAAGGCCATCGATCATCAGAGAACCTATCCATAAACTTGTTGCAGAGATCATAAATCCTGCCTGGATCAGTGCTACGGAAATCCAATGCTGACGTTCACTTGTCGGAACCGAACTTAAGCCGATTTTTTTCGATTGCTGTGTTTTTCTTTTCAGCCATTTTAATATTTTTCCTTTTGAAAATAAATAAAAATCCATACTATTTACTACTTATAAATTTTAAAGCTTTTTTAGGAATGTCATTATATATATCATACAAGATGTATGAAAAGCTATCCATACTAGAAACAGTGTAATAGCTATTTTTTTAAAGCTCAGAAATTCTTCTAAGAATTTGAGTAAGTTCTTAGCAAATATGTGTCTTACAAAGATCTTAAACCCCTTATGGTCGATTTGAAGGCGGTTTATACTGCTGTGGATGAGCAAGCTGCCCTGTCAGCTTTGGATACTTTTGCGGAACATTGGGACAAGAAGTACCCAAAAATTTCCAAGTCCTGGCGGGATAATTGGGCAAACCTGAGTATGTACTTCAAGTATACAAATACCATACGGAAATTGATCTATACTACCAATACGATTGAGGGATTTAATCGTCGGTTACGTAAGGTAACCCCCAGTCAAAATCGGTCTTTCCTACCGATGATAGCTTGCTAAAAATGCTCTATCTGGCTATGATAGACATTACGAAAAAAATGGACCGGCCGAAGGCAAGATTGGATTTCAATCCGCTCGCAGATGTCCATCTATTTCGCAGAGCGTATGCCAGATTAACACC
>JAZUOT010000051.1:0-14047 GCA_045604805.1 Acutalibacteraceae bacterium | reverse complement strand
GCAGAAGCTAAAAGGAATTTGCTAGCTTTTGGTTTGACTCTAGAAAATGATCAATTAAAAAATTTACCTGCTATGTTTGCAAATTTAACAAATGAGTGTACAGAGGGCCTTACTATGCAGCAGCTCAATGATGTTGCTGGCGGGATGAAGAAGAGGACGCGGCAGGTTAACCAAAATCAAAATCCAATTCCGGGGCTAGAGGGATCCCCTAACATGCATAATGCGGACAAAGGTAAAGTTCCTGAATTACGCTCAAACGCTGCTGTTATCGTTCATGAAGATGCAGACGCCAGCTTGGGTAACTCAGAACCAGAAAAAACTGCAGATTTTGCAACGGGAAATACTGATGAGTTAAATTCTATAATACCGGTCCAAACTGACAAAACAAATCTTACCTCTAAAGAAGTGGAACCTACTATCATCTCACCTAATGCAAACCCGACTGATGCTCATGTTGACCTTGGCGAAAGTAAGGCGGAAGATGAAGATAAATTACAAATGCGTAAAGTTGATGACTCAGACAAAGGAATGCCTCACTCCAATCCTACACACCATACTGGGGTCTTTGAGCTAGGTGAAAAAAAAGATGGCAAACAACCCATAGTTCAAGAGACTCTTAAGAAAGATAATCCTGAAGATGATATCCCTGGACTAAAAGAGGTCCATGAAGAAAAGGAATCTACTATCACTCCCTCTCATGCAAACCCGACTGATGTTCATACTGAAGGTGAAGTAATGGATAAAGTAGGCGAAAGTGAGGTTGATAACTCAGACTGTGTAGAGAAAGTATATAGTAGACTTATTTCAGTCAAGGATATGGGCACTAAAGAAATATTAGATAAAACAGAAGAATTGGTTAACGAAGCGGCAGATGCTGTTTTAGAAGATATAGCCTCACTTTTTACTGAAGATAAAATAAAAATATATGAGAGTTTAACCAAAACTAACGAACGCTCAAGTTATCGTCAGGCATTAGAAAATGAGTTAACCAAAACTTTATGGGAAGTGGTTGGAAAAAGTCCTCTTGCTCATGAAATTACTAAAAAAATAAATCATAAAATGGAGCATGATGATATTAGTGCACCATTAAAATCAAGTTTAAGTAAATTTAATCTTTCTTTATCAGATAAGTGCAATTATAGCATTGCGATTGTAGATGTCGGTTATGTTATTTTTGGAAAACCTAAGGAGAAACAATCAGATCTAGAAAAACTGTCACGTTATATTGCTGAATCAAACACAGATATATTTTCTGATAAATATAAAGACGTTTTAACTCTTTATCGTGAACTTATATCTCTTATGGAGAATAAAAAGAACCCCCTGTGATAAGATTACTACAGAGTTAGAGAAAGTAAGTATTACGCCAAATACTGATAAGGACGTAATTTGGAATATTATGGAGATATACTGCAAGGAAAAAAATTTTTTCAAATTATCCTACAAATCAATTATTCCTGATTTTTGGAGTACATCCTGAAAAATATTACAATGATGCTAATTATGTGAAACTTTTTTTATTTTACTATATGTGTTATACTTTGACCGTTTGAAATTTCAGTAGGCAGATATGTGTGTACTGAAAAGGGAAACAGGTGCAAATCCTGTACGAACCCGTCGCCGTGAAGGTGTTGCTGTTTTTTATCCACTGGGAAGATCCTGGGAAGGGAAAATAGTGCATATAGCCTTAGTCGGAATACCTGGTTCAAACGTATTGTACTTGAGATATCATCTCTTGCTTCACGCGGTTTTGGAGTGTACATGTTTTATGTTCGTATGATGATTTTTAACTTTCCTCCAAGGCTTAGTGTATGCGCTATCACTTGGAGGATTTTTATATGAAAAAAAACAATAATAAGAAATTAATTATATTAGTGTGCACAATAATTATCTGTTCTTTGTCGCTTAGCAGCTTACTCTTTCCAAATAGCCAAAATACTCATCGGGAAGGGAATAAAAAATATCACCTGACAATAGTCATTGCTGACGGAGAGCAACGTGAATACGAGCTACAAAGCGATGAGGAATATCTGGGACCTGCCTTGCGAAAAGAAAATTTAATCTCAGGTACGGATTATTATGGGAACTTTTTTGTTACTGCTGTAGACAACATATATGCAAATAGCACTGAAAAAGAATATTGGGCTCTATATAAAAATGGTGAACTTTCGCAAACTGGAGTAGATTCCACACCAATTTGCGAAAATGATAGCTTTAGATTTGAGCTTAAAAGTTATTAAAAAGCAGTCATAAAAGAAGGAATTTCTGAATATGTGTCCACGTAGTAAGCTCAAAAATATATTTTCCCTGAATTCACATGATATAGCTACGATAGCCATATATGGTTCAATATTATTAGTTGCCCAAATTGCTTTAGCTGGTATTCCTAATGTGGAAGTAGTAAGCTTGCTCATACTGCTATACAGTATTCACTTCCAGCACAAAACAATCTATATAATCTATACTTTTGTCTTTATAGAAGGACTCATTTTTGGCTTTTCACTATGGTGGATATCCTATACTTATATTTGGCTTATTTTATATATAATTGTTACTGTTTTTCACGACTTGAAATCTCCATTGCTATGGGCACTGGTACTAGCTACGTATGGTTTTCTTTTTGGTACTTTAACATCTATCCCCTATCTCTTCATCGCAGGGCCAGCTGTTATGGTTTCGTATATAGCCTCCGGTATTGTTTTTGATCTTATTCATTGTGTTTCGAATTTTATAATAGTTTTGATTCTGTTCAAACCTCTGAATAAACTTTTTATCAGTATTTAGCTCTAAAGAACATCAATGAAAACAGACCAGATGTGTTAATTTCCTTGCTTGAACATTACTCAAAAATTAATACATCTGGTCTAATGTTTACTGACATCACATAATTGCTGCTTTATAATTTGATAGATAATCTCATCCGCATTTAATTTAGCTGTTTGCTTAGCGTTTTCACCGCAAATTTTCAGTTTATCTTGGTTTTGCATGACATCTTTCACTAGGTTTATAAGTGTTTTTCCAGAGAGATCTTTTTCTTCCAAGATAAAAGCAGCATTTTTATCAACTAAAGCCATGGCGTTATGGTACTGATGATTTTCAGCGACATTTGGAGAAGGTATAAGTATAGCGGCCTTACCGGCAGCTTGTATTTCGCTCAAAGTAATTGCACCTGCCCTACATATTACGAGGTCTGCAGCAGCAAGGCAGTTTGGCATATTGTCGATATATTCTCTTATATCTATATCTTTATGGCTTATATCCACACCTTTACCTTTCAAAAGCTCGGGCATCCATTTACCATACTGTCCATAGGCATGAATATGCTGATATTTTTTTTCTTTGCAAGACCACTCTAAAAGCTCAGCAACTGCTTCATTTATTTTTCTAGCGCCCAAGCTTCCACCGAAAGACAATATCAGAGGTTTATCTTCTAAATTCAGTTCTTTTTTTGCACTTTCTTTATCTATAGTGTTTATAGATTTTCTTATGGGGTTTCCTGTAAAACTTATATTACAAGAAGCATCTAGGTGTTTTTTTGCGTCTTCAACAGCAAGCATGACACAATTTGCCTTCTTTGAAAGCATTTTTGTAGTAACACCTGGAAAAGCATTTTGTTCATGTATGAGTGTAGGTATGCCCATTTTTTGAGCAGTTCTTATCACAGGACCACTAACATAACCGCCAGTACCTATGCAAATATCTGGTTTGAATTCAGATATAATTTTTCTTGAAGTTTTTTCAGAGCTAATAATTAATTTTAGGGTATTTATATTATGCTTTATCGCACAAGGGGCAAGACTCCTCTTAAAACCAGCTATTTCAATTGCTTTAAAATCGAAACCAGCTTTTGGTACAAGCTTTTCCTCCATTTTACCCTTTGCTCCGACATAGAGTATCTGAGCATCAGCTTCTTTTGATTTTACAAAAGTAGCTATTGCAAGTGCCGGATTTATGTGACCTGCGGTACCACCGCCAGCTAAAAGTAACCTCATAATATAGACTGATATCTCCCTTATCAAAATAGCTATAATTTTTCTATGCGTGCCGTTCTAGATATAGAAAGAACTATACCCATTTGTATAAGCAGCATGACCAAAGAGGTACCACCATAACTGAAAAACGGCAAACTTATACCAGTGTTTGGCACAGTATTTGTGACAACAGCGATATTCAAAACTGCCTGCAAACCCACTTGTAAAGTAAGTCCTATACCAAGCAGTGCACCAAATTTATCCTGTGCACGCATACATACAGAAACGCCACGCCATACAAGCATTGCAAATAAAAGTAAAATTATAAGTGCACCTATAAGCCCTAGTTCTTCGCAGGCTATAGCAAAAACAAAGTCATTTTGTGGCTCTGGCAAATACATATACTTCTGCCTGGAATTTCCAAGACCTAAACCCAGCAACCTGCCAGAACCTATAGCATATAGGGAATTTCTGGTCTGCCAAGTTTCTTGCCACTGGTCATAGTCCTTATACGTAAGAGGATCTAGCCAACCGGCTATTCTATCGTTAGCATAGGTGAGTGTATCAGTAAATACTATTATATATATTCCGACAGCAGCAATAGCTCCTATTGCTGTAGTGAACCATTTTAGTTTAACACCACCTATAAAAAGCATCATAGCAGCTAGAGCTGTAATAATTACTATACAAGAAATATGTGGTTCTTCAAAAAGCAGGACTATATTTGCAAGAAGAACACTAAGAAACGGAACTAAACCCTTTTTCACCTTGTCCATTTCATTGAAGTTTTTGTCAATCATGTATGCAAAAAATAAGATTATCGCAAACTTCGTAATCTCTGACGCCTGGAAACTGAACGACCCTAGCTGTATCCATCTTTTTACCCCGTTTACCGCCGGCATCAAAAGAACTATTACAAGCAAAAAGAAAGATGTTCCAAGTATAGGGTAAACAGCCTTTTTAATGTGGTGATAGTCTATATAAGAAACAAGAACCATAAGAGCAACACCAATTATAGCCATAGGTAACTGCGTTTTTATAAATTTATAACTGTCATTGTAGTAGTAGTAGGCATTTGCGTAACTAGCAGAGAACATCATGATCAGTCCTATAACTACTAATATGATGACCAGGATAAAAAATGGCATATCCATTCCTGCACGGATAGAAAATAGACCTAAATTTTCAGTGCTACTTTTAGCAGTATTTCTCCTTTTAAAGATAAATTCCTTTGCTCTTTTTGTTTGAGTTTTTCTTTCAAGCTGCCGCTGATATCTGCGTTCATTTTCCTTTTGTTTTCTGAGTTCCTTTTTATATACTCTAGTTTGCCTTTTTTCAAGTTGTTTCTTTTTCTTTATGTAGTTCCTTCGACGCCTTCTCAGCTCTTCCTCAAAATTAGGCTCTAAATTTTTTCTATGTTGTTTAGCTTTAACTGCTGAAATAGTTTTTCCTTGATTATTTTGATTTTTTCTAGCACTAGCTGAAGAATAGTTTATATTGTTTTTAGTTCTAGTTACAGGACGCTTAGGATCTCTTGTCATATTGGAATTTCTACTTTTGTTTTGCATTCTGACACTCACACCTTTTTTCTTAAAAAAAACAGGTAATTTTTATGCTAGAAGAAATATACTAGTAAAACGCAGGCTATACCAAGCACTACAGTAACAGCTGAGAACAATATAACTATTTTCATTTCGCTAAATCCACACATTTCAAAGTGGTGGTGTATAGGAGTCATTTTGAAAAGACGCTTACCGTGAGTTGCCTTGAAATATGAAACTTGTATGACAACCGAAACAATCTCAGCTATATAAACAAAACCTAAAATTATAAGCAAGATTGGCATATCTATAGAGAAAGCTAGTGCACAGACTGCTCCACCCAAAAAAAGCGAACCCATATCCCCCATAAAAACTTTTGCAGGGTATAGATTCCAAACAAGAAAGCCTAAACAGCCACCGGAAATTGCTGCAGATAAAATACTAGTCTGGGTAACTCCGACCATGTTTGCAAGCATCATGAAAAACATAGCTACAAAAAAAGTAATAGATGAGTTTAAACCGTCTAAACCATCAGTGAAGTTTACTGCATTTACCATACCTACAACAAAAATAGGAGATATAAGCCAATAGAACAAGCCAAAATCCACATAGCCAGCAAATGGGACATAAGTTCTTGTACTGGCTCCGGCGATATACAGAGTCAGAAAATAAGCAAATGCGACTAAAAACTGTAATACTAATTTTTGTTTAGCAGTTAAACCAAGATTTCTTTTTTTAACAACCTTTATGTAGTCGTCTATGAAACCTATAAAACCAAAACATAAAGCCATCACTAGACCTGCTATAGCTTTTACCATATTTAGATTTGATATCTGCCTATCTTGATTTTTCATCTGATAGATATAAAAGGACAGGCACAAAGCAAATGAAACTACTATAGCAACTATAAACATTATTCCACCCATGGTAGGTGTGCCCTGTTTTTTCTTGTGCCATTTAGGTCCGACATCTAATATAGTCTGGCCAAAATTTATCTTTGTAAGTATAGGTATGACGATTTTTCCCAAAGCAGCTGATACTATAAAAGCTATCAGTGCTGCTAATATTTCCCACATATTTTCCATGAACTCCAATTCCTTTCAAACAACTTAAGTAACAGTTTTTCACATCACAGCATCGCTTGTTTCGAAGTCAACAGACACTATTGTCCCAGGGCTCACCTGAGTGCCCTCTGCGATACCCTGAGAACGTGATCTACTTACCGCATCGCTATAGCCTGAAACCCTTACATTTAGTCCTGCATTTTGGGCTATAGCATTCACTTCAGAAATAGATTTGTTTTTGAAATCAGGGACAGTTACTCTTTCTGAAGATAAAGTTTCTTTACTTGTATACAAGGCAACTATGCCTTTTTGAGGTACTTTTTGACTTGCCTCTGGTATTTGATTTACAACCGTGCTACCATCACCGTAGACAATAGCTGTTAGTCCCTTTGAAGAAAGTTCTGATTTAGCCTCATTGATATTTTTATCTATCAAATTTGGTGCAGCGATATCTACAAATTCTTGTTCTTCATCGGAATATTTTTTCTCAACCCCCAAGTAAGGTAACACTTCTTCCATTATATCCTTAAACGCAGGTCCTGCAACAGAGGCACCATAGTACGAACCTGAAGTTGGGGTATCAAAAAACACAAGCAAAGCAACTTTAGGGTTATCAGCAGGCGCGAAACCACAGTACGAGGCTATATATGTCATTTGTCCTCCGTTTTTGTAGTAATCTGCAACTTTTTCTGAGGTTCCTGTTTTGCCACAAATTCTATACCCAGCTATATATCCACTTTTACCAGAACCAGATATGGCGTTTTGCTGCAATATTGCAGTAGCCCTGCGTGACGTTTCTTCAGATATTGCCTGACGTTTTATACTAGAACCAATGGACTTAACTATGCCACCATCTTTATCTATTATCTTATCAACTACATGAGGTTGAACTATATATCCACCATTAGCAACAGCACAGGCAGCTGTTATCATTTGTATAGGTGTTATGGAAAAGTTCTGTCCGAAAGAAGCTACCGCTAAGTCCATAGTAGACATTGAGCCATCCTGAGAGAAGAATATATCACTGGCTTCACCAGGAAGATCTATACCTGTTTTCTCAGAAAAACCAAAGGCCTGATAGTACTGATAGAAAGTTTCTGTACCCATTTTAAGTCCCATAGTTGCAAATGCTGGGTTGCAAGAATTGCACAGAGCCTGAACAAAATTTTCTGCGCCGTGGCCACTTCTTAGGTGGCAGTGTATTGTTTGACCACCGTCTACAGGCTGAATAGAGCCAGAACAGAAAAAAGAACTGTTTTCATCATACGCACCTGTTTGAAGTGCCATAGATGCTGTAACCATTTTGAAAACAGAACCAGGATAATATGTATCACTTATAGCTTTGTTTCTGGCCTGCTGCTGAAGAGCTTCATTTGTAGCTTCCTGTCTTTGGCTTTCTGGTAAGGCTGCTATCTCTGCCCGTTTTCCTTCATCGGCAACTTCGCCATATTTATTTGGGTCGTAATCACCTTTGACCGCCATACCAAGTACTGCTCCAGTATTTACATCCATCATTATGGCAGTTGCTCTGTTTTTTACAGCATGGGCCTGTATACCTTCTTCTAGATATTTTTCAAGATAATGCTGTATAACTTCGTCTATACATAAAACTAAATTGTCTCCGTTTTGTGCACCTACAAGCTGCTCGTAATCATATGGCATATCTGTTCCTAAAGCATTTTTGGCGCTTATCATTCTTCCCTGCGTGCCAGAAAGATAGGAATCATAATAATTTTCAACACCAGCTAAACCTTGGTTATCAGAACCGGTAAAGCCCAGTACCGCCGCTGCAAAAGAACCATAAGGGTAATATCTTTTATATGTTTGTTCTAGAGATATACCCTTTTTAAGCTTATTTTCTGTTTCAAACTGTAATAATTTTTCTTTTACATCATTCTCGACTTTTTTCTTCAGTATAACGTATTGTTTGTTTCTATTATTATTTATTTTATCTCGAACTTCAGCAACATCCATACCGAGTATAGACGCTAAACCATTTGCGTAAAGTTCAACATTATTATCTACTATATAAGCAGGCTCAAGTATGACATTCCAGACAGTAGCGGTTTGGGCCAAAGGCTTCATATTGCAGTCGTATATAGTACCACGGGTAGGGCTTATTTTTGTATCGCTAAGCTGCTGATTTGTTGCAAGTCTGAGTAAATTTTCTCCTTGTAATATTTGCAGGTCGAAAAGTTTTATAGCTAAAACCCCAAAACCCACCATAACAACAGCAACAAGTGCTATGGTAGTTCTTCTCCACATCCGAATAGTTTTGCCCTTTATCATGACCTGCCTCCAAAAATCAACCCGTCCTGCTATGAAGCCATATGATCCTAAATATTTTCACACAAATAAAAAATTACACATACTATGAATATTATTTTAAAGTCTGATATCTTATGACATCCAAGCAGACAAAGCACTTTTTACATTATTGAACCAGGAACCACTATTGTGAACTACTTCACCAGTATCTCCGACACCTATATTTATGTACTGTATCTGATAATCTTCTGTGGGAGCCATTCCTAAAACATTAGTAGCGTAATCATTTACCTGGTTCAGGGATAATTCAGATTCCACCCTCATAGATAGCTGGGTATACTCACTTTGTTTTTCTGCAAGCTCAACTTGTGTAGTACTGATTTGCTCTGTAAGTTCGGCGATATATACCTGACTAGATATCATTATTGTTACAATAGTGAGAACAGTTAGACTTACAATAATTGCAGTTGTTATTTGTAAGGGGCTGTATTTTTTTCTGCGATTTTTATAAAGCTGTTCCTTTTCGATTTTCAAGACATTGTTTTTTTTTCTGTCGCGGGATATTTTTTCTTTTTCCGGCAATCTTTCTTCTTCCTGCTTTTCGGCGTCAAATAAAGAAAAATCATAGGCTATATTATCATTTTTCCTTACCATAAATCTCATTCCTTATGTAGTCATATTTTTTCGCAAACTCTAAGTTTTGCGCTTCTGCTTCGTTGATTATTAGCAAGTTCTTCTTGGCTTGCTTGTAGAGGCTTTTTGTTTATTAATTTAACTTTAGAATTATTGCCACAAACACAGACAGGAAATTGTGGTGGGCAGATACAGGCTTGAGCCCATTCTTTCATCTTTTCTTTTACTATTCTGTCTTCTAAAGAGTGAAAAGTAATTATCGCTATACGACCTTTAGAGTTTAGCAGGCTTAAAGCGGCATCCATTCCCTTTTTTAGAACACCTAATTCGTCGTTGACTTCGATCCTCAAGGCTTGAAAAGTTTTTCTTGCCGGATGTGAATCTTTTTTGAACTTAGCTGGGTAAGACTCCTTAACTATCTCACTGAGCTCTAAAGTCGTATTAATTGGCTTTGTTTGTCTATGTTTTACGATATTCCTTGCTATGTTACAGGCAAATTTTTCTTCACCGTATGTAGATAGTAATTTTACAAGTTCTGTTTCAGAATATGTGTTCACAACATCAGCAGCACTGATTCCCTCTTTGCTCATTCGCATATCTAAAGCTGCATCTTTGTGATAAGAAAATCCTCTGTTTCCTTCATCAAGCTGAAAAGATGATACACCTATGTCCATCAGAATACCATCGACATCACATATACCCAAACCACCTAGCAGCTTGTCCATCTGAGAAAAATTTCCCTTGATGACTTCTACATTTTTACTTGATGCAAACTTGTTTTGAAGAACTGCTATAGCGTCGGGATCCTGATCTATGGATATCAATTTTCCATTAGTAAGCTTTTCTAATATCTCTTTGCTATGTCCGCCCCCACCAGCAGTCGCATCTACATACGTACCACAGGAATTTATGTTTAGAAGTTCTATGGTTTCAGCTAAAAGAACAGGTTTGTGATTAAAATTTAAAGTTTCAGCCATATATTACACACCAAGCTCCACCCACAAATAAATTCTGCTATGTTTCCTCCTAAGTATATAAAATATTTGTATCTTTATGGATTTTGCTAGAAACGAGGTTCTTATCAGCAAACCTCAAGTAAAAAATACTTAACGGAATTATCATTAGTTGCTGCATTAAAGGCAGACATGAAATTGAACCATATGTAGAAGAAATTTGTTGTTTCCGCTCAACAGCTAAACGCTCTAAATCTCTCAGCATCCACATCTAAAATTATATTATACGCTCGTACCTTTTTCAATGAGAAATTAAGTGAATTCAAACCATCCTCTTTAAAAATCACCTCCTCACCCCCACCTTTACACACCTGTCATTTTAGTGTAGAATGGGAGACATCTAGTATATGTGTGCTACATTTTGTAGAAAGGGCACGAAATTGGAAGATAGAGGTTAGAGGTTAGAGGTTAGAGGTTAGAGGTTAGAGGTTGGAGGTTGGAGGTTGGAGGTTGGAGGTTGGAGGTTAGAAGTTAGAGGTTAGAAGTTAGAAGTTAGAGGATAGAAATTCTAACAGTCTAACTCTCTAACAGTCTAACTTTCTAAAAAACGGGAGTAAATTTTTTATGAATAAATTAGCGTTAAAATTAACTGCATTGGTATTATCGTTTTTGCTCATATTCAGCTCTAGCGAGCCTTTGATACATGGTCTGGGTAGCTATGTGGTAGGGGGGGGGGCATCTAGCGCTGATGATAGCGCTAAAGCCTCGGAAACGGTATCCAAGGGTAAGAGTAGCACCTCTGAGAAATCAGAAACATCGGAAAGCACTTCTTCGAAAAAAGAAGAGGAAAAAAGTGAAACCAGCTCTGAAGATAAAGAAGAAAAGAGCAGCAGTTCCGACGAGAAAACAACAAGCAGTTCGGATGAAAAAAAGAGTGCCAAAGAAATCAAAAGCTCATCAACTGAAGTTCAGGAAAAATCTGTAGATGCGACAAAGAAAAACGATACATTTAAAGGCATTAGAAATATTTTCAAAAAAACAGTAATACCAGACCCTAAACCAACAGACCTCCCCCCTGATGGCCTAGACATAGCCAATGGAGCAATAACGATAGAAGAGCTGGATTACAGCAATTTAAAAATAAGCCAGCAAGCGGATGACGAAGATGCTGTGCTCTACAAGGCTGCGAATGATGCTGATATACCTGTGTATGGCACCAGCACACAGTATGGGATAACCGTGAAAGATATAGCTGGCTATAATGGAACCACAAATATTGTTTTAAATAAAGCAGACATACGACTTACAAATTCTTCTCCCATTGTTCTTGAAAATACTCAGGTTTACAAGGTGCACATAAAGTTGGAAGACGGTACTACTAATACCTTAAATGGTACATATGGTATCTCTGGAGAAACGTCGGACTATGGTGGCTCAAGTTTAATTGTATCTGGTGAAGGTACTTTGAATATTAAAGGTACTTCCGGCGGGATTAATTGTGGCTCCAGCTTGAAAATAAGCGAAGGAAATATAAATATAACAGCATTGTCTGGTAATGGAATTTTTGCTAATAGTGGTTCTGTTTCTACAGAACTAAGCATAACTGGTGTAAATGTTAACATAAACGCCAGTGGAACAGATTCATATGGGATATATGTGGGAGCATCTTATGAGGCAACAGCCAATTTTAGCGGTGGCAATTTGAGTGTATACGGCACAAAAGCTGCTGTTTATTTAAACGGCGGCAATAGTGAAACCCTAACCTTTCCCGAATCAGGTGTAACTTTCGCTGAGGGTAATGATAAAGCTTCTGCTACAAGCGTCACCACCCCTACCATAACCGGAACGTATATAGAAAAATCCACCAAGCCATATGTGTCGATGGCTACAAGCTACACCGTACAGTTCAACGCAAACAATGGCAGTGAACCGCCTGTTACATATGAGCAAGATTTTGTCTATGGTGTAGCTGAAAATTTAACTTCCTTTGCAGACATACAGACTAGTAAAACAGATTTTAAGAAAGAGAATTATTCTTTTGCCTCTTGGAACACAAAAGCTGATGGAACTGGAACTTCATATACAGATGGCGCTGATGGCTCTACCATGCCAGTAACAACCCCTTTTGAGCCATATGTGCTCTACGCACAGTGGGAGCCTACTATTAATGAGAACAACTTCCCTGACCCTATTTTCAGAAAATATGTGGAACGGTTTGATACTTATAAAAATGATGCTTTGTCTGATACAGAAATAGCAGCTGTTACTTACATAGATGTTTCAGACGAAAATATAAGCGATCTCAAAGGCATAGAGTACTTTACAGCTTTGACACATCTCGACTGCAATTCCACCGGGATAAAAAGCCTGGATGTGAGTGCGAATACTCAGTTGACATATCTCAACTGCTCTGACAATTTAGATTTAGAAACATTAACCTTACCATCAGCAACAGGCAATGCTTTGGAAGAGCTCTACTGCCATTCCACCGGGATAACAATCCTGGATGTGAGTAAGAATACTCAGTTGACAGTGCTCGACTGCTATTCCACCGGGATAACAATCCTGGATGTGAGGAATAATAAAGATTTGACATATCTCGACTGCAATTCCACCGGGATAAAAAGCCTGGATGTGAGGAATAATAAAGATTTGACAGAGCTCTCCTGCTATTCCAATTCAGATTTAGAAACATTAACCTTACCATCAGCAGCAGGCAATGCTTTGGAAAAGCTCTACTGCTCTTCCACCGGGATAACAATCCTGGATGTGAGGAAGAATACTCAGTTGACAGTGCTCTACTGCTATTCCACCAGGATAGAAGAGCTGGATCTGAGTAATAATACAGCTTTGAAAGATCTCGAATGCTATTCCAATTCAGATTTAGAAACATTAACCTTACCATCAGCAGACGACAATGCTTTGACAGAGCTCGACTGCTCTTCCACCGGGATAACAATCCTGGATGTGAGTAAGAATACTCAGTTGACAGAGCTCGGCTGCTCTTCCACCGGGATAAAAAGCCTGGATCTGAGTAATAATACAGCTTTGAAAGAGCTCTACTGCTTTTCCACCGAGATAACAAGCCTGGATCTGAGCCAGAATACTAATTTGACAGAGCTCGACTGCTCTGACAATTTAGATTTAGAAACATTAACCTTACCATCAGCAGCAGGCAATGCTTTGGAAATGCTCGAATGCTATTCCACCGGGATAAAAAGCCTGGATGTGAGTAAGAATACAGCTTTGGAATATCTCTCCTGCTATTCCACCGGGATAACAAGCCTGGATGTGAGTAAGAATACTCAGTTGACATTTCTCAACTGCTCTTCTCAGAAAGCGACTGCAAAAGCAGCTAAACAACAGGATGGTACTTATAAATTAGACTTCGTAAGCTTGTTGAATGGTGGTGATAAAACTAAGGTAAGTGATTTAGAATTTAATGGAGCTTCAGTCAACATAGGTGAAGATGGTTGGGTATCACTGGGTACTGACGACCCAACTAATAAAACCATTACCTATAATTATGCGGTAAACGCTGAAAACACAATGGATGTAACTGTAACGATAGCAGGAACTTATGATGTATTTGCTCTAACTTACGATAGTAACGGTGG
>JAZUOT010000050.1:0-7659 GCA_045604805.1 Acutalibacteraceae bacterium | reverse complement strand
GAGGGACAGCAGCAATTCTCGCTTTACCTCTTGGGATATTGATACCTGGTGCCGCTATAGCTGCGTTTTGTGGAGTGTATGCCATAACAGGCTTGATTGCTAGCGTAGCTGACGCTTGGGATTGCGCCAATGACATTGTTGTTGAAGGGAGTGTTTCGAACGAGACCTCATACCGTAGCAGGACACCGCTTGAAAAGGTGGGTGTGGCTTTGCAGTATGCTTTGCTTGTTCCCGTGTCTCTGGTATTATATCCTATTGCTATGCTTCGCCACTACAACCCAAGACGAGGAACATACAAAAATCTATTTAGAGTATTTCCTTGGGAAAAAATATTCCCAAGCAGGAAAAGCTCGGCAACCATTGCACGAAGGACCTGGGTGGTACATGAATTAAAAAACTCCACTTAATAAAATAAAGGCAGTAGATAAGACTAAAAAATTGATGGTTGTGTGTGGCTATTCTAAAAATAACTCTCAAAACTGTGCCAAGCAGGGATGAGCTTTCTTGAGTTTTGTACTTTTTCACATTTAATACCTTTGACTTTATTCTAATATGTGATAGAATTAGGCTATATTGTGATAGAGGGAGGGAATTTAAATGGCATATAATATCTCTGACGATTGTATTGCATGCGGAGCTTGTGCACCTGAATGTCCTGTAGACGCTATAGCCGAAGGTGATACAAAGTACTCAATAAGCGCAGATTTATGTATAGATTGCGGTTCATGCGCAGCAGTTTGTCCTGTTGATGCTCCAAGCGAAGCTTAAAGCAAATAGAATGATTTATATTTTAGTAATTAACCATACGTAATAAGCCCATGGTACAACTTTTCAATTTAAAATGTTGCCATAGGCTTATTTTTTTATTTTATTTAGGCACAGAACCTTTTTATTTTACTTGCAAGCATATCCATATTGTTTGCAGAATTAAATATGCTTGGCGCGACCCTTACAGCGCCAGTTTCCAAAGTACCCATAAGCTTATGAGCCAAAGGAGAACAATGCAAGCCAGCTCTTACCGCAATAGAATATCTGTTCAAATATTCTGCTACTTCCTCGCTTTTTTTGCCATATATATTAAAGCTAAGCAAAGGTACAAAATTATTGCTGGCTGGGTTATTTGTGTATAAATCTACCTTTGGAAGCTGGCAAAGTAATTTATATAGCCTATTTATCAGGCTCACTTCTTTCTTGTGTATATTTTTTATCCCTTGTCTTTCAACGAATTCTATTCCTGCCCTTAAACCTGAAATTCCAGGCAAATTAAGTGTTCCACTCTCGAATCTATCTGGCATAAATTCCGGTTGCTTATATTCCATCGATTTACTTCCCGTACCGCCTTCTATCAAAGGTGGTAATGAATTAGCATTTTTCACTATAAGCAAACCTGTACCCATAGGACCATATAGGCCTTTGTGTCCTGCCATACACAAATAATCAATACAATTGTCATCAAAATCTATATCTATATGTCCTGCACTTTGCGCAGCGTCGACACAAACAGCTATTCCATATTGTTTGCACATAGCAGAAAGTCGCTCTACTGGAAGACGAATCCCCCAAACATTTGAAGCGTGAGTACATATTACTAATTTTGTACTACTGTTTATCAATTTTCTGAAGTTATTTAAAGTTTCATCATCATCTTCAAACGAAACATCTGCTATACTGTAGCTTATACCAAAATGCTTGCTTAAACTGTCAAGAGGTCTGACTACAGAATTATGCTCTAAATTTGAAATTATCGCATGATCACCTGGCTTTAGCAACCCTTTTATAACTATATTCAAGGCATGCGTGCAGTTTGAAGTAAACACTATATTTTCAATCTCTCTAACTTTAAATAGTCTAGATGCAGCCTTGCGACAAGAGTATATCTCTTCAGATGCTTTTATAGACATAGCGTGGCCACTTCTGCCAGGATTGGCCGAAAGATTATTTATGACATAGTTCATTGCAAACGAAACTGACTTAGGCTTTGGGAAAGTAGTTGCTGCATTGTCTAAATATATCATCTATCATCATTCCCATATATTATCCCATTCGTCTTGATTCCGTTTGCAATCAATATTTTATGAGCTTCTTCAATGTTACCTTTGATATACAATCCATAAGAACATCCTGCTGTTTTTCTGCTCAGAGAATTTTTCTCTACAATTGCTCTTATACCATATTTGTTCATTAGTAAATCTTTCGCCTTCATGGCATAGGTGACAGAACCTATCGATATAATTGCTTGGCGTTTCATATCAGGCACCTCGCTTTGAATTTTTGTAAGTAAAGTGAATATCCAGAATTTCATCATAGCTGATCTTCTGAAAATCTTATTCTCTTTTTAACATAATATGCCTGATTCTTAATATTTGCTCTCTCAAAAATAAATAGGGGTATTGTACCTTGCTCCCATTAAGCAAAAACTACTAGCGTTTATTATCACAATCACCATCTAATCCCAAAAAACATATTATGTAATGTAAGTCGCTTATAGTTTTCACAAGAGAGGTCGTGACGAATATAATGAATTTTTTTCAAAGTAATGATGGCAGTAATAATAATTTTTGTGAAAATAACCGCAGCTTAAATAATTGTTGCAAGAAAAACGGAAACTGTCCCTGTACCCCGAAGTGCCCTCGCGGACCACGGGGACCGCGGGGACCTCAGGGGCCTATCGGCGAAACCGGACCTCAGGGGCCTATCGGTGAAACCGGACCTCAGGGGCCTATCGGTGAAACTGGACCTCAGGGGCCTATCGGTGAAACTGGACCTCAGGGGCCTATCGGTGAAACCGGACCTCAGGGACCTATCGGCGAAACCGGACCTCAGGGGCCTATCGGCGAAACGGGACCTCAGGGGCCTATCGGTGAAACTGGACCTCAGGGGCCTATCGGCGAAACTGGACCTCAGGGACCTATCGGCGAAACCGGACCTCAAGGGCCTATCGGCGAAACGGGACCTCAAGGGCCTGCCGGTGGTGTGCTAAATTTCGCAGACTTCTATGCACTAATGCCACCAGACAACTCAGAAACAGTTGCTCCTGGAACAGATGTTAGCTTTCCACAGGATGGACCGAATAGTGGTTCCGATATTGTAAGAACAGGTCCTGGTTCATTCAATCTAGCACAGATCGGAACTTATCAGATACTATTTCAAGTAAGCGTAACTGAAGCAGGTCAATTGGTACTAACTCTGAATGGAGATGAATTGGTTTACACGGTAGCAGGTCGCGCAACTGGTACCTCACAGATCGTGGGAATGTCTATCGTAACAACCGGCACTGCCAATTCTATTTTGACTGTGCAAAATCCCGCCGGAAATGCCACAGCACTTACTATTACACCACTAGCCGGAGGAACTGTTCCAGTTTCAGCTCACATTCTCATAACTCAAATTCAGTAGCTTAATAAAAGAAAGTTATTTCATAAAAATACCACCGCCTCTCCTCAAGCGGTGGTATTTTTCTTGGTATGACGGGCATGCCATCACTATGTGGTGAAAGTTCACAATGGGTTTAGTTACAGACAAACTACCATAGTGATTTCAAAGTTTTATCCAGAGGGGTGCAGGTGATAATAATAGATAGCGAAACAGTAACCTAAGGAATATTAAGCAAAAGGCATGAAAGCCCGTCCCTGATACAAACAGCATAATAGCTATTTTTTTAGAAGCCCAAAACTTATTCTATAAATTGATTCCGAACATCTGGCAAAACTTTTTTTATTGCTAGGTGTTTTATTTTTACAGATAATACCAGCCTGAAAGCCAAAGTAAACCTCTGCACTAAAATTTTTTTTATTTTCCCTATTGACTTTTCGGGGGGGGGGGTGTATAATATAAATATGAAGTTTTTTATTCATACTTAGGAGGCTTTTGAGATGGCTGGGAAAATTTTGTCCAAAGATTTGGGTGGTTTAAGCAAAAAGGAAATAAAACTACTCACAGAGTGCAGAGACAAAGAAGAAGCGATTGAGCAATTTAGAATTCGTGGTTACGAGTTGGATGTAGATGAGCTGGATGTGATAAAGCTTGCGTATGAAAGAAAAGATGAAGTATCAGACGCAAACAGCTTGAGCCTTGAGCAGCTAGAGCAAGTAGCTGGTGGTTTCAGGAAAGAACATGAAATTAATTATGGACGAGAAAGAAAGAACGACCTATTAAGATTCGCAGAAACAGCAAGTAGTTCTGATGGTGATTTGGGCAAAAAAATGAATGAAAAAATAGCTGCTTTAGGGTCGGAAAATCTCCCCACCAGCGAGCAAAAAGCAGAGATTTTTGTTGATTCGCTTATGGAAGAAACAAGTACAAAAGTCGAAGTAGACTCTTTGGCTGTGGAAGCGGTAAAAGATAGGTATGACAAAATAATAAATAATGGAAAAACAGAAAAAGATTTTGTACTTTTAGATCCCCGTGCCTTAAATGAGGCGGCAATTTTGACCGAGCTGATTATTGATAAGGGAATAGTTAAAAGAGAGGAAAAAGAGAACGAAAGTGATTACTTTAATAGAGCAGCTGGATATGCAATAGAAATTCAAGCACTTCACTACGACAGAAAAGAGAATGGACATTTGCGTATTGATGAAGTAGATGATTCAAAAGAACTTAAAATTAACTGTGTACTGAATGTAAATTTTGCTCCTGGAAATAAAGCTTTTAACAACGTACCGGTTGTTGTTAGAAAAACGTCGACTGATGTTGGGAACGGATACGCCTTACTTGAGAACGGGAATTTGATTACAGTTGGAAAAGTTAGAGACTTTAATGTCCTTCACAAGAAAATGCGAGAAGAATTTTTAGAAATTCTTCTCGAAAACTGTAATAGATACCCAGAAGTCGAGTTTGACGATGATGCTGAAATAACGGAAAAATTGATGTTAACCCATTTTACTGAATTGAAAAAAATAGAACGCGGCAAGGAGTTTGTATTACGAGCAGACATGTTAGAGAATGTGACAGAAATAACAAAGATAGCAAATGATACGGCAAAAGCGGAAAATGATACGGCAGAAGCGGAAAATGATATGGCAGAAGCGAAAAATAATATAACAGTCATGAAGTCAATTAATGTTTTGGCTAATTTTGCCACACCAAAACAATGGGATTTGCTTAAGAAAAAAAGGGAAGAAATTAGCGAAGAAGAAAAGAAAAACTTAGCTCAGTTTATAAACTCTCATGCTGCGGACCTTGTAATAGATCAAACACATGAATATATGCCTGAAGAACCACTAAAAATAAATGATGAGGTTACTGATGTTGTGAATGATAGCAATCCATTAACAACAGCTAAGAATACAGCAAGAGGGCTCGGTATTGCTACGGGAGCAGGGGCATTTATTACAATGGCGGTGGCTACTGTTAGTGCAGCTCTTAATGGATCAATAGCTATACTTGGAAACTGCTTTGCGGTAGCGTTGCCAGCACTATTTAAAGGAGGCATTGCAGCTTTTGTTAGCTGTTTTGCTAGTAGTACAGCGCTTGGTCTAGGTGCTGCATTTTTAGCAGGTACTGCAATTACTGGTGTACTTGTGATAGCAACTGCCGTTGCGTTTACATGTTGGGGCATTATAAAGCATACTATGGGTAAAGGTAATATTAATACTGATAATATGGAGGCGGTGATGGCGGCGTCTTCTTCACAACCAATAAATTCAAATAGTGGCCGCGGTGACAACGATAGCTCCAAAGAGGTAGTAAAAACAAATCAGGAAAATGTGGTCAACCCGGAACAACCACTTGTGCCAAGCGACGACGGCGCTGATGTTAATGCAAACCCCTCTATACCTCAAGTCACCACCGATGGAACCAATAATGAAAATCCTAATCCCTAATCCAGACGGAGACAACCAACCACCTGCACGAGATGACAACTAAATTAGTCATTGTTTTTATTGTCATGGGACAAATGGAACATAAATTATTCGCACACGGGAATCTGGCATATAGCCGGGTTCTCGTGTTTCTGTGTACCTACATTTAAAATCTGCTTTTTCATCAGACATTCGCAAAAGAGTAATTCTTAATTTTGATTATTTATGGGTGTTGGTGTAGTATAGACATAGAGTGTTCACTTATGTTTGGAGGCTTTTGAGATGGCTGGGAAAATTTTGTCCAAATATTTGGGTGGCTTAAGCAAAGAGGAGATAAAACTACTCGCAGAATGCAGAGACAAAGAAGAAGCGATTGAGCAATTTAGAATTCTGGGTTACGAGTTGGATGTAGATGAGCTGGATGCGATAAAGCTTGCGTATGAAAGAAGAAATGAAACATCAGACGCAAACAGCTTGAGCCTTGAGCAGCTAGAGCAAGTAGCTGGTGGCGCTCTACTAACTGGTCTTAAGCGTGCAGTTGAATTAAAAAAGATAGTTCAACTTTTAGACAATAACTATGCCAGATCTTTTAATGGGATTGAATGCCTTGATAATAAAAAGTGGTTTTATTCTCTCGAGAATATCGTGCATGAAGCTGAGAATAAATTAAAAGAGGATTCTGATAATAAATGCGATGAAGAAAGCTATTTTCTTGCTGCGAGTGAAGCAATTGATGCTTTTTTGTTGGCCAATGAAGATGAAAAGGCAGAAATACATGTAAAAGAAAAAAACTTTGAAGTTTATGATGAATCGCTGCTAAATACACTCGTAGCAGTAATGGAAGAGCTTATCGATAGGGGGCTAATTGAAAGGAAAGAATTTGACAGTGATAAAGAATTTAATCGCGAAGCAGCAGAGCGGGCGATAGATTTGCTAACACTTTACCTGGGTTCTCATGATGAAAGTTCTATTGACACAATTGATAAACTCTTTGAGTATTGGAATAAAGAGAAAGAAGAGTTTACTAGTAGTATAAAAGTGAATATACTTTTAGATAGGGAACATCCATTAGCCCAATGTGATAAAACAATAACATATGCTGAAAATCTACTAAATTGGGATATAGCACTTGAGCGTATTAATACTCTAATAAATCAGCAAGGTGCTAAGTTACTTAAGGACGGCCAGGATATTAAATCAATTGAGCAGAAAGATATGAAAATTTTAGATCGCTTTGTTTCTGTTAATATATATGGAAAAGATGTGCAGTTGCAAAACACTGCAATTAAAAATTTAAGCGAGGCGGCAAAAAAAAGGGGGATATCATTCCTTGAGGCAGCTCGTGCTTTTGATAAGGGCGCTTCCTCAATAGATTACTGTAAGTTGCGGGATGGAAAGACGGACTTTTTAGATGATACTATAGGTGTTGGATTGAGGAAGTTAAAAATACCATCCGATGATATCATGGATGAAACAATCGACAATGATATGTTGCAGAATGAAGATAATTATAATAGTTCTAGTTCCGCTACCATCTACATAAACGTGGATGAAACAGTCTACAATGATATTGATAATGACATCATCTGCATAACCGTGGATGAAAAAATCGACAAGGGTATTTCGCAGAATAAAACACCAGTTAAAGATAATTATGATGGTTTTCGTTCCGTCAGCAGTTCTAAGAGTGTGGATAAAACATCTCCTTCTCAAAAGTGCAAGACGAAAGAGAGAGTGGCACTTGGAAGTGCAATAGGGACGTTAGTTGCTTCGGTTGGGTCAGGTGTAGCATTGGGAGTTGCTGGTGGTGGCTTTGGAGCGTTCTTTACGACTACATTACCAGCATTCTTTACTACAT
>JAZUOT010000049.1:0-31606 GCA_045604805.1 Acutalibacteraceae bacterium | reverse complement strand
CTCTTCTTCTAACTCAGCTTCCAGACCGTTTTACATAAACTCTGAAATCGTTTCCTTGAATAAGTTTTGTATTGCATCCATGCTGTCAATATTGGCTATCTGGAGCAATTCTCGAATCTTCTCCCGACGAGCTATCTCTTCAACTGTTCTCTTTCTTTTTCCCATTTGTAAATCCTCCTATGTATCACTTCTATTCTACAACCAATCTGAGGTTTACACAATATTTGGGATTGTATCAGGGGGGGGGTACTGTACCAGGCTAAAGAAAGTTTTCGCCCGGTGATTGCAAGGGAATAAAGATTTGCACACTCAAACCTAGCGTACAATCGGTTTCCGAGTTTTTTCTTATGGAAACTGTATTTTATATTCATTAAATCAAAGGGTCATTTTTTATCTAAATTTTTTTATACAACCCAACCGCCATTAGGGCTTATAACTTGGCCTGTAATATACTTAGCAGCATTGCTTGTCAAAAACAAAACAATTTTTGCTATTTCATTTGTATTGGCAAGTCTTCCCATAGGTATATCTTTTTCTATTTGATTTATTTCATCAAAAGAAAACTCTTTCATCATATCGGTGTTAACAGCGCCGGGAGCGACGCAATTTACATTTATTGAACTTGGCGCGACTTCTTTTGCCAAAGCTTTAGTAAAGCCTATCAAAGCGGCTTTGGAAGTAGAATATAAAACTTCGCAAGACGCCCCCACAATTCCCCATATAGACGAAATATTTATTATATTTCCGCTGTGCTTGCGTATCATGTGCGGCAAAGCCAAATTAGAACAATTCAGGGCACTGATAACATTAGTTTGCAGAATATTTTCAAAATCACTGGGTTTACAATCTGTGAAAAGAGAATACTGTGAGACTCCACAATTATTAACTAGCACATCTATAGCGTCAAATTTCTCGATTGAAAAATCTATCAAAGCTCTTGCCTGTTCGTAATTAGAAACGTCCGCCTTGAAAATTTCCACATTTGCTCCAATGCTTAAAAGTTCTTGCTTTAATGATACTGCAGCCTTTTCTGACTTGTTGTAGTTTACCACTACATTATAATTTTCTTGTGCAAAAACTTTTGCAGTTTCTCGTCCTATACCTCTCGAAGCTCCTGTAATCACTGTTGTAGGCATTTTTATTTTTCCTTTGATAATATATCTTCTATTTCTCCAACATAAACCTTGTGGTAATCTTCATTCGAATAATTATTTTTTATACTTTCATCCAAAAAGCAAGCCGGATCTAAAAATTGAGCATGGAGCTTTTTGCAAACAAGAACCAATTCTGTCTGCTCAAAATATGGTGCTTTCTCCGAGAATATAGGTTTTAAACCGGTTGCCTGAGCTTTATCTACATCTCTTCCGGACTTAGTGCCGCAAAAGTTAAGCGCCTCACGCATATTTTCAGGATAAAAACTCAAAGAAAAATAATTATTACTTTCCATAAAATCAAAAGTATGTCTCTGAGGACGAACAAAAGTATATACAACATTTTTATTCCATAGCACGCCTAAACCACCCCAGCTGGCAGTCATTGTGTTGTAACTATGCTCTGTTCCTGCAGTGATAAGCATCCATTCTTTTCCTATTTTGGTAAAAGGATTTATATTGAGCTCATCTATATCGATTTTTTTAAAATTCATTCGAATCACCTCTATAAAAATTTAAAGTAATAAACTTTTACATTGATTTTCTATACAAGAAGAAGATATACCAAATAATTCAAATAATTCTTGTGGCTTCCCGGATCTTCCAAATACGTCATTGACACCTATACGTTTAAACTTAACACTGACAGCATTATCAGCTAACACTTCGGCCACAGCAGAACCCAAACCACCGATTATAGAATGCTCTTCAGCTGTTACTACAGCTTTGCATTTTTTAGCATATTCTAAAATAATCGAGCTATCTAAAGGTTTAATAGTGTGCATATCTATCACAGCGGCATTTATGCCGTGTTCCTCTAGCTTCTTCGCTGCGTGTAAACTTTCTTGTACTATGTGTCCTGTAGCTATTATTGCAATATCCCCTCCGTCTTTAATTATATTTGCTTTTCCAGGGATAAATTCTGCAGTCTCTTCAGTAATAATTTCAACATCTGGTCTGCCCAGTCTGACATACACAGGACCATCGATATTTGCAGCAGCAAATACAGCCTTTTTAGCTTCAAAATAATCGCAAGGGCTAAATATAGTCATATTGGGCAGAACCCTCATTAAGGCTATGTCTTCTATGGATTGATGGCTTCCACCGTCTTCCCCTACGCTTAATCCACTGTGTGTAAAGCATAATTTTACATTCGCAGAAGTATATGCGATAGAATTTCTTATCTGTTCGAAAGCTCTACCTGTTCCAAAGACAGCAAAAGTCGACACAAAAGGAATTAAACCCGTATGAGCCATACCACTGGCAGCACAGAGTAAATTACTTTCAGCGATACCGAAGTTAAAAAATTTATCAGGAAATGCTTCTTTAAAAACACTTGTCTTGGTAGCGTTTGAAAGATCTGCATCAAGCACGACCACTTTATCATTAATTTTGGCCAACTCTACTAAAGCTTCGCCGTATGCAGCTCTGGTTGATTTTTTTAACATCAAACTTGCCCTCCCAATTCCTTCATCGCTTGTTTATACTGTTCTTCGTTCGGAGCTTTACCGTGCCAAGAAACTTGCCCCTCCATAAATGAAACACCTTTACCTTTTATTGTTTCACAGCATATAAATTTAGGTTTTCCATTATAGGGCATATCTATGGCACTGCATATATCATCAATATTATGCCCGTCAACCTTAAAAGTCTCAAAGCCAAAAGCTTTATACTTGTCAACAATATTTCCTATGCTCATTACTTCGTCATTACTTCCATCTATTTGCAGACCATTATGATCGAGTATCACCGTAAAATTATCTAGCTTGTAATTTGCTGCTGCCATTGCTGCTTCCCAAGTGAGTCCCTCTTGGGATTCTCCATCTCCGATAATCGTATAAACTTTATATGTTTTGCCAATATGCTTAGCTGCTAAAGCCATTCCCATTGCTACCGACATACCTTGTCCCAGTGAACCTGTATTCAAATCCACTCCAGGCGTTTTTTTCATGTCTGGGTGTCCTTGTAAATTGCTACCCGTTTTCCTTAATTTCCATAGCTCTTCTTTGCAAAAATAACCTTTGTCAGCCAATACGGCATATAGTGCCGGACAAGAATGCCCTTTGGATAAAACTATCCTGTCTCGATCTTCCCAATTTGGTTTTGCTGGATTTATAGCAGCTTTGCGGTAATATAGCGCCACCAGAATATCCAGACAAGAAAGCGAGCCGCCTGGATGCCCTGAACCTGCCATATATATCATCTTGATTATGTCAGCTCTTAGCGTTTTTGCTTTTTGTTGTAAATCATAAATGTCCATCCTTAAACTCCCCCATGCTCAGAATCAACACAATGATTATAACATCAAAAAATAAATAATGTGAATACCCCCCTTTTTTTCTCACCTAGAACAGTGCGATATGGATTTTTTATAGAAAATTCCATCTGGATGCCAGTATAAATTTATGCACTAAAATTTTTTTATTTTCCTATTGACTTTTTGCGGGGGGGGGGTGTATAATGTAGATATAGAGGTTTCGTTTGTGGTTAGGAGGCTTTTGAGATGGCTGGAAAAATTTTGCCTAAAGATTTATGTGGCTTAAGCAAAAAGGAAATAGATTTACTTATAGAATGCAGAGACGAAGAAGAAGCAATCGAGCAATTTAGAATTCGTGGTTACGAGGTAGATTCTGCTGATTTAGATGCGATAAAGCTTGCATATGAAAGAAGAAATGAAACATCAGACGCAAACAACTTGAGCCTTGAGCAGCTAGAGCAAGTAGCTGGTGGGTTATTAGTAGGGGTGCGACGTTTTGAAGAAAAAGAAATAAATAAAAATAAAGTATTAAGCAAAATTAGGAATAGGAAAATGTCTGTAAAAGACTGTACGGGTGGGTACGGCTATAATTATGATGATAATTGTGATTTAGCTCATGATTTTGTGGAGAATTTGCTCGAATTATGTGGAGAAGAGGTAGTTGAACCACGTAACCGAAGCCAGGCTTTACCTGTTAAATTTGTTAAAGAGGATTCATTTTCAGAAATATGTGAGGCTGTAAAAGAACATTTGGCTGATTATTTAAATACTAAAGAAAATAAATACTTAAAACGTAAGGAATTTTATGTTTCTGATGAAGGGCTTGTAGTTTCTATTGCAGCAGGAGCATGCTACCTTCGTGACAAAGGACACGTTGATAATGAAGCTGAAGCAATAGAAGCATCAACAAAAATGCATTTATATGAAAGGCAGCAACGCTGTTCTGAAAATTATGTGAATGTAGTTTTTAAAGATAAAAAAAAATACATAACCCTACCTGATAGAAAGGGGCGAACAGAGACATATTATAATTTATGGAACACTGAAGCTTGCATTGAAGATTTCATTGGAGAGATAAATAAGTGTAAAAAAAAGTATAAAAAAGATGTTGAGTTAGATCAGGATGGATTTATAAAATCTGAATATGCAGTGTTAGCAACTCGCTTTTACGTTATTGGCGAAGATGGTGATTTTCGTGTGCTAAAAAAATCGATTAAACAAATATGTGAAATAGCACAAGAAGAAGGTATCTCAGTTAATAGTTTGTTTGATGTTTTAAATCGTAATGCCTCTTTCCGCTGGTGGGATAAGCTTATAGGAAATGAAAAAATCAGATGGTGGGATGAGCCTGGAGAAAATGAAGAAATCGGAAGATCATATATTTGGGAGAGAAACAAAATAATGCAAGAGGGGGAAACACTAGAAGAAATAGCAGCAAAAGCAGCAGAAGCAGAAGCAAAAGCAGAAAGAGAAGAAGTACGGCAAGTAGGATTAAGAGCAAGAGAAAGAGAAAAAGAAATAGAAAAAGCATATCAGATGGACGAAGAAGCAGCAAAAGCAGCAGAAACAGCAGAAGAAGTAGCAGCAGAATTAGTAAAAGCAAAAGAAAAACGTTTAGCAGCAGAAGTAGCAGCAGCAGAAGAAGAAGTAGCAGAATTAGTAGAAGCAGAAAAAAAATTAGCAGCGGCAGTAGAAGCAGCAGTTGAAAAGAGAAAAGCAGCAGTAGAAAAAGCAGCAGTAGAAAAAGCAGAAAGAGAAAGAGAAAGAAAAAGAAAAGTTGAAACGAGAGAAATAGATAAAATAAAAGTGGCAGAAGCAAATGGTGTTGCAAAAGCGGCAGATGATAGATTGAAAGCAGCAAAAGATAGAAAGGAAAAAGCAGAAAAAGGGGCAAAAGAAAGAAGGGAAAATGCAGAATACGAGAGAAATAGAGCTAGAAGGAGAAAAGAAGACGCGGAAGCTAGAAAAAAAGCAGCAGAAGAAGCAGCAAAAGTAGCAGAAGAGGAAGTAAGAAAAGCAGAAAAAGAAGCTGAAAACATAGAAAACGTAAAGAAACTTTCCATCTTCCAAGACTTAGAAAGAGAAGCAGAAAAAGAGGGATGGAGAAGCAAAGACGACGCAGCATACAGGGCAGAAAACGTAGCAAATATAATAGAAGAAAAAGTGGAAACAGCAGAAACAGCGGCAGAATCATCAAAAGAAGCAGCAAAATTAGCAAGAGCAGCTGCTGGGATGGCAGAAGAAGCAAATAGATGGCAAGAAGAGGCAACTAGATGGGGAGAAGAAGCAAATAAATGGCGAGAAGAAGTACAAAAATTGCGAGAAAAAGCAGGTAGATGGAAACAAGAAGCAAAGGAAATTTTAGCAGCTAGCATGCAAGAATCAGAATCGAAAATGAGAGAACTAGACTCGAAAATTGGAACAGCAGAATCGAAAATGAGAACAGCAGACTCGAAAATGAGAACAGCAGACTCGAAAATGAAAGAATTAGGCTCGAAAATTGGAGTAGCACAAGATAAATGGAGAAAAGCATACTATGCGGAGAAATACGCAAACGAGAGAATACAATACGCAAAATCAATGAAGGATACAATAAATAAAAAAGCGGAAAAAGCGAAAAAAATGACAGAAAAAGCTGAAAGTATAAGAAAAAAAACAATGATGTCATTAATGGCTACAGGAGCAGCGGCCGCAATTTCAATAACAGCGTTTATACTCTTAGGAAAGATAGGCGTGGGAGTAGCGACATTTTTTACAACACTATTCACAAGCCCTGCATTAGTCTCCGCCTTATCGCTTTCAACGCTTGTTCCTGGAGGCGTATTCATTTTAGCAGGTTTAGCTTTTGTCGGAGTAGTAATATGCTTGCTTTATGAAGGTATAAACTACGTTATAGCCAGAAGAGAGGCAGTGAAAGCAAAAGAAAAAGTAGTAGCAAAAGCAGAAAAAGCAGAAGAAGCAGCAGGAGGAATAGTAGAAGCAGCAGAATCAGCAAAAGAAGCAGCAAAAGAAGCAGAAGCAGCAGAAGCAGCAGCAGAATCAGCAAAAGAAGAAGCAGAATCAGCAAAAGAAGAAGCAGAAGCAGCAGAAGAAGAAGCAGAATCAGCAAAAGAAGAAGCAGAAAAAATAGTAAGAGCAGCAAAAGAAATAGTAAGAGGAGCAAATGATGTGCTAGCAGAAGAATTAGTAGGAAAAGCAGAAGAATTAGTAAGAGTAGAAGGATTAGCAAGAGAAGCAGAAGAAGTGGCAGCAAAAGTAGAAGAAGTGGCAGCAAAAGCAAATAGACTAGAAGCAGAAAAAGTGGCAGCAGAATTAGTAAGAGCAGCAGAAGTAGCAAAAGGTTTAGTACCAGAAGAAGAATACGGAGCCGAAGCCGGATCTTTACAACATTATAATTATTAAGAATGAAAACATAATTTTCTCAAATTTGACAGATAAGTATTATTGTGATACTATTTGAATGTTGTTTTTGAATTACACGCTGTTATGCTTTTCCAAAGACAGCAGGTATCGCTGATGGCGGTATAATAGAGTTTTTCTGCCTGCCGAGGATTAGGATTTTAGTTTTATTTTTTGTGCAAACAAAGTCCTTCTCGGTGTCCGAGAGGGACTTTATTATTTTGGATGATTCTATTTTTGGGAGGTGAAAAAATGCCTAGTCAGAAAATTTTAGAACAAAAGAAACAGATAGTAGAGGAACTTAGTCAAAGACTTAATAATTCCTGTGCAGGTGTGTTGGTAAATTATAAAGGTATAAATGTCGAAGATGATACAAAGCTTAGACAAGAGCTCAGAGCAGCAAATGTAAAGTATTCTGTTGTAAAAAATACCATGCTTACTCGTGCGATACAGGGAACAGATCTTGAAGCTATGAGTGAAGTTCTGGAAGATACTACAGCTTTAGCTACCAGCGAAGATGACCATGTAGCTGCAGCAAGAGTTTTGTGTGAATTTGCTTCTAAGAACAAGTTTTTTACAATTAAATCCGGTTTTTTAAACGGAAAGGTAATAGACGAATCTGAGGTAAAAGCACTTTCAAAATTGCCTTCGAAAGAAGTTTTGGTGGCTCAAGTTTTGGCTGGATTGAATTCTCCAATCACAGGCTTTGCTTCAGTTTTAAGCGGACTTCAGAGAGCTTTGGTTTGTGCTTTGAGCGAAATTGCAAAAAAACAAGAAGCATAAAATTATTTGAAATTATATTTTTGGGTTTTATTTTTAGGAGGAAACTTAAATGGCAGAATTATCAAAGAATATAGAAAAATTAATCGAAGATGTTAAGAACTTAACAGTTATCGAACTTAGCGAATTGGTTAAAGCTTTAGAAGAGGAATTCGGCGTTTCAGCTGCGGCTCCTGTTGCCGTTGCTGCAGCTCCTGTTGCAGGTGCTGCTGAAGCTGCTGCTGAAGAGAAAACTGAATTTGATGTTGTACTTAAATCAGCTGGTAGCAACAAAATCCAGGTAATCAAAGTTGTTAGAGAGCTTACTTCTCTTGGCTTGAAAGAAGCCAAGGCTCTTGTAGACGGTGCTCCAAAGCCTGTAAAAGAAGGCATCTCAAAGGATGATGCTGAAGCTGCTAAAGCTAAATTAGTAGAAGCTGGCGCTGAAGTAGAAGTAAAGTAAATATATTTCAAGGTTTAAAAATCTAAATAATTTACAGATAAAATCCAGGGCAAATGCTCTGGATTTTATTATATGGTACTTCAAAGTATGCCAACCAACTGGTGAAATAATTACTATAGTTTTCAAAGTTTATAAAATATAATATAATATATTTGTGGTTTGTTATGTGTTGTTTAAACATAATACTCTGCTAAGTAGAAATGGAAGAGGCAGGTGAGATATTATATGGTAGGCCATGAATTTTTCAAAAAAATACTTATTGACCACATGTTGAGACAAAGTTTAATAGAGTGCAGAGACAGGTTAGAACTAAAAATTCTGTTTTCAAATAATGGGATATATCTTACAGACTTAGAAATTGATGAGTTTAAAACAAGATTTTGCCGCACAGAAAGTGGCTTTGACCAAGATTCATTAACAATATCTCAGCTTGACAATATAGCAGGTGGAGTTCCAGAGAATATTGAGGCACATGTTAAGAATAGCCAAAATAATAGCCAAAATAATAGTGCCGGCAGGACTGTTCTCATATCTGCAGCAAGTAGGCTGGTATCCGGAGTACTACTTTCGAATTTTATTGTGGCAAAGACTGTAGCAGAAATGGCGGCATCAGAACAAGCTAAGGCTGAAGAGAATACGACTGTACCCGGTGAGAAAGAACCAATTTCTAACGACTCACCAAAATGGAAAAGTTTTGAAGCACCTGAGGCGTTAGAATATGTTGATAAGGTAGGAGAGAAAAGTTTAGTACAAGTTACTGAGCCTCCTAATTCTAAAGAGTTTCAGAATGATGGCAAAAATGATAATTATAGACCACTGGATAAAATTGATCAAAGAGTAGTTAATACAGTAATTCCAAGAGGAAAAGAAGAATGGGAAGAGTTTAGAAAATTTAGTTTGTCGCTTAGAAATTATGCTGTACAAGAAAAAAAAACTGGTGTTGCAAATAATGCAGATCCAATAGAAAAAGGAACCCAAGCCCACGACAACTTTGAGAAAACTTATCATAGTGAAGCTAATATGGATAGGATAAGAACATCTTTACACAACGAGCGATTTGTAGGGAGGAAAACGAGCGAGGATGCTCAACTTGTGCAGCCGATGAATTTTGCTTCAATTAAAGGCAAAAACACAGAAGAAAGATTAGAGTTTGATTTAGGTTCAGAAAAGTATGATGATATCAAGATAGAATTACTATTTTCTGATTTAGAAACTTTAAAAGATGAAGATAGGAATGAAATGGTCTGGTTTTGGAATACAAATAAACAAGTGCTGTTTCCAAGCCTGGAAGGTAAAAGCACAGAGGATGTAGTGAAATTTGCAAATGATAGAAGTTTCTTCAATTTGGCCTATTTGGAAAAACCAGATCTTAGAGATATGTCTGAAGAAGCAAGAATGAATTATTTCAATGAGAATGAATTATATAATTTAGCGATAGCATCACCAGAGCTTAAAGACAAATCTGAAAAAGCAAGAATGAATTATTTCAATGAGAAAGGATACTACAATTTAGCAGTAGAGTCACCATCACTTAAAGAAAAAACTGAAATAGGAAGAATTGAATATTTCAATGAGAACAGATACTACAATTTAGCGGCAGAGTCATCATTACTTAAAGAAAAAAAATCTACCAGAAAAAGAATGAAATTTTTTAATGCTAACGGCTTCTATAATTTAGCAGTAGAGTCACCATTACTTAAAGACAAATCTGAAAAAGCAAGAATGAATTATTTCAATGAGAAAGGATACTACAATTTAGCAGTAGAGTCACCATCACTTAAAGACAAATCTGGAGAAGAAAGAATTAAATTTTTCAATGCTAACAGCCTCTATAATTTAGCAGTAGAGTTACCATCACTTAAAAGAAAATCTGAAGAAGAAAGAATTGAAAAATTCAATGAGAACGGATACTACAATTTAGCAGTAATGTCAAAATTATTTAAAGGAAAATCTGAGGAAGAAAGAATTAAATTTTTCATTGATAAAGGCTTTAACAAATTAGCATGTAAAGAGTTTTCAAACATATTAAAAGACGCTAATCGTGAACAAGTAGATGGTTGCTACCAATTAATAGTCACCTTACTATCTGCAGGTAACCTTACCGAGCAGGTTGGTATTGATTATTGTTGGAATTTGTTTGATATAATAGTTAGGCTGAGACAACTGGAAGCTGAAATTTCTACAGAAAGATACAAAGAAATTTTTAAACTCTGTAAACAGCATAAATGTGCTTTTTTTGAGTTTATTGATGAATCATTTATAGATAACGCAAGTGAAAATGAATTTCTTGCCATGTGTGCCTTAGTGATAGAGCCTAAAACAAATAAAATGAACGAGGCTGTTGATCTTGCATTAGCATGGTTTAATTTCTCTATATGTTTTGATATGCCGAAATTGGCTAAAGAAGTCATAGAAAAAGACCTTGAAGAAATACGTAGCAAAACGCCCGGAATAGATGAAAAAGATATAAAGGATATCAAAAATAGATGTCTCAGTTCAGTAATTATAATTTGTGCAGAAAAGCTCCATAACAATGAAGAGTGTCAGTGTCTGAAACAGGAGGCTCTGAAAAATTTTTTTGATACAATTGGTATTAATAGTGAAAATATAATCTCTGTGATACAAGGCCTATCGGAATATGATTCTCAACTTGTTTGGATTTGTAAACAAATTTCGGGTCTGCCTGCTCTAAATATTTGTAGAGTACTTAAGAAACCTACACAAGTATTGAAAGATTATTTGAATAGTTCGTACGGTAATGAAGAGAAAAAAAATATAGGAAAAGAAATACTATCAACCTTTAAGGAATATCGTAAATTAAACTTACAGTTACAGAGAGAAGAAGTTCTTGTTGATAGGTCTAGGTCTTCTCTCATTGTAATAAATCAGGAATTTAATTCTAAAAGAAAGAAAATGCAACGTTTGATTAATGATTATGGAATGGTTTTTACAGAAGATCCGAGCTTCAAAGAGGTAATGTACCATTTTAATCAACCTTACAGGGATGGAGTTAATAAATGCGTCGAACATTATTTATATAACGTAATAAATATGCGATTTTCTTGGTCTATACGGGGGTTTTTCCGTTCTGTGATAGTTTATTTCAGAGCAAAAATGGATCTATCAATTATTAATGGAAGAGATTCTTTTGAGGCGAGTAGAGTTGTACAACGACGATTGCCCCAAGTAATAAAAAATCTGCCAGAGACGACATGGGGTTCCAAAGATCTGTATGCTCGCTTGGGGGCATATCTGGGTATTTCAAAGTTCGAAGATTTTAAAATGTTTTTATTGAATAAAATATATTTTGATAAATTGGACGCAGTACGTAAAGACGCGATCTTTGCGACGATGCCTCGAAATTTTAGTGATTTCTTTTTTGAAAAAGGAAATGTCGGCAACACTTTTGATGAATTTTCAACAAAAATATTAGACTATTTTAAACTACTATCTGGTGAAATTGGAATTCCAGATGAAATGCAATTACCCAACTTTATACAAGAAAAAATGAACGATCTGAAATTACAGTTCTCCGAGCTAGACTCGTCCATAGGCAACGTATTATCAGCTTTCTCAACTAAATTCTTAACACTTATATTAGAGTGTAGTGGAGAATTAATAGCGTATAAAATTTGCCTTGATCATGGGATATCAAATTTACCATCTGGAATACGAACATACGAGCGACTTGTAGGACACTTATTTGGAATAAGTATAGGTAATATTTATTTTACACAATATGTAAAATATCCGTTTGATAATTCTGTTTGGGGCGGTGTCAAGCATAGGTGTGATGCGGCTCAAAAACTAGTAAAACATGCTAAACTTATTTGTCCAGGATCTTTTGACGATGAAGAAATAAATTTGTACAACATTTTGACTAAAGACAATTATAAATTCCTAAAAATTTTGGGTATGGATGAGTATGATGGACTTGGTGAAAGAGGAATAAATTCTACTGACGGAACTCACCCATATTTTCTATTAGCCCAAAAACGTGGAGTCCTATTAAGCATAGGCAATTCGCTAGGCTGGTTTACTGATGGAACAACCGTTAACTGGGAAAATTTTGTGAGAAAGTTTAATGAGAAATTCAATATCAACTTAGAATTTATAAAAGTAAGTAAAAATATCACAAAAAAAGAAGGAAAAGGTTCTTTAGATCCAATACCATATGGAATAGAAGAACAGATGGCCACCCTTTTGCTTGAAAAGATGGATGAGTATGGTGGTGTTGTCAAAGATTCAATGAAACATTTGTATTCACTTTTGTCATTCGAAACTCAGGCTAATATTTTAAAATCTATAGAAAATCAGGCTAATAATTGTAGCGAGATTAGGGGATGGTATGATGAAAACTTTGAGAAATTTTTTTCTAACACTAGAACGCCTGATCATGAGCTTGCTGATAGGATTAATGCCACTAGGATATTGGATCCAGAAGTTTCTCAACAGGATCTAGTAAGCCTTATTACTGATTTTGTGGAAAGAGTAGAGCCAAATCGGCCAAATACGCCAGAGAATTTTGAGAAATACATTTTACCTTTTCTAAAACAAAAATCTAGAGAAGGTATTGAACCATTTGTAACAGCTGCCGGCGTTGCTGAAAATGATCTTGCTCTTTTATTTGATTATGGACTTGCTACTCAAGAACAATTCAAAGAATATGTGAAAGAGAATGGCCTTAGGAATTTACTTGAAAATGGAGCTATTACTCAAAGACAATTTAACAAATTCATTGAAAACGAAAATTTCGAAAAATTACTTAATGATGGTATGATCCCTAAGGAAATTTATAATGAATGGGCAGCAGGGAAAACTGCAAAAACTGATCCTATGGTGAAAGCCTTAAATGGTTACTTAGAATATAAGGACAACAAGATTTCTTCAAGTATTATAGAGCAAGGATTGAAGTGTTATACAGGTGATGGCCGAAAACAGCAAATTATAGAGCGTTTCCAATATCGTTTTGATATGTATAGGCTTTATATAGCAGAAAATGGTCTTAATGATGAAGAATTTAAAAAATTAGGATTAAAATTAGGATTAGTATCACAAGAACAGGTGAGTAAAGTTTTTACAAATGTGAATAGTTTTTTTGATTATTTGATACCTGAATCCCTTCAAGATGAATTTAAGGATGAAAATGATAATGATAATTATAGTTTAAATAAAGTTTACGAATTCACTTCAACAATCTTCTATGAGTCTGCAGTAGCTTTTAGTTTTGGCATACTATCAGGAGGAGGGATAATGGTCGATACGTTAAATTCTTGCCTTGAATTTAATAAGGTATGTGGGGAATTGGGGTTACCAGGATATAAGGTTTCAGATTTCTTCAAGGTAGACTCATCAGGTCCCTCCCAAAGTTGTGTTGTAGGTTTTGATATGTCCAATACGGTATGTGAAGGATGGAATCATGAGGGTGATAAATCAAGAGAAAACATTAAAAAGTTTTACAAATGGTATTTAAATCTCCATATTAATTTTTGCCGGGATTTAGAAGTAGAGTTCACGCATGTTTTTTGGTTGCTAAGGGACGGGACAATACAAAAAAAATTAGCTATCAGTTCAGATGAGAGTTTTTTTCCAAGGGGCATAACTAGTAGTAATACATTTATGGAATATCGCGATTTTGTAAAGCGTGCCAAAATAATGAAATTTTTCAATGTTGAAGAGTGGAATGCAGACTTGCTCAATACTATTAAAGGAAGACTAGAACTGGAAGAAGAATTACCGCTTGAAGTTGTTGGAAAAGAGCGCAAAAAATGTAAGTATGGAAACATTGCAGATTCTTGTGAAGATTTCATAATAATGAAGATTATCATAAATAGTGAAAATTTAGGAGTAGAAGATTTTACTGAACTCAAAGAGCTTTTCTGTTTATTACCGTATAAAATGCAAGCAGAAGTGATTTTAAAAGTTAGAGAGCAAAGCGATGAAAAGAAAAATATATTACTCAGCTGGTTTTTAGAAACAGTGCATACTCCCCTGGCGTTAAATATAACTGGCTATGAGCAAATAGTTGATGTGGGTACAGCTGTAAAATTGTTAAGAGCAAACCAGTTGAACGTCGATTTTGATATTCTTGCATATGCAAATTGGGTTGCAAGTTGGCATGCAAACATATACCATGATCAAAATGAACAACTGCAGAAAGTGGGAATAATTGCTGAGGCAGATGAAGAAAATTATACTTATTCATTTAAACACTATGTTCAGGAAGAAGGAGGAGAAAAAGCGTAAATGAAAATATTAGTAACTGGTGGTGCTGGTTACATAGGTAGCCACACCTGTGTAGAGCTTTTGAACAGGGGCTATGAAGTAGTTGTAGTGGATAATTTATGCAATTCAAAGTATGAGGCTTTGGAGAGAGTTCAGCAGATAAGCGGAAAAGGCCTTAAATTTTATGAGGCAGATATCTGTGACAGTGCAGCTTTGTGCAGGATATTTGAGGAAAATGATATATATGCGGTCATACATTTTGCAGGGTTAAAAGCTGTAGGGGAATCTAATGAAATTCCACTAAAATATTATCAAAATAATGTAGCTGGTACTTTGAATTTATATGATTGTATGTCCAAGTATGGTGTGAAAAACTTAATATTTAGTTCTTCTGCCACTGTTTATGGTTCACCAAAATCAGTTCCAATTCGAGAAGATGCAGAGCTTGAAGCAACAAATCCATATGGCAGGACCAAGCTCTTTTTGGAGTACATTTTGAAAGATCTCGCTGCTGCAGACAAAGATTTTAATGTTATAATACTTAGGTACTTTAATCCTATAGGTGCACACGAAAGTGGACTTATAGGTGAAGACCCTAATGGAATCCCGAACAATTTACTGCCGTATATTACTCAGGTGAGTTCGGGTAAGTTACCATATCTCAATATTTTTGGCGATGACTATGGTACAAAAGACGGTACAGGTGTACGCGATTATATTCATGTCACGGATCTAGCTATTGGTCATATAAAGGCTATTGACAAATTAAAGGACAAGCCTTCTGTCGCTGTTTATAACCTAGGGACAGGCAAGGGTTACAGTGTGCTAGACATTGTAAAAAGTTTTGAGAAAGCTAGTGGGAAAGAAGTACCTTATAAGATTGCCCCAAGAAGAGCAGGAGATGTAGCACAGTGTTATGCAGATCCTTCAAAAGCAGAGCTTGAATTAGGATTTAAAACTAGATATGACATTCAAAAAATGTGCGAAGATAGTTTTAATTGGCAAAGTAAAAATCCAAACGGATATTAATTATATTTGTGTAAAATTATATGAAAGCGTAGGAAATAAGCAAATGATTTTAGATATTCTAGTGGACGCTGTTTATGATGGAGTTTTTTTGCTCCCTTTTTTGTTTTTGGCTTATCTTTTTATGGAAGCTGTGGAACACCGTTCTTCTGATAAAATGGAAAATGCACTGAAGAAAATGGGACGCTTTGGTCCCTTGATAGGCTCATTTTTGGGATGTGTTCCTCAGTGCGGTTTTTCTGCCTCTGCGGCGAGTCTTTATTCTGCTGGTATCATTAGTTGCGGAACGCTTATGGCAGTGTTTTTATCTACTTCAGATGAGGCTTTGCCTATACTTATTGCTTCGCAAGAGGGTAGAGGAATGATACTTCCTCTGATTAGCTGTAAATTAATCATATCATTACTAGTAGGGTTTACATTAGATCTGATACTTAAAAACAAGAAATCAAATAAAGAAAAAAATGAAGTATGTAAAAATTGTGGTTGTTCACACGAAAAAGGCATCCTAAAACCGGCAGTTTGGCACACGGTACATATACTAGCATTCATTATCGTAATCAATATAGTTTTAAATTCTGCTATTGAGTTTTTAGGTGAGGAGAGTATATCGCAATTTTTACTAAACGGGAGTTTGCTACAACCATTTGCAGTGGCGGCTTTTGGTCTTATACCAAATTGTGCAGTGTCTGTAGCAATAACTGAACTTTATCTTTCTCATAGTCTAAGTTTTGGTGCGACACTTGCGGGTTTGTGCGCAAACGGTGGTGCAGGTCTTGCCGTTCTATTTAGCGCAAACAAAAACAAAACTGAAAATTTTAAAATAGTTGCTATACTATACACAGTTTCAGTTTTGTTTGGGGTGATTTTGCAACTCTTTTAAATTTATTGTTTGTGGGAGGCCGTTTCTCTAATTTTTATTTTGCTGGTTTCTAGCGGTTGACTAAATAGTTATACATTTTTATCTCAGAAATTGCTATTGTAATTTCTGATGAAAAAAATTTTTTCACAGACCAAAAAATGGATAGTGTAACGTGTATCTGTAAAATTTTTAAAAGTCTCGAAAGCCGCTACCAGAGCGCTTTCTGGGACTTTTTTGCTGGAAAAACTGTCAAAAACAGGATTATATCATATGTCCTCATTTAGGGCACTTCCTGTCAAAATACTGAGTTGACTAACGCAACAAATGTGTGTAAAATGAAACGATAGTACTGTTTAGCTGATATTTTGAGTGGCTGATATGATATGGATGGACGAGTTTATGTGTGAAATTTCAATAATTACTCCTGTGTATAAAGTGGAAAAGTATTTGTCTAAGTGTATAGACAGTGTATTGGCACAGACTTTTACTGATTTTGAGTTAATTATAGTGGATGATGGTTCACCGGACGGCTTAATTGCAAGTGATTACGAAGCGTAGTTTTGATGCTAAGAAAGTGTTATTCAGAATAGGATGGATTTTTATATGAAGAATGCACAAAGTTTTAATGTCCAAAATTGCTTTATTTGTGGGGCTAAATCTATTGGGCAATACGGTGGATATGAGACTTTTATAGAAAATCTTACACTTTATCATTCTGAAAATAACAGTATCAAATATTATATTGCCTGCAAGGCTAACGGGGACGGTTGTGTTGACGAAAATAAATTGTCATCAATAACACAAATAAAAAATAATTTGTTCAAGCATAATAATGCGCTTTGCTTCAAATTTAATGTTCCACCTATCGGTCCAGCTCAAGCTATCTATTACGACTTTGTTGCTCTGAGTTACTTTATTGATTATTGTTTGAAAAATAATATTTCTCATCCTATTTTTTACGTATTAACCTGTCGTATTGGTCCATTTATGAGGTATCTAAGAAAAAAAATAGATAAAGTGAATGGCCGAATTTTTGTCAATCCAGATGGTCATGAATGGAAACGTGAAAAATGGCCTGTTCCTGTACGGAAATATTGGAAATTTTCTGAGAGATTGATGGTTAAATATGCCGATTTACTAATATGTGATAGCAAAAATATAGAAAAGTATATTAAATCCGAATACGAAAGTTACAAACCTAATACAACTTTTATCCCATACGGAGCAAATACTACACCATCAGAACTTTTAGACAACGATGACAGATATGTTAGGTGGTTAGCAAAAAATAAGTTAAGCCCAAAAGAATACTACCTAATTGTTGGAAGGTTGGTTCCTGAAAATTCTTATGAGACTATAATTTCTGAGTTTATGAATAGTAAGACTTCTAAAGATCTTGCTATTGTATGTACAGGAAATAACAAGCTTTTTAATCAGCTAGAGAAAAGATTAAATTTCCAAAATGATAAACGCATAAAGTTTGTAGGTCCTTTGTATGATAGTCAGCTCTTGAAGAAAATAAGAGAAAATGCTTACGGTTATATCCACGGTCATACTGTTGGTGGAACTAATCCTAGTCTTTTGGAAGCCTTGGCAAGTACAGATTTAAATCTGCTAGTTGATGTTAAGTTCAATAAAGAGGTAGCGGATGCTGCCGCTTTATACTGGAATAAAAATAGCGGAAATCTAGCAGAACTTATTAATTCTGTTGACAATATGTCTTGCCAACAGATAAATGGATTTTCTTCCAAAGCTAAGAAAAGAATTGATGAAATCTATAATTGGCAACTTATTGCTGATCAATATGAGAAAATTTGGGAAGATAAATTTTAATTCTAGATTAAGAACTATATTATGGGGGAGAGTACGAACCGTGAGAAAAGTAGTAGTCTTAATGTCGACCTATAATGGCGAAAAATATTTACCAAAACAAATGGAAAGTTGTTTGAATAAAAATGTGTAGATCTCCATGTTGTTAACAGTTACAATCGTATTGATGGAAACGATAGTTCGAAGGAGAAAAGTAGTTTTGTTTAGTGAAGATAAAAAAACAGCAGCATTGCAGCGGTGTTGCTTGAATATTTTAAAGTCTGTAGCTGATGTGTGTGATAAAAATAATTTAACCTACTATATGTCTGGTGGTACTTTGCTCGGAGCAGTTAGACATCAGGGATTTATACCTTGGGATGATGATGCCGATTTGTCTATGCCTCGTGATGATTATGAAAAATTTCTTCGAATAGCCCCTTCTCTGCTTCCAAAAAATCTTAAAATTGTAAATTATAGAACTGATCCAGAGTACCAATATTATATAACTAGGATAAGAGATACTGAAACAAAAGTAGAAGAAATAAGAATAGGAAATAAAAATCGTTACACAAATGCTTCAATAGATATTTTACCTCTAGATGGAACTCCTAATAACTTGTGGATGAGAAAATTTTATTTTTTACGAGTGATGATACATAGGGCATTAATGTCAATTTGCTATAAAGATTCTATTGATCGAAATCGTAAACGAGTAATATTTGAAAAGTTACTTTTGTTGATTGTACAAAAATTACCGATAGAAAAGGCCTTGAATCCATCTAAAGAAAAAGATAAAATTGATCTAATTATGAGAAAATATAAGGTAGATGATTCCACAAATATTGGTTGTCTTATGGGCGCATACCGTATAAAACAAATTGTTCCTAAAAGTTTTTTTGGAAAAGGCAGAATGTATGCTTTTGAGTCCATTACACTACGTGGTCCTGAAATGTATGATAAATACTTAAAACAAATGTATGGAAATTATATGAAATTACCCTCAAAAGAATTTCAAAAAATACATTTTAAGATTCTTGATATCCCCACTAAAAAAATAAATAGCGAAAATAAATAAAGGGAGAAAATTATTTGTGAAAAAATACAAGATAGGCTATACACAAGGTGTGTTTGATATGTTTCACGTAGGGCATTTAAATTTGTTAAATGGAGCCAAAAATCTATGTAAATATCTGATTGTTGGTGTTAATGCAGATAGTTTAGTAGAAAGCTACAAACAGAAAAATCCTGTGATTAATGAAAATGATAGAGTGAAGATAGTAAGTAGTATCAGGTGTGTGGATGAGGTTGTTTTGGCGCATACGTTGAATAAAAAAGAACAATATGAAAGATTAAAATTTGATTCAATTTTTATTGGTAGCGATTGGAAAGGTGATCCTCGCTGGGAATTTACTAAAAATGAAATGAGCCATATAGGGATTGACGTTGTCTTTTTACCTTATACAGAAGGTGTTTCGTCTACTTTACTTCGTTCTTTACTAGATAAACGCAGAGGGGATAATAACTGATATGAGATATAAAAAATTTAGAAATATTTGGAATAAATTTTTCGAATACGACAGAATAGCCGAACGGAAAATTAAGAAGTCAATAAATCTATTTAACAGTGGAATTTTTATTTTTCAAGTATGGGCCATGTTTTTATATAATAAAATCAGAAAAAAATATAATTGTAGTATCCATCCACAGATTAAAGTTGGTTCTAATTTTTACATATCACATGTACAAGATATTATAATAGGGCAAACTGCGGAAATTGGAAAAAACTGTAAAATTTATCCTGGAGCAAAGATAATAGCGAGAGTAAAGGAAGATGAACGGCGTGTTAAACAAGGGAAACGAAGGCACGCCCTCATTGGGGATAATTGTGTTATTGGCGCAGATGCTATTTTAGTAGGGCCTGTGCAAATAGGGAATAATGTATTAATTGGTGCAGGTGCCATAATATCTAAAAATATTCCAAATAATTGTACAGTAGTAGGAATAAACCGTATCATTTATTAATTCCTTGAGTGGTGTGATTATGCTGAAATTTCCATATGTTTTTAAAGAGCTAATGGTGAAAAATGCTGTTGGTAGGGTGTTAGAACTGTTGAAAAAGGGTACTCTGGGAGTGGTTATTTCTGAGATTATATTATTAGGAACCTCTAGAAAAGCACTTGAGTTGGTTTGTCTATCAGAACAAATGAAGGTACAGAGAAAATTGAAAAAAAAGTATGTTGCTCTTGTAGAAAGAATAGTGCCCAACATAAAAAATAACCATCCAAAAAATGTTTGGGTTTGTTGGTTACAAGGAATTGAACAGGCTCCAGAGATTGTTAAAAAATGTTTCGATTCGTTAAAAAAACATTTTATAGGTTGGAATGTTGTGTTGATCACAGAAAAAAATTATCAAAGGTATACTAATTTACCACAATATATTATCTCTAAATTTAATCGAGGTAACATAATTGCTGCGCATTTTTCGGATTTACTGCGATTAGATCTTTTATCGCAGCATGGTGGGTTGTGGTTAGATGCTACTGTGTATTGTACTGGAGTTTTACCAGATGAAATTGTAAACACCGATTTCTTTGTGTATCAAGGATTGAAACCTGGGCAAAGTGGCCATACAGTAAGATTATCAAATTGGTTAATATGGTCAGTTCCACACGCGTATTTTGTTGAACAAACAAAACGATTGCTTTATAAGTATTGGGAAAAGGAAGATAGAGCATATGATTACTTCTTATTTCATCATTTTATGACTATGGTTATGAATGAACATGAAGATGAGGTGTTGAAAATATTGCCTGCGTCTAATACAACGCCACACATTTTATTATTAAGATTATTTGAAAAATATGATGAAAAAATTTGGAAATGGTTGAGCAAACAAACACCATTTCATAAGTTGTCGTATAAGTTTTCAGATAGTAAAGTTAAAGATATAAGTGGGACCTACTATGAAAAAATAATTGGGATAAATTAGGATTAACTTTCAAAATTATAATTACTTAATTATGTAGAATAGTAGAGGAGTGAGTTTATGATAGGCGACATTTACTATCTAGAAGTTCAGAAAAATATGTATAATAACGCTGGAAGCAAAGCTCCAAGTGATATTGCGAAAATATGTTCAGATGCCGGGTATGAGGAGCTTTATTTTCCTTGGATAAGTAACCGGCTCATTGAAAATATATCATTCTTTTCTTTTTTACGAAAATTATTTTTTGCAGGGATATATTTTGTGAAATGGTGCGGTATATTATTTGAGATCCCCCCCCATTCACTTGTAATCTACCAACATCCCAATCGAAACACTTTGATTATTAATAAAATTATTTCGATCTTCAAAAAAAAGAAAAATTGCAAATTTGTTGCGCTTGTGCATGACTTAGAAACTTTAAGAAAAGGTTTCGACGGCGGTCCCACATATAAGACCTATACCCACGGAGTAGGTGATGATAGCTTACTAAGGAGCTTTGATGCAATTATATGCCACAATGAGCATATGCGTCAGTATTTAATTGAACAGGGGTTCCAGGCAGATAAATTGGTAAATTTAGATATATTTGATTACCTTGACAATAATGAACGTGTTCAGCCCAATAAATCTAAAAAGCCAACAATAGCAATTGCAGCAAATTTAGCTCCGGGCAAATGTAGTTACATTTACGACGTAATAGATGAAGAAGCTTCTAGAAATACCTCTTTAGTGATGAATTTATATGGCAACAACTTTGACCCTTCAAAAGCAAAACCTAACATGGTATATAAAGGCTCGTTTAAGCCAGACGAATTATCCAAGTATCTCGAAGGAGATTTTGGTCTTGTTTGGGATGGAACATCTGCAGAAACCTGTAAAGGAAATACTGGGGAATATTTGAGGTATAATAATCCTCATAAAGTATCATTTTATTTATCAGCAGGTATGCCTGTTGTTGTGTGGCGAGAAGCTGCTATTGCTGACTTTATCCTCGAAAATGGTGTGGGTATTGCAGTTGACAGTTTATACGACTTGGAGGAACAAATTGCAAAAGTTTCTCCTGAAGAATACGCTAAAATGTGTGAAAATGTAAAGAAAATACAAAAACGCTTGCATAACGGATATTATTTCAAAACAGCTTTTGAGAAGGCGTTGGAGATAATACAATAAACCCAATCTGAGCTAATTATTGATGGGTTAATTTTTATTCTAGAATACCAGAGGTATCGTGGGTAATGGTATGTAGTAAAGTAAGATTAAGTGGTAGTGCTAGTAAGTTTAGTTATTCTAAGCTTATATTAATTTTATATAGTGTATATACATTTATATCTATTTTAGATGCTACTTTGCTAGAAATTGATTTTTTAATGAAGTCATTAAAATTTGTAACTGTTCTTATTCAGATAATGATTTTGTGTGCTATATTTTTTAAGTATAGATTTTCCTACAAGCATACAATGATGTGTGTATTTACTGTTGTTGTCTTCTTTTTAGTTGCAAATGTTACACAGCGCTACTATCTGATAATTTTTGCCTTATTTATTGTACAGGGGCAATTTTGTGACTTTGAAGACGTAGTTAAAGTTTCATTTTTTACGTCTATTACCGCTTTGCTAACAGTCCTTTTCCTTTGTGGGGTTGGAATCATAGACAATCACATATATTCTTATGATAATTCTCAAAGATCTGGTTATTGTCTTGGTTTTTCATATTACTCAATGTTTCCGTATATTTTTTACTATTGTTCTTTGATGTACCTCTATCTCAGAAAATACAGTGTAAGGTTTATAGAGTATGCCATCATATTAGCTATGAATTATTTTTTATATAGACTCACTTCACTAAGATTAACATTTTACCTCATATGGTTTTCAGTAATTCTAGATTTTATTTTTTGTAAATTCAAAAATATAGATTTGAACACTAAGGTTGTAAGAATTGTATCCAGGCTCTTATTTCCTATAACACTGATACTGGTTTTTGTTGCTGCTAGATGTTACAGTGGACAAGGGTTTATGTTAAAACTTAATAAAGCTTTAAGCGGTAGATTAAGTTTGTCGAATGAAGCTTTGTCAATATACCCAGTTAATTTATTTGGAAATTATATAGAGATGCGTGGTAATAGTGCTATACATGAAACAATTGATTATTTCTATGTTGACTCGGGGTTTGTTTATGCTTTGTTAGGCTATGGCCTTATTTTTACTATATTTATTATTTTTCTTTATTCATCCGTATGCGTTTGCAGTTGTAAAAATAATAATAAATTTCTATTTGTGTGGGTTGCCTCAGTATTGCTTTTTACTATCAGTAATAACGTTTGGCTAAATATAACGTATAATCCTATTTTAATGGTGTCTCTTGTTACTGTGTGTCAATTAAAAGGTGAGAGGAATTTATATAGGCAAAAATGCACAAGTTTTGGTACACTCCATACACCAATTATCCCTAAAGGTTCATATTGTTAGATTCACAAATAAGTACAAAATAAGAGGTATTTCTTATGACACTTAATCTTAGAAAAATTTCATACTATCTTATATCTATCTTTGTGATAATGCTTTCCACTGTAGAGTGGAAATATTTAGAGTATATAAGTTATCCCTCAAAATTAATTAAATTATTTTTTATTTTATCTGTTTTGGCTGGCATTTTTTTGACAAATGGAAATTTGTCAATTTCTAAAAAACCTATTGTATTATGCATCTATCTATCTATCTATCTATCTATCTATTGGCAACGAGATATAATCCCAAGTCATTTTGTATTAACTTTTTGCTAAACTTTATTTTATTAACTTTACTAACTTACTCTCTGATTGAGCGTAAAAGAATGACTGAATTTTTAAAATCATTTGAAAATATAATCTTAATAATATCTGCAGTTACCTTGTTTTTCTGGCTATTTGGTTCGGTATTAGATATTCTCCCGGGGCGACAAGAGATAGTTTATTATTGGGCCCAAAATTATAAGATAGGGTACACATATTATCATATTTATTTTGAAAATTTGGCTCAAAATCAGGATTTATTTGGTTTGACGATTCCAAGAAACTGCGGAATTTTTACAGAAGTGCCTGCTTTTTCGGGGTTTTTGCTATATGCTTTGCTTATTGAACTATTTGCTCATAGAAAACCAAATAAGGTAAGAACTTTGCTATTATTATCCACTATCTTATCTACGCAATCAACCAAAGCATACACTATTGTACTAATTCTGTTTTTGGTATTATTTTTGTATCCACACTTAGAAAAAACTAAGGCTAGGGTAAAACTTTCTACTCTCTGTATCCTTGTTCCTGTAGTTATAGCTGTTTATAACGTAATCGAATATATTATTGTGGATAAAAGCACGACCGGTTCCTTTGCTGTGAGAGTAAGTGATGTGGTAGCGTCTCTTTCTGTATGGTTACGTTCACCAATTTTTGGTGTGGGCTACGGCAATAACTCTGCTGTTGCAGCTTTTAATATTGTTCAAAAATCCAATGAAGGTTTATCAATGGGGCTTACTGTTTTATTGGCACAAGGTGGTTTATTTTTGATGGCCCTATATTTATTTGCATTCTTTCTCCCATTTAAATATAGTGTCATTGTTAGAGATAATAAGAAAGGTTTTATATGTACGCTAGTTGTCCTGTTGCTCAATCTTCTTATATCTAACAGCTGGACTTCCATACCTTACATCTTTATAATATGTAGTGGGGTTGTTTTGGTTTGTTACAGGGATAAGGTGGCCCATTTGAGTAAAAACTAATCAATAAATAAAGTTAAGCTTGTTAGGATAGCATTATGCAACCGAGTGTTAAAAAAAATTTTGTTTATAGAACTATATATGAAATATTGTTACTGCTAACTCCTTTTATAACCACACCATATGTATCTAGAGTCTTAGGTGGGGATGGAGTTGGTATATACAGTTATACTTCTTCCATTATGACTTTTTTTACGATGGTTGCTACTTTGGGTACTGCTACATATGGGCAGAGAGAAATTGCTCAACATAGAGACAATAAAGCTGAATATAGCAAATTGTTCTGGGAAATAGAGTTAATATCAGTAATTACATCAACATTTACGCTTATTGTGTGGTTGCTGCTTAGTGCTTTTTATTTGGAGTACCGTATATATTTATATGCCTTAACCCCACTTTTGTTAGGTACGATGTTTGATATTAACTGGTTCTTTATGGGCCATGAAAAAGTTATTTATACCGTTTTGAGGAATTCTGCTGTCAAAATAGCCGGTATAGTATTACTTTTTGTATTTGTTAAAGAAAAAAGCGATCTTACTTTATACATTGCATTGCAATCTATAGTTACATTGTTGGGCAGTTTGTCTATGTGGACATATTTACCTCGTATGTTAGCAAAAGTGAATTTTAGAACCTTACAATTCAAAAATCATTTCAAGCAAACATTGGTATATTTTATACCAACAATTGCAACTACTATGTATACTGTTATAAATAAAACCCTGCTTGGAATCATAACTCATGATAACTTTCAAAATGGTTATTATGAACAGGCCTCTAAGTTGATAAGAATAGTTAATACCTTTGTATTTTCATCGGTTAATACTGTGATGAGTGCTAGAATGTCCTATTTATACTCACAGAAAAAATACGGTCAAATTAAACAGGGCATTAATAAATCGCTAGATTTTATTTTTCTTTTGGGGGTAGCTTCTGTTTTTGGTATTATAGGTATTACGCATAGATTTGTTCCTGTATTTTTTGGTCCAGGCTTTGAACCAGTTGAGCTTTTGATATATTTGATGTTACCTCTTGTGCTTATAATTGGTGTTAGTCATTGTTTGGGTTGTCAGTACTATACCCCTAGCGGACGTCGTGCTGAAAGTGCAAGGTATATTATAACTGGCTCTTGCGTTAACCTGCTACTCAATCTTAGCTTAATCCCGTTCTTTCAGGCAAAAGGTGCTGTTGTCGCTTCAGTAATTGCTGAGCTTGTAATTACAATTTTATATATCAAAAATTGTAACGGATTTTTGAAAATAAAGGACATCCTGTCCCTGCTCTGGAAAAGAATAATTGCCGGAACAATTATGGCTATAATTGTGTTTCTTGTTGGTGCCATACAAATAAATTCTATATCAATTATATTTTTACAAGTATTTATCGGTATTCTAGTGTATGTTATACTCTTGAAGACAATGCGCGATAAAATGTTGGAAGAATTAATCTCTATTGCAATATGTAAAATAAAAGGGATTTTCATGAAAATTAGGAATTAGTTTTGGGGGATTCTATTATGCTACCAATAAAAATAGATTTACCTGAGGGTTTTCTAGACGAAGAAGAACGTTGCGGCTACCTCGTATCTTCAAAAATGAAAAAACTATGGGCCGTAGAGTTAGATTTGTTGGCAGAGTTTATTAGAGTATGTAAAAAATATGATCTTAAATATTATGCACTTGGAGGGACTTTATTAGGTGCGGTTAGACACAAAGGTTTTATCCCGTGGGATGATGATATAGATGTTATTATGCCAAGAGATGATTATGATAAGTTAATTTCAATTTCAGATAAAGTGTTCAATTGGCCATATTTTCTTTCATCTCCTCTTTCAGAATATTCCTTCTGGAGAGGACACCTTCAGTTGCGAAATTCATCGACTACAGCGGTAACAAAATTTGATGAGAAATTAAATAATAATAAGGGAATTTTTATAGATATTATGCCTTTAGATACAGTTCCAAAATCTGATATTGAACGAAATAAACATCGTAAAAAAATAAAAAATTTATCCATATGGTTTCGACGAAAAAATAAGTATATAAATAATAAAACTTTTTTTAATACGGTTAAATATCTTATAACTTCACTTATTACCCTAAAAAATGATCCAGCTGATTTATTTAATAGATATAATAATGAATTGAAAAAATTCAAAAATTTAAATACTGGATATGTAGCCCATGCAGCTTTGTCATATAACGAACGTGGGGTTTGGCCACTAGAATGGTTCGATGCTATTGATTTTTTGGACTTTGAATTTATAAAAATTCAAGTACCAGGAAAATATAATTTAATTTTGAATAAATATTTCGGCACTGATTTCATGCAAATCCCTAAAAGATTTCCACCTTCATCTCATGGTACGCTTTTTTTTAATACTGATGAACCATTTACAAACAAATACAAATGGGAGGCAAAAACGTAAACAACAAAAAATTTTTAGGAGGAGTATTTTATGATAATAGGTTATACAACAGGAGTTTACGATTTATTCCATATAGGACACTTGAATTTACTAAAAAATGCTAAAGGTATGTGTGACAAGCTAATAGTTGGTGTTACAGTAGATGAGCTAGTTGTTTATAAAGGGAAAAAAGCAATAATTCCTTTCGAAGATCGAATAGAAATAGTGCGTTCTTGTAAATATGTTGATGCTGCCGTTCCTCAATATGATATGAACAAACTAGATGTTTGTAAAAAGCTTAAGGCTTCATATCTGTTTGTTGGAGATGACTGGTTCGCTAGCGAAAAATGGAATGAATATGAAAAAAATTTTTCTGAAGAAGGTATTAAAATTATATATTTCCCTTATACTCAGGGAATTTCTAGTACAAAAATAACTGGAATTCTTAATTCTATGAGGAAAGTTGATTTAGCAGACGTAAAATGATAAGGAGCTTGATTGGTACTAATGATAGACAAAACATATTGTAGTAGTTCTTACCTAATGTATAGGACTATCATGGATAATAACATGCAATTTTCTGACAAGTTTAAACCAAGTTTATACACACCTAAATCTAATAGAACATTAATTCGTAATAGTTTCGAGTTAGAGGATGCACTAAAGGCACAAGTATATAAAATTTGCTCAAGAAAAAAGGCCGCATTGGCTCTAAGTGGAGGCATCGATTCTGCTATTTTAGCAAAATTTATGCCAAAGGGTTCTGTAGCATATACTTTCCAATGTGTTGTTGATGGAAAACAAGCAATTGATGAGACAACAGCAGCCGCAAAATATGCCAAGGAATGTGGATTGAATCATAAGATAATAAAGATATACAAAGAAGATTTAGAAAAATATACTTCTCTGCTTATGACACAGAAAGGCCAACCTATACACTCAATTGAAATACAAATTTATAAAGCTGCTCTTCAGTCCTGTAATGATGGGCACGATGCTATGATATATGGAGAATCTGCGGATGCAAACTATGGGGGTTTGGACGGTCTTTTATCCCAAAACTATACTATTGGAGATTTCATTGATAGATATTCTTATGTAATTCCATATAAAGTATTAAAAAAATTCGAAATTATTACAGAACCCATAGTAAGATATCAACATAATGGTTTCGTTGATGTTCATGAGTTTGTCAGAAACGTTTTCTTTTGCGAATCTATGGGAAGCTATACTAACGCTTGTTCCCTTGCTGATATTGAATTTGTTGCTCCTTTTGCCGACACAAAACTAGCCGCTCAGTTGGATTTAAGTCTAGTTCGAAATGGTGAAAATAAGTATATTGTTAGAGAATTATTTAAGAGGTTGTATCCCAATTTTGTTGTGCCGAAAAAAATTCCTATGCCAAGACCAATGGATGAATGGTTTAAAAATTGGGGGGGACCAACTAGACCTGAGTTTTTGCCAAATTGTATTGAAAAAATGTCTGGTGATCAAAAATTTTATATATGGTGTCTTGAAAAATTTTTATCCTTAATAGACCATATTTCTTGAAATGAGGAATACATATGTACGATTATCTCATAGTAGGCTCCGGTTTATATGGAGCGGTTTTTGCACAACAGGCGAAGGCGCATGGCAAATCGGTTTTAGTTATAGACAAGCGGCCGAACATAGCTGGAAATGTATATACTGAAAAAATAGAAGGAATACAGGTACACAAATACGGAGCGCATATATTCCACACGAATAGTCAAAGGGTTTGGGAGTATATTACTCAGTTTGCGAAATTTAATAGATTTACGAATTCACCGGTAGCAAACTACAAAGGTGAACTTTACAGCTTGCCGTTCAACATGTACACATTTAACAAAATGTGGGGAGTTGTAACTCCTGAGGAAGCCTTAGAGAAGATTGAAGAGCAAAAAAAGTCTGCTGGTATTACTGAACCTAAGAATTTAGAGGAGCAAGCGATATCTTTAGTTGGTCGTGACATATTTGAGAAACTTATAAAGGGTTATACAGAAAAACAATGGGGACGTGATTGCAAAGATTTACCGGCATTTATAATAAAGCGTTTGCCTGTACGTCTAACCTTTGATAATAACTACTTCAATGCTCTGTATCAGGGAATTCCGATAGGAGGTTATACCAAGTTAGTTGAGAATCTCTTGAATGGCATAGAGGTACAGCTAAATACAGATTATCTTGAAAATAAATCTCACTTTGATTCAATAGCAAAGAAGGTAATTTATACAGGTCCTATAGATGCTTATTTTGACTATAGCTTGGGGCATCTTGAGTATCGTTCAGTACGCTTTGATACAGAAGTTTTAGACAAGGATAATTTCCAGGGTAATGCTGCTGTAAATTACACAGACAGAGAAACTCCTTGGACGCGTATTATTGAGCACAAATGGTTTGAATTTGGTAAGGATGACAAGGGTAAAGACTTACCCAAAACTGTCATAAGCCGAGAGTATAGTTGCGAATGGGAGCCAGGTGATGAACCGTATTATCCTGTAAATGATGATAAAAATAGCTCCCTATACGCTGAGTATAAAAAATTAGCGGAAGCTGAAAAAAATATAGTATTTGGTGGGCGTCTAGGTGAATATAAATATTACGATATGGATGCTGTAATTGATTCTTCTTTGGCCATGTGTCAGAAGGAGTTAGGATAATAAATGATAAAACATATAGAACTTCGTAAAAAGTATATTTTTCTTGCAGTTATTTCATGGCTAGCTGTTTGCATGAAGCTAGATTTAGTCGATGCAAAACTTGGACCTAAATCATATTTTTTGATGAATATTATAGGATCGTTTAATGAATATAACATAGTAATGATGTTGTTATTACCTTTGCTTATAATGTTTTATCAATATATTAGCCGTTTTACTTCCAAAAGTAAGATTCAAATTTCAGTGTTGATTCCAGCTGTATTGTTTGGCTTGTTTATGGTGTTCGGTTACTCATTTAGCAAGCAGAATAACTGGGCACTAGTAATGGATATAAGAAATGTCCAAATGTTAAAGGCTATTTTTATGTGCAGTGGTTATAGTATTTTGTTCTATTTCGCGATAGCATTTTTGTTTGCAATTCTAGATGGAAAAATATTGTTCAAAATGCCTAATTTATTTAATATAAATTGTTTAGGGGGGGTACGAGCATATCTTAAGCTATTTGAGATAAGACCGTTCCTTACTTCTTTTGTCATTCTCTTAGTCGCATATATTCCGTATATTATCATTTCATATCCTGCTACATTTATGGGAGATACTATTTCTATGATTTCACAGTATTACCCGCAAACAGGATATTCAATGTCTAGTATAGAGCCTAGGCTATTATCAGAAAACGTAATGATAAATAACCACCACCCAGTTGCATATTCAGCTTTATTACATTTTTTCTTAAGCTTTGGAATGAAGTTTTTGGGAAGTGCTAATAGAGCTATTTTTATGTTTGCGCTATTTCAGTTTTTACTTGTTATTTCTGTAATTGCTTTTTCCATTCGTTTGATGGTAAATCAACTGGATGTCTCAGTTAAAGTAGCTCATATAGTTATATTGTACTATTTGGTTTTGCCATTGATACGCTCATATATGTTCTTGATAACAAAAGATGTTATGTATGTAACATTTTTTATTTTATTCATCATGTCATTGTACAATATACTGAATAAAACACCTAAGGGAAAATATTTTATCGTCTTCTTTATTTCGATGTTAGGAATGGATTTATTTAGAAATGACGGCAGATATGTTTTGCTGTTCACTTTATTGTTGATTTTTATAACTAACAAAAGTCACAGAAAATTAGCTGCTTATTCCATCGTATGTGTTTTGGTTTTTTCGATATTTTACTCGAATGTATTATTGCCAAGTTTGTATATAACATCAGGTAGTACCAGAGAAATGCTGTCTGTTCCTTTTCAGCAAACTGCTAGATACATAAAGTACCATGGAGATGAAGTAACTACAGAAGAGAAAGATGCAATTAATGCAGTCTTAAACTACGATGAATTAGCTGAAAAATATAATCCTGATAAATCAGATCCTGTAAAAGCAACTTTTAACGAAAAATCCACACAGAAAGATTTACTTTGCTATTTCAAAGTATGGGTAAAGATGTTTCTTAAGCACCCAGGTACATATATCCAAGCTACTATGAATAATTACTTTGAATATTTTTATCCTGATAAAGGAATGAGTATTACGTATTCATATTCTTGGTCTAAACAAACGATGCAAGGTACGAATAAATATACTTCTAAAATAGGATTTTCTTTCTCTCATCCTAACGAATTTGACAAGTGTAGAAATATAATAGATATATTTAGAGAAATTTTGAATAATTCTGTTCCTGTATGTATATTTTCTACAGCTTCCACTTATACTTGGTCCATAATATTGATGCTTGCATATGCTATGAACAATAAAAACAAAAAAGCTATTTTGATTTTAGGTGTATATATTGGAATTATACTCATGTGTGTTACCAGTCCAGTTAATG
>JAZUOT010000048.1:0-7107 GCA_045604805.1 Acutalibacteraceae bacterium | reverse complement strand
AGCTGTTCGGGTTCTATAGAACAACCTAAAGTACTAAGCCTCACTAAAGCTTCTTCTTTGTCTCTGCTATCAATAAGAACCCTTAAAAAATCCTGATTAAGATTAAGATGAGATTTATTGTATTCCATAGTCTTCCAATCTCCCACCAAAATATACACATATATATTATGCTCCGCCCCCTATATGAAATCAATTGGAAAATAAAAAAATTTTACTGCAGAGGTTTACTTTGGCTTTCAGGCTGATATTATCTGTAAAAATAAAACACCTAGCAAATGAAAAAAGTTTTGCTAGATATGTCGTACAATAAAAGTTTTATTGGAATTATAAGAATGTGTATAATATAAATTTTGTTTTTGAAAAATTTTTTTCTTTTTCCATTTCTGATGTTCCTCTTTAGGCTTCTGCTACTGCCGCTGCCTCTGCTCTTGCTGCCCATTCTTCTGCCTATCTTACTGCTCTTCTGCCCTTAACGTAGTTTATACCTCTAGCAAGCAAGCATATTCCGCCTCCACGCAAAACGCATAAAACGCCATCCATGCTTTGAGCAGCATAATTGCTATTTTAGAAGCTCAAAACTTTTTCTAAAAATTTAATAGGTTCCAGAGTAATAGCAAATTTCTTTTTCTTTATTGATAGGGGGTGTTTTGTTTTTATAGATAATTCCATCACTTTTGATATTATGATTGCTTTTTAAGCATATACATAATCTTCTCTATTTTTATTTATCTTTGTCTGTCTATACTTTTTGTGTTTCCATTGCGCCTATAGTTATAATTTGACTGTTTATACGAATTTTATCCAGTATTTGTGGTATTACTGAGAATTCATTACGCTTTTCTTTTTTTCACCTAACCATATACGTTTCCCGATCTTGCAAATAGTGATATGACTAATATCTCTTCTTCCCGCGAAATCACTTAAAATATCTTTTGTTTTTTTATGTGCGGTTTTCGTGGACCAAATGATATTTGACACTAAAACTACTAAAATTATAGTATCTTTGTGAGTAAGAATAATTGTTTGAAAAAAAGGAGGTCAAATCTTGTTATATTATAAAAAGCCATTTGTTAGCGCTATAATAGTATCTGCAGGGAATTCCACTCGCATGGGAAATTCCATAAACAAACAATTTATAGAATTAAAAGGGAAACCCGTAATTGCACATACTATAGAAGCTTTTGAATATTCCAAACAGATAAACACCATAGTTGTAGTTTGTCGCAAAGAAGATGCCGCTGCTGTACAGAAACTATGCCAAGATTATAATTTTTCTAAAGTTGGCAGAATAGTTGAAGGTGGAAAATATCGCCAAGAATCAGTTTTTAACGGAGTGATGGCTGCAGCAGAACAAACAACTCACTTTGCAATACACGATGGAGCACGTTGTCTAGTATCTCCTGAAGATATATCAAATGTTGTAAATGATGCAATAAAATATAAAGCTGCTACTTTAGGGGTAATGCAAAAAGATACAATAAAAATTATAGATGAAAACAATTTCATAAAAGGCACGGCTGAGAGGAGTACACTTTGGTGTACCCAAACTCCTCAAGTTTTTGAAAAAAATTTGTACATAGACGCTATGAAAACAGCTGTGCGAAACAGCAAAATATTTACTGATGATTGCCAACTTTTTGAAAATTTAAGATTGCCTGTATATATGACGGCAGGGTCTTATGATAATATAAAAATAACTACGCAAGATGATATTATTTTTGCAGAAAGAATATTAGAAAAAAGGTCTTGATTATGCTGAGAATAGGACAAGGTTACGATGTTCATCGTTTGGTAGAAGATAGAAAATTGATTTTAGCTGGGGTTGATATATCGCACCCAAAAGGCTTGCTAGGTCATTCAGATGCTGATGTAATTACCCACGCAATAATGGATTCCATACTTGGTGCTGCAGCTTTAGGGGATATAGGCACTCATTTTCCGGATAATGACCAAAAGTTCAAAGACGCAGATAGCCTTAAGCTTTTGCAAAAGGTTTGTGAGCTTATAAAGGAAAATGGCTATACCATAGGAAATATAGACGGTACGATAATAGCCCAAGAACCTAAACTTAAACCATACATATCACAAATGCGCCAAAATATTTCAGAAGCTTGCAATATAAGATACGAGCAAATAAGTATAAAGGCAACCACCGAGGAAAAATTAGGTTTTACTGGCTCAGAATTAGGTATAGCAGCAAGTGCTATTTGTCTACTAGAAAAAATATAGTTTACCGACAACTGTTTATTTCCAAGGCAAATACATCTATGTTGGCTATACAGTTTATTTGTTCGAATAAGATTGTTGAGATGAATCCCACTGAAACAAATATTATTAGTAGTAATACTGTTCCTAGTATGCATCTGCAAAAAATAGCATTAGTGCTTTTATGATTTGTTTGAGGACGGAAATTTTCTTCTATAAATTGTTCTGTTGTATTACTTTTCGTCTCTGGAATATTATAAAAGCTACCTTTTTCTGTGATAGGTAGCTCTCTTTTTATATTTGACTTAGCACAGCTGCTTGATGTTCTATAGTCAACACAATATTCATCTAAAATTTCTTGCTTATCGTACTTATATTTATCGCTCATTTTTTGTCTCCTGCTTTCAGATATCTTTTATTTTTTATCACTACATAGATATGCTAAATATTTGTATAATAATCATCGGCAGCAGAATATTTTTTTTAGAAATTACCAAAACTTATCTCAAAAATAAATTTCCGTCGTACCAGTTGATTTTATTTGCTGCAAAATCTACAGCAAAATCATTTACTATTGGCTTTGTTGCTTTATGGTTTTCGTAGTAACAATCAGGCCATAAAGGATTCATATTAAGTTGAGCCTGTGATGTGTCTATATTTGGGTCTTCACCGTTGCGCAATCTTCTAGCATATACTGCCGTACGGAAATCTTTATATTCATAAGAACAGGTAGACATAGTCATTATTTGGTCAGCTTCGTTTATTTTAACAGGAGTATCTATTAAGGAACGAGAACGTACTTGGTGCACAAAGTTCAAGAAGTCTTCATCGCTAGCAAAACCATACTGCAAATATTTAAACGGCTCACCATGTTTTTCTAGAGTATTGACTTTTATTATTGCGAATACCTCCCACTGAGCATCATCAAAAGTTATCACAGGTGAGGTCTGGTAGAAGCTCACATCTGAATATTGCAGAAGTCTTGCAAACATGCTGCCATTCCTCATATTGTGTCCATGAAGAATTACATTCTTAACATCTAAACAATCATCACCCTCACCACAAGCCGTATCCACGAAAATACTGCCATATGCAGAAGAATTCCTTTTGTAGTCACGTTTTAGGTAATAATCATAACCTTGTTCTTTTGGAGAGTGTAGGACAGGATAATCTATAATAGTATTAGGGATTTTTATCCACGAAACGATATCAGGATTGATTGCTTTGAGTGTTGCTAAATAATCAACAGAATTTTCGTCGCGAACTTCCTGAACCTCTGCCATTGTATCTCTGTTTGTTTTTGGTTTTATTATAAGTTCATTTGCTATTATGCCAAGAGAAACAAGGAACATAATGCTAAAAAACCACAATAATATGGTCGACATTACGCTATTTTTCTTTTTGTGTGCATAACTACTCATTATTCATTTCCCCTACTACTATGTTATTAAAAGTTTCTTCTAAAAGTTTTTCTAAATTACTATTTTCTTCTTCATGTTTTACAAATTTCATAACAGGTTTGGTTCTAGGGTGTTTAGGGGTAAACACTGTACAACAGTCTTCATAGGGAAGTATGGATATATCAAAAGTACCTATCTTTCTTGAGATAAGAACAATTTCATCCTTATCCATACCTATTAGAGGTCTCAATACTGGTATACTGCTCGCCTCATCGGTACAAGCTAGAGCGGATAAAGTCTGACTTGCTACCTGCGCTAAACTTTCACCTGTTATTAAGGCCTGTAGACCTTCCTGTTCCGCTATTTTCTGAGAAAGTTTCATCATCATTCTTCTCATTATTACGGTGAAAAGTTCTTCTTTGCAATTTTTCTTTATTTCTTCCTGAACTTTAGTAAAGGGTACGATTATAGTTCTTATGTAACCGCAATACTCACTTATTTTTTTTATAAGTTCTTTTACCTTTTCCTCAGCCTGACGGCTAGTGTATGGTGGGCTGACAAAATGTATAGCTGTAAGTTCTAAACCTCTTTTTGCCATCATCCAAGCAACAACCGGACTATCTATCCCTCCTGATATGAGAATAGCTGCTTTTCCGCTAGTACCAACAGGCATACCACCTGCACCTTTTTTAGCATCTGTATGTACATATGCACATTTGTCTCTTATTTCAACCATAACAGTAACATCTGGATTATGTACGTCTACACGCAAATTCTCAAAATTTTCTAAAAGATACGCTCCAGTGTTTGCACATATCTCCGGAGATTTAAGCTCAAATTTCTTATCAGATCTTTTTGCTTCAACCTTGAACTTTGATATTTCCTCTAATTCTTCATTTAGGTAGGTAGCTGCTGTCTTGTTTATGTCTTGCATATTTTTGTTAGCCACACAAGCCCTGCAATATGAAGCTATACCAAAAACTTTAGAAACACGTTCCTCAGCTTCATCAAAATTCACATTTTCATCGGCAAAAGAAATTTCCAATATGGACTGTGAATTTTTTATTGTAACAGTCCCTAAACTTCTCAAACTTTTCCTTATGTTTTTTATGAGCACATCTTCAAAGGATCTTCTGTTAAGTCCCTTTAGTACTAATTCGCCCATTTTGGCCAGTATGACTTCTTTCATACTCCTTATTCCCCACTTACTTAGTCATAATGCTAGACATACCTTCTCTTAAAACTTCGATAAACTTATCAATTTCTTTTTTAGTATTGTGCCTAGAAAAACTAATTCTTATTGCTGAATCTATCCTCTGAGGAGACAATTTTAAAGCTTCCAAAATTCTACTTTTTTTGCCCTTAGAACAGGTAGAACCAGCTGAGACCATTATACCTTTTTCCTCTAAAAAATGCAGCAGGGTTTCACTTTTTACCATTCCCGCAGAAAAATTAAGTATATACGGTACAGCATCTTTTGGGGAATTAATTTTAACATTTTCAAATTCTGATAAACGCTTCCTGCTGTATTTATTAAGCTCCTCAACATACTCCATATTTGAATTTAAATTCGAAAACTCAGAAACAGCAGCAGCAAAACCTACTATGAGCTCTGTTGCTAATGTTCCGCTTCGCATACCGTTTTCTTGCCCTCCGCCCAAAATCAGAGGTTTTAAATGTGTACCTTTCTTTATGTATATAGCGCCTACCCCTTTTGGCCCATGAACTTTATGGGCACTTAGCGACATGAGATCTACTCCTAAGTGTTTTAAATTTATCTTTAGTTTTCCGAAAGCTTGTACTGCGTCTGTGTGCAAAAGAGCGTGAGAGCCCTTTTTATTAATAACTTTTCGTATTTTGGCGATATCCTGTATGCAACCAATCTCATTATTTACCAACATAAGGCTTACTAATATGGTCTTCTCGTCAATAGCATCGCTTAGAGATTCTGTCGGGATTTTCCCGTTTTCATCTACTGCCAGACGAAGCACATCAAAACCCATATTCTCAAGCTCTTTAGCACAGTTTTCTACAGATGAATGTTCTATATTACTTATAATAATTTTATTTCCGCGTTTTTTTCTGGCTAAAGCTGCACCAAATAAAGCTAAATTGTTGGATTCTGTCCCTCCAGATGTAAAATAAATTTCTTCCTTGCTCGCATTTATTTCATTAGCTATTATTTCTCTCGCTTTTTCAACTGCAGTCTTCACCTTAAAACCGTTATAATATAATGCCCCTGAGTTATAATAACTATCACGCATGAATTCTAACATACGTTCACAAACCAATGAGCTTGGCTTCGTTGTAGCACTATTGTCTAAATAAATCTCTTCTTGCAAAAAAATTACTCTCCTCAAAATCAACAACTTAAATGTACGTATAAGTATACATTATATTAGATTTGCTCTTCAAGAAAGAGAATTGGATATCTCACGCAAAACGCATAAAAGCTTATCGCCCCCTCTTGATGTTGCAGAAAGGCTATTTTAGGAGAATTATTTACACAAAATAATTCACCCTACCAATCAGTTCCCACATTCTCGAAAAAAATAAAATCCAAAACTATTTAAAATTAAGTCACGATGGTATATAATGAAGTGTACGTGGGGATAGTGCCACGGATGAGAATTGGAATAAGTGTATATGGAAAGAAGCCGAAACATCAAAAGAAAAACTAAGTACTTGCAATTTTTTCAGTTAAGTTTAGCAAATTGAATAGCAAAAGCATAGTTTTATGAAACTTGACTTAAATTTTTCTCTGAAGTAGTGTAAAAGGTGATCGGAGGAGCAATTTGGATGGGTTCGATAATATTTTTTTCAGATAAAATTGAAGATGCAAAGCTGGCAAGCCTTATCAAAGATGGAGATGAAGATGCGTTTGATTTTTTAAAGTCCAGATATGAATATTTGCTACAAGTTATTGCAAAAAATTTCGCTTGTGAGGCAATAGGGTTAGGATATGATGATGTATATCAGGAAGCGAGTTTAGCCCTGCTAAGAGCGGCGAAGTCGTTTGACGATACTAAAAAGACGTCCTTCAGGTCGTATGCGAGTACCTGTGTTAAGCGCTCGATAGTTACAGCATATCGCAATATTACCAGCCAAAAGAACATTCCATTTAAAAATTTTTTGCCCTTAGACAGAATTTATGGGATTTCAAGAAATGACTCTGACCCGCAAGATACTTTTTTGACAAAAGAACGTGCAGAGGAAATTTTAAATAGGATGCACACAAGACTTTCATATAGTGAAGAGTCTTGTATGATACTTTTCATGAGTGGTAAAAAATATAGGGAAATAGGTGATATACTGAACATGAATCCTAAAGCTGTTTCAAATGCCCTTCAAAGGGCAAGAAATAAAATCAAAGATTAGGTTGAGTTTTTTTATTTACCCTGATAGCTTAAACAGAGCGTTGGTTCACCAGAGGTGACGGTTTAAATCCGTTAAAGGGGATTTTTTATTTATTTAAGCGAGGTTTTTTTGATGTATCAAGACA
>JAZUOT010000047.1:0-53658 GCA_045604805.1 Acutalibacteraceae bacterium | reverse complement strand
GCCGCAAGTGCATACGCAAACGCCGCACAGCAACACATAGATGCAGGAGATCCTGCAGCCGCCGCAATGGCATCCGCAAACGCCGCAATGGCATCCGTAGACGCCGCAATGGCATCCGCAGACGTCGCACAGCAACACATAGATGCAGGAGATCCTGAAGCCGCCGTAAGTGCATCCGCAGACGCCGTAAGGGCATTCGAAGCTGCCGCAATGGCATCCGCAAACGCCGCACAGCAACACATAGCTGCAGGAGATCCTAAAGCCGCCGCAAGTGCATACTTAGCTGTTGCAGAGCAACACATAAACGTCGCCAGATGTGCAATAAATCCTGAAGCCGCCGTAAGTGCATACGAAGCCGCCGTAAGTGCATCCGCAAACGCCGCACAGCAACACATAGCTGCAGGAGATCCTAAAGCCGCCGCAAGTGCATTAGCAGACGCCGGAATGGCATCCGCAGCCGCCGCAAGGGCATCCGCAGACGTCGCACAGCAACACATAGATGCAGGAGATCCTAAAGCCGCCGCAAGGGCATACGAAGCCACCGAAAGGTCATACTTAACCGCCGAAAAGCTATTCAAACAGGCAGGAAATCATATAAACGCCGCAAGGGCATCCGCAGACGCCAAAGAGGCACACAAAGCCGCCGAAGAGCAACGCAGAGACGCCGAAGAGCAACGCAGAGACGCCAAAAGAACATACAAAAGAGCAGTCCAAATACTGCTAGATAAATAAATAGCCACCTGTATCTTTAGGGGGCAGAATTCGGGATTCTGCAAATTTGCCGTAATAGCAAATTTGTAAATTCTCATATGTATTGCTTATATTCTGCAGCTCTACAGCCAATCGGTTTATACAATATTTGGGATTGTCTCTTATAAATAAAAAAAAACAGGATCTATTAAAACATACTTCCCTAAAATAATAAAATCCAAACTTATACCGTGGAAGGGGTAAATTCTGATTTGAGACATTACTTTCCCGCTCTGCACCGTAGAGCTAAGTGTTTTTTTCGTTCGCTTGATACTATAAAAGCTGTTCTTAAAATTTTTGTTAATGCTTTTAATAATTTTGTCTTTCGTAAAAAGTTATTCCCCAATTTAAAATCTGTTTTTTTCCTTTATTATTTTCTTCTTTTCTCCAAACACTCGAAAAAGGGCACTCCTAATATTCAATACAGGATACCTTTCTCTCCTAATAATTTTATTTTTAAAAATAATGTTTTTAATCTTTTTGTTCAGAAGTAATTTTCTTTCAAAATTTTCTATTAATATCTATCTGGTGTCAGATGAAAGCTATTGAGATAGCAACATTTGTAATGTATTTTTTTATATTTTTAGGAAATTATAAATTCATACCTATTAGGAGTGAGTTTATGGATTTAACTGGAAATATAGATAAGGATAGAGAATTATTTAAAGAAGCTTTGCGTTTTGATAAAAGCTTTGATCTTATAAATAGGGAAATAGTAATGTCCACAGATAGGCAAGCTAGTTTATTTTTTGTCGATGGTTTTATAAAAGATGAAATGATGGAAAAAATGATGGAGTTTTTTTACAAGCTCGTCCCAGAAAAGCTTAGCGATCCGGAGAATTTTATAAAATCAGCTGTACCGTATGTTGAAGTAAGCAAAAGCAAGAATATAGAAAAACTTAGTTTAAGTGTTCTATCTGGAGTAATGGTTATACTTATAGATGGTTTTGATGAAGCCATTGAGATGGATGTGAGAACTTATCCTGCTAGAGATACTAGCGAACCAGAAAAGGATAAAGTTTTGATGGGTTCCAGGGATGGTTTTGTCGAAACATTAATCTTTAATACGGCGCTTATACGTCGCAGAATTCGTGATCCGAAGCTTACTATGCAATTTGTCTGTGCAGGAAATAGCTCAAAAACAGATATTGTCCTTTGTTATATGGATAATTTGGTTGATAAAAAATTATTAAAAAATATAATAAAAAGCATAGAAAGTATCAATGTAAAAGCACTTACAATGAACCAACAAAGTTTGATGGAAGCTATATACAAATACAAGTGGTATAATCCTTTTCCAAAATTTAAAACAACAGAACGTCCGGATACTGCATCTTCTGGAGTTTTAGATGGGAATATTATCATTCTTGTTGATAATTCTCCAGCAGCTGTTATGATTCCTACAAGTATATTTGATATTTTAGAAGAACCCGATGATTATTATTTCCCTCCATTTACAGGAACCTATCTCAGAATATCTAGATATGTAATAGCTTTGATAACACTTATGCTTACTCCTGTGTGGCTTTTATTTTTGCAGAATCCTCATATGATTCCTCACGCATTTGAGTTTACTTTAGTGAATGATTCACCGCCTATACCTATATTCTGGCAACTCATGATACTTGAGCTTGCTATAGATGGTTTGCGGCTTGCAGCGTTAAATACACCAAGCAACTTAAGTACAGCACTTAGTGTAATAAGCGGTATAGTTTTGAGTGAATTTTCTGTCCAATCAGGCTGGTTTAATATAGAAGCAATGTTATATATGGCCTTTGTTGCTGTTGCAAATTATTCACAACCTAGCTATGAATTGGGCTATGCTTTGAAATTTTTAAGAATTATGTTGTTGATATTGATTTCTTTGTTTAATATTTGGGGATTTATTGTTGGTATCATAATTATTATTTCATCATTAGTATTGAACAAAACAATATCAGGGAAGAGTTATATATATCCTATAGTTCCATTCAATGGGAAAGAGTTTATGAAAAAATTCCTTAGAGTAAGGCAAGAAAATTTAAATTCTTAAACTTGATTTAGCAGTACCATTGCGAAATTCTTCGATTTTGAATAAAATACAACAAGACCCCACTATTTTCGGCGGGTGCTCGTAAAACAGTTAAACCAAAAATTTAACTATTTTACGGCATCTGTCAGACGGGGTTGGCTAAACAAAGTTAGCGATACTTGGTTTGATAACCGAGTATCGCTTCTTTTTTTACCCGTAAAATGCTTTTGTGGAGGTACATATGATGCAGGAACTGAACTATATCCGTTGCGGTGATTACTATATTCCCGATATTCGCTTACCGGAGGAAAACAGACCTATTGGCCGTTGGGGGCGTATGTACAGAGACTATATCAAGGAGCATAACCCTATCCGCTTCAATGATCTGTGCCTTAGCAGTGAATTGTGGACGTATCTGGCTGATTTGAACGAGCAGGCACAGAAACGTTTTGAACTTATCATCGAGCAAATGAAAGTGGCTGAGGGCGTGACAGAGAGCATGAAGCAGTGTGATCAGATGGCATGGGTTCGGAAAATCCAAACTTTTGGATTTGAGCAAAAATCCCAACTTTAAAGAAATCCAAACTTTTACGCAGATATGTTGATGAATACGGCATTGAGAGAAAGAAAAGTTTGGATTTCTTTTTGTGTTTTTCTATTTTTTCAGTCCGCAGAAATCTGTCAGTGTACCTCTTTTGTTCTTCCATTTCTTAGAAACTGTTTTCTGACTTTCATCTTCCAATGTAGCCAGTGCTTTTATCTTATCTTCCGTTGTGATGTCCAGATATCGCATCGTTGTTTCCAACTGTTCATGTCCCAAGAGAAAACTGACCTGTACAACATTAATTCCATCTTCCAGCCAGTGGGATGCTTTGGCATGGCGAAATTGATGGGCATGGGCATCAAGAGGTACATCCGGACACTTTTCGTGCGCTGCTTCAGCACATATTTTTATCCGCTTTGCCAGTGCGGGTTCTGAGAGCTTTGTGTGTTTACCACCTACCCGTGAATAGAATAAATATGCCTCAGGATCAGGTGGATTATCATGGAAAGCATTTAGATATACTTTGATATAAGCGACCACCTTGGGGAGAAGATATGCTGTTCTTATTTTATCCCTTTTTCCTATCAGGTTTACATAGGGCTTTTTGCCATTAAGGTGCAGATGGCGGATTTTTATGGAACGGATTTCATCCAGCCGCCCAGCCGTTGCATACAAAAGGGTCAGAAATACAAGATCCCTTTTTCCTGTTCTTGTAGACACATCCGGTACTGCGAGCATAGCAGCTACCGCATCACGTGTAAAACCGGACACTTTCTTTTTGGTGCATTTCTGACGTTTTATCTTCTGAGCTTCCTGATAAAGATACAGGTATTCAATATCTTTGCTGCCGAGGAATTCCAGAAAGACCCGCATCGAACCAAGCCGTACATTGCATGTTTCCAAGCTACAGTTTCTGGATTCTTTTAACCACACAATCCATTTTTCTATTTTCTCCCGTTCAAAACAATGCCTGGAAAAATTCCCCGGTGCGATAGACTCTGTTTCAAGAAAACATATGTATAATCCAAGAGCATTCCGATAGGATTTCAGTGTATGTTCGCTGGTGGTAAGGAAATTTGGTGCATAAGTATCCAAAAACTCCGAGATATACCGTGCGATTTTAACCGCATCATCAGATTTCTTCATGTTCCACCTCCGGCAACAGTTTGTTGAAACTTTTTTCTGTTTTTTTCAGCAGGATATCGGCGAGACAAGGTGTTATCGAATAATAGTATAAAGTGGATTCGATGTTCCTGTGTCCCATAGATTTGGAAAGATAATGCAGTTTTTGGCCGAATTTAAATATATCATCTGCCCAGCGGTTGATATTTACAACGGCATAATTATGCCTGAGATCATAGGCAACTGCCCGATTCTGTTTTCCATTGGCCTTTTCCCATAAGCATTGGAAGGTTTGTGTAACCCATTGTCTGGAATAAAACTTTCCATTAGGGGTCTCAAAAAAGTAAGTACGGTCTGGGCGGATGGACTCAGCTGCATTGTCGTATCGTTTCAAGAGCTTTGTCATGCTTTCATGGAGAGCCACATAGTGCTGGTCGTATCCTTTCGTTTTTTGGATGTTCAGCACTCCATGCTCAAGGTCAACATCTTTCCTTTTTAGATATCGGGCTTCTGTAGTCCGGATTCCACTACTGTATAAAAGCCTGAAGAAGACAGGGCATGTGATCCTTTTCATCTTGTATTTTAATTCCGGACGCAATGGGATGATACGGTCACATTCATGAAAAAATCTGCGGAGTTCCTCTTCTGTAAATGAATGGGGGATATATGTTCTTCCTTCCGGTTTCGGTGGCAGCGTCGGTTCTGCTGTTGTCAGTCCTCTTTCCCGTAGATAATGTATAAAAGAACGGATCCCACCGGTTCTGGCAAAGCAGGAAGCATTGGTTTCTGTCTCACGCTTCCTGCACCATTCATCCACCATTTCCTGACAGAGTGACTGTCCCGGATAATGTAGTGCGCAATAACGGTCGAAATATTTGATGTTCAGACCATTTGCCTTTTCACTCCAGGAACCCGACGCTTTCTGATAACTCTCATATTTTTCAATCAGATCAGAAAATCCGGACATATAAGAATTCATAATGAAAAAACCTCCTTTCCGACAGGATAGCATTCAATGCTTATGGCACAATCCCGGAGATGTCTGATATCTGCAAAAAGATAGTGGTCAAGCGAATCCGGGTCAACATGTCCGAGTGTGGAACTGATCACAGGATGTGGGATATCGTGTCTGGAAAAAGAGGTTGCAAGGTTATGTCTGAAAAGATGGGCACCTTTCCGATCCTGTTGCCCCTGTCGGACAGATGCAGCTCCATACAGCTTGCCGGCAGCATTTCCAACCGTTCCTGCACTTATAGGCTTACAGGGTGTTCGTTCGCATAGAAATATCCTTTTGGAATCGCTTTGCGGTCGTTCCATGGTTATATAATCATAGATGGCATTTCCGATACTGGCAGTTAGCGGAAGGATAAGCTCATTTCCTGTTTTTGCCTGAAATATCCTGATTTCTTCTTTTTCCCAGTCTATATCAGAGAATGTCAGTCCGGCTATATCGCTGGAACGCATCCCGGTAAAAAACAGGAGCATACCGATCGCCCGGTTTCGCAGCGTAATGCTGTTATTTTCGGAAATCAGAACCTCCTTAACGGACGATATTTCTTCTTCCGTAAGATACTGGATATTTTTTCGTCTTCTGTTCAACGCCGGAAGATAAGCAAGAATTGTTCTAGCTGCATTGGTATATACCCCAATGTCCGCATGGAAAACAGATGCGATATTTACCTTTGTGCTTGCACTCAGAGTCGGTTTTCCTGACTCATCACAGAAATAAGACAGAACCGTATCCTCTGTGATATCTTCCAGCGTTTCGCATCCTTCTTTCTGGCAGTGCAGGAAAAGACCACTGCAGGCAGAGATACTCGAGCGGTATGTACCGGGTTTTAATCCACGCCTCACACTGTCTTCCTTATAAATGTCCAGTATGTTTTGGAAATATGGGGTAAGCTGTGAATACGTATCCTGGCGGAACAAAGGTTCTCGGATTGGAGCCACCAGTGTTCCATAGAGTGCATAACGCCGAAACAGGCTATAAATGGCACGGAATTGTTCTTTCATCTCAGCAGATTCCGTTTCCAAAGAACGTAAACGGCAGGCTTCTTCATAAGAAGAAATCCCATATCCATCCTGATTTTTGGAAAGCCACTTTATTTCCCTTTTTACACGTTGGATATGATAAGGACTGTAGCCACACCTTTCCATATGTTGAATAAGTTCTTCATAAGTATTGCCTGATTGTAATAAATTCATTTGATCACCTCCAGTTCTATCATAATCGACTGGAGTGTAAACAAAAAGAAATCCAAACTTTTCTTTCTCTCAATGCCGTATTCATCAGCATATCTGCGTAAAAGTTTGGATTTCTTTAAAGTTGGGATTTTTGGAGCCATGAACAATATCCGCAACCGAGCCGAGGAAATCATCCTGCGAGAAATGATCTACGAGGAGGATGTGGTATGAGAATCCTTGAAGAATTTTGGTACGGCAATATTGAGCCGACCGAGTATGACACATCCTCTTGCAAAGAATACAAGAAGCTACTGGAACTGATTTGCAGAAATGAAGAAAAGCTCAAAGCCACCATGACTAACGGGCAGAAAGAGTTGTTTGAGAAATACACCGATTGTGTACGAGAGCATCAAGCCAATACTGACTGTTTGATCTTTCAGAATGGCTTTAAGCTGGGTGCACGAATGATGTTAGAGGTCATGGAAGAATAACCGAATATATCGAAAATGGGGGCTTGTGCTTAGATTGGGCGCAAGCCCCTTTTACTTCGACACAGGTTGTGTAGAAGTTGGTTCTTACGACTTCGGTGCAAGTTGCGTAGAAGTTGAGGGGAATAAAGATTACGGCACGGACACTTCTCGCCAACTTGTCGGGAAGTTGATGCCTGTTATAAATATCCTATCGAATCATCCTAAAATTAAACATTTTGTGTCTTTTTCAGAAAACCTATTGTATTTTCATGAAATTAGATGTATAATATCAAACGAAATAAATACAGGGGAGCTTGTTTGTGCAGGCTGAGAGGAAGTAACCGAACTTCGACCCTATAACCTGATGCGGATAATGCCGCCGTAGGAAGTCATACACAAGGATTTTTTACAGGAGGCATCCCCAAGGGTGTCTCCTGTTTTTATTTTACAACTGAAAACGCAGGGGAGCTTGTGCTGACAGGCTGAGAGGAAGGTGCAACCTTCGACCCTTATACCTGATGTGGATAATGCCGCCGTAGGAAACGCTTTTGCTCTGTTACAGGAGGATACCACAAAAGGTATTCTCCTGTTTTTTCATATCTTTTGAGAAAGGGGGAACGAGATCCACTTATGTGGCGGACTGAGGGGGAGCGCCCTGAGTCTTGTATATCAGCGATGGGAAGCCGTGTTCCGGCGTGAGAGGATGCCAGTAAGCATCGACCGAACTTCCGTGCAGTTATCCTTGGGATAACTGCGCCTACTTTGGAAGCGCCGCTGATAACTGACGTTTCCTAATTCACTCAAAGGAGAAATTGAATATGAACAAAACCAATACGAAAAAATTAGCGGTTGCCAGTGTATTCTGCGCTGTTGCTGTTGTGGGAAGTCTCTTTTCCTTCCCTGTGTTCGGGAGCAAATGCTCGCCTGTACAGCACATGGTTAACATCCTGTGTGCTGTATTGCTCGGCCCAAGCTATGGGCTTGGTGCAGCTTTTGCCGCAGCGTTGATTCGCAATCTGCTTGGCCTTGGTAGTCTGATGGCGTTCCCTGGCAGTATGTTCGGCGCATTGGTGTGCGGTATCATTTACGCTAAAACTAAGAATATTTTAGGGACTTTGATTGGAGAGGTCTTTGGTACTGCTCTACTTGGCGGTCTGTGTGCTTACCCAATTGCAATTTTCTTCATGGGTCAAAGTGCAGCTGGTCTTGCTTTTTACGCTTATATCATCCCTTTCCTGATCTCCACCGCTGGAGGCGCAATCATATCCGCAGTTTTGATTTACAGTTTGAAAAAATCTGGCGTTCTGCATACCATGCAGGAATCTCTTAACCGATAAGGAGGAAGAAAAATGTTTCAGAATATGCTTGAAAATGTTCGACAGAAATGTCCGCTGATTCATAACATTACCAACTATGTAACTGTCAATGACTGTGCAAACATCGTGATTGCTTGCGGTGCATCCCCGATCATGGCTGATGACAAGGAAGAAGTTGCAGAAATTACTACCATTTGTTCCGGTTTGAATATTAACATCGGTACGCTGAATAGCCGCACCATTGCATCTATGCTGATTGCAGGTAAACGAGCTAACGAACTGAACCATCCGGTTGTGTTAGACCCCGTGGGAGCCGGTGCATCCAAACTCCGAACCGAAACGGCTATGCAGCTTCTCCAAGAGGTAAAGTTCTCCGTTATCCGTGGTAATATTTCTGAAATTAAAACCTTGGCTTCTGGTAGCGGCACAACAAAAGGTGTGGATGCCGATGTAGCCGACAAGGTAACGGAAGATAACCTTGATGATGTAATTGCTTTCGCAAAGGGTTTTGCAAAGAAAACCGGAGCCGTCATTGCCATCACCGGTGCTATCGACATCGTAGCAGACAGTAAAAAGGCGTACTGCATCCGCAACGGACATCCTATGATGTCCTCCATTACCGGAACGGGTTGCCAGCTTTCTGCCATGACGGCGGCTTTTGTCACCGCAAATCCTGACCATTCGTTAGAAGCAGCAGCTGCATCTGTTGCCACTATGGGGTATGCAGGTGAGGTGGCTCACAGCAGACTCACCGAAATGGATGGTAACTCTACCTACAGAAATTACATCATTGATGCGATTTCCAATATGACCCCAGAAATGCTGGAGAAAGGTGCGAACTATGAAGTGCGATAAAAAAGCAATGCTGCTCTACGCTGTAACTGACAGAGCATGGGTAGGCAAACAAAGTTTGTATGAACAGGTTGAGTCTGCTCTGAAAGGCGGCGCAACGTGTGTTCAGCTTCGTGAAAAGGAACTGGATGACGAAGCTTTTCTGAATGAAGCCATCGAGATCTCTGCCCTGTGTAAACAGTACAGAGTTCCGTTCTTCATCAATGACAATGTAGAAATTGCTATCAAGTGTCATGCCGATGGCATTCATGTTGGACAGGAGGACATGGAAGCTGCACAGGTTCGTCAGAGAGTTGGAGACGATATGATTATCGGTGTTTCCGTACATTCTGTGGAAGAAGCTCTGGAAGCTGTCAGAAACGGTGCAGACTGTCTTGGTGTAGGTGCTATGTTCTCTACTTCTACCAAAACAGATGTAAATGTCCTGCCGAAAGAAACCCTTCGTGATATTTGCGCCGCCGTTGATATTCCAGTTGTTGCCATCGGTGGCATTGGTAAATCTAACATATCTCAGCTTGCCAGTACCGGTGTAGATGGTGTGGCCTTGGTCAGCGCCATTTTCGCAGCTGATGACATTGAAAGCGAGTGCCGTCTTCTTCGTAAGCTGTCGGAAGAGATGGTGAACGCATGAAGATAAAGTGTGCGATCTTCGACTTTGACGGAACACTCTTTGATTCCATGTTCATTTGGGATAGTGTCGGTGAAATCTATCTCCGTTCCCTTGGAAAAGAGCCAAGGCCATCCATGCGTGAAGATGTCAGAGCATTGAGCCTTTATCAGTCTGCTTGCTACTTCCAGAAAGAATATGGCCTGTCTCTTCCTGTAGAGCAAATTATGACAGGCATCAATCAGACCATCGAGCATTTTTATATCCACGAGGTTTTACCGAAGCCAGGTGTTGTCGATTTTCTGGAACGTATGAAAAAAGCTGAAATCCCGATGTGTATTGCGACGGCATCTGACCGATACCAAATAGAAGCCGCTCTCAGCAGATGTGGAATGGAACACTATTTTGATGCGATCTTCACTTGCAGTGAGGTTGGACATGGCAAGGATGAGCCTGTCATTTTCCAAAAAGCTATGGATCATTTTAGCTCTGATCGTAGTACAACCGTTGTATTTGAGGATGCAATCCATGCTGTTCAGACTGCAAAAGCTGATGGATTTACAGTATTAGCTGTATTCGATGATAGTGAAAAACGACAGGCTGAAATTCATGATCTGGCGGATTGCTATATTACGGATTTTGAACATACAGAGGAATTTTGGCATCTCATTTCTGTTTAATTCATAACCCATATTTTAAGAAGGAGGTAGATGTTTGAGAAAACTAACGATTCTGTTTGTGGTTGGTATAACAGCGTGTTTGTTTATAGCTATTTGTGCGATGAGTTTTTATAACTCACTTTTTCCTAAGGCTGCTCCAATCAACCCTCCCGGCAAAGAAACAATTGTCTCGATTGGTGTGTCTGCTAACATGATAGATGTGCCTCATTGTGTGGATAAATCTCAATACGATGGACTTATTCAAAGTATCCAAAACGCCAAACCTACACGAAGGCAATCCTTAAATGATACACCGACAACCGCAGATTATTATAAAATCGTAATTCGCACAAACGATAAAGAATACCATTCCTTTATCTACAACAGCGAAGGACAAGCATATGTTGAGATTCCCTATAGCGGTATCTATGAGGTAGATATGAGTTTGTTGGAATCTGTGCGTTCATATTGCAATAGTGGAGATTGAAAAAAACAAGCGGCAGATTGGGGGCACCACCTTATGCCGCTATATAAAACGATGCTGAAAAACGAAAGGAGTAAAACTATGAAAATGAAAACAGCATTGACCATTGCAGGAAGTGACTGCAGTGGAGGCGCCGGTATTCAGGCAGACATGAAAACAATGACCATGAATGGTGTTTATGCCATGAGTGCAATTACAGCACTGACTGCGCAGAACACAACCGGCGTGAGAGCAATTCAAGAATCAACACCGGATTTCTTGAAACAACAAATTGATGCGGTATTCGAGGACATCTATCCCGATGCCGTGAAGATCGGCATGGTAGCATCCAGCGAGCTGATCCGTGTGATTGCGGACAGGCTGAGATATTACGATGCAAAGAATGTGGTCATTGACCCTGTGATGGTGGCGACCTCTGGTTCTGCTCTGATGAAAAACGATGCAGTACAGACCCTTATCGAAGAATTGCTGCCTCTTGCTATCCTCGTGACACCAAACATCCCAGAAGCCCAGGTTCTCTCTGATCTGACCATTGAAACGAAAGAGAACATGGTGACTGCTGCAAAGCAAATCGGAGACAACTATCATTGTGCAGTTTTGCTGAAAGGCGGTCACAGCATCAACGATGCAAACGATCTGCTTTACGCAAACGGAGAACTTGTTTGGTTTGAGGGCAAGCGTATTGACAATCCCAACACCCATGGTACAGGATGTACTCTTTCCAGTGCCATCGCATCCAATCTTGCCAAGGGATTTACTCTCGCTGAATCTGTACAGAGAGCAAAAGATTATATCTCCGGTGCTTTGGCGGCAATGCTTGATTTGGGAAAAGGCTCCGGTCCGATGAACCACCTGTTTGACCTGAATAGTGATTACATGAAGGAGGCGAAGTGATATGACTAATTCTGTATCTTACCGCCTTCATGATGCGGCAGCTTCCATTTGGGAAGCTTGCCTGAAGCATCCCTTTGTCACCGGCATTGGTGATGGTACGCTTGCCGTAGAGAAGTTCCAGCATTTTATGCTGCAGGACTATCTCTATCTCTTTGACTATGCCCGTGTTTTTGCTCTGGGGGTAGTCAAAGCACGAGATCCCGAACTGATGCGTATCTTTGCCGCCAATGTGGATGCCATTCTGGGCGGTGAAATGAAGATTCACCGTGCATACATGAAACGTCTTGGCATTACAGAGGAGCAGGTGTTTGCGGTGAAACCTGCCCTCGATAACCTCTCTTACACCAACTATATGCTATCTGTTGCAAGCTCCGGTAGTCCCATGGAGATCGTCGCCTCTATTCTCGCCTGCTCCTGGAGCTATGCTGAGATCGGACAGGCGCTTGCCACTATCCCAGGTGCAGCGGAACACCCTTTCTACGGAGAATGGATTCAGGGCTATTCTTCTGAGGAATATGCTGCCACAAACCAGGCTTTGATTGAACTCATGGATTCTCTGGCGGCAAATGCCACCGAGGAGCAAATTGCATATCTGACAGAGGTCTTTGTTAACTGCAGCCGTTACGAGCTTGGCTTCTGGGATATGTCTTGGGAAATGTGGACATGAGTATTCTGAGTTTTGACAACGTTTCCTACCAGTACCCCAGCGAGGATTTTGATATCATCGACCGGCTTTCCCTTTCGGTAGAACCGGGTTCCTTTCACTGTATCATCGGCATCAGCGGCTGCGGCAAGAGCACCATTTTCCGCATGACCAATGGTCTGCTGCAACCAAAGACCGGCAACATCTGTGTCAACGGGAATCCCATCACAGGGCAAAACCACTATTGTGGCTATATGCCCCAAAAGGATATGTTGTTCCCATGGAGAACAATCGGTGAAAATCTGGCACTTCCATTGGAAATCCAGCGAAAATATTCAAAGGCAGAGCAACGGGAACTGATCGATGCAGCTTTAGCAGATGTAGGTTTGGACGGCTGCAGAGATAAGCGTCCGGACGAACTCTCTGGTGGTATGCGCCAGCGAGCCGCATTTGCCCGCACTATGCTCACCGGCAGTGACCTGCTGTTGTTGGACGAGCCTTTTTCTGCACTGGACTTCCTGACTCGTATTTCCATGCAGGAGTGGCTTCTGGATCAGTGGCAGCGCCATAAGAAAACAATCCTGTTCATCACCCACGATGTGGAAGAAGCTGTATTCCTGTCCTCCAGTGTGCTGGTAGTTGAAGAAACACCGATCCACTCGTTACGGGAGATTCCTGTTCCGATGAAATATCCACGCACCCGGCAGGACTTAACTCGCCCAGAAATCGTGGAACTGCGGGAGCAGTTGGTGGACATGCTGAGAAAGCAGGTGGTCGTATGAAAAAAGCCTGCAAGGGCAATCTGCCCACACTGATCTTTCTGTTTTCCCTTCTGATGCTGTGGCAGCTTGGGGCGATGAAGGTCAATGCCGCCTATATTCTGCCTACTCCTATTCAGATACTTAAAAAGCTATGGGAACTGCGCATCGTGTTGTTTACCGTACATCTTCCCGCTACCATGCTGGTCACACTTGTGGGATTGCTTATCTCGCTGGTGCTTGGCCTGGGCCTTGCTGTGCTGATGGATGCCAGTCCGTTTTTCCGGAAAGCCGTGTATCCGATTGTTGTGGCATCCCAGACGATCCCGACCACTGCCATTGCGCCGTTATTTGTGCTTTGGTTTGGCTACGGTATTTGGAGCAAGGTGCTGGTGACGGTACTCATCACATTTTTCCCCATCACCATCACGGTGTATGATGGTTTGCAATCTGCAAAAGTGGAAATGGCGGAACTGCTGCTGACTTACGGCGCAACAAAATGGGACATATTTTTCAAAATCAAAGTCCCTTGTACACTTCCATACTTTTTCTCCGCCATCAAAATGGCCATACCTATGAGCATCATTGGTGCTGCCATCGGTGAATGGCTGGGTGCACAAAGTGGTCTGGGTTATTTCTCACGGCGAATGATGACGCAGTTGGATGGCGCAGGTGTCTTTGCGCCTATCGTACTGCTTTCTGCAGTTGCGATGCTGGCTGTGGCGATTGTGGCACTGTTGGAGAAAAAAGTGGTTCGTTGGCGGGGAGAATTCTAAAGAGAGGTTATCATGATGAAGCGTATATTATCTATTCTATTGGTTTGTGTGCTTCTGCTTTGCGGATGCAGTACAAATAATAACAACGGAAATTCTAACGAATTAAAAGAACTCGACGTAGTGCTGGACTGGTATCCCAACGCTCTGCACGCCTTTATGTATGTGGCCATTGAGAAGGGATACTATGAAGAAGAGGGATTGAAGGTGAACATCCAGTTCCCCTCCAACTCTAATGATGCCATTTCTCTTGTTGCTGCCGGACAGGCGGACATTGGCCTGTACTATCAGCAGGATGTTATTCAGGCCCGCACAAAGCAGAATGTTCCTGTGAAGTCTATTGGTGCTGTAGTACAGGGACCGCTGAATATTGTGCTGTCTCTGAAGGAAAAGAATATTACCACCGCCGAGGATCTGGTTGGCAAGACCATTGGTTACGCCGGTACAGAGTTGTCCGAGGCGCTGATCCGAAGTGTCATGAATTATGTAGGTGCTGACTATAGTGATGTGACCATGATTGATGTCGGCTTTGATCTGATGAGTTCTATGACTACTGGAAATGTGGATGCCACCATCGGCTGTCTCGTCAACCATGAGGTTCCCCAGATAGAGGAGGAAGGCTTCTCCGTGAACTGGTTCGATCTGGACGAATATGGTGTACCTACCTATTATGAAGGTGTGTTCCTGGCTAATGACAATGCGATCGAAAATGACAGCGAAACCCTCAAAGCTTTTCTGCGGGCATCTGCAAAGGGCTTTGCAGATATGAAAGCAAATCCGGAAGAAGCTCTGCAGATCCTGCTTGCTAATCAGAACGAAGAAAACTTCCCTCTGTCTGAGACGGTGGAACGGAAGAGCGTGGAAGTTTTGCTTCCCATGATGGAAACCGCAGACGCTGCCTTCCTGTCCCAGTCTGATGAATGCTGGCAGGAAAACATTGACTGGATGCTGGAACAGGGCCTCATTTCTGAAACGGTCGCTCTGGATGAAGTTCGCATCAATCTGGAGTACTAATGATGGAGCGTTGCGTCATTGTAGGCGGTGCGGACATAAAAAATTACGGATTCATCCGTGAAAAGCTATGTGCTGATGACTATGTAGTTTTCTGTGATAGTGGTTTGAAACATTTGGAGCAACTGCAAGCAAAGCCGAGTCTGATCGTCGGTGATTTCGATTCCCACGAGAATCCCCGCCTTGATGTAGAGACCATCATCCTTCCTTGTGAAAAAGACGATACTGATACCGTGTTTGCCGTCAAAGAAGCAATCAAAAGAGGTTTCGAGGACTTTCTTTTGATCGGTGTTGTCGGAGCAAGACTTGACCACACTCTTGGTAATGTCTCTATCCTGCTGTACCTCGATTCGCTCGGTAAGAAAGCTACAATCGTTGACGATTACTCGGAAATGGAGATCGTCTCTAACGAGCCAGTTTACGTCTGCGATCAGTATGCGTTCTTCTCTTTGCTGAATATCTCCGGCATTGCCAAAGGCATCACCATTGAAAACGCAAAATATCCTCTTAATAATGCCGAGATCACCTGCGAGTATCAGTATGGTGTGAGTAATGAGGTAACACCGGGAAAGAACGCAAAGATCACGGTCAAAGAAGGAAAACTGCTCCTTATAAAAGACAGAGTATAAAATCAAGGTGTCGCTTTTGTGTGAAGCGACACCTTTCTGTTATTTATTCAGTTCTTTGCGTTTTGCCCGTCTAACACGGTTGATATGCCGTTCGAAATCACCGTTGGAGATAAGTTCAGCTAACACGAACTGAATGCAAGTCGGAACCGTGCATGAGTAGAACCCTAATCGATCATCAAACGCTGAAACAAGGTGCTTTGGCAACACCATATATCCGACACGAAAGGACGGAGAGACGGTCATTGAAAAGGTATTCATATAAATTACATTGTCAGCAGATGTATGTGAAAATAATGTTTCCTCCGGTTTTTGAGAAAGTGAGAATTCCGATTCAAAATCATCTTCTATAATAAACCTTTCGCATTGTCCTGCCCAGCGTAAATATTCGTGTCTTTTGGATGCGGAAGCCGTGACTCCGCTGGGATAGCTTCGATAGGGGGAAATATGCAGTACGTCAGCGTGGCAATTTTGGAGCGCAACCGAATCGATACCGTCGTGGCCGAGGTGCAGTTTTTCAAGTTTTACACCGGAAGAGTTGTATACCTGTTCAATTTTTTTATAAGAAGGTGCTTCAATAGCATACACCATGTTTCTTCCCAACAGACCTACAATCAGATTGTACAGATATTCCGAGCCGGAGCCGATAATTATTTGCTTCGGTTCTGCATAGATTCCTCTGCTTCTGGCAAGGTAGCGGCTAATCGCCTCACGAAGCTCTGTGCATCCTGCGTTTGGTGAACGGTCAAGAATTGATTCGCCCAAATCGCTTATCACCTTACGCATCGTTTTAGCGAGAACTGAAAACGGGAATTCAATGGTGGTCGGATTTTCGTGGTGATGAGTGTAGTGTATCGGATGCCTTTCTTCGGCTGCAGAAGCTACAAAACCATCGTCAGCACGGAAGATAACGAAATAGCCGCTACGTTCCCGTGATTCTATATATCCTTCATCGCAAAGCAAGGCGTAGGCGTGCTCAATCGTCACAGTACTGACACCTATCTCGTCAGCAATTATTCTTTTAGATGGCAGCTTGCTGCCAGGGAGATAGATACCCTTAACAATATCATCACGCACCTGTTTGTATAGTTGAAGATAAGCGGGTACGTCGGTCACATTATCAATTAGATACTTCATCTGGTTATATATAATTCTCCTTTTCTGACCATTTCAATATCATCAGAAGAATTATATAATATCATTAATGTTAAATCAAGGAGGGTGGACAACGTGTCGCATAATCGTCAAAATAAAGTTGCAGTCATCAATGATTTCTGCGGCTTCGGGCGTTGCTCGCTTGCCGTTTCGCTTCCGATAATCTCTGCAATGAAGCTGCAGTGCTGTTCATTGCCAACCTCAATATTTTCAAATCATACGGGATATGACAGCTTTTTTTGCTCCGATTATACGGAGTATATGAACGCATATATTGACGAATGGTTAAAACTCGATTTGCGTTTTGACGGAATCCTAACTGGTTTTCTCGGATCACCTGAACAGATTGAAATCGTTAAACGATTTTTAGAAATATTCAAAACGAAAGAGAACTTTATTGTTATAGACCCTGTGATGGGAGACAACGGCAAACTATATCCCACCTACTCTCCGATTTTGGCAGAACGAATGAAATCACTTATTACATATGCAGACATTCTAACACCAAATCTCACCGAGGCTTGTATTCTTGCAGGGATAGAATATAGGGCTGATATAGATGAAAAACAACTGTATTCTCTGTGTGAAAAGATCAGCGAGTTGGGTCCGAAGAAGATTGTTGTTTCCGGTCTTGAGCGCGGAGATGATCTTGAAAACTATATTTACGAGGCTGAAAAGCCACCGGCTGTAATCAGAGAACACAAGGTAGGAATATGCCGAGCCGGTACAGGAGATGTATTCTCGTCTATGATCGTTGCGGATGCAGTAAAAGGAAAGTCGCTTGTCGATTCGGTTTGCCATGCCTCATCTTTTATCGCAAAAGCGTTACGCCGCACAGTTGAACTGAATATACCTCAACCAGATGGAATCTGTTTTGAGGAGTTTTTATCCGAAATATAACGAGAGGTGCTTAATGAAAAAGAATCAAATAAAGCTGATGTGTATCTCCGGGATTTTTACTGCACTGGTTTTTGTTGTAACAGCTTATCTTCATATTCCAACTTATAACGGGTATGTACATGTTGGTGATGGCTTCATTTTCCTTGCTGCATGTCTTTTGCCAATGCCATATTCTATTTTTGTGGGTGCAATCGGAGCAATGCTTGCTGATCTTCTCACCGGTTTTGCAATATGGGCACCCGGTTCCATGGTGATTAAGGCTTTGGTGGCAATGTTGTTTACTTGTAAAAGAAAGAAAATCATGGCACCAAGAAACACATTGATGCTTGTTCCTGCTGCTGTTATTTCGATTGCAGGCTATTATTTATATGAAGTTCTAATCACGGGTAGTTTTGTTGCGTCTCTTTCAGGAATACCTGGCTCTACAATTCAAGCAGTTGCGAGTAGTCTTGTATTTGTGGTCACAGGACTTACAATGGATAAGTTTAATATAAAAGAAACGATGATGGAGGATTATAACCAATGATGACGATAACATACAAAGGTAGAAATGCAATCTATGTAAATATGACAAACAGATGTCCTTGTTCTTGCACGTTTTGTCTGAGACATAACAAAGACCATGTCTTTAATGCAGACTCCCTCTGGCTTGAAAGAGAACCAAGTGTAAAGGAAGTGTGTGACAGTATAGATGCGTGGGATCTATCCCAATACAACGAAGTTGTATTCTGTGGTTACGGTGAACCTATGGAGCGATTAGATGCGCTTTTGGAAGTAGCTGCTTACATAAAAGGCAAAGGCAATACGAAAATTCGCATCAACACAAACGGACTTGCGGACTTGATCTACGGAAAGAAAACAGCGCATAGACTGAAAGGTTTGATTGATACTGTCTCCATCAGCCTGAACGCAACCAATAAAGAGGATTACTTCAAGGTAGTTCGTCCCAAATTTGGAATTAAGTCCTATGATGCTATGCTTTCATTTACTAAAGATTGTGTCGAATATGTCCCCGAAGTCGTTATGACAGTTGTGGATGTTGTTACAACAAAAGAAGAGCAAGAACTAAGCCGTAAGATCTGTGAATCTGTGGGAGCAACTTTCCGTATAAGACCTTATGAAAGCAACTGAAAAAGAAGTGATATAGACGATTATTCCGAAATGGAGGTCGTATCTGACAAGCCGGTTTCCATCTGCGATCAGTATTCGTTTTTCTCTCTGTTGAATATTACCGGCTGCGCCAAAGGTATCACCATTACCAGAGCAAAGTATCCGCTGGTTGATGCAGAGATCTCTTGCGAATACCAGTACGGCGTAAGCAATGAAGTGCTGCCCGGTGAAACAGCGACTGTATCGGTTAAATATGGGGAACTATTACTAATCAAAAATAGATAAAAGGAGTGATAATATGTGGTTCTTCTTAGGTGTCGCTGCGATTATTACAGCCGCATTAAACGTTGTCTGGATGGTCCGTGGTCGTCAGGCGAAATGGTTTAGATTTATCAGTTTATCTTTAACGGCTTTAACTATGTGCGCTGAATATAGTTTAGTAGAAAACTGGGTTTCACGTAAAGATTGGAGTGCGTTAATGGATGTTGTTCCCGGTATGGGAAAGGTGTTATGGTTTCTCGTAATTGCGTCCATATTAATCAATAGCATTTCTTTGTTTATGAAAAACGATAGATAAATACAAAAAGCCATGGTGTAAGTAGAAAAAATTATGAACTCCACTTCTGACCAACTTGGACAGAAGTGGAGTTTTTAACTTCCAACCGACTTGGTCGGAGGTGCGATTTGAAAATTCTGTCCAACTTGGGCAGAATTATTTTTTTGAATTTTTTCTTGAGACGCTTCTAAAAATGCCTTTCTCGGCGGCTACCACTGGGAGAGATTTTTTCTGAGAGCACTCCCCAAAATACCCATTCCATCGGCTACCACTTGGAGAAACATTTTGAAAAATTGCAGACGAAGCACGCATAAAAAGCTTGGTTTCCCCGGCTACCATTTGAGAAGGACTATGGACAAAAAGCCTTTCTCACCGGCTACCATGTGGGAGATAAATAACCATCCATTTAAGTTGTCACACAAAACGCCCTGAAAAAACGGTTCAAAAAAATATGTTAAGTAGGGTGCGAATTTGAAAGTTTCTTCTGGAGGTATATAAGAGGTTTTTCAAAATCTTTTCCAAAACCCGTTGATAATTCGCCCCTAAATGTCCTAACCAGTAGAGGGATCTTTTTCTGATCCCGTTGAAAAACGCTCTTTGAAATTCCGAATATAGCGAGAAGCATTCGCAATCTTGACGAATCAGTGATGTATCTGTATAATGGTGGCACAGCGGTAAGCCGCTACATAAACAACTGAATACCAATGTTCCACCATAGGTCGGTTTCATCCGACACGGTATCGGTACACCGGAAGTGCCGAACTGCTCCACCACGCATTTGGTTCTGCTGGCGGGAGCTGTAAAAAGCAGAACCCGACTTTGAATTTTCAGAGCCGTTTACATAGAACATCACTTTGAAGCGAGAGCTATGCTCCCGCCGATTTCTGATGCTCTGTGTAATCGGCTCTTTTTGTTTTTCTCAAAAACATTCAGCCGGTTCTACATCCAAAATTGAATGACCGTCTGAATGAGATATGACTTTGCGATGATATGAGCGAAGCAACGCCGGGGTGAGATTCTCGGGCAGGAACGACATTCGGGTAAAACGGCGAAAGCGGTTTTAACCCTTAGTTTACTAAGGGCGCACTTCTATACGGGTGTGTTCCACACCTCGTATGTGCGCTCTGCGAGGCAGACAGACAACAACTCCGAAGTTGTATCTGTCCTTCCGTCACTTTGTTCCGAACAAGGGGCTGCACCCCTTGCGCTGCTATGCAGCTATCCCAGCGCCCTTGCGGGTACGAAACGATTTTACAAATCATTCCGTACCCACAAGGCTGAAAACAACAACACACAAAGGAGGTTCTATGGAATACACACCTAACCCTGAACTTGAAAAGCTCCGAGCCGAAAAAGAACAAAACGAAAAGAAGGTCGAACAGCTTGACCACAGAATCCAGCGTTTGGAAAACCGCATCAAGTATTACCAGGATGGCGAGCGCAAACGCCGCACTCATCGTCTCTGCACCATCGCAGGAACTTTGGAAAGCATCACACCGGAGATCAAGGAATTGGACATCACAGAGGTGATAGAGTTGCTGGAATATGTCTTTCACAAGGAAGATGTTCAGAGGGCGGTTCAGCGTATGAAGAACGCCCACGATTTAAGAAACCGCAAAGCAAAGGAGGGGTAAGTATCGCATTATATCATTTCCATGTAGATCAGATCAAACGCAGCGAAGGTCAATCCGTTGTGGCATCCGCTTCCTATCGAGCAGGCGAAAAACTGCACAGCGAGTATTACGGCGAGGACAGCGACTACACCAACAAGGGCGGCGTGATTTATACAGAAATCTTTCTACCACCCCATGCGCCAAGAGAGTACGCAGACCGAGAGACTTTATGGAACGCCGTTGAAAAAGTTGAGAAAGGAAAGAAAGCGCAGCTTGCCTACAGCTTCGACATTTCCTTTCAGAATGAATTTACACAGGAAGAAAACATCGCCCTCGCCAGACAATTTTTAACCGAGCATTTTGTTAGCCGTGGCATGATAGTAGACTTCGCCGTTCACGAACCGGAGCGAGAAGAAGGCGGCATCAATAACCCTCACTTCCATTTCCTGTGTCCCATCCGTCCCATCGAGCAAAACGGCAAATGGGGATTGAAGCAAAAACGAGAATATGTGCTTGACGAAAACGGAAACCGCATTCCCGACGGCAAAGGCGATTATGTATTCAACGCCGTTCCCACTACCGATTGGGGTTCTGCTGAAACCTTGGAGTTCTGGCGTGAACAATGGGCGGTGATGTGCAATGCCAAGTTTAAAGAAAAGGGCTTGGAAGTTCGTATCGACCACCGCAGTTATGAACGACAAGGCGTGGAGCTGCTGCCCACCGTTCACGAAGGCCCAACCGTCCGAGCCATGGAGAAGAAAGGCATCAAGACCGAAAAGGGTGAGTTCAATCGCTGGATCAGAAGAACCAATGCCTTTATCCGTGATCTGCGGAAAAGTCTGGCGGCACTGCTTGAAACCATCAAGGAGATCAAGGCAGAGTTGGACAAGCCGCAATCCGATCCCGTCATCTTTCCGCTGCAACGATATTTTGATATGCGTAATGCCAAAGCCTATTCGCAGACAGCCAGGGTCAAAAATCTGAAAGAACTGAATGCCATGGCAAACTATCTCAAAGCTCATGAGATTTACACCATCGAGGATTTGGAAAGCCGTGTATCCGACTTGAAGAGCAACGTGGATGAATTGAAAGTTACCATGGATAAGGAATTTGCCCGCATGAAAGAAATCCGTAAGGTTCCCGAACACCTCTCTATCCTAAGAGATCTGAAACCGATTGTGGACGGCTTGCAGAAAATCAAGTTCGACAAGGCGAAGGCAAAGTACAAGGCTGAGCATGAAAAGGAATTGAAGCAGTATTACGCCGTCAGACGAAAGCTGTTGGAGGTGTGCCCCGACGGAAAATACGACCAAAGACTTCTGGATAAGGAGTATGCAGAGCTTGAAAAGGCTCATGCAGAAACCTATGCCAAGTTCAAAGTTATCCGTGAAGAATATCAGCAAATTTATCACATTCAGTCCTGCGTGAACAAAGGACTTGGCAACGCCGAACAGACTCACCAGAAGAAAGATCATCGAAAGCAGGAGGAACGCTGATTCCTTCCTTTCCCTTCGATTCATTTCATTCAAAAATTAGAAAGGACAATTTTTATGAGCGAACAAAAGAAGGCAATAGACATGACGCCGGAGGAACTAAAGCAATGGCTAAATTCCTTAACCGTACCAGAAGATGATGAGATACCTTGTTACTACTTCTCCGCATCCGACCCATATCTGAAGCACGAGCCTTTATCGGAAGATCAGCCATGCCGCAACATCCGTTTCGATGAAAACGGCAACATCGTGACCAAAAACATTTCTGCCTACTGGATTCCGGAGTTGACCGTTACCGAAAAAATCAGCGGCACGATCTACACCATAACCGGCAGCTACGAGGGCGAGGACAGCTTCATCCGCAAGTTGGAGCGCATCACATCGAGAAAGTTTACAAATCAGTTAGGGGGACATCAATGACAGATATTCGGAAATTTGATATAATAGAGACAGCCAATCCTGTACTGACAGTTGCTCCGATTGAGGAGGAAACAGAAATGTTAGGAGCAACAGACAAAATTACCGCCCTTTATTGCAGACTGTCTGTTGAGGACTTGAAGGAGGGTAAAAACGGCGAAAAGGCTGACGAGTCGAATTCGATCCAGACGCAAAAAATGATCCTGTTGCAATATGCAAAGCAGAATCATTTCCCAAATCCCACATTCTTTGTGGATGATGGTTACAGCGGTGTTGACTTTGATAATCGTCCCGATTTCCAGAGGATGCTTACAGAGGTCAACGCAGGTCGTGTGGGTACGATCATTACCAAAGACCTGTCAAGACTTGGACGAAACTCTGCGATGACCAGCCTTTATATCAACATCGTATTTCCCAAAAGCGGTGTTCGATATATCGCCATCAATGACCACTTCGATTCCATCGACATGAACAGCACCGAGTGCGACATGGCAGGCATCAAAAACTGGTTCAACGAGTTTTTCGCAAAAGATACCAGCCGCAAAATCCGTGCTGTGCAGAAAGCAAAGGGTGAACGTGGTGTACCGCTGACCACCAATGTCCCTTACGGCTACATCAAGGACAAGGAGAACCCGCAGAACTGGCTCGTTGGCCCCGAAGCGGCATCCGTTGTGAAACGTATCTTCCATATGTGCATGAACGGACGAGGCCCTTCGCAGATTGCCAATCAGCTAAAAGCAGATGGAGTGCTTACCCCCACTGCTTACAAGGACAGCGTGGGCATCAAGAGTCCCAATACCGCATCCGAAAACCCTTGTGGATGGAACTCCAGCACCGTGGTTCATATCCTGGAACGCAGAGAGTACACAGGCTGTACGGTCAACTTCAAGACCTACACCAATTCCATCTGGGACAAGAAGCAGAGGGAAACTCCCCTTGAAAAGCAAGCCATCTTTGAGGACACCCATGAAGCCATCATTGAAAAGGATGTTTTCGACAAGGTGCAGATCATCCGTCAGCAAAGACAGCGCAAAACCAAGTCTGGGATTACAAGCACCTTTTCCGGTTTGGTGTACTGCGCCGATTGCGGTGAAAAGCTGTACTACGGAGCCACCAACAACGGCAAGCGTGAGGGAGCCTTCTTCGATTGTTCGGTTCATTGGAAGCACAAGGACAAGTGCGGAACACACTTCATCCGTGAGTCCGTGTTGGAACGAATGGTGCTGAAACACATCCAGTTGGTCATGGGGTATATTCTCAGATACCGTCGGCATTTCATCTCCGTAATGGAACAACAGCTCCAGTTGGAGTCGGCAGAAAAATTGCAAGCAAGCCGCAAACAGCTTGAACGCAACGAGCGCCGCATTGCAGAACTGAAAAGGCTGTTCATCAAGATTTACGAAGATAACGCCAGGGGTGATCTGAGCGATGAACGCTTCGACATGATGAGCCAGAACTACGAAGCGGAACAGAAACAGCTTGAAGCAGAGGTTGTCGCTCTGCGACAGGAAATTGAAGTACAGGAAAGACAGAACGAAAATATTGAACGGTTCATCCGAACAGCAGACAAATACGTGGACATTGAGGAAATCGACCCGTGTATGCTGCGAGAACTGATAAAGGCGATCTATGTGGAAGCACCGGATAAGTCCAGCGGCAAGCGCAGACAGAACATCCACATCCAGTATGACGGCATCGGCTTTATCCCTTTGGAAGAACTTGCGAAAAAGGAAACGGCGTGACCGAAGTCACGCCGTCCCTTGAAAACAGTCGTTTTCAAGCATTTTTCAAAATAACTGTTTTACGAAGCCCCGCCATATATGGTGGGGTTTTTATATATTGTCTTTTATGTCGTGTGAAAAAAATATATAATATGTTCTATGCTAATTAACTGCTAATTATTTGTAATAGCTTGTTTTTTTATTTTAAATATTTTTCTTAACATGAATCCGATAAAACCTTTACCCTCAACCACAATTATTTTCATAAGAATCACTCCTTAAAGTCTTAATAAAATTATTGCGGTAATCAAAAGGATTATACAGACAAGAGTTAACAAGCAATGATATGGCAGTATGATTGCAGAAAGAAAACCGGTACTAAACATGAGTAAATTTCTTCCTTTTTTCCAATACCCACATTTACATCTTGACATAATATCACCTGACTTCTGTATGAATACCGCTTAATACAGTATATACTTCAGTCTGGATTTCGTGAATTATATGTATTTGTTCAAGATTATCAAGGCTGTACCTGTATTTATTTTAAGCTCAGCAGAATTGCTAATTATCTCGTTACTCACTCCAATAGGAAAATCAGGTTTAATAGTAATATTATCCAGTTTATACTTAAATCCCTGGCCATCAACTGCACACTCATTACAACAGAACGGGAAAATCGAAATTACAGAGTCTTTATGATTTTTGAAGTTTAATTTGTTATTGGCATTTTTTACCCAGATCTTCGAAAGTGAATCTTCCATAGTAGAATTTATAGTATTCTCTTCTAAATATAAAAGTGTAGAGATATTTGCTATAAAATGATCATACCTACCAGACGAAGCACAAAGTATATGCACTTCTTTAAAATTTCTTTTGACGGCTTCTCTGGCGCAAAACATGGTATCAGTATCGTCTTTTTCTGTAGGTAAAATTATTTTTTCGCATTTGCAGGCATCGATATTTTTTTTCAGTGAATCACAATCACCTACAAACAAATCTATATGTACTTTGGCCTTTTTAGCGCTTAGATATCCTGCATCAGCGCACATAACAAAGTCATTACATGTTATCGATGATTTTATAAGTTCAATATCTTTGTCGTTTGTAGGTGCTGCGGATATTATAAAACATCTGTCTTTTACCATTTTTTTATATCCTTGAGTTCGTTATAAATAGAAACATAACTATCGTGGCGCTGTTTGTTTATTTTTCCATTTTCTATAGACGATAATATTTTGCAACCTTTTTCTGTGGTATGGCTACAGGAAGTAAATTTACATTTTCCGATAAACTCCGAGAATTCTGGAAACAAATATTGAAGCTCATTTTTATCATCAATGCCATGTTTTATCAGGTCTATTGATGAAAAACCAGGTGAATCTGCAATATAAGTATTTTCCGATATTTTAAAAAGTTCCACCTCTCGTGTAGTATGGCGTCCCCTGCCTAATTTTTTGCTAGTGATTCCAGTTTTTAAATCCAGTTTGGGAAATAGACTATTTAATAAAGACGATTTACCTACACCTGAATTTCCAGCAAAAGCGAATACACCATTTTTTATGGAATCTTTTATATCAGAAAGACCTGATTTGTCTGGAAGGGAAAAATTAAAAACTTCAAAACCTGATGTAGCATATATTTCATTTATGTGTGAAGGTTCATCTAAGTCACACTTTGTAATAATTATTACAGGTTCGATATTACATTTTATTGCTATTGCTATGAGTTTATCAGTAACAAGCAGATTCGGTTTAGGATCACACATTGAAATGAAGACAAAAAGCCTGTCAAGATTTGCAATGGTTGGCCGTTCAAGATAATTTTTTCTTTCGTGGATATTTTCTATGGTGTTATAGCAACCGTCGTTTATAGAGATACTGACCCTGTCACCGGGAAGAGGCTTTATTCCTTTTTGTTTAAATATACCACGAGCTTTACATTCGTAGATCTTATCATTAACTTCAACGTAATAAAATCCGCCTATACCCTTAAGAATTATGCCATTTGCATCGATTTTAGCACTCATAACAGTGGCACCTAAACCTTATTAAATAATACTTACTTTAACATATCTGACATGCAGTAAATTCCAGGTTTTTGAGAATAAATAAATTTAGCTGCGTTTACAGCTCCACTTGCAAATACTTGTTTAGATCTAGCTGAATGAGTGATTGTTAATATTTCGTCATTTCCTGCAAATATAACTTGATGTTCCCCAACAATATTTCCGGCTCGTATGGAATGAATGCCTATTTCAGACTTGTCCCGTTTTTTGCGCACAGAATGTCTATCATATACATATCTACTGTCACTCTCTTTTGAATTAGCTATAGCATCCGCTATCATAAGGGCGGTACCGCTTGGTGCGTCTATTTTTTGATTATGATGTTGTTCTATTATTTCAATATCAAAAGTATCGCCAAAAACTGCTTGAGCCTTCTTTGAAAGTTCTATTAATAAATTTATCCCTAAAGACATATTGCCACTATAAAACAATGGGATCTCTTTTGCGGCATCCTTTATTTTAGCTTCATCAGCTTTAAAATAACCTGTTGTACACAAGACAGCAGGGATTTTTTTGTTAAGGCTGAGTTTAAGTATATGTTCTAATGCTGCCGGATTAGAAAAATCTATAATAACATCTATATTTTCTTTTATGTCATTAATATTGCTGTAGATAGGAAAGGCAAACTTGTCCGAACTATTTTTATCAAAACCAGCAACTACATTACAATTTATATCTTCAGTTGCAATTTTCGCAACAACTTGGCCCATTTTCCCAAGAGCCCCAGATATCAAAATATTAAGCATAAAATTATACATGCATAAGGTATTAACTTATGCATGCCTCCTTTGTTTTTCTTATTTAATTAATGAATGTTTTTTCAAAATTTCGAGTAGCAAATCACGTTTTTCGTTGTTCATGTCAACTAAAGGTAACCTGCATTTACCGCAATTATAGCCCATTAAGTTTAGTGCTTCTTTTACAGGTATTGGATTTACATCTGAGAAAAGGGCAGATATTAAATCATCGAATTTAAGCTGAATATTAAGAGCAGTTGAATAGTCAGAATTTAGCATTGCATGAGTGAGTTCGTGGCACTGTTTTGGACAGACATTTGCAAAAACTGAAATCACTCCCTTAGCTCCAAGAGCCATTGAAGGCTGAATCAAAGCATCTTCTCCACTATAAATATCTATTTCATTACCACAAAGTGCAAGAGTCTTAACCATAGATGCCATATTTGAATTAGCTTCCTTTATAGCACAAATATTTTTATGTTTTGCAAGTGTGGCATATGTTTCAGGCAAAATATTATATCCTGTCCTTGATGGGACATTATATAAAATAATTGGAATATTAACAGAATCAGCTATCTTAGTAAAATGTTCTATTAAGCCTGCTTGAGAAGTTTTATTGTAATATGGTGTTACAGAGAGAATACCGTTTACGCCCAGCTTTTCTACTTTCTGAGAAAGTTCTATAGCGTGTTTAGTGTTATTGCTTCCAGCACCTGCGATTACAGGAATGCGGCCGTTTACTTTTTTTACGGTAAACTCTACAGCCTGAGTGTGTTCTTCATCGCTGAGGGCAGGGGACTCACCAGTGGTCCCACAGACAATTATACAGTTGGTACCGTTTTCTATCTGGAATTCTATAAGTTCGTCAAAAACATCAAAGTTGATACTACCGTCTTCTGAAAAAGGAGTTACTATAGCGACTCCAGAACCTTCAAATATAGTATTTTTCACGATACATCAAACTCCTTTAATCAAAATAAGATTTAGCACACAAAAGTTCAGCCATCAGGATGGCACCACCTGCAGCACCACGCACAGTATTGTGGGAAGCACTTACGAATTTTATATCATATTGAGTATCTCGGCGCAATCTGCCAACAGATATTCCCATGGATTTTTCTAAATTTCTTGCAGATTTTATTTGAGGTTGGTCATCCTCAGGAAAATATGTTATAAAATTTTTTGGAACACTTGGTAAATTTAATTCTTGGGCTTCGCTTTTGTAACTCTTCCAGCGGTTAATTATTTCATCTAGGGAATCTATTTTTTTATTAAACGAAGCGAACACCGCCGCTGTGTGCCCATCTGAAACAGGAACTCTCAAACACTGTGAAGTAATAATCGGTGTAGTAGCATTTACTATTTGATTACCCTGGATTTTTCCCCATATTTTCATAGGTTCATTCTCGGATTTTTCTTCTTCGCCAGCTATATATGGAATTATATTGTCCACCATATCAGGCCAAGTTTCGAAAGTCCTTCCTGCTCCTGATATTGCTTGATAAGTGCAAGCTAAAATTTTATGAACTCCTAAATCCATAAGGGCATGTATTGCTGGAACGTAACTTTGCAAAGAGCAGTTTGATTTCACAGCAATAAAACCTTTTTGTGTGTTGAGTCTTTTTCTTTGGAAGGGAATAATGTCACTGTGTTCAGGGTTGATTTCTGGAATTATCATTGGGACATCAGGGGTTGAGCGATGGGCACTGTTATTCGAGATAACAGGACATTCATGTTTTGCGTATTCTTCTTCTAGTTTTTTAATCTTATCTTTTGGCATATCAACGGCACAGAATACGAAATCGACATCTTTGGAAACACTTTCTATGTTGTTGGCATCAAGCACTGTAATTTTTTTTGCAAATTCAGGAATTTCGCTATTCATTTTCCAACGTCCGTTTACAGCTTCAGCGTATGTCATTCCGGCAGAGCGAGAACTCGCAGCCAAAACGCTTACCTTAAACCAAGGGTGATTTTCGAGCAAGACAAGAAAACGCTGACCTACCATACCGGTAGCACCTATAATTCCAACATTATAAGTTTTCATATAAGTATGTGTCCTCCGTAAAATCAATAAAAAATAAAGTAAAAAAACTCAAAATTCATGGTATCATTTTATGTATTTAAGTTCAATTAATCAGGGAATACGATAAAACAATATTTGACAAAATACTTAGGATGCGCCTATATTAAAGTGTTATGGCTTAGTTGAGCTTATTATGACAGAATTGTAAGTTGTAATATTTAAGTGTGAGGTATGGTGGGAGACTTCGAATGAAAACTAGTGATTTTTACTATGATTTACCTAAGGAATTGATAGGACAAACACCGATAAAACAAAGAGATCTTTCAAGGCTTATGCTTGTAGATAGAGTCTCAGGGGCTATAGAACATAAGCAGTTTTTCAATATAATTGATTACTTGAACGAAGGAGATTGTTTAGTTCTAAATAGCTCTAAAGTTATACCGGCTAGGATATATGGAAATAAAAGTGATACCGGAGCCAATATAGAGTTTTTGCTGCTAGAAAACAAAGGCAATAATATATGGGAAACCTTAGTTAAGCCGGGGAAGAAGGCAAAAGTAGGTACAGAGTTTATTTTTGGAAATGGCAAGTTAAAGGCTACCGTAACGGATGTGCTCGAGGGAGGAAATAGACTGGTAAAATTTGAGCATGACGGTGATATATATCAGCTATTGGATGAGATAGGTGAAATGCCTCTTCCACACTATATTACAGAAAAATTAAATGACAAAGACAGATATCAGACGGTTTACTGCGATGAGCTAGGAAGTGCAGCGGCACCTACAGCAGGTTTGCATTTTACTAAAGAACTTTTAGAAAAAATCAGGCAAAAAGGTGTAAATATAGCGTATTTGACTTTGCACGTAGGCTTGGGGACTTTCAGGCCTGTGAAGGTTGAGAATATTTCGGAACATAAAATGCATTCAGAGTACTTTAAAATTGACGAGCAGACAGCGGATATTATAAACCAGACTAAGAAGTCCGGGAAAAAAGTTGTGGCTGTAGGGACTACCAGCTGTCGAACCTTAGAATCAGCAGTCAAAGAAGATGGTCATTTTGAAGCTTGCTCGGGCTATACAGATATATTTATAAGCCCAGGATATAAATTTAAAGCTGTAGATATGCTCATAACAAATTTCCATCTGCCAGAAAGTACGCTTATAATGTTAGTAAGTGCATTTTTAGGCTATGAAAATACTATGGCAGCATACAAAAAAGCAGTAGCGGAAAAATATAGATTTTATAGCTTTGGCGATTCTATGGCTATAATTTAATGAGGTGCTGGAAGTGTTTGAATTAATAAAAAAAGACGAAAAAAGTAAGGCAAGAAGAGGAATATTCAAAACAGTACATGGAAGCATACAAACACCGGCCTTTATGAATGTGGCTACCTGTGGAGCAATAAAAGGTGGAGTATCGGCTTTAGATTTGAAAGAACTTAAATGCCAGGTTCAATTATGCAATACATATCATTTGCATCTTCGTCCGGGGGATGAGAATGTGAAAAAACTAGGTGGGCTTCATCAATTTACCCGTTGGCAGGGGCCGATACTAACTGATAGCGGTGGATTTCAGGTTTTTTCGCTTGCAAAATTAAGAAAAATAGAAGAACAAGGTGTTACTTTTAACTCCCACATAAATGGCAAAAAAATTTTTATGGGTCCTAGAGAAAGTATGCAGATACAGTCAAATCTTGGTTCTACTATAGCTATGGCTTTTGACGAATGCATAAAAAATCCTGCAAAGAGATCCTATACTGAAGCTTCCTGCGAGAGAACAACTAGGTGGCTTAAAATATGCAAAGAAGAAATGCAAAGGCTAAATTCGCTAGAGGGTACTATCAATCCTAATCAAATGCTTTTTGGTATAAATCAAGGTAGCACATTTTCTGATATTCGAATAGACCACATGAAAGAAATAGCTAAACTTGATTTAGACGGTTATGCAATAGGAGGTTTAGCTGTTGGCGAAAGTGCCAATGAGATGTACAGCACCATAGAAGCGGTAGAGCCCCATATGCCCAAGGATAAAATACGATATTTAATGGGAGTGGGAACACCTTCAAATATACTTGAAGCAGTGTACAGAGGCGTAGATATATTCGATTGTGTGATGCCTACTAGAAATGCAAGACATGGGCAGATTTTTACATTTAACGGTGTTATGAATATCCTTAACGCCAAATATGAACTAGACAAGAGGCCTCTTGAAGAGGGTTGTAACTGTCCGACTTGCCGTAATTTTGATAGAGCCTATATAAGGCATTTGTTCAAAGCTTCGGAACTTTTAGCGATGCGCCTGTGTGTTATGCATAATATTTATTTTTATAACACTTTACTAGAAAAAATAAGACAAGCTCTAGACAATAATGAATTTGTAGAATTCTATAAAGAGCACAAAGATACTATATCAAAGCGCATATAGGGTGCAAAGTAATATGGCAAAAGAAGAAATTGTTTTCGAAGGCAGTATAGAAAAAATAATATTTCATAATAAAGATAATGCTTACACAGTGTTTGTTTTAGAAACATCTGATGGGGAACTTACCTGTGTGGGAACCTTACCTTATGTTCGCAAAGGTGAGAACATAAAAATTAAAGGTGAGTTTACTGAGCATCCTACTTTTGGACAACAATTTCAACTTAGTTATTTTGAAAAAATAGCTCCAGTAACAGCAGAAGCTATATATAAATATTTGGCATCAGGAGCGGTAAAGGGAGTAGGAAAGGTTACAGCTAAGAAGCTTGTAGATGCTTTCGGCTGTGAAACTTTAAATGTTTTAGAAAATCAGGTTGAGAAAATATATTCAATAGACGGAATGAGCAAGAAAAAAGCTGATAAGATATCTGAAGAATATAAGAAGCTTTCAGGTATGCAGGAGATTGTTATAGCTCTTACTCAGTACGGTTTAAACTTAAATCAAGCTGCTAAAGTTTTTAAGGAATGGGGAAATAATTCTAGAGAAATTTTAAGTATGGATCCGTATAGTTTGTGTGCAGAACCTTTTGAGTTTGGTTTTGATAAGGCTGAAGAAGTCGCAGCTAAACTAAAGTTTGAATCTAATTCAAAAAGCAGGATAAGGGCGGGGATAATACATATTTTGCAACACAACCAACTAAACGGGCATACCTGTCTTCCGAAAGATAAACTGACAACTGTAACTTCAAAGTTTCTAAATGTAGAAAATACTCTTATCGAAGATGTTTTGCAGGATATGGCACAAGGTAATATTCTGAAAATTTGTAACTTTGGGGATAGAGAATTTGTTTTTACGACGTCTTCATACGAATGTGAAACCTATATTGCATCCCGGATATCGATGATGCTTAAATATCCTCCACAAGTAATATCAGATATAGATTGCGATATTGAGACTATAGAAACAACACAAAATATACAGTACGATGCCATACAAAAAGAAGCTGTGAAAACAGCCTTAGATAGGGGATTACTGATTTTAACTGGAGGCCCAGGAACGGGAAAAACGACGACTTTAAATGCAATAATAGAATTGCTTGGTATGCATGGAGAAAAGGTGTTGCTCTGTGCGCCGACCGGTAGAGCAGCACAACGAATGAAAGAGCTTACTAAAAGAGATGCTAAAACAATACATCGATTGTTAGATGTTAGCTGGGGTACAAACGACAAACTAGTATTTGGAAAAAATGAAAGAAATCCGCTCAAATGTGATGCTTTGGTTCTAGATGAGCTTTCTATGGTAGATGCTTATTTATTTGCAGCATTGTTAAGAGCTTTGCCCTTGGGATGTAGGCTTATATTAGTTGGAGATAGTAATCAGTTGCCTTGTATAGGACCAGGAAATATACTGACAGATCTTTCTGAGTCTGGAGTAGCACCTGTAATAAAACTAAAAAAAATATTCAGGCAGTCCAGTGAAAGTCTTATAATCACAAATGCACACAAAATTGTAAGCGGAGATATGCCTGAATTGCAGGTAAGAGATAAAGATTTTTTCTTTATGAAAAACAACGATGCTCAAAATATTCAGGATAAGATAGTGGGACTTTGCTCGAAGCGCTTGAAAAACACATACGGTTTTGATGACTTTGATATACAGGTCTTGACCCCAAGTAAAAAAAATCAGCTGGGAACTATGCAGCTAAATATGAAATTACAATCCACCATAAACCCTATTTCATACCAAAAAAAAGAAATCAGCATAAATGGGACGATATTTCGGCAGGGCGATAAAGTTATGCAAATAAAAAATGATTATGATGTTGTTTACGATAAGAACGATGGTAGCACAGGTTACGGAATTTTCAATGGGGATATCGGGACTTTAGAAAATATAAATGTAGATTCGCAAACTTTATCTGTATGTTTTGAAGATAAAACAGCTTATTATTCATTTGAGCAAGCTCTAAATTTGGATTTAGCTTACGCTATAACAGTTCATAAAAGTCAGGGCAGCGAATTTGAAGCAGTGATAATTCCTGTATTTTCTGTATCTAGTCTATTGTGTTATAGAAATTTGCTGTATACAGCTGTGACAAGAGCTAAAAAAATGGTTATCCTTATAGGAAATATTGAAACAATAAAAAAAATGGTAGACAATAACAAGAAAATGAATAGGTATACTGGTCTGAGTTGGTTTTTGGACGGAGAAGAGTAAAAAGGGAGAATCCGGAATATTTTGTAGAACTCTTGGAAGAAGTTTTGAGCTTATAAAAAAATACCTATCACGCTGTTCTAAGCAGGGATGGCTTTTCATGCGTTTTGCGTGGGAGTTTATAACCTGTTTATTTGGGGTATAATTATTATTGTGGTAGAATAATAAAATTAAAGGTGATATGTGATCGTGGGTGAAGTTATGTACAAAGATTTATTATGTTCAAATCTTTTTAATTTTGAAAAAACTATAGCAAAAAAGCTTTTTTTAAAATATAAATATCCATGGGAAATACTGCCACATATATCTGATTTTATTGCCGAATTTATAGAGACTTTAGATATGGGTATATACGAAGAAGTGGAAAAAGATGTGTTTATTGCAAAAAATGCAAGTGTAGATTCAACAGTATCTATATCTGCACCGTGCATAGTGTGCGAAAAAGCACAGTTGAGACATTGCGCATTTTTGCGTGGAAAAAACATAGTCGGTAAAGAAGCAGTTGTTGGCAACTCCACAGAATTAAAAAATGTTATACTTTTTGATTCTGTTCAAGTTCCTCATTATAACTACGTCGGGGATTCTATTTTAGGCTATAAAGCGCACATGGGAGCAGGCGCTATAACATCTAATGTGAAATCCGATAAAAGTTTAGTAAGCGTGAAATTATCTGATTCTAAAATTGATACAGGACTAAAAAAATTTGGTGCTATTTTAGCCGATAAGGTAGAAGTTGGTTGCAATACTGTACTAAATCCTGGTACTGTCGTTGGAAAAAATACTGTCATATACCCACTTTCTATGGTAAGAGGTTATGTAAAAGCAAACAGTATATTTAAAAAAAACAATGATATAGTAGAAAGGAACAGCTTATGAGTAATAATATGCGCCAAAAAAGAGTAGCAGCGATACATGATATATCCGGTTTAGGTAAATGCTCCTTGACAGTTGCCCTGCCGATAATTTCTGCAGCAGGAGTAGAAACAGCCGTTATCCCCACAGCTGTGCTTTCAACACATACAGGTGGGATAGATGGTTTTACATATAAAGATTTAACAGATCAAATACTTGCTATCGCAGAACACTGGAAATCACTTGATCTTAAATTTGATGGAATTTATAGCGGCTTTTTAGGCTCATTCGAACAGATAGATCTAGTAGGTAGGATATTTGATATCCTGGCTGACGATGAAAGCTTGATAATAGTAGACCCTTGCATGGCTGATAATGGCAAACTTTACAAAACTTATACCACAGAAATGGCTAAAAATATAGGCCACTTGTGTCAAAAAGCTGATGTTATAGTTCCCAACATTACAGAAGCTTGTATGCTTCTCGATATCCCATACAAAGAAAACTTTAGTCAAGATGAGTTGTATGTTATGGTTGAAAATTTGTGTGATTTGGGCTGCAATAGCGCAGTACTTACAGGAGTGAGTTTTTCTGATAATGAATTGGGAGCTCTTTGTTTTGACAAAGATTCTAATAAAACTAGTTATATATTTGCAGAAAAAATTCCCGAATTTTATCATGGTACAGGTGACGTTTTTGCGAGTTTTATGACAGGTGCCTTATTAAACAATATAAACTTGAAGGATTCCGTACAAATAGCTGCAGATTTTACTTCTAGCAGCATAAATAGAACGTTCCAGGCAAAAACCGATAAACGTTTTGGTGTAAATTTTGAAAAAGAACTTTCAGACTACGCTCTGGAAATACAGAAAAAATCAAAAATACATATAGAATAGATATTTCGAATAAAAATAGAAATTTAGCAGAAAATAAATTTGCGAACGAACGTGTTTCGCCATAAGCTTTTTAGGTGGTGATATTACTATGGAATGTTGCAATGCGAATGAGAGTATAAGATGTACCGTGACTCAATGCCAATATCATTGTTCTGAGAAAGATTATTGTTCTCTTCCCAAAATAAATGTCGGAACGCATGAAAGTAATCCGACACAGGCAGAATGTACAGATTGTGAATCTTTTAAATTGAAATCTTAAGTTGTCAAAGAAGTAGGGAGGATGTAAAATCCTCCCTATCTAATTATTTTGCACTATTCGGTATAAGGCAGCTCGACATAATTACAGCTCATTACACTCTGAGTATCACAGAAACAGATCTAAAAAAATAATTATGCTGTAATGGCGCAGAGAATATAAAAATTTCAGTTTTTGAAGAATATCAGCAAAAACTTATCCCAATTTAATTTCCCTATACTGTAGGGCTTCCATTATATGAGCATCAGATATACTTTCGCTACTTTCTATATCAGCAATAGTTCGAGCTACTTTCAAAATTTTATTATAAGCTCTGGCTGACATACCTAAAACATCAAAAGCTTTATGTAATATTTTATTTGAACTTTCGTTTATTACACAAAGTTGATTTAGTTGAGAAACTGATAGATTTGCATTGTAGGTACAATTGCGCAAAAACCTTTTTTCCTGTAATTCCCTCGCCTTACATATACGATGTTTTATATTTGATGAACTTTCAGATAATCTGTTTGACGAGATTTTTTCAAACTCCACAGAAGGAACATGTATATGTATATCAAATCTATCCAACAATGGTCCGGAAAGCTTCGAAGCATATGAAGAAATTGCGCGCTTGGAACAAGAACATTCTCTACTGTGATGTCCAAAGTATCCACAAGGACAAGGATTCATAGCAGCTACTAACATGAATGAACACGGAAAAGTTAAACTAGTATTAACTCTGGAGATCGTAACTTTTTTATCCTCTAATGGTTGTCTAAGAGCTTCCATGGTGTTTCTATTAAACTCTGGCAATTCGTCTAAAAATAAGACGCCATTATGAGCTAAAGATATTTCTCCGGGTCGAGGAGTGCTTCCTCCGCCTATCAAGCCATAGGGAGAGATAGTATGGTGAGGAGCTCTGAACGGACGCTTAGTTATTAAAAAACTTTTCTGTGATAAGTTACCCGAAACAGAATATATCTTTGTTGTTTCCAACATTTCATCAAAAGTCATTTCAGGAAGTATTGTAGGAATTCTTTTGGCAATCATACTTTTACCAGAACCCGGAGGCCCAACCATTAATATATTATGTCCTCCAGCAACGGCGATTTCCATTGCTCTTTTTACGGCTTCTTGTCCTTTTACCTGATCGAAATCTAAACCAATATTACTTTCATTTATGCTAGCTTTATTGAATGTACATGGTTTTAAAGTTAATTCCCCTCGCAAACATTTAATTAAAATTTCTACATTTTCAACAGCTATAACATCGATTCCATCTATTACTGAAGCTTCACTTGCATTTTCAGAAGGTACAAATATTTTTTTTAATCCTTGCTGTTTTGCGCGTATTGCCATAGGCAGTACACCTTTTATTCCCCGTAATTCTCCAGACAAAGAAACTTCGCCCACGAAAGCGGAATCTTTAACATTTAAATCTATACCGCTCAGACTTAAAACTGCAAGCAATATGGGCAAATCGTAAACTGAACCAACTTTTTTTAAATCTGCTGGTGCTAAATTTACGATTATCCTCCCTTTGGGAAGATTAAAACCACAATTCATTATGGCAGATTTTACTCGTTCTCGACTTTCCTTTACAGCAATATCAGGCAACCCGACTACATCAAACATAGGCAAACCTTTATTGATAGTAGCTTCAACTTTAACTTCTAAAGCGTCCACCCCCAAAACAGCATAACTCACTATTTCGGATACCATAGCACTTACCTCGCTAAATATTTGTCAAAAAATTTACAAATATATACATCTATATTTTCCAACGAGTATATTTTACCACTGAATAAGATAATCTGCACTGAATAAATCCTTATCATAAATAAAAAAATAATATAGGCAAAACACAAAATAGTGTGAGCATAAATTTTTATAAAAAAAGTAGAGGGGAAAAAATGTCTAAAAAAAATAATAATATGGATATAGCTAAAAGTATAGGCACAGGCTTAATGGCTGGCATGATGGTAGGTTTTGCTAGTGCTAAAATGATGAATAATTCTAAAAGTATAAAAAATAAAACGGACAGAACTATGAGAACTATGGGAGAACTTGTTGATAACGTCCAAAGTTTCTTTAAATAAATATAATAAAGTCGGCCTGTTTATTGTTGTAGATTTCTCTGGATTGCTGACATTCAGGGAAGTCTACATATATTTTTGCGTACATATTTAGCTTGAACTGCCCATTGTGAATATTTCTGGCTTTATGGAATCTCACGCCAAATGCGCAAAATCTTATTATTTCCTTCCAAACAGTGTGAGACTTTTTATAAGTTTAAAACTCTGTCCATGGATTGAACAAGTTTCAAACTTCTAGCAAGTTTTTTTCTTAATTGGCATATATTTTATTTTTACAGATAATTACTGCAAAAAGCCTATGTAAAATTCTGCACTAAAATTTTTTTAATTTTTCTATTGACTTTTTTCGGGGGGGGGGGGGGTATAATTCTCTTAGGTAATTTTTTCCTTTTAATTGCGTATACTTGAGGGAGGATGAGCTATTGAAAAAACTATTATCTATAATAATCCCCGCGTTTAATGAAGAAGACAACATTTTGTTAGCTTCACAGACAATATTATCCATAATGGATTCTGCGGGAATAAATTGTGAACTGATATTTGTGAGCGATGGTTCGAGTGACAAAACATTTGATAAAATATCTGAGCTTGCTCTATGTGATAACAGAGTTAAAGGAATAGAGTTTAGCCGTAATTTTGGTAAAGAAGCAGCTATTTTGGCAGGGCTCCAAAAAGGTGTGGGAGATTGTTTCGTTGTGATAGATTGTGATTTGCAACATCCTCCAGAAACAATAGTTGAAATGTATAAACTCTGGGAAAAAGGTTATGAAATAGTAGAGGGAATAAAAGTAAGTAGAGGAAAAGAATCATTTTTGTACGGGAAAATGGCGTGGTTATTTTATAAATTAATTTTCAGATTAACCGGCTTAAATTTACAAAATACGAGCGATTTTAAGTTGATAGACAAAAAAGTTACTAAACTTATTTTAAGTCTTTCAGAAAGAAAAACATTTTTCAGAGCTCTTACTTTTTGGAGTGGTTTTAAGAGCACAAATGTAGAATATGAGGTGGCAGAACGTGAAAACGGTACTACAAAGTGGACAAGCCGTTCACTTATAAAATACGCAGTTACAAATGTCATATCTTTTAGTTCTGCTCCACTGAGTATAGTGACTTACATAGGTGTGATTTCTTTCATTTTCAGCCTCATATTGGGAATCCAAACTCTATTTAAGTATATTAATGGATTTGCCGTAGAAGGTTTTACAACAGTGATACTCCTTTTATTGATTTTAGGAGCTTGCATACTACTAGGGTTAGGATTAATAGGCCGATATATAGCGGCTATTTATGATGAAATAAAACAGCGTCCGAGATACATAATTCAAAATGAAACAGCTCATACGGAGAACTCTATTGATGAAAGACAATAATACAGATATTTTTGACAGGATAATGTCGATGCGTATTTTATCACCGTTTCGTAATTTCTATATAAAACAAAAATCTAAGTTATTATATTTATTCTTTGGAGCATTGACTACGTTTGTTAGTATAGGAGTTTTTATCCTTTGTAACTCAATTTTGTATTTAGATGTTCTGTTTGCGAATATTCTTTCTTGGATATGTGCCGTTCTCTTTGCTTATGTGACAAATCGCAGATGGGTTTTCGAATCAAAATCAGCGAATGTGGGGAAGGAGATAGTGTCATTTTTTGTAGGACGCCTATTTACTTTAGCTATAGAAGAAATAGTGTTGGTAATTTTTGTTAACATTTTGTTTTGCAACGCAACTTTAATAAAATGCTTTGCGCAAGTTGTAGTCTTAGTGCTTAATTATGTTGTTTCTAAGTTATTTGTATTTAAGGAGAAATTGAGATGATGTTGAATTTGCGACAAAAATTAAAAACAGTGGAAGGTACAACAGTAATTACAACTTTTTTATTCGGTATCTTTGTGCACATGTTTGGACTTGTGAATGTGTTGCATAATAGAGATAACATAGTTTGTTCACCTAACGGATATGGTGCAGGCGTTACTTCGGGAAGATGGTTTTTAGAAATTATAGGAAATATTTTTAGTAGATTATCAGCAGGTTATAACTTGCCATGGGTTAATGGGGTAACATACATCCTATTGTTATCGATTTCGTTCGGATTTTTAGTGAATATATTTGGCGTGAAGAATCGTAAAAATGCGCTTTTAGGTGGGATGATTTTTATAGTTTTCCCTTCTCTAGTGGAGGTTATATTTTTTAGATTTACTGCTCCGTATTATGGGTTTGCAGTTTTTTTATCAATATTAGCCGTTTGGATTATAAAAAAAATTACCATAGGTAGATCAATTTTATCGATGATATTTATTGCCTTATCATTAGGTATTTATCAAGCATATATACCACTTACTATTGGAATTTTTTTATTGTTATTGCTAAAAAATACATTAAAACAAGAAATCGAGTTTAAGTGTATAATTTTACATGGTTTTTGTTATTTACTAAATGTGATTCTGGGGTTGTTTTTACATTTAGCAGCTTTAAGAATAGTATTGATGTATGAGAACAAAGAATTATCAGGATACAAAGGAATGGATAAGCATTTATCCATTCAAGAATTACCGTCCTTGTTAAAGCGAGCTATCGTTGATGTGATAAATTTACCGCGACGTGATTACTGTTATTTAGCTCCTAATAAAACAATTAAACTTATTTACTTGTTCATAGGAATAATTAGTATTATCATATTTAGCGTTATATTGTGTAACTGCAAGAAAAATATTAAGGTTGTGTGTATATCATTTTTGTTGGCTGGAGCGTTTTTACTATCCGTTAACTTAATAGTTGTAATGTGCCCTTATTCAAGTATTGCATGCAGAATGGTATGTCCATTTGTTTTACTGCTTTTAATGCCTATTATTCTATTGGAATGTATGCCAGATGTAACTGTAAAAGTAGTAATTGGAAAAATTTTAACATTTTTGTTAGTGTCCACAATATGTATGTATTCTTACCTAGCAAATGTTAGCTATGTGGATGTTTATTATACAAATAGAATAGCAGAAAACTATTTAAGTGGATTGGTTGTACAAGTTAGGATGACAGAAAAATTTGATGCAAACAAAAAATGGGCACTGATTGGCGAAATAAAGGATCCTATTTTAGAAGATCCATGGGATGATTTTGATGTAAGAAAAAGTAGTGTCAAGAGTTTGTTAGGGAGTTTTTCTCGAAACAGTTGGATTACAAATTATATAGGGTATTCTTTGAAGCAGGATACAGATGAAAAATTATTCAAACCCGACATAAAATATTCTGTCCCAATAGCCAGCGATGAAGAAATATCCATCCTCAAGACTAGACCGGAATATCAAGAAATGCCAAATTGGCCGACGCAGGGCTCAATAAAGGTGATAGATGATATAGTAGTTGTTAAATTTAGCGATGAATAGATAAAAACTAGGTAAGAAATTTAGAAATGTTTAGAGCAAAAAATGCGATGCATAAATGATGAGAAGTGTAAAAATAACAGGTAGACAATTTTAAGCAAGCTTATTTTTTCGTATAAAGCCCGGTACAGCACATATAAAATTTAATATTTTGGAAGTAGCATTCTTGCTAGTGATATTTCGCCATGGTATAATCACTACACGTTGGACTGTGTGGGGTGGATTTATAAATTTGTGGTTATTTTGGGGATAGATCCTGGATATGCTAGGTTAGGATATGGTGCTGTGAGGATGGAAAATTCAAAATTGCAGCATATGGGAAATGGTACGATAGAGACTAGTGCAAATAAGAGTTTATCTGAAAGGCTTGAATATATTTTTGATTCTTGCAATGAAATGCTAGAAAAATGCTCACCAGATGCTTTAGCGATAGAAAAGCTATATTTCCAGAATAATCAGAAAACGGCTATAGATGTTGCACAAGCTAGAGGTGTAATATTATTGTCGGCGCGCAAACATAGTATACAAATTTTTGAATATACTCCATTACAGGTGAAGACGATCATAACTGGTTATGGCAGGGCAGAAAAATCTCAAATTATGTATATGATAAAGAAATTATTAAATCTTGATAAAATGCCTAAATATGATGATGCGGCTGATGCTTTGGCTATAGCTTTGTGCCATGCTCAATGGGCAAATAGGGAAAAGTTGTTTTCTTCTATAAAATGAATTTAAAAAAGGTGAAAAAATGTTATATAGCCTCAGAGGAAAGTTAACTTATAGCGAATTTAATATTACTGTAATAGAATGTTCTGGAGTAGGATATAAATGTGTTGTTAGTTCAGGAACTCAGCGCAAGTTAGCTCAAAACGGCGAAGAAGTCTTTTTATATACCTACATGTCCGTTAAAGAGGGGTCTGTTGAACTTTTTGGATTTGCTGACAAAGAAGAACTATCATGTTTCAAAATGTTAATAGAAGTTTCAGGTGTAGGGGCTAAAGTTGCCATAGCAATTTTATCTACGTTGAGTGTAGAGCAAATAGCTGCAAGTATAGTGAGTTCTGATATTAAGTCGATAACTATGGCTCCAGGAGTAGGAAAAAAATTAGCCCAGAGAATCATATTAGAGCTAAAGGATAAAATTTCAAAAATTCCTATGGATTTAGAAACTACTGATTCCGCTGTCGGGGGAAATGTTCTTCCTAGAGTGTCGTCTAATATTTCTAAAGCGGTAGAGGCTTTGAAAGTGTTAGGATATTCTTCTTCTCAGATATTACCCGTTATAAATAATTTTGATATGAATTTACCGGTTGAAGAGTTAATTAGACTTACATTGAGAGAAATAGGGGGAAACAAGTAATTGGAGTTTGATTTTGATTTAGAAAATAGACTTGTTGATCCTGATAATTTACCAGAAGATAATGAGTATGAAAACCCCTTAAGACCACAGTTAATGTCAGAATATATAGGACAAGAAAAAGTCAAAGAAAATTTACAGGTTTTCATAGAAGCAGCAAAACAAAGAAAAGAATCTTTAGACCATGTTCTGCTATATGGCCCACCGGGTTTAGGGAAAACAACTTTGGCTGGAATAATAGCAAATGAACTAAACGTAAATTTAAAAATAACATCTGGTCCCGCAATAGAAAAACCAGGAGATTTGGCATCGATACTTACTAATTTAAACCCGGGTGATGTGCTTTTTATAGATGAAATACATAGACTATCTAGGGCAGTGGAAGAAATACTTTATCCTGCGATGGAAGATTTCTCTATAGATATAGTTACCGGTAAGGGACAGATGGCGGCATCCTATCATTTGCCGCTACCTAAATTTACTCTCGTAGGTGCAACTACCAGAGCAGGTCAATTATCAGCACCGCTTAGAGATAGATTCGGTGTTGTTTTGCGTTTAGAAATGTATACTAACAATGAATTAGCTCAGATAGTAAAAAGAAGTGCATCTATCTTAAAGGCTGACATAGATGATGATGCGGCTCTAGAAATTGCTTCTCGTTCTAGAGGAACGCCTAGAGTAGTAAACCGCCTATTAAAAAGAGTAAGAGATTTTGCTCAAGTGATAAATGGTGGGAAGATTAATTGCGAAGTCGCCCAAAATGCATTAAACAAGTTAGAAATTGACGAATTAGGTTTGGATTCTAATGACATCAGGATACTAGAAGCTTTAATAAAGTTTTACAGAGGGGGTCCTGTTGGAATAGACACTTTAGCAGCAGCAATAGGTGAAGAATCTATTACCATAGAGGATGTCTATGAGCCTTACCTTATGCAGATAGGTTTTCTTACTAGAACTAGCAGAGGGAGAATGGCCACTAGATTAGCATACCAACACCTGGGTCTTGATGGCTTACTAGATGAATCACAACAAAAATTATTTTAAAGGAGATGTTTTTGTGGGTAGATTGTTCGGAACTGATGGAGCTAGAGGGATAGCAAACTCAGAACTTAACTGTGAACTGGCAATGAATATAGGAAAAGCAGCAGCTATGGTTCTTACTGAAGGTACAAATACAAATCCTAAAATTTTAATAGGAAAAGATACAAGAATATCGTCCGATATGATAGAAGGGGCGCTTATTGCAGGGCTTTGTTCTGTTGGTGCAAATGTTGTTTCGCTCGGAGTTATAGCTACCCCTGCGGTGGCATTTTTAGTAGGGAAGTATAAAGCTGACGCCGGAATAATGATATCCGCATCTCATAATCCTTGTGAGTTTAATGGCATAAAAATAATCAGTGGAGATGGATATAAATTGCCAGATGCTCTTGAGGAACAAATTGAAGCTATAGTTTTAGATGGAGCAGAAGCTTATCCTTGCCCGACAGGAGACAAAATAGGCAGATATAGCAAAGCCGAAAATGCAGTTAAGGACTATATAGAACACATTAAGAGCACTGTACCATTTGCTTTAGATGGTATGAATATAGCTTTAGATTGTGCAAATGGTTCTGCCAGTGCCAGTGCCAGGAAGCTTTTCGAAGAATTGGGAGCTAAAGTGTACATCATTAATGACAACCCAGATGGTACTAATATAAACAAAGATAGCGGTTCAACGCATATGGAATCTTTGCAAAAATATGTTTTAGAAAATAATCTGGATGTGGGTATAGCCTTTGATGGAGATGCAGATAGATGTTTAGCAGTAGATGATAAGGGAAATATAGTTGATGGAGACTACATAATGGCTATCTGTGCCTTAGACATGAAATCAAGAGGAAAGCTTGCTAAAAATACGGTTGTCGGTACTATAATGACTAATATGGCTTTTATAAAGCTGTGTGAGGAAAATGGTATAAATTTTATAGCTACAAAAGTGGGCGACCGTTATGTTCTAGAAGAAATGTTGCTAGAAGAATATGGTTTTGGTGGCGAACAGTCAGGGCATTTAATTTTTCGCGATTTTGCTACCACTGGAGATGGCCAGCTTACAGCAGCTCAGCTTTTGAGTATTTTAAAACGCAGGCAAGCAAAGCTTTCGAGTTTAGCAACCTTGATGGAAAGATATCCTCAGACTATGGTTAACGTTCGTGTTAGTCCAGAGGGCAAATTGAAGTTTTATACAGATCCAGAAGTCAAGAAGGCTACAGAAGATGCAAAGAAAGCTTTATCGGATAAGGGAAGAATCGTTGTCCGTGTTTCTGGGACTGAACCACTTATTCGGGTTATGGCTGAAGGAGAAAATAAAGAGCAGATAGAAAAAGTTGCCAATGAAGTTGCAGCTATCGTAGAAAATAGGCTAAGTTAATTTTTTTTTAAAAAGGGAATATTGATTTGAAAATATCGGAATGGAAAGACTATGAGTTAATTGACGCCTCAGAAGGAGAACGCCTGGAGCGTTGGAATGACGTTATTTTGGTTAGACCAGATCCCCAGATTGTTTGGAAAACAAAAAAACAATCACCACTTTGGGAAAATGCTCATGCAGTGTACCACAGATCTAATAAGGGTGGGGGACAGTGGGAAATTTTGAAAAAAATTCCTACACAGTGGCAAATAAACTATAAAAATTTAAAATTTAATTTAAAATTAATGAGTTTTAAACATACAGGAATATTCCCAGAGCAGGCGACGAACTGGGATATGCTTTGCAGTGTAATAAAATCTTCGAACAGACAGCTGAAAGTGCTGAATATGTTTGCGTATACTGGTGCGATGAGTTTAGCCTGTGCTGATGCTGGTGCACTTGTTTGTCATGTTGATTCTTCAAAAGGAATGGTAAGTTGGGGCAGAGAGAATGCTAAAATATCTGGACTTGCCCATAAACCGATAAGATGGATAATAGATGATTGTCTAAAGTTTGTGAAACGCGAGCAAAGAAGAAATAATAAATATGATATAATTATCATGGATCCGCCTTCGTATGGTAGAGGGCCTCAAGGTGAAGTTTGGCATTTAGAAGATCAGATTTATGATTTGATACTTGAAGTATCAAAAATACTGAGTGATAATGCAAAATTATTACTTATTAATTCCTATACTGCGGGACTTTCGCCGTCAGTTATGGAATACATGCTGAGTGATGTAATTAAAAGCAAAAAAGGTGGACGGGTATTTTCTTATGAGACCTGCCTTAAGGTTACTTCCTCTAAACTCGCTTTACCGTGTGGTTGTAGTGCTGTTTGGCAAAATATATAATTTTTGGGTGAAACCTTTATGAGCAAAAGTTTTATAAATATCGAGGATGTTTCCTTTGCTTATTGTGAAGAAGATGAAAACTCCAAAAATGTTATAGAAGGATTGAATCTGAAAATTAGTGAGGGTGAATTTATAGCTCTTTTGGGGCATAATGCTTCTGGTAAATCTACTATTGCAAAGCTCATGAATGCTACACTTTTACCAACTAAGGGCAAAGTCTTTATTGATGGAATGGATACAACAGACGAAAGCCTTACTTATGAAATAAGGAAAAATGTTGGCTTGGTTTTGCAGAATCCCGATAATCAGATTGTAGCTGGTGTGGTGGAAGAGGATGTTGCTTTCGGTCCTGAAAATCTGGCTATGGAACCTGAGGAAATCAGAAAACGTGTCGATTCTGCTCTTGAGGCGGTCGGGATGTATGAGCATAAAGACAAAGCTCCACATAAGCTATCCGGAGGACAAAAACAAAGAGTAGCAATAGCGGGAGTAATTGCTATGTCTCCGAAATGTATAATATTAGATGAGCCGACATCCATGCTTGACCCAAAGGGTAGGGAAGAAGTTCTCAGTACTATAAAATTTTTAAATAAAGAAAAAGGTATAACTATAATACTTATAACTCACTATATGGATGAGGCAATACTTGCTGATAGAGTCATAGTTATGGAAAAAGGTTCTATAGTACTTGATGCACTGCCTAGGGATGTATTTTCTGATACAGAAAAAATGTATTCTCTAAAATTAGCTGTTCCACAGGCTACCCAGCTTATAAGTAAACTTTGCGAAAAAGGTATAGTAAGTGACGGTGTGGCTTTAAGTGAAGAAGAATGTATAGATAAACTATTAAATATTTTAGCTGACAAGGGTATATAGCTTTATATATAGAAAGGATATTTTGTTTTATGCCGATAATAAAGACAGAAAATTTATGTTTTTCTTATGGTTTTAATACAGAATTTGAGAGTAAAGCTCTTAGTAATATCAATATAGATATTGAAAAGGGTGATATTATTGGCATAATCGGGCATACAGGTTCAGGAAAATCGACCTTAGTTTCACAGCTAAACGGTTTGCTTAAACCCACTGAAGGTATTGTCTATTTTGATGGAAAGAATATTTGGCACGAGCCAAAGAAAATAAGAAATATTCGTTTTAAAGTTGGGATGGTATTTCAATATCCTGAGTATCAGCTTTTCGAAGAAACTGTATATAAGGACATAGCATTTGGGCCCCATAATATGGGTTGCAGCGATAATGAGATAGATTTGAGAGTAAGAGAAGCTGCAAACCTAGTGGACATAGATGAATCAATGTTAAATAAATCTCCTTTTGAGCTTTCTGGAGGGGAAAAGCGCCGTTGTGCAATAGCCGGTGTTATGGCTATGCAACCAGATGTTTTATTATTGGATGAACCTACGGCAGGTCTAGATCCTTATGGAAGACAAAAGCTTCTATTGACCATAAAAAAATATCATCAAGAGAAAAAAAATACAGTTATACTTGTGTCTCATGCAATGGAAGAAATTGCGCAAGTTTGCGATAAAGTAATAGTTATAGATAATTCTGAAATTGCTATGTACGACTCAACAAAAAAAGTTTTCGCCAAAGAAGATATTTTAAATAAAATCGGCCTAAAGTTACCACAAATAACCTACATTATGAATAGGTTGAAGGAATCAGGTTTAGATTTGCCTGAAAGTGTATTGACTGTAGAAGAAGCTGTTGCAGAGATTGAAAAACTTTACTACCGGAGGCAAAAAATAAAAAATGACTAGAGATATAACAATAGGCCAGTTTATACCAGGGAATTCTTTTATTCATAAGCTTGATAGTAGAGTGAAGACTATTGCAACACTTTTGTTAATAGTTATATCTTTTTTTGCGTTTAATTTTTTTGGGCTGTCTTTAATAGTTCTGACAGTGCTAACTTTGATGTTTCTTTCTGGAGTAAGTATAAGTTTATATTTCAAGAATTTGAAAATGATTATGCTTATTATTGTAATGACAGCAATATTAAATTTATTTTACGGAAGCGGTGAGCCATTATTCCAATGGGGATTTCTCACTATTACCAGACAAGGTATAGAAAATAGCATTTTTATAGCTTTTAGGATAATAGCTTTGATATTTGTAAGTTGTGTCTTTACTTTCACAACTAGCCCAAACGACCTGACTTATGCCATGGAATATTTGCTAAAGCCTTTAAAAATAATAAAAATCCCGGTGCATGATATAGCCATGATGATGACTATAGCCCTAAGATTTGTTCCTACAATACTCGAAGAGACAGAAAAAATTATGAATGCACAAAAAGCTAGAGGTGCGGATATGGAAAGCGGCAATATGATCCAAAGAATAAAGGCTTTAGTGCCAATATTAGTACCGCTGTTTGTGTCTTCTTTCAGGAGAGCCTACGACTTGGCTATGGCTATGGATTGCCGTTGTTACCAGAGCGGCATGCCAAGGACAAAAATGAAAGAACCTAAACTTTCAAAACTAGATTTTGTATTTTTTGCAGCCATATTACTTGTCATTGCTGGGGTGATCTTGTGCAATCTGATAAAGCTGTAATTAAAAAACGTAATATTCTGGCTGTACTAGCATTTAGTGGTAAAGAGTTTCATGGGTGGCAAATACAAAAAAACGCTATAACAATTCAAGAAGTATTTCAGAATGCACTACAAAAAATTTTATGTGAAACTGTGGATATAAAAGGTTGTAGCAGAACAGATTCTGGTGTCCATGCAAATATGTACTGCATAAGTATAAGAACTAGCAGAAACATCACTTGCGAAAGATTAACCATGGCACTAAATAAATTTTTGCCAAAATCGATAGCTGTTATTTCGTGTAGGGATGTTCCCGATGATTTTCACGCTAGATATTCATGCACAGCTAAAGAGTACATATACAAAATACATAATGGTAAAATAAGAGATCCGTTTTTAGACGGATATGCTCTAGAATACAGATATGAGCTGGACGAGAATTTATTGAATTTAGCAGCAAAAGAATTTATTGGAAAGCACGATTTCACATCGTTTTGCACTCTGGACAAAAGAGAGCAGAATAATATGACTAGAACTGTAAGGAACAGCAGTGTCGCTAGAACTGGAAATATGGTAGTATTCAGAGTGGAGGCTGATGGATTTTTATATAACATGGTCAGAATAATGGTAGGAACAATTCTTAGAGTTGCCCAAGGCAAAATAGCTGTAAATGATATCAAAGCTATAATAAAAGCTAAAAATCGTAGCCTTGCTGGACCGACAGCCCCAGCACATGGTCTTTATTTGAACCGTGTTTTTTATGATGTTTTAGGGGATGAAATTATAATATGAAACATATTTTTAAAATAAGCAAAGGAAGATTAACAAAGAAAAAAATAATTAATCAAAACACTACGCAGGAAGGGGAAGTAGAGTTAGATAAAAAAATAAACGAGAAAACTCTACCTCCTAGGTCAAAGTATAAAAGAAAAATCCTGCAAATTTTGGCTATTATTGTCACAGCGGCACTTTTAGAAGTTGTGTATGTCGCTGTCGTAGATAATAAAGGTTTAGATGGTTTGTTTGGTAATAAAGAGTTTCATCAAAATATTCAAGGTTTGAAAGTTGATAATGGCAATTTTCAGCTTATGAATAATAATGCCGCAATAACAAGCGATACTTCGTTTACCGTACTGAAAAGAAATGGAAAGCAAACAAATAGCAACACACATGGTTTTAATAAACCTGCTATGGATGCTGATGGTTCGTGGGCAATAGTTTACAATAAAGAAGGAAAGGGCTTTCGAGTAGAACGCAATTCATCCCAGATTATCGATAAAAATTTGAATGAAGAAATAATATGTGCATCAATCTCCCAGAGGGGCATATATGCCGTAGTTAGCAGATCCAATATATATACTGCTGATTTAATGGTATATAATTCAGATCATAGTGAGAAATATAAATATCATTTTGCGGAAAATTATGTGGCGGATATAGCTCTAAACAAAGAAGGTACTAAGGCTGTTGTTTCCACTTTAAAAGCGGATAATGGCAGCTTGAAATCTGTAATATATATTCTGAATTTCTCTAAATCCGAAGAAGAACACAAAGTAGAATTAAACGACAATATGGTTTTAGATGTAGATTATTTATATAATGGGACTCCTGTAGCTATAGGTGATAAATATACAAGTTATATAGATGCCCATAATGGCAGCAAGGAGGATTTTAATTATGATGGTAAAACACTAGCTTCGTATTATGTCAATCCAGACGATGGGATTTTATTTGCAACGTCTGTTTCATCTGATGGCCATAATTGTTCCTGTACTTTTATTGATGCAAATGCAGACAAAAAAAGTGAATTCGCTACAGATATATTAGTCGAATCTGTGTGTGTTAGATCTGAAAAAATTTCAATCCTTTCGCAAGGGAAAGCTTATATTTATAATTTAAAAGGTCAGCAGATGAAAACTTTAGAAGTGGGAACCGATGCCTCAAAACTTCTACTATGTGGATCAAGATGTTTTTATGTTTTAGGCGCTAGCGAGATAAGAAAAGTAAGTTTTTAAGGATAGTTCTGTAATATGGTAAGTTCTTTAATTTTAGATTTAATATTAATTTTATTTTTTTTGTTTTATGTGTTCCGAGGTTATAAAAAAGGCCTGATATCTTCTTTGTTTGGATTGTTCGGAACGATAATAACATTAATACTTTCAAATATTCTATCAACATCAATTGCAGCTTATCTTTACGACAACTTTATACGTGAAAGTATCATAAATAGTGTTGTAAAAGAATTAGAGACAGGAAGCAATGGTTTCATATCATCTTTACAAGATACTTTGAATAATTTACCTGTCTTTCTTCAAAATTCTTTGTTTAATTCGGGTGTCAAAGTAAATGACTTAAACCAAGCTCTGAGAATGGATATATATGTGGCAGCAAAGTCAGTTAGCGATTTATTAAGACCTGTAGTTGTAGGCATATTGCAATTAGTTGTATTTGTGGCTTTATTTTTTATTTTTAAAATATTGTTTTCATTCTTATCGAGAACATTTGATAAATTAAACAGACTTCCAATTATGGGGAATGTCAATAAGATGTTGGGTGCTGGTTTTGCTTTCTTACAAGCGATAGTTTTAATTTATATTTTGTGTACTGTTATTAAGCTAGTATCTTCATTTAATAGTGACATTGATATGTATATTTTTAATCAGGCGAATATAAATTCTAGTTTATTATTTAAGTGTATATATAATTTCAATCCTCTTAATTTGTTTATAAAATAAACTGTCAAAAAAATCACAAAAAATTACGACAAACTCATGGCAGACAAAATATATCCTAAGTGATTTTATTTTGTTAAAATGTAAGGTAATAAGTGAAAATAAATGGAAAAGTTAATAAAGTACATAGAAGATAAAATACGGCATAAATGCCAGTGGACATTATGTGTTTGAAATATTATAGCAATTATACCTCAAATGGCATGAATTACTGATAACGACGACTAAGGTGGAAGAAAAATAGAGCAAATTTAGCTATATCTAAAAGGGAGTTAAAGGGGATAAATGATAAGACATATAGAATTTCGTAAAAAGTATATTTTTCTTGCAGTTATTTCATGGCTGGCTGTTTGCATGAAGCTAGATTTAGTCGATGCAAAACTTGGACCTAAATCATATTTTTTGATGAATATTATAGGATCGTTTAATGAATACAACATAGTGATGATGTTGTTATTACCTTTGCTTATAATGTTTTATCAGTATGTTAGCCGTTTTACTTCCAAAAGTAAGATTCAAATTTCAGTGTTGATTCCCTCAGTATTGTTTGGCTTGTTTATGGTGTTCGGTTACTCATTTAGCAAGCAGAATAACTGGGCACTAGTAATGGATATAAAAAATGGGCAGATGCTAAAGGCGGCTTTCATGTGCAGCGGATATAGTATTTTATTTTATTTCGCTATAGCATTTTTATTTGTAATCCTAGATGGAAAAATATTAGTTGAGGTACCTAATTTAGTAAATCGTAATCGTCTGTGGATTTGGTTTCAAGCATATTTAAAGTCATTTAAGAGAAGGCCCTTTCTTACTTCTTTTGTCATTCTCTTAGTTGCATACATCCCATATATTATCACTTCGTATCCCGCTACGTTTATGGAGGACACAGTATCTATGATAGTGCAATACTATCCCCAAACTGGATACTCGATGTCCAGCATTGAACCTAGATTATTGTCAGAAGATGTTATGATAAACAGTCATCATCCTGTGGCATATTCAGCTTTATTACATTTTTTCTTAAGCTTTGGAATGAAGTTTTTGGGAAGTGCCAATAGAGCTATTTTTATGTTTGCGCTATTTCAGTTTTTACTTGTTATTTCTGTAATTGCTTTTTCCATTCGTTTGATGGTAAATCAACTGGATGTCTCAGTTAAAGTAGCTCATATAGTTATATTGTACTATTTAGTTTTGCCATTGATACGCTCATATATGTTCTTGATAACAAAAGATGTTATGTATGTAACATTTTTTATTTTATTCATCATATCATTGTACAATATACTGAATAAAACACCTAAGGGAAAATATTTTATCGTCTTCTTTATTTCGATGTTAGGAATGGATTTATTTAGAAATGACGGCAGATATGTTTTGCTGTTCACTTTATTGTTGATTTTTATAATTAACAAAAGTCACAGAAAATTAGCTGCTTATTCCATCGTATGTGTTTTGGTTTTTTCGATATTTTACTCGAATGTATTATTGCCAAGTTTGCATATAACATCAGGTAGTACCAGAGAAATGCTGTCTGTTCCTTTTCAGCAAACTGCTAGATACATAAAGTACCATGCAGATGAAGTGACACCAGAGGAAATAGATGTTATAAATGCAGTACTAAAATACGATGAATTAGCTGAAAGATATAATCCTGATATATCAGATCCGGTAAAGGAAACGTTTAACGAAAAATCTACACAGAAAGATTTACTTTGTTATTTTAAAGTATGGATAAAAATGTTTCTAAACCATCCAGGTACATATATTCAAGCTACTATGAATGACTACTATGAATATTTTTATCCCAATAAGGGGATGGTTATTTCATATCCTTATTCATATTCATGCGAAATGATGAATATCACAAACACTTATACCTCCCAAATCGGCTTTTCTTTTTCTCATCCAAAAGAGTTTAATGACTATAGAAAAACAGTTGATATATTTAGAAATGATTTAAATGATTCGGATTTTGCGCGTGTATTTTCTACAGCTTCCACTTATACTTGGTCCATAATATTGATGCTTGCATATGCTATGAACAATAAAAACAAAAAAGCTATTTTGATTTTAGGTGTATATATTGGAATTATACTCATGTGTGTTACCAGTCCAGTTAATG
>JAZUOT010000046.1:0-5845 GCA_045604805.1 Acutalibacteraceae bacterium | reverse complement strand
TGATGGTGTACCATTCGACTGGTAGCCGCTTGGCTGCTACGGAAGGGCTCGTTGGTCAAGCGGTTAAGACACCGGCCTCTCACGCCGGTAACGCGGGTTCGATTCCCGCACGAGTCACCATTTCAGCATATATGTGCGAGAGATTGCATATATTATATATTGTTAAATTAGTTGGTGTTGATGACGCTGAGGGTACACCCGTTCCCATTCCGAACACGGAAGTTAAGCTCAGTGGTGCCGAAGATACTTGACTGGCAACGGTCCGGGAAAATAGGAAGACGCCAACTTTTTGTTCCTCCTTAGCTCAGTCGGTAGAGCGCGCGGCTGTTAACCGCGTTGTCGTTGGTTCAAGTCCAACAGGGGGAGCCACAAAAATACCCTCGTGTCATTCGACACGGGGGTTTTTTGAGTTTGAGGCACGGCCTATGCCCAGTCTGCGCTGAAGATCAGAAAAAACGATTTACAGTTTTCTGATTAATTTAGACAGATAAAGTAATATTTTCAAAGATGGAACAATAAAAGAAACAAAAGGTATTTTGATTCTGATATCAGCATAATATTTGTTTTTTTCTTCTAGAAACAGTGCTTCGATTTTGAAATTATAATTTTTAAGGGAATTGGAATTATTTACGGCTAGAGAAAAAAAAGGATATAAAAGCGATGAGACTATGGCTGTTTTATGCGCAGTATCCGCAGCATCATTTCCGACTATACCAACATATAAATCAAATTTTTTTATTTTAAGCTTTTTAGCTATGCGAATAAATTGTGGTCTAGTATAATTATATGCGATTTTAGCAATACTACAGAATTGGCGTATAGTATATTTTTGTGTGATTTTTTTGAATTTTTTTAAACCCCTATCATTTTTATCATTCATATTCTTATTGTTTGTTTTTTGACTAGTCTCAGCATTAATATCAGGCTTGTCTAGATCACTAGAATCATATTTATATCTGAAAAATAGGTAGCTAAGTTTGCATCGGATTGCTTCATCAGATTTTATGCTTAATGAAAGCGGGCAAAATAGCAAAATAAATATCACAAATAAGAGAGCTAATATTATCCATAAAATTATCATATACCCACCTTCTTTTGCAAAACAATGCTGCTCTACACATTTTCGTTTGAACTGTCTGTAATACCCTGTTTTTGTCCTGTATCGGTATTTTCATCTTTGGGTACAGTTGGCAAATTTTCTAGACTTTCTAAACCAAAACAGCGAAGAAAATTATCTGTCACACCATAAAGCAAAGGTCTTCCTGGTAATTCCAGTCTGCCCCTTTCTTCAACTAAGCCTTTCAAACAAAGGCTTCCTATAACATGAGCACAGTCTACGCCTCTTATCTGATCTACAAAAGCTCTGGTAACAGGTTCATTGTAAGCAATTATTGCAAGAACCTCCATAGCCGCAGGCGAAAGAGGTGTATTTCTCTTGAGCTCTAATATTTGTTCTATGTAATTTTTATATTCTCCTCGGGTACAAAGCTGATAACTGTCTTTTATTTTTATAAGCTTTAGACCGCTATGACGCTTGTCCAAGGTATCTTTTAGGTTTTCACAAAGACCGATAGCTTTCTCATATTTTATATCTAGAACATTACAAATTTTGCCTATCTGTACGGGTTCCCCATGTGCAAAAAATATAGCTTCCAGGGCTGATTGCATATTAGGAGTAGACATATTTTATTCTCCTTTTTTTCTACGATGTCCTTCTTTGTTTAGTTTGACTTGAAGCTCGTGGTCTTTATATTCGACCTGTATTCTTTTGCTGAAAACCAGCTCTAAAACAGCCAAAAATGTTGCAATCATCTCAGATTTGCTTTTGCTTTTCTTAAAGAGAGCGTTGTAGCTTACGCGACCCTTCTTCCAAGCTGAACGCATAACAAATATAATTCTTGATGAAACAGATACAACTTGTTTCTTGACGACACCGAAGAATTTTTCTTTTTTATCCTTCAAATTGATAGCATTTTTACCAGATGCACTTAGTAAACTTTTTAGAAGTATTTGCTTGTCATGTTTCAAACAGTACGTCATATCTGGAGAAAGTTTGTCTGCTTCTTTAACAAAGCATGAGAAGTCAGCTCTTTCTTTTAGCAGCAGGGCAGCTTTTTTGCACTGCATATATTCTATCAATTCACCCTCTAATTCCTGTTTCATTTCATCGGATTCTTCGTGTTTTGGCAAGAGAGATAGACTTTTTATATGTACAAGTCGTGCTGCCATTTCTAGAAACTCGCTGGATATATCAAGATTATTATTACGATTTGTTTCTATAAATTCCATATACTGTTCAAGTAAAGATGTTATCTGAATATCATATATGTTTAATTTGTTTTTTTGAATGAGATTGAGCAACAAATCTAGTGGCCCTTCAAAGTCAGTTATCTTATATGTTGGTTTTTCCATATTTAATTTATTAGAATGCTTTAAATGGCAGTGATGTCAGCCACATTACAAAGCTATACAGAGAATTTTGCGCATAATAAAGAGGAACACTCAAAAAACCAAAGAAACACAGTACTAAAACCAGAACCATAAATATATTTTGATATTGGTAGAAATTCTGTATAGTTTTTTCAGGGAGAAAAGCAGCAAGTATTCTTGAGCCATCAAAAGGAGGAATAGGTATAAGATTGAAAACCGCAAGTCCTACATTAATGATTATGTAGTAATAAAGAAAATACATAAGCCAAACTAAAATAGATACAGACGAATGAAGGTACACTGTAGCACAAAGATTGTACAAAAGTCCGCCCGCTAAAGCTGCAACTATATTAGCTAAAGGACCACACATAGCTGTAATAGCCATATCCCTTTTAGGATTTCTAAAGTAGCGTTGATCAACAGGAACAGGTTTTGCCCAGCCAAAACCAAATAAAAATATGAATAATGCGCCCATAGGATCTATGCTTGCTAGAGGGTTGAATGAAAGTCTACCATAATTTTTAGCAGTAGGGTCTCCCAATTTATTTGCAGCAAAACCGTGGGCCCATTCGTGGAATGGCAAAATAAATATTATAATGAAAGCAACGGATAGAACTCTTGTAAAAACTTGTTGGAATGTAATTCCAGATTGCAAAAACCATAAACCGAACATACCTATATCCCCTTAAATTTAATTTCACAACTAATATACTTATGCTTAAAAAGCCATTTATTTGCTTATATTAAAAATATTATTATCTTTCAAAAATTTTTCTTTGATTTTCAAAAGTTTATTGAGGCAAGCCTCAGAGTCTTTTTCAAGAATTATAACAATATCTTGTATAGTTTTACTACCAATTTTTATGTCGTCATGTGTTTTTTCAATGTCTTTACGGAACTTAGCTATGCAAGCCTCTACATCATCTATGACATACAAAGCATCCATCGCATCGCTTTTAGAATTTTCTATCAACTGATGATACTGTGATTCCATATGTTTTTGAATATCCGTTATTTGAAATTCTAGTTCTCTACATCTCTCACTTTTTAAATTTAGGGTTTGTATTGTTTTTTTGAGATTAGAATTCTCACAAAGAAGAGCTTTCATATCATTTTTTAAAGTAGATGTAGTTTGTTCATGCGCTATAGTTGCAACAGCTAATTTTTCTTGCGAAGATTCAAAGGCTTCAAACATATGGTCCCTCATCTTGCAAACTTTTTCTAGCTCGAGGTTACTTTCTGAAAGTTCTTTGCAGACTTTATTATGCTTATCACTTAGTTTGTTTAAATTTTCCTGAATTTTATTATTCTTTAGTTCAAGTACCTTTATGTATTCTATGAGCTGTTCGCTGTCGTATTCTTTTTTTTCGGCCATATTAAAAATTCTAGAATGATTCATCAATATGTTCCTTTACGAATACAAATTTAATCTATATCATCAAGAAAAATTTCCTGGGTATTGCTTTTGTAGTCGAAGTTTGGAAGAAAAAAATCGGAAGGTGACGCCAAACTCACAGCTATAATGCAAATAGCAATTAAAACAATTTCCAATATTAGCAAAACATATAGAGCGGTCGTGTAGCAAGAAAACAAATAGGCTTGTGCAAAAGCTGGAAAAATATATTGTACAAGTGTGAGAGCCAAACAAAATGAAGCGGAAACTGCAGTTAATAAATATCTAGCAGAATTTTGTATGCACAGCATGAAAATTATACTAATAATGGTAGGCAGATAGTATAATGATAATACTAAGATATTTTCGATATCCAGATTTACAAAAGCTTGTAATATTTTAGCCAAGATACTACCATTTATACCTACACCCTGCGAAAGCGGGACAAAAAGAAAAATCAAAATAGAAAATTGTAAACAAAGCGCAAATACTTGCAAAAATTTTGTTCTAAACATAAAGCAAACCCATTTAGAAAGTTTATTCCCACGAAAGTTCCACATCCATGACTCTTTCGGCCCATTCTGCATTGACATTCAAAAAGCCAGCCGGAAGATTTACTTTGGACAAATATTCGTCAACAATATCAGCGGCTTTTTCATAAGCAGAAACCCTAACACTCCTCAGGTAAGGTTCTTCTCTATCCTTCAGGAAAAACGCAAAACCCAAACTTTGAGTATTTTCGTCAAACACACAGAAACGGCAACTCAAAACTTTAGATGAAATTTGTTTTTCAACAGTATCAGTCAATATCAGCTTTGTTACTTCCATATACATGTCATCTAATTCACTGTCGAATATCAAGATTTTTTCTTTTAAATCTTCAGTGGTATTAACAATGCGTTTTTTTATATTTTCAAGCTGTGGATACTGAGAATGTAGTTTTAAGTCAGATAAATGCTCATAATTACCATTGGGAATGAGGTATATCATAAAGTGTAAATCTAAATCACTGTACAAGAGGGGATACGATAAATATGAATGATGGCCACAGTGCGGACACTCCCACAAAAACAGTGAACTATCCATAAGTCGTCGTCTGATCTCTCTGTGTTTCCCCGCATTAATGTTTTGATAAATAATGGTTTTGGACATTAATTCGCAACTTCTGCACATTATTTCTTTTTCAAGATTGTAGGACATAAAATCTACCTATCAACATATTAATACACACTTGAAAAATTATATCACATATACCATTGATGCACAAATCGATTGAAAAAGGAGGCTAGTGTAAGATTTTCTATAAAAGTCTCATATCCACCGTATTGCCCAATAGATTTAGCCCCACAAATAAAGCAATGTTGGACATTAAAACTTTGTGCATTCTTCATATAAAAATCCATCCTATTCTGAATAACACTTTCTTAGTATCAAAACTACGCTTCATAATCACTTGCAATTAAGCCGTCCGGCGAACCATCATCAACTATGATCAGCTCGAAATTGGTGAAAGTTTGCGCAAGTATGCTATCAATGCACTCAGACAAATAACGTTCCACACCATATACCGGAGTGATGATTGAAACTTTACACATAAACTCGTCCATTCATATCATATCAGCCACTCAAAACAGAACTCAAGCAGCACTTTCGTTTCATTTTACACACATTTGTTGCCTTAGACAACTTTAGGGCTCATCCACACAGTGACAAATACACAAAAAAATAAAAGGTACTTTAATGAATTTTTTATGAGAGAATACTATCAAGTGGAACACAAACCCGGTACATAAGAGAAGGTTAAGAAGTGGAGAAATATCGGCATTTTGTTAATGATGATCATTTTTACTTGAAAAAATAGCTCTGTACAACTATACTTGATTTGATATAGTTGTTTGGGTGTGTTTTCCCAAATGGCTTGCATATTGATTTGATTATTGGAGTAGATAAAAGATGAAGCTTAGTAAAAATATATTTAGTGTCATTTTAATGATGTGTTTTATGTTTAGTGTAATTACCCCC
>JAZUOT010000045.1:0-38711 GCA_045604805.1 Acutalibacteraceae bacterium | reverse complement strand
TGCTATGAACAATAAAAACAAAAAAGCTATTTTGATTTTAGGTGTATATATTGGAATTATACTCATGTGTGTTACCAGTCCAGTTAATGGATACTATTCAAGATATATTTTTGCCATTTTATTCAGTTTCCCCCTACTTCTATCTCTCTTCCTTAAACAGATACGCATTCAGCGAGAAGGCTAGGTAAGTTGAAGCAATTTGTTTTTTGACAATAAAAGATGTCACATATACAGTGCTTTTATCAATCATATCATTTTTGATACATTGGATATAACTGTTGATTTTCGGAAATAATTTGCAGTTTTGTTTAGTATTAGCTACAATGAATCTTGCGAGATTGATGATAAGTATAGGGAGAGATATGATGACAAAGTTTATCGGAGAAGAATGCCCATATTGTAATAACGAATTTACCTCAGATGATGATATCGTAGTCTGCCCAGAATGTGGGGCACCTTATCATAGAAACTGCTATAAACTTATTGGGCACTGTGTTTTTGAAAATAAACATACCGTTGGCGAGGTATGGAAATCTAAAAATAAAGAATTTGCTAATGAAAAAAAAGTGTGTCCTCATTGCAAATGTCTTAACAACATTGATGCATTATTTTGTGAGAAATGTGGCTTGAATTTAGAGAAAGATGATAGTCGTGCAAAATCAGATGATAGTTTTCACAAAAACCCTAATAGTTCCACTACGGAAAAAAATTTAAATTCAAAAGCTATATTTTCACTTATGCTAGATCCTCTCGGCGGAATCAATAAAAACGAAGATTTTGAAGGGTTAAGTGCGGTTGAATTGGCGGATTATGTTGGAAGTTCGTCGTCGTACTACATGCCACAGTTTAAAAAAATTAAGGATAAAGAAAAGTATAAATTTAATTTCAGCGCTTTTTTATTTTCTAGTTTATGGTTTTTTTATAGGAAGCAATATTTGAAAGGTATTATTGTAGCGATAGTTCTTTCAATATTTTCGGTGTATGATCTTATTTGCAATTTGGCTTATTTGGTAGAACCATCATATCAAATAACTCGATTAGGACTTGTTATATCATACGTGTCATATTTTCTTTACCTAGGCTCAAAGGTGCTGATATCGATTCATGCAAATAAAATCTATTATAAACACTGTATAAAAAAAATAAAAAAAATAAAATTAAAATTAGAAGGCAATGAAAAAATAAACTTAAAGCTCAAATCTGGTGGGGGAGTAAGTTTTTGTTCTGTCGCTGTATACATGCTGATATCCGCAATATGTACCTATGGAATTTTATATTTTTTTATGTGAAGAACAACCAAAGGAGAATTAGAGTATGTCTAATAAAGTAACTAAAGCAGTCATACCTGCAGCAGGCTTGGGAACAAGAGTTCTACCAGCAAGCAAGGCAATGCCTAAGGAAATGATACCTATAGTTGATAAACCTGCAATACAGTATATTGTTGAAGAAGCTGTTGCATCTGGGATAACAGATATATTGATTATTCTAAATCGAGGCAAGGGGCTAGTTGAAGACCATTTTGATAGAGTACCTGAGCTGGAGTCTAAATTGGTTGCAAATCCAGATAAAAAAGATGTGTATGAGGACATAGTAAATCTGTCTAGGCTAGCGAATATATTTTTTGTTCGTCAAAAAGAAACTAAAGGTTTGGGGCATGCTATAGGTTGTGCTCGCTCATTTATTGGCAACGATCCTTTTGCAGTTCTCTATGGAGATGATGTTATCATAAATAATGATAATCCTGTTTGTGGCCAGCTTATACAAGCCTACGAACAGTATGGAAAAGGTACTGTTGGGGTTAAAGCAGTTTCGGATGAGGACATAAAAAAATATAGTTCTCTTAAAGTGAATAAATTACGAGATAATATATATGCTTGCGATGATATGATCGAAAAACCGCAAACCAAGGAAGAAGCTTTTTCAAATTACTCCATATTAGGAAGGTGTGTTTTACCTGCCAAGATATTTGATATATTAGATAAAACTAAGCCAGGTGCAGGTGGAGAAATTCAGCTTACGGACGCTATGAAGGAATTAGCCAGAACAGAAGGAATGACGGCAGTAGATTTTGATGGCATTAGATATGATATGGGAAATAAACTTGGCATATTAAAAGCTTCGGTAGAAGTTGCTCTGCAACATAAAGAGATTGCAGATGATTTTAAAAAATATATAGTGGATTTAGTTAAAGGTTTGTAACTCTAAATGATATTAAAATTCTCTTTTGTGAGGATTTTTTTGAAACTTAAAGAAATATTATTGTAAGTCAGTTAAAAATTAGATATATCTCAAATTGATAGATATTACTATAATTTATTAAAGTTGAATCAAGATTAAAACATTGTTAAACTATTACAGTGAGATAGGTTTTAAACTGAAAGTGGGGTACAATAATGTGTGGAATATGTGGTTTTGTTGGACAAGTTATAAACAAAGATGAAGTAATAAAAGATATGATAAGGGTCATAACTCATAGAGGGCCTGACAGTAACGGATTTCACATAGATGATGAAGTGGCAATGGGTTTTAGACGACTTAGCATAATAGACCTGGATGAGGGGACCCAACCAATATACAACGAAGATAAAAGTATGGTAATTACCTTCAACGGTGAAATTTATAATTACAAGGAATTAAGAAAAGAGTTACAAGATTTAGGTCATGCTTTTTCTACAGAAGCAGACACGGAAGTCATACTTCATGGTTTTGAGCAGTGGCAAGAAGGGATTCTCGATAGGCTAAGAGGAATGTTTGGTTTTGCCATATGGAATCTGGTAGAAAAGGAATTATTTATTGCTAGAGATTTTTTTGGAATAAAGCCTCTTCATTATTCGATAATAGATGGAAATTTTGTTTATGCTTCAGAGATAAAAAGTATCCTGAAGTTTCCAGGTTTCCAAAAAAAATTAAACATGAAAGCTTTGGATAATTATCTTTCATTCCAATATGTTCTGCCCCCCGAAACGCTATTTGAGGGAATTTATTGCTTGATGCCGGGACATTATTTAAGATATAAAAATGGCGAATGTATAATCAGCAGATATTTCGATCCTTTGTTCCATGCCGATAAGAAGATGACAGAAAAAGAAGCAGTATCTCAGATAGAAGAAGTATTTCAAGATTCAGTAAAGACCCATAAGGTCAGTGATGTAGAAGTTGGATGTTTCCTTTCAAGCGGGGTAGATTCTAGTTATGTTTCCACATATTTCCCGAATCAAAAGACATTTACAGTAGGTTTTGATTTCGGAGAAAAATATAACGAAATAACGTGGGCCCAAAGGCTTTCTCAGAAAATAGATGTTGATCATCATTATAAAGTAATTTCTTCAGAGGAATTTTGGAATAACATAGATAGAGTTCAGTACTATATGGACCAGCCTTTAGCAGATCCATCCTGCATAGCACTTTATTTTGTTTCTAAAGCTGCAAGTGAGCATGTTAAAGTTGTTTTGTCCGGCGAAGGTGCTGATGAGTTATTTGGTGGATATACTATTTATAAAGAACCAGGAGCTCTTAAGCTTTACCAAAAACTTTTACCTCAAAAGTTTAGAAAATTTTTAGCTCAAAAAGTTAAAGACAAGAATTTCAAGGGGAAAAATTATATCATCAGAGGTTCAAAATCTCTGGAAGAGCGCTATATAGGTAATGCCTATATGTATAATCTTGAAGAAAAACAAAAAATATTAAAAAATAAAGAAATAGCCACTGATCCATCGAGCCATTGCAAAGAAATTTACGATAAAGTAAATTCTTATGATGATGAGACAAAAATGCAGTATCTTGATATAAATACATGGATGATAGGGGATATTCTCTTAAAAGCCGACAGGATGAGTATGGCAAATTCTTTAGAACTTAGAGTGCCGTTTTTGGACAAAGAAGTATTTAAAGTAGCCTCTAAAATACCTAAAAAATTAAAGGTAAATAGAAAAAATACAAAATATGCTATGCGTATGGCAGCTTTAAAGCATCTACCGGAAAGTACTGCTCAAAAGAGAAAATTAGGTTTCCCTGTGCCAACTAGAGTATGGTTAAGAAACGATAAATACTATGATATAGTTAGACAAGCCTTTATTTCTGATACAGCTAAAGAATTTTTTGATACAGATGTTATAGTTGGTTTCTTGGACGATCATTATTATGGTAAAGAAGACAATTCAAGAAAAATATGGACTATATATGTGTTTATACTTTGGTACGATATATACTTTAAAGATAATGAATATAAATATGAAAATGCAAATGTAAATGAAAACTGAGGTGAGTATATATAGATGGATGCTATCTTCAAAAGAAAGAGCGTAAGAGATTTTCTGGATAAAGATGTAGAAGATTCAAAAATAAAGTCTATACTAAAGGCTGCAATGGCAGCACCTTCTGCAGGAAATCAGCAACCATGGGAATTTTGTGTGATAAAAAGCAAGAAAATATTAGATGAGTTGTCAAAAGCTACGCCGTATACTTCTTGTACAGCTAAAGCTAACTGTGCTATAGTTCCATGTTATCGCACAAATAATTTACGTTTTCCGGAATATACTGACATAGATATGAGCGCATCTACGGAAAATTTACTTTTAGAAGTTACTAAACAGGGTTTAGGAGCAGTTTGGTTAGGTATAGCTCCTGGAAAAGATAGAATAGCTAAAGTAAAAGAAATTTTAAAATTAAGTGATAACATAGAACCTTTTGCAATAGTTCCTATTGGCTATTTTGATGATGATGGGAAGATTAATGATCGTTTTGACGAAAGCCGTATTAGATATTATGGTGATTGATTTATGGAGAAAATAAAAAGTTTTTGTGTGGACCATAATAAATTGGACCCTGGAATTTATATTTCCAGGGTCGATTGTGATATTACGACATATGACATCAGATTAGTAAAACCCAATACACCGCCTTTTTTGGCAAATCCAGTTTTGCATACATTTGAACATTTGTTTGCAACATTTGTTCGCAATAGTGAATTTGCAGGTGATATAATTTATTTTGGTCCTATGGGTTGTAGAACAGGTTTCTATTTCCTTGTTCGGAACATTAGTAATGCCAATGCTTTGGAGTTAATAAAAGATACCATAAAAAATATATCTGAATTCGAAGGTGAAATACCAGGAAATAAGAAAGAAGAATGTGGTAACTATCTAGAGCACGACTTAGAAGCTGCAAAATATGAAGCCAAGAAATTTTATAAAATTATAAAAAACTATAGTGTAAATGATTTGAACTATCAATGATTACATAGCATTTAAAAATTTAAATATATATGGCAAAACTTTGAAATAACAGATAATTTATTGTTGGCAGAGCATATACATGATAAAATTGCATGTAGTATTTGTTGTTTTGAAAGTGGTGTAGTTATGTTTAAAATAATAAAAAAAGAAGCATTAAATCCTTTTGTAACAAGGATTACCATAAAAGCAGAGGATATATCCAACTCAGCAAAACCAGGGCAATTTGTCATAGTTAGGGCAAATAAGACAGCAGAGAGAATCCCATTGACAATAGCAGACTTTGATAAACAAGCTGGAACAATAGATTTGATATACCAGAAAGTAGGTTTTAGCACAAAGCTTATAGATAAACTAGGGGAAGGGGAATGTATTTGTGATATTGTTGGCCCCTTGGGAAAAGAATCCAAACTAGATGGTTACAAACATGCGGCAGTTATTGGCGGAGGAACTGGATGTGCGATAGCATATCCTCAAGCTAAGGCTTTGTTTTCAAAAGGGACAATAGTAGATATAATAGCGGGTTTTAGGAGTAAAGACTTAATAATACTTCAAGATGATATGAAAAATGTAAGCAACAAAATCACTATTATGACTGACGATGGAAGCAATGGTAACAAAGGCTATGTTACAGATGCTCTCAAAGAAAAAATAGAATCAGGTGAAAAGTATGATTTTGTTTTAGCTATAGGTCCTATGCCAATGATGAAAGCAGTAAGTGAAATTACAAAATCTTATGGGATAAAAACTATTGTTAGCATGAATAGCCTAATGATAGATGGAACAGGTATGTGCGGATGCTGTAGGTTAACTTATGATGGGCAAATTAAGTTTGCTTGTGTGGATGGTCCTGATTTTGATGCACATAAAATTGATTTTGATGAGGCTTGCAGACGTTTAAATATGTATAAAGAATACGAAAGAGACTGTACAGAAGATTCTTGTAATCTTCTCAAAAAAGAGGTGAATTCTAATGGCTAATATGGCTCCACAGAAAACTGATATGCCCACCCAAAAGCCAGAAGAGAGAGTAAATAATTTTGAAGAAGTAGCTTTGGGTTACACAGAAGAAATGGCGATAAATGAAGCACAAAGATGTCTAAATTGTAAAAATAAGCCCTGTGTATCAGCTTGCCCCGTAAATGTACAAATTCCAGACTTTATATCAGAGATAAAGCAAGGGAACTTTAAAGAAGCATTAGCAGTGATAAAAAAGACAAATACTTTACCGGCAATATGTGGAAGAGTATGTCCTCAAGAAAGTCAATGTGAATCTAAGTGTGTGAGGGGAATAAAAGGTGAACCTGTAGGGATAGGAAGATTAGAGAGATTTGCTGCGGATATAAATTCAAAGCAGAACACAATAGAAGCACCACCTACAAACAATGGTCACAAGGTAGCAGTTGTTGGAGCAGGACCATCTGGTTTAGCTTGTGCAGGGGATTTAGTTGAACTAGGTTATGATGTTACTATTTATGAAGCACTACATAAAGCTGGCGGAGTTTTAGTATATGGGATACCAGAGTTTAGATTACCTAAGGATATAGTTAGTGAAGAAGTAAAAGCTTTAACAGACAAAGGTGTAAAAATAAAAACTAATTCTATCATAGGGAAAACTTTTACTGTATCTGAACTTATGGAATCTGGTTTTGATGCTGTCTATATAAGCTCAGGTGCAGGTTCGCCTAATTTTATGGGAATAGAGGGCGAAAACCTCAATGGTGTTTACTCGGCAAATGAATTTTTAACGCGGATAAATTTAATGAATGCATACAAAAAAGAATATGATACACCTGTGGCTAAACCTAATAAAGTAGCTGTAATCGGCGGGGGCAATGTTGCTATGGATGCAGCAAGATGCGCTATAAGACTTGGTGCAAATGATGTATATGTGATATATAGGCGCTCAGAAGAAGAAATGCCTGCTCGACTAGAAGAAATACACCATGCAAAAGAAGAGGGGATACAGTTTAAATTTTTATCTAATCCCGTAAAAATACATGGCGATGAAAACTTTAAAGTAAAATCGATCGAATGTGTCAAAATGACTTTGAGTGATGTCGATAGTTCGGGAAGAAGACGGCCAGTAGCTTTAGAAAATTCTAATCACTTTGTAGATGTTGATACGGTAGTTATGGCTATAGGGAATTCTCCAAATAGATTAGTGTCAGCCTCTGAAGAAAAAATAAAGACTGATAACAGAGGGCGGATAGTAGTTGATGAGAACATGAAAACTACTATGGATGGTGTATTTGCTGGAGGAGATGCTGTTACCGGAGCTGCGACAGTAATACTTGCAATGGGAGCAGGAAAAAAAGCTGCCGCATCAATAGATGAGTATGTAAAAAATAAACAAGCAAAATAGAAGATTAAAAGTAGTAGGAAATAGGGTAGGGTATAGCGAAAAAATTGCTATGCCCTATTTTTTTATGTGTGTACTATTCTTCTTAAATACAGACAAGTGGCATATATTTCTATCAGAGGTGATAGGATTGAAAAATGCAGATGTTGATGAATATAAAAGAGAAGAATATAGCGAATTTTCTGGATATATTAACAATAGAAAAAATTTTCTAGAAGGTATACAAGTATTATTTATTATGCAGCTAATAGCTTGTTCTGTAGTGTTGATACTAGTTATGGTTTTTAAAGGCATAGGCTCAACTAGTTATGAAAGCTTCAAAAAATGGTATGTGGAAGAAATAAACAGAAGCATAATGGCTGGAGATAGCAATCAAGAATATAAAACAGCTATGAAAAATATAAGCAATATAGTAAAAGTGAAAATTAATGGCAGTACAAAGGTACAAGCTTCAGCGATGAACGCTACTTTACACAAACCAGTAGAAAATGCAACGATTACAACTGAATTTTCAGAAAAGCATAAAGCTATAGATTTGGCGGCTCCCAAAGGAGCGGAAATCAAAAGTGTTCTAGATGGCAAAGTTATAGAAGCCGATACAAGTGATAGTTACGGTAAATACATAAAGATAGAACATGACAAAGGAGTAAAAACTCTATATGCCCATTGTGATACTCTAAATGTGAGAGCGGGGGATAGTGTTAGTGAAGGCCAAAAAATAGCCACTGTTGGAAGTACAGGTAATTCTACAGGTGATCATTTGCATTTTGAGCTCAGTGTAAATGACGAGTATTTCGATCCTATCCCAATGTTAAACGGGGAATACAGTTGATATCTTTTAAATTAAAATCGTGCTATCTAGAGGTGAGTTTTTGGTTTTCTGTTATCATGGCATTTGTTTGCATTTATGATAAACAAAAACTTTTTCTTTGTTCCATATTATCTGCCTTTTGGCATGAATTGGGTCATATTGTAGCTATGTATATGGTGGGAATGCAAGTAAATAAAATATCATTGAGGGCTTTTGGTGTAGATATGGTGATAAAAGAAAAGCACCTGAGCAAATCAAAACAAGTTGTTGTATTGATTTCAGGAGCTTTTTTTAATATTCTGGCTATTTTATTTTTTTGTTTGTTGTTAAAAAGTAAAGCTTGTAATATATTCAATCATTTAATTTTGTGTAATTTTGTTCTAGCTATTTTTAATTTGTTACCCATACCTGTATTAGATGGAGGCCAAGTGGCATATGTTTTGCTTTCAGGGGTGGCAAGTGATATATTAGCAAGAAAAATAGTAGATATTATATCGTATATTATCCTGTCAATACTTTTTTTTATAGGGGTATTACTTATTATCAAATGTAGATATAATTTTTCTCTTCTTCTCACAAGCATATATCTATTGCTAGTTATGCTTACTAAACAAGATAGGTATATAGCCATAGGGGATAAATAGTATTTTATCTGTGGAATAATTTATCACTTTGATATTTAGGTTCAGCTGTCAGATGCAATCCAAGTTTGCGCATTACAGAAGTATCAACGTGGGAAAGTATCACAGAACTATGAGCTTCACAAGATTTTAGTTTTGACAATTGTTGAAGTGCTAAATTAGCATTTTTGTCATTTAATGCACTTATTGAAAGAGCAATTAAAACTTCATCGGTATGCAATCTAGGATTGGAACTCTTTAAGCTTTCGACTTTTAAGCGTTGTATAGGTTCTATAGCCTTAGGAGATATTAAAAGTGTATCTTTGGGAATACCAGCTAGATATTTAAGAGAATTAAGAAGAGCTGCAGACGAAGAACCAAGCAAAGAAGAGGTGCCACCTGTAATAATAGTTCTGTCTTTAAGTTCGATAGCAAAGGTAGGTTCGCCTTCAACATTGGCACGCTCTAGACAGGCCCCTACAACTTTCCTGTCTGTTATAGAAGTTTCAGCCTCGCTAATAAGAATTTTAGTTTTATATACAACTTCTTCATTGCATCTTCCAAGTGCGTGTTCATATTTAGCATATAGATATCTACGTATAATTTCTTGTTTAGCAGACTCTCTACAAATATCATCATTGATAATACAGTTACCAACTTGGTTTACACCCATATCTGTTGGAGAAGCATAAGGGCATTTTCCTAATATACTATTGAACATAGTCTTTAAAACAGGGAATATTTCTATATCTCTATTATAGTTGATAGCTGTTTTACCATATGCCTCTAAGTGATATGGATCTATCATATTAACATCATTAAGGTCTGCAGTAGCGGCTTCATAAGCTAAATTTATAGGATGACTTAAAGCCAAATTCCACACAGGGAAAGTTTCAAACTTTGCATATCCTGCATTAATACCCCTTTTATGTTCGTGGTAGATTTGTGATAAACATACGGCCATTTTCCCGCTGCCAGGACCAGGAGCAGTAACAATCACTAGGGGCCTAGTAGTTTCTATATATTCATTTTTGCCATAACCATTATCACTTACTATGAGTTCCACGTTTGTTGGATAGCCTTCAATAGGGTAATGCAGATACACTTTTATGCCGAGCCCTTCTAATTTTTTTCTAAATACTTCAACACTGTGTATCTTTTCATATTGAGTTATTACTACACTGCCGACATATATATTTCTTTGTCTGAAGGCGTCTATTAGACGCAAAACGTCCGATTCATAAGTTATCCCTATGTCAGCTCGAAACTTGTTCTGAATGATATCATTTGCACTTATAGCTATTATTATTTCAGACTCAGTAGAAAGTTCCTCGAGCATCCTTATTTTTATATCTGGTTCAAATCCAGGTAACACTCTAGAAGCGTGAAAATCATCAAATAATTTTCCACCAAACTCTAAATAAAGCTTGTTTCCAAAACTCGAAATCCTTTCCCGTATATGTTCTGACTGAATTTTTAAATATTTTTTACTATCAAATCCTGACATAGATAGTTGTCCCCTTTCCCCTTTAAAATGAGTAATTGTTTAAGTTATAATCCGTATTTGTCAGTGAAAAACTATTCTTAAGCCCAGCGGTAACATAAACATTATTATTTTTATCTACAAAAATAGCCTCAACATTGTATTTTTCTAGTAATTCCTTACTCTTGTCCATGCCAACAGCGAAACACGCGGTAGATAAAATATCACTCATTGTACCACTATCGCAAATTACGCTTACACTGATTAAATCATTTTCTACGGGGAATCCAGTTTTAGGATTGAGAATGTGATGATATATTTTGCCATCTTTTTCGAAATATTTATCATAAATACCTACACTTGATACAAATGAATTTTCCAAATTGAGAACGCCTAATTCGGTATTAGTGTTTACTTTTTCTTTAGAAGGGTCTGTAATGGAAATATTCCAGGGTGTTCCATTCGGTTTGTGACCTAGCACCCCAACGCTAGCTCCTACGGTAGCTATGCCAGATTTTATACCACTTTCTTTGTAAGCATTTATGGCTTCATCACAAGCAGCACCTCTATTTAGAGAGTCAAGCTGTATACCACATATTTGTTTAGGTAAATAAGCAGTTTGATTTGCTTCGTCAAGAACCAATTTATCATAACCAACATATTCTTTGAGCAAGTCAAATTGTCCTGGCTCTGGAACATAAGGGTAAGAGGTCTGAGTAAAATCCCACATGTTTTGTATTGGAAGCAAAGTTACGTCATAAAGACCATCTGTAAGCTTCGAGACTTCTATTGTGGTTTTTAGTATATCAAATGTTGTCTTACTTATTTTTACTGGTGCATAACTAGCATTTTTACCTATATTAGCTATTTCAGAGTTTGTATTATCGGATGATATCATGTTTTCAAGCATCAAAATATGTGATAATGCATTGTCAGCAGCAGCCTGTCCATTTTTTCCGTATGTTGTAAGATCAACATGTGTGCCCATTGCATAGCTTTGATTTATACTATGAGGTTTAGATTCCTGCTTATATTGTATTAGAAATAATGCAATCGCAATACAAAGTATAAGAAAAATTAATGATAAAATTAGTTTGATGTTTTTCTTGAGTTTTCCATTACCGTATTTCTCGGAATTATTACTATCAAATTCTATATTCTGTTTTGTGTTTTCATCAGCTGGATTATTGCTGTTATCCGCTGCGGAAATTTTGTTAATATCATGTCTGTATTTCATATTTACCTCTACTATTTTTAATATGTTTTGTTTGCAACCTGCAATTATGAGAATTATTTGAGTTCAAAATGCCGTTGGTTTTTGGATAAAATATAGAGAATCTTATATAGTCCAACTTTATCATTTTTTTGTTATATTTACAGAATTTTTACAAATATATAATTATTATATCTGCTACAAATATTTTTTACAAGCTTCTATCATCTCTTCGGAGTAATTGTAAATATCATCTATTTTATCCAATTCATATCTGATACCTTTTTTATTTTCATCAGAGATAATAATATGTTTTTTTGAACCTCCTAGATATACCCGACAGACCCCACTTGCGGCTATTATCATCTAATAAAATTCCAAAATATCTGGCCGTATCTCTATACGCAATACGGCTACTATCAACGATTTGACGAAGAATTGATTTAATTATTCCGTATACTTCAATCTCTTTTATGGTAGTTACTATATTTTTCTTGTTCTCAGTTTCCTCCTGTATATTTTCTTCTGGGGCAGGAGCAACTGCTGTTTCTATATTTAAGGCACTCTGTATTTTAGAGTTAATTGCATCGTTTATATATTGATTCAATGCTCTTTTTACTACTGGGGTAAAATGTTCAATAACTTTTTGGCTTTTCACACCATCGTACGTATCGGATAATATTAATTTGACGAGTGAAGATGATGGATTGTCTATTTCTGTATCCATCCAACTTTTAATCATTTTTGTATATTTTAAATCCTCACCGGAACTTAAAATATTATCCACATCTAATGTATCTCTTTTAAATTTATTTAATTCAACTATATCACGATCTTTTAAATTCAACATATCAATAGTCAAGAATGGCTTGCTATCCATAATATTTGAGTTATCTAAATCAGTAAAGAATTTATATATAATTCCATTAGTAAGAATAGCAAATCTGGCATCTACAGTACTATTAAAATACCTAATTAACTGGGAACTATGTCTATCTAAACTTTCATTACAAGCTTTACATTCAACAAATATTAAGGGCTTTTCATCAACTATAATTGCATAATCAACCTTTTCTTTTTTTCTTAATCCAACATCTGCTATGTACTCAGGAATAAACTCTAATGGATTAAAAACATCGTACCCGAGTAATTGAAAAAAAAGGCATAATCATAGATGTTTTAGTTGCTTCTTCTGTAGAGATAGAGCCCTTTATAGTGTCAATTCTTTCTATTAATTGTTGTAATCTTTCATTGATTTCCATATTGCCTTACTCCATTCCAAGTTATCATTATTTACAAATAAACAAATATAATCCTAATTTTGCATATTTTGACATTAAAATGCAATATGTATATTCTTGCCAAACCAATTTTTTAGCGATATAAAGAAACATTGTTTAAGTAAAAAAATAGATAAATATAAAACGAAATCAATTAAATTAACGATTCAGGCAACATTTTTTATATTTCTTCCCCGAGCCACAAGGGCAAGGGTCGTTTCTACCTATTTTTTCACCTTTTACGATAGGTTTACGTTCTTCTTTAGAACCATCTAGGGAAGCTTTGGTAGCGCTCGTAGGTTTGGCGACTTGTTCACGTTTTAGAGTTTCATCTTTTTTTATCTGCATAGTCATTATCATTCTTACAGTATCCTCACGGATAGAGTCTATCATTTCATCATACATGTTAGAGCCTTCGAATCTATATTCAACGACAGGATCGCGTTGACCATAGGCTCTTAAGCGGATACCTTGTTTAAGTTCTTCCATGGCGTCAATGTGATCCATCCATTTCATATCGACATTTTTGAGTAAAACTACTCTTTCGAGTTCTCTCATTAATTCATCGCCGAATTCTTCTTCACGCTCTTTATATCTGTTTAGTGCCTTAGTTTTTAGTTTTTCCTTTATATCACTTATCTCAGTTTTTTCCAAATCAGCAGTACTTAGATCTAATTCATTATCTTCTATTAACCAGCCTTGATAATATTCTGCAAGACCTTTTATATTCCAGTCATCTTTTATAGTATTTTCTGATAAGTACATATCAACAGTTTGGTCGATTGAACCTTTGATCATGGATAAAATATTATCTTTAATATTCTCGTCATTTAAGACCTGATTTCTTTGTTTATAAATCATAGCACGTTGTTGATTCATAACGTCGTCATATTGTAAAACACTTTTTCTTATACCAAAGTTTCTGCCTTCGACTTTTTTCTGAGCACCTTCTATGGTATTAGAAAGCATTTTGTTTTCTATCGGGACACTTTCTTCAACATTGAGCCTGTCCATGATATTTTTCATTCTGTCGCCACCGAAGAGTCTTATCAGATCATCTTCAGCAGAAAGGTAGAACCTACTTTTCCCGGGATCTCCTTGACGACCGGATCTGCCTCGAAGCTGGTTATCTATTCTGCGAGATTCATGTCTTTCAGTACCCATTATATACAGTCCACCAGCTTCTCTGACTTTTTTAGCTTCTTCCTTAACCTGTATATCAAATTCGCTGTGTAATTTCTTATAAGTTTCTCTAGCTGAAATAATATCTTTATCATCTGTTTCAGCAAAACTTGTAGACTCATCAATTAAATTTTCAGCGATTTTCATTTTGCGCATTTTTTCTTTAGCCATGAATTCAGAGTTACCACCGAGGACTATATCTGTTCCACGGCCAGCCATATTTGTTGCAATAGTAACAGCTCCAGCTTTACCAGCCTGTGAAATAATCCTAGCTTCTTTTTCGTGATGTTTAGCGTTTAAAACTTCGTGTTTTATACCGCGTTTTTTCAGCATTTTACTGAGCAACTCTGATTTTTCTATTGAAATAGTACCAACTAGTACAGGTTGACCTTTTTCGTGACAATCCGCTATATCATTTATTAGAGTTTCAAATTTACCCTTTTCACTTCTGAATACAAGATCTGGTAGGTCGCATCTTATCATTTCTTTGTTTGTAGGGATTTCAACAACATCCAGTTTGTAGATTTCTCTAAATTCAGCTTCTTCTGTCAAAGCTGTTCCAGTCATACCAGAAAGGCGTTTGTAGAGTCTGAAATAATTCTGAAAAGTAATAGTTGCTAGAGTTTTAGATTCATGAGCAATTTTAACGCCTTCTTTAGCTTCTATAGCTTGATGTAAACCCTCATTGTATCTTCTACCATACATTAAGCGCCCGGTAAATTCGTCAACAATTATGACCTCACCGTTATTAACAACATAGTCTATATCACGTTTCATAACGCCGAGAGCTTTTATTGCTTGATTTATGTGGTGTTGTAAAGTTATATTGTCAGCGTCAGTTAAATTTTCAACGTTAAAGAAACCTTCAGCCTTTTTGACACCTGCCTTTGTTAGGGTGGCTGTTTTTGCTTTCTCGTCAACTATATAATCAGCATTTTCATAGTTTTCGTCATTATCTTCTTTGTCGTTAAGTTCAGTTACTCTAACTACTTCTAAAGTTTTAGCAAAATTATTTGCTAAAGTATAAAGCTCTGTAGATTTATCTCCTTTTCCAGAAATTATAAGTGGAGTCCTAGCCTCGTCAATTAGTATTGAGTCTACTTCATCGACTATGGCAAAAGCGTGGCCACGCTGAACTTTGTTAGATTTGTATGTAACCATATTATCGCGAAGATAATCAAAGCCCATTTCGTTATTTGTTCCATAGGTTATATCAGCGTTATAGGCTTCTTTTCTTAAGTTGTTATCCAAATCATGAGTTATAAGACCTACTGTTAAGCCAAGAAAACGATAAATTTTGCCCATCCATTCTGAGTCACGTTTAGCTAAATAATCATTTACTGTAACTATATGGACACCTTCGCCAGATAGAGCGTGGAGATAAGCTGGTAATGTTGCAACTAATGTTTTACCCTCACCTGTTTTCATCTCAGCGATTCTTCCTTGATGTAAAACGATTCCGCCAACAAGTTGAACAGGGAAGTGTTTCATAGAAAGAACCCTAAAGGAAGCTTCACGGCAAACTGCAAAAGCATCAGTTAAAATATCATCGAGAGTTTCACCGTTTCTTAGTCTTTCTTTTAAAACTTCTGTTTGTTTTTGGAGTTCAATATCGTTCATTTTCTGGTATTTTTCTTCTAAAGAAAGTATTTTATCAACTATGGGATAAATACGTTTAAGCTCCCGTTTGCTGTAATTTCCGAATAAAGATTTTAAGATACTCACTAGCTTTTAACATCTCCTAAAAAAATTCACTCTATAGATAATACCATAGAGTGAATACAAAGTGTATTTTATATAACTTAATTAATCTTCACCGAATAACAACTTAATACGAAGCATACAATCATGACATATATTTTTTCCTTTGTAATTTACTATATAATCAGACGCATTGCAGAATATACATGTAGGATCATGTTTTTTAAGAATAATTTTGTCTTCTTTTATTTCTATTTCCAAATGATCACCGTGATCAATATTGAGTTTTTTGCGAACTTCTTTTGGAATTACTACTCTGCCTAATGTGTCAATACTTTTTAGAAAATATAAATTTTTCACGATATTATAAATCCTTTTAAAGATAGTAAATTTACAATAAGAAAGCGAAATGATGAAGCTTAGCCTTTCATTAAATCATACATGGCCTGAAGACAAATTTCAGAATGAAGCCAAAACTCATCAGCTAACACATTTTCATTTTTTTCATGTATGCTGTTGTCTGAGAAAGATGGACCAAAGGCAACACCGGTACCAGCTAGTGATCTTGCATAAGTTCCTCCGCCACAGGAATATATTTCGATATCTTTACCAGTAACTGTTTTATAGGATTTTGAAAGTCTTTTTATGAGTTCTGAATCTTTTGATTGGTACAAAGGGGCGACAGTATCGCTTAGCTTTACACTTATTGAATCTAAAGATGCGATAGTATTTTCCAATTTATTATAAATGTCCTTGATATCGAAAGTTACAGGAGAACGCATATCAAGAGTTAGATTACATGTTCCATTTTTGATATTTATTAAACCAAGATTTACTGTGAGTCCACCGGAAATTTCATCTTGACATTTTATACCCAAAGAAGCGCCGTCAGTTTCAAAACCAATATATTTATTTACAAAACTGTAAAATTTCCCGACCTTATGCTCACCAAAAGAATCAACAAGCAAATTAATTAAAGTACAAGCAGCATTTATTCCTTTGTGTGGTTCCATAGCGTGACTTGATTTACCGAAAGACGTAATTTCTATACAATCAGCTGTTCTTTTGCATTCGAATTTATTGTCGCTTTTTTTTATATTTTCAGTTAGGTTTTTAAATTCAACATCAGAACATTCAACAACAGCAAAAGCTCGATCTGGCACAGAATTTGCAGCATTGCCAGCTTTAAATTCTTTAACAACAGTATAGGGTTTTCCATTTTCGCTTATTTTAACTCTAAATATTCCTTTTTCGGCATTGCATAAACCGTAATCTGAATCAGGCGTGAATGACATTATAGGATAAGGTTCTTCGTCAAAATAAGAAGATATGTCATCTGAATTTACTTCTTCTCCAGAGCCGAAAATACATCTAATTCTATGTTTCCCAATTACGCCAGAATCTTTTAAAGCTTTTAAGCAATATAGAGCAACAACACAAGAACCTTTATCATCAGCAATGCCTCGAGCATAATAACGACCATCTTTTTCGATTAATTCAAATGGATTAGTATCCCATTCATTGCCAGCGGGCACTATATCAACATGAGCAACAACAGCTACATAATCTTTTCCTTCACCGTATTCGGCATAACCAGCTTTATTGCTAGAACACATTTTAGTGGTAAAGCCTAACTGCTTAGCTTTGTTTAAAATCCATTCCAAAGCCTTATAAGCCTCAGGACCAAACGGCATTTCTTTTGAAGACTTATCAAAATCAACGACTGATGGTATTTTTATTATCTCTCTGCAAGCGTCAAGTATGTCTTCCTTGTAAGCAAGTATTTTATTTCCAAAATAATTTTCCATTCATGCTACCTCCGTGGAATAATATAAATTGAGTATTTTTTAATAAATCACATTAAAATTTCGCATCCCTACAAAACAAAAACCAAAATATACACCAATTTAAACAGTAAAAACATCACACAACAAAAACAAATAATATCATGTTTACAATTATACTATTAATAACATAGTTGTGCAAGTGAAAAAAATGGGATTTTCCGCATACATACGGCAAATTTTGGATGTTCGCTTGTCGAGTGTTTAGATGAAATTATAGATGAAAATTAAGAATTAAAATAAAAAAACAAGTTTCTGTCAAAGGTAAAATTATGAAAAAAAACATTAATAAAAATTTTGCGGATATATAAACATCTAAAAAATTCTAAGAGCTCAGAAAATCAAATACCTCTCTTTATTGTGTTTTGCGTGGCCTTTGTGAAGTATTGTTTGATAATACAAGATATAAATGATAGAATATCCTATGTTGATTTATTTGCATGTGAGGTAGAAAGTACTGATGGAACAAAATATGGATAGAGAAATTGTCATAGATATAAAGGAAATTTTCTATGTGATATGGAAAAATATACGTGTGATATTATTGACGTTCATTATATCTTTATTGTTAGGATATTGTGTTGCTGAATTCTTAATAGTACCTGTGTATGGTGCAAGTTCTGAAATTTTAGTAAGTACGAGTAAGGGTGATAGTATAACTTCTACGCAAGCACAGGCATATTCTAATATGCTTGTAGATGATGAAGTTTTACAGACTGTTACAGACAATTTGGGACTGGCCTATACTGTCGAAAGCTTAAGAAGCAAAGTAACTGTTGAAGTTAACAAAAGTACTGCAGCTATTACATTGAGAGTGAAAGCATATTCATCTGAAGAAGCCAAGCAAATTTTGTCTGAGATTATTTTTGTCGTACCGCAAAAAATGCAAAAAGACTTAGGGGAGAAAAAAATCAACCTGATTTCTACTCCTACCTTCAGTAAAAAGCCTATATCTCCGGATAAATTAAAATATACTTTATTCTCGGGTTTAGCTGGTATGTTTCTTAGTGTACTGTATGTACTTTATAAAAAATATAAATACAATGTTTTCAAGTCACAGAGTGAATTGATTGAAGAATTAAATCTGCCGATTTTATCGTCTATACCAAAAGTAAAAAATGTTTCTGATGGAAAGCTGCTCAACTTAGATAGAACGAAATGTAGTTCTTTTGTTGAAGCGTATAATCTCTTGTGTGTAAACCTTAAATGCGCGATAGAACAAAAATGTGCTGATTCGAAGATCATCATGCTTGCAGGAAGTCAGCCAATGGAAGGGAAGACCACGGTAGCTATTGATTTGGGAAGTTCTTTATCTAAATTTGGACACAAGGTAATAGTTTTGGACTGTAGTTCGACTAAGGGTGTTATGTACAAATATTTAAATCTGCAGGAAAATCAGCCTGGTTTAAGTGATATATTGAACGGTAATGCATCTCTCAAAGACTGTATTATGACAAAAAGTGATTTGGGTATTGATGTATTATTATCTGGTTCTAAACATAAAGAGGACTGTGAAATTATCTATGGAGATAATATGCGAAAGTTACTAGAATCGCTTTCGACGCACTATGACTATGTTTTGTGCAATGTTCCGCCGGTCAATATAGTTGCTGATGCCAGTGCTGTAGGACGTTATGTGGATGCAGCAATATTGGTAGTTGCGCAGGAGTTAACTACTAAAAATAATGTGCTTGCTGCTAAAGCACAACTACAAAATTGTGGTGTCAGAATCATAGGTACAATATTTAACATGTACGATAGAGATAATGTCCCTTGGAGCGAAGAAAAGAAAACTTTTTCTTATAGTAATATTTCTTAGCTGTTCCTTTTGTAAACGTGGAAAGTATCTATGATAAAAAAAACATTTATATTAACTTTAATTTTTTTGTTAGTTTTGATTTTTATTCCTAACACAAAAATAAACGCTACAGAATTTGATGAAAGACTTTATAGTAAATCTGCATACTTAGTAAATTTAGACACTAACACAGTAGTCTATGAAAAAAATGCACATCAAAGATTAGCTCCAGCCTCTATAACTAAAATAATGACATATATAGTAGCTGTGGAAAATTGTAGTGATATTAAGGGAACTAAAGCAAAAGTTAAGCAAGAAATACTTGATAAACTTGAGCGAAGTGGAGGTTCCATGTCAGGAATAAAGGCAAATGAGGAACTTAGTTTATATGATCTCCTAAATTGTATGATGATACCTTCTGGGACTGATGCGGCTATGGTGATCGCCGATTATATTGGTGGTAATGAAGGAATAGAAGCTTTTGTCAATATGATGAATGTAAAAGCATTTGAATTAGGTCTTGAGGATACACATTTTACAAATGTTACAGGGCTTCCAGATAGTGAACATTATACCACTGCCAGTGATATATATATTATGGCAGATTATGCTATGGAGCTACCTTTTTTCGCTAAAATTTGTTCTAGTGTAACTTACACTCTTCCGAAGACAAACATGCAAAAAAAAAGAACAATAGATACGACAAATCTTATGATGCTAAAACATTTAGATAGGTATTACTGTAAATATGTGAAAGGCATAAAAACTGGTTCGCATGATCAGGCTGGTAGATGTATAGTTAGCTTTGCTGATAATGGCAGGCATAAATATATGTGCGTATGTATGGGTGCGCCTTACAAAAATTCTGAGGGGAAAAGATACGTAAATTATGCAATGCTAAATAGTAAATCTTTGTATGAGTGGGCTTTTTCAAATTTAGATGTCTACAATATACCTGCATCTTCTAAAACTATTGATTCAACTGCCCTTGCACAATACCATACAAATAAGTTTTATTTGGCACCCAAAGAGGATTTAAAATTTGTATTGCCTAAGAATGCGAAGCTTTCAGATGTGAAAATATGTGACGTAGAAATAAATAAAAATTTAATAAGCAATGCAAAACAAGGACAGATTATAGGCAAAGCAGTGCTTGGTTATGAAGGCAGAAAACTTGTTGATGTGAATTTAGTTTATCGAAGTAATATTATGAAAATATTGTTATTAATTAAGTTTATAGTAAAAAAATATAAGTTTATCTTCCTAGCAATATCTAGCATTGTTCTATTATTGGCTTGTAAAATCAAATTGTTAGTTAAGAAAAATTATTTATATTGTAACAATTTTAGTTTGGAATAAACCCTTAATTTAAAAACTTGCTGTAAACACAGTGTATTAATTATTTATTTTATTGTAAGGATGAAAATAAATGTTTAAAAAAGTTACAGCCATATTTTTGACATTTTTAATTAATAGTTTTGTATTTGTAAATTTTTGTGATGCAAATGCGATGAGTTATAAAGGTGAAACATACAGTAAATCTTTATATTTGGTAAATACAGATACCGGAAAAGTTGTTTATGAAAAAAATGCAAGAGAAAGATTGGCTCCGGCATCTACAACAAAAATAATGACTTATATAGTCGCTGTGGAGAATTGTAAAGATTTGAATGAAACCATGGTAACGGTTACCCAAGACATAACTGATAAACTTCGAGGTACAGAAAGTTCTCTTGCAGGTATAAAAAATGGAGAAGTACTTTCAATGTATGAACTTCTAAACTGTATGATGGTACCTTCGGGAAATGATGCTGCTATGATAATAGCAAACTATGTCAGCGGTAGTAATAATATAGATTTATTTGTTGAAATGATGAATAATAAAGCCACAGAATTAGGGTGTCAAAATACTCATTTTAAAAATCCTGTGGGATTACATGATGACGAGCATTATACAACTGCTGAGGATATGTATAAAATAACTTCTTATGCGATGTCGCTACCGCTATTTACGGAAATATGCTCACAAGTAAAACATACTATACCTCAGACTAATCTTCAGTCTGAAAGAAATCTTATAAGCACTAATAAAATGATGTTGAAGGCAGAAACAAAGTATTATAGCAAATACGTAAAAGGGATAAAGGCTGGCTGGCATGATCAAGCTGGAAATTGTATAGTTACATCAGCATCTAACGAAGCTTGCGATTATATTTGCGTTGCTTTGGGAGCTAATCTGGAAGACACTGAAAGTAAAAATCATGATAACGGCGCTATGCTAGACAGTAAAAATCTTTATGATTGGGTATTTACAAATTTTTCGTTACTTAGGATACCAGCAACGTATCAGTCAGTAAAAGAAGTAAACTTAGAATTAACATGGAATAAAGACAAAATTGTCCTTATTCCAGAAAAGGATTTTACAGTTCTTTTGCCAAAAGGGGCGAAAATTTCGGATATCAGTTACTCGGAAGTAAATTCTCCTGATACTCTATATGCGCCTCTCAAAACGACTGATGTGGTAGGGACTGCAAAAGTGTATTATCAAGGTGAAGAAATAGCAGTTACAAATCTTTGTCCTAATAATCCTGTTGATAGGAATGGATATCTCTATGTGCTTCATTTGATAAAATTAGCTTTCACTTCGTTTTGGTTTTGGCTTCTAGTAATTATTGTTTTTATCTTTATAAGGATCCTTCAGATAAAAAATAGAAATACCACAAGAAGAATGAAACATATTCGAGAAAAATAAAAGAACTGGGCATATCTAAAAACTGTGGAATAAAAACAAAAAATAAGAGTGATGTGTTGTATAATACAAATGAAAGGGCTGAAAGAGGAAAAAAGAATGTACCAGATAGGATTTTTTGGTGAAGAGAATAGATTGGCAAAGTAGAGAATTTCAAATTAACGACAGAATGAGTTTAATGATATTCTCTTGAGACTGAAGTCTACCCTTTTTTTTAAAAAATTAGCATAAAAAGGATAAAATAATTCCTAAGCTACCATAATGTTTGTTATACCCAAGTCTAAAAAAAGCTAATTTATCCAGCTGAAACGGAATAATGACACTTTATTCATAGGTTCCTTAGAGGTGTAATTTAATCCTTATACTTTGGTTATCAAAGAAGGTAAATGTACATGGAGTATGTTTTACGAACCAATGGTCTGACAAAAAAATATAAAAATTTTCAGGCGCTAAGTGGTCTGACCATGCATGTTCCTAAGGGGGCTATTTATGGTTTTGTTGGCAAAAACGGGGCTGGTAAAACTACCCTGATTCGTTTGATCTGCGGACTACAGGAGCCAACAAAGGGATGTTATTCACTCTATAACATTGAGAATAAGGACAAAGCGATTGCTAAATCTCGTCGTCGTATGGGCGTGGTGGTGGAAACACCATCCATCTATCTGGATATGACAGCCGAGGAAAATCTTAAACAACAGTATCTTATTCTTGGTCTACCGTCCTACGATGGGATTTCTGAGCTGCTCAAGCTGGTCGGTCTAGATAACACCGGTAAGAAAAAAGCGAAGAACTTTTCTCTGGGTATGAAACAGCGTCTTGGCGTTGCAATTGCCCTTGCTGGTGCTCCGGATTTTCTGGTGCTGGATGAGCCGACAAACGGTCTTGATCCGCAAGGTATTGTGGAGATGCGAGAGTTGATTCTGAAGCTCAACCGTGAAAGACAAATCACCGTTCTGATATCCAGCCACATTTTGGATGAGCTTTCCCGACTTGCTACCCACTATGGTATTATTGACAATGGCCATATGATAAAGGAGCTTTCTGACAAAGAACTGGAAACCGCTTGCCGTAAAAGTACCCGTATTGAGGTAACGGATATCAAAGTGTTGGCTCGAGTGATGGACTCCATGAAGCTGAAATATAGAATTATATCAGAAACTACAGCTGAAGTGTTCGCAAAGGTTAATGTAACGCAGTTTGCCACAAAACTGGCAAAAGAAAACTGCGAAATACTATCAATGTATGAGCAAGATGAAAGTCTGGAAAACTATTTTATTTCCTTGGTCGGAGATGACAAAAAATGATAAGAATACTAAGAGCTGATTTCACTAGACTTAGAAAAAACTTCACTTTTTGGGTTTCGCTGATTGGAATGCTCGTCCTGACTTCAATATTTATGTTTATTCAAGCTACTTCTATGGACTATACGGTTGCGTTAAGCAGAGTTATTTTTTTACCTATGAGCATGTATGGACTTGCAATGTCAGCATTTGTAAGTGCTTTTGTGGGGACAGATTTCAGCGATGGTTTTATCCGAAATAAATTGTTAAGCACAAACCATCGCAGCAATTATGTGATTTCACAAATCATAGTTTGCTGTACCGCCTGTGCCACTGTATATATAGTGGTAACTGCATTTGCTGCAGGGGTTGGTCAGTTTTTCTTTGAGAATGATATTAAGGGGATTGATTTCATTCGATTCTTTGTTTTGGGGCTTGGTATGAGTCTGGTTTCGGGATGTCTATTTTCTGTTATCACACTTGTATGTAGCAATAAAATAAATGCTATCACTTGTTGTATGGGATTAGCTTTTATAATGCTTGTTTTGGCAATGCGCACGAATTCCGTATTGGTACAGACCCAGTATAAAGACGGAATCCTCAATCCCAAATATGTCGATGGCTTTCAAAGGGCTTTAAATAGCATACTTCATGATTTGAATCCCTGTGGTCAAGCAGCCCAGCTTTCTTCTTGGGAAGTTTGGCATCCGATTCGTATGATTATTATAGACATATCGTTATTATTTGGGCTATCTGTTCTGGGCTGTTTGCTGTTTAAAAGAAAAGATATAAATTAAGAGCTTGATATAAGCTACCCAATATTACCAATTTATTTTAAATATTAGAAAAATTTAAAAAAGGATTTTTCTGAAATGATAAAATTACACATAGACAGAACTGAAATATTTATCAACACTAACTTGATTTTTTCTCTGGGCAATTTTATCCCTAGTCTGATTTCACCGTGTAAAGTTCTAATAATCAGTGATAGTAAAGTTTCAAATTTATATCTTGATATAGTCAGAAAACAATTTGAAAAAGAAAAATTTCAAGTAGAAACATTTGTATTTGAATCGGGGGAAAAGTCAAAAAATTTAAAGACAGTAGAAAAGATATATAATATTCTGGCAGAAAACTATATGGCACGCAGAGATATTATTATAGGTCTGGGTGGAGGCGTTGTTACAGATATAGCAGGTTTTGTTGCAGCGACATATAAGAGAGGCATGAAACTCATACAAATTCCGACATCTTTGTTAGCACAGATAGATGCTTCCATAGGCGGAAAAAATGCCGTAAATACAGCTTTTTCTAAGAATTCCGTTGGGACTTTTTATCATGCGGATATGGTTCTTATAGACCCTGAAGTACTTAGTACCTTGCCAAGGTGCGAAATAAATTCTGGTATGGCAGAGGTGATCAAATCCTCATGCATATCAGACAAGGAGCTTTTTGTTACTTTGCAAAATTATAATTTTGGCGAAGACTTCGAAGAAATAATACATAAGACTGTGCTGGTAAAAAAAGAATTTGTTGAAAAAGATAATTTCGATTTTTCACAACGCATGATGCTAAATTTTGGGCACACTGTAGGGCATGCTTTAGAAAAATATACAGCCTACGAAAAGCTGTCCCACGGGGGAGCTGTTTCTATAGGTATGAATACTATAACAAGACTTTCTGAAAAGTATGGTATGACAAAAAAAGGTACGAGCAAAGAATTAAGACAGTTGTGTGAAAAATATTCTTTGCCGACAGAATTAGAATTTCCAGTGGAAAATATATACACAACTATCTTAAATGATAAGAAAATTTCAAATGATACGCTAAATTTAATTTTATTAAAAGAAATAGGCAAAGGCTTTATTTGCAAACTTTCAAGTGATAGGATTTTAAACTTTCTAAATGGAGAGTATGTGTTTTGAGTAGTATTTCTGTGGGTCCTAGTAGTATAAGTGGTTCAATAAGCATCCCACCGTCGAAAAGCTTTTTACATAGAGCTGTAATTTGTGCTGCCTTAGCAGGTGGAAAAAGTGAGATTTATCCTATAGTATTTTCAGATGATGTTTTAGCAACTATAAATGCTGTTAAAAATTTAGGTGTAGATGTAAATATCGCAGGTGGTGATAGACTGACATTACACAGGGGCGCATTTGCTAATAAACAGATAGATATTGATTGTGGAGATTGTGCATCGACTCTTAGATTTTTGATACCAATAGCTTCAGCTCTAGGGATAAATGTTAAATTTAAAAGGAGTATATCTCTTGCAAAAAGGCCCATTAAATATTATCTAGAAGTCTTGGCATCGAATGGTCTAAATTACAAACTAAATTCTGACAATTCTATAGATGTTTCTGGTAAGCTTCAGGCTGGTAAATTTTCACTGAGAGGGGATATAAGTTCGCAATTTATTTCGGGTCTTTTGTTGACCCTTCCTTTGCTAGACGATGATAGTGAGACAAATATCACTTCAAAGTTAGAATCTGAAGCTTATGTGGATATGACTATAGCTGTTATGAAAAATTTTGGGGTTGAAGTTGAGAAAAAAGGTAATAATTTTTATATTAAAGGGAAGCAAGAATATAAAGCTTGCAAATACCATGTGGAAGGAGATTGGTCCCAAGCGGCCTTTTTTATGGCTGCAGCAGCTATAAATGGTAATATTAGGATTAAAAATTTGAACAAAAATTCATTGCAAGGAGATAAGAAAATTTTAGACTTGCTTTCTGATTTTGGAGCTAATATATACTGGGATGCGGTTGACTTATGTATAAAAAAATCTAAGCTTCAAGGAATCAACATAGACGCATCGCAAATTCCAGATTTAGTTCCTATACTTTCTGTAGTAGCGGCGTATGCAAATGGAACTACAAAAATAAATAATGCGACTAGGCTCAAATACAAAGAATGTGATAGACTAAAGGCTATATACTTACAATTAAAGTCGCTAGGGGTAGATATAGAAAAATTTGCAGATGGACTAGCTATAAATGGTAATAAAAGTTACAATGGTGGAGTGCTAAGTAGCCATAAAGATCATCGTATGGTTATGGCCTTATCTGTTATGGCGCTTCGTTTGAAAAATAGCTTAAAAATTCTTGACGCACAAAGTATAAATAAATCTTATCCTAATTTTTTTAGGGACTATAATTCGATTGGTGGTAAGTCTAGTGTCCTCGACTTGGGGAAATAATATAAAAATATCTATTTTTGGCGAAAGCCATGGTAAAGCCATAGGTGTAGTAGTAGACGGTCTTCCGGCAGGAGAAAAAATAGATTTTGAAGAGATTTTACTGCAAATGTCTAGACGTTCTCCTGGAAAAAATGATCTGGAAAGTAAAAGGGAAGAGAAAGATTATCCTGAGATATTGTCAGGACTTAAGAATTTCACAACCACAGGTTCGCCACTTTCTGCTATAATAGCAAACGAGAATTTTAGGCACAGCGACTATGATGAAGAACTTTTGCTTATTCGGCCTGGCCATGCTGACTATACGGTCCATATGCGATATAATGGTTTCGAGGATCATCTTGGTGGGGGACATTTATCAGGTAGGCTTACAGCGCCGTTAGTTTTTGCTGGTAGTGTGTGCAAACAAATTTTAGAGAAAAGAGGCATATTAATTGCTTCGCACATAAGTTCGATAAGAAATATAAAGGATTCCAATTTCGATCCTGTCGATATTTCTTGTTCCCTTTTAAAACGCTTGTCTATAGAGACTTTTCCAACAATAGATGCCTCCATAAAGAAAAAGATGGAAAGTGAAATTCTAAAAGCAAAATCTAATTTAGACAGTGTAGGTGGTGCTGTAGAGTGTGCCATAGTTGGACTCCCTGCCGGTGTGGGAAATCCTATTTTTGATAATATTGAGAGTAAGATTTCTTCGATAATTTTTGGGATTCCTGGGATAAAGGCTATAGAATTTGGTAGCGGTTTTACTTCTTCCACTATGCTAGGCAGCGAAAACAACGATAGCTTTATTTTAGAAGATTCCTGTGTTAAGACAGTAAGCAATAATCACGGTGGAATATTGGGTGGGATTAGTTCTGGTATGCCGATAATTTTTAAAGTAGGCTTTAAACCTACGCCGTCGATAGCTAAAAAACAGCTTACTGTTGATTTGAGTAAGCACACACAGACCGAAATATCTATAAAGGGTAGACATGATCCTTGCATAGTTTCCAGGGCGGCGGTAGTTGTTGAAGCTGCTGCTGCAATAGCAATACTAGACTTGATAAGTTGAGAAAAAATAAAAAGAAAAGGGAAATAAAATATGTCTAAAGATATATTGAAAATTTCTAAAGATTCAAATGTGTACTTTAATTTGATCGAAGATTATTTTGTAACACATACCCACGCTCCACACATAATAGCTGGGCCTTGTTGTATAGAAAATGAGGAAGTACTAGATGCGACTGCTAAAGGATTATATGAGCTTGGGATAAGATTTTTGAGAGCAGGTGTGTTTAAGCCAAGAACTTCTCCTTATGACTTTCAGGGAATAGGGATAAAAGGGCTTGAGATTCTCAAAGAAGTAGGGTTAAGATATGCTATGTTTACCGTAAGTGAAATAGTTGATGTGCGCCACTTAGAGACTATGATAGATAATGTAGATCTTCTGCAAATTGGTTCTAGAAATATGCAGAACTTTGAGCTACTAAAAGAAGTTGGGAGATCTGGGCATCCTGTCTTGCTTAAAAGAGGTATGGGTGCGAGCGTTGAAGAATTCAAAATGGCAGCGGAGTACATGGCTTGCGAAGGAAACAGGCACATAATTATGTGCGAGCGAGGTATTAGAACTTTTGAAACAGCTACTAGAAATACTTTAGATATAGCTTGTCCAGCTATATTAAAACGCGAAACTAAGCTGCCAGTCGTAGTAGATCTCAGTCATTCTTTAGGAAGAAAAGATATTTTGCCAGATGTAGCTAAAGCTGTTGTTGCTATGGGTATCGATGGACTTATGGTAGAAGTCCATAGCGATGTTCAAAATGCTTTATCAGACAATTCCCAACAATTATCGCTTGATGAATTTGAAAAGTTTTTAGATGCGATAGATATGCTAGAAGAAAGGTTAGTTTGAGTTTTGAAAAATAATAAATTTTCTTTGGAAGAATTACGAACTCAGCTTGATGCTATAGATAAGGATTTATTGGATAATCTTGTTAGAAGATTTAAGCTTATCGAGGATATAGGTAGATACAAGAAGGATAATAAAATAGATGTAGTTCAAAATAAAAGGATAAAGTATGTTTTAGATAGAGCTCAAGAGACGGCTCAAAATAATGGATTAGAACCAGAAATACTAAAAAATATATACATCAGCATAATAAACATGGCTTGTGAAGTGGAAGAAAAAATCATTAATTTAGATAAGTAAATTTTATACACAAATGGGGTGTTTTTTTGAAACACGGTTTTTTGAAGGTTGCAGCAGCCACTCCTGTTATAAAGGTTGCTAATTGCAAATACAATGCAAAACAGATTATAAACATAATAAATGATGTGAATCAAAACAAAGTTAAAATTTTAGTTTTGCCAGAATTATGCATAACAGGCTATACTTGCGGAGATCTTTTCTTTCAAAGAGAATTAATAGACAGTGCCTCAGATGCACTTTTGGACATTGTTGGTTGTACCAAGGGTCTTGATATGCTGATAGCAATTGGTTTGCCGATATATCATAGAAGTAAACTTTTTAATTGTGCAGCAATTGTTTTTAATGGAGAAATATTAGGATTTGTTCCGAAAAGTTTTTTACCAAATCACAGTGAGTTTTGCGATAAGAGGCATTTTAAGGAGCCTAATAACGAAAATCAAACAGTATTATTTAAAGGAAAAACATATCCATTTGGTACTAAAATATTATTTAGCTGTGAAAATATGCCCGAACTTAAAATTGCTGTCGAAATATGTGAGGATGTGTGGGCACCTCTTCCTCCCTCAACAAGGCATTCATTAGCTGGAGCAACTGTGATTTTGAATTTATCTGCAAGCAATGAACTTGTTGAAAAAGATAGCTACCGTCAGATGTTAATAAAATCTCAAAGTGCCAAAACTATTTCTGCGTATATTTTTGCTGACGCTGGTGAGGGCGAATCTACTACGGATATGGTTTTTGCTGCGCATAATATGATATTTGAAAACGGTGTTCTTTTGAAGGAAGGTAAACTATTTAAAAACCAGACTATTATCAGTGAAATAGATCTCCAGCTTTTAAACGGCGAAAGAAATAGAAATACAACTTTTCCTGTCTGTGAGCGTGAAGATTATAAAGTGATTAATTTTACTTTAAATCAAGAGAAAACAAAGCTCAGTAGATATATAAATAAAACTCCATTTATTCCTAAAGAAAAGGAAAATATGAAAAATCGCTGTGATACTATTTTGGCGATACAAGCTCAAGGTTTGAAAAAAAGGATATTACACACAAACGCAAAAAAAATAATTATTGGTATATCTGGGGGTATGGATTCGTCATTTGCCCTTTTGGTGGCTAAATATACATTGGACATTTTAGGTAGAAAAGCTTCTGATATCATAGCAATAAGTATGCCTTGCTTTGGCACTAGTGAAAGAACAAGAAATAACGCTCAAAAACTTTGTGAAAAATTAGAAATCGACTTCAGAGAGATAGATATTACAGATTCAGTAAAGCAGCATTTTAAAGATATTGGCCATGATATTAATCGCCATGATATTGTTTTTGAAAACGCTCAGGCTAGAATGAGAACATTAGAACTTATGGATGTTGCAAATAAAGAAGGTGGCATAGTTTTGGGTACTGGTGATTTATCTGAATTGGCTTTGGGATGGGCTACCTACGGTGGGGACCATCTTTCTATGTATAATGTCAATGCATCAGTTCCTAAGACACTTATGAAACATCTGATACAATATATAGCAAATAAATGTGAAGATAAAGAATTGTCTGAAATTCTTTTAGATATATTAGATACCCCAATAAGTCCAGAGCTTTTGCCACATGATGATGGCAATTTAACTCAAAAAACCGAAGAGCTTATAGGCCCATATGAACTGCATGATTTTTTTCTGAATTATATCTTAAGGTTTGGTTTTTCGCCAGATAAGATATATAGCTTAGCTTGCTATGCCTTTGAAAAAGATTTTGAAAAGACAGAAATATTAAAATGGTTGAAAATATTTTACAAGAGATTTTTTGCGCAACAGTTTAAGCGCTCTTGTATGCCAGACGGGCCTAAAGTCGGAACAGTAAGCCTTTCACCAAGAAGCGACTTTAAAATGCCAAGTGACTGTAGTTATGATCTGTGGAATGAAAAATTGAAAGAGCTGGTGTAAGGCGATTTTCCTTATTAAACTTGACAATTTTATGAAATAGAAGTAAGTTATTGTCAGTGAAACTAGGTTTTGCTGTGGTTTATATTTAAAAAATTGATTCTAGTAAGACTGGAAAAACTGCAATATTTTCTGTAGTTATAAAGTGTGGATGATAAATTGAAAAGGGACATAAAATCTTTTTCTTATTTTGAGCTTTCAGAAGTTCTAAGTGGACTAGGGTTTAAAGAATACAAGGCAAAACAGATATTTAAGTGGCTTTCTAAGGGAGTAATCTGTTTTGATGAGATGACAGATATAAGTAAAGAGCATAGGAAATTGCTCAGTGAAGGTTTTTTTATATCGCACATAGGTATTGAAAAAAAACAGATTTCAAGAGATGGAACAGTAAAATATCTTTTTTCCTTAGGAGATGGTGAGCTTATTGAGGCTGTGGTCATGAGCTACAAGCATGGTTATACGCTGTGTTTATCTACACAAGTTGGTTGCAGGATGTCGTGTGCTTTTTGTGCTACAGCTAAGGGTGGCTTCAAAAGAAATTTAAGCCCTGGAGAAATGCTTTCTCAAATACATACAGTGGAAAAAGATCTTCATATTAAAATTTTAAATATAGTGCTTATGGGTATGGGTGAACCTCTGGATAATTATGATAATGTTATGATATTTCTGGATATAGTTTGTTCGCCGCTGGGGATGGATTTTAGTGCGCGGCACATTACCGTTTCGACCTGTGGTTTAGTCGATAAAATATACGCTTTATCAGATAAAAAATTAGGTCTTACTCTTTCTATTTCGCTTCACGCGACAACAGATGATTTAAGGAATGAGATAATGCCTGTAAATAAAAAGTTCCCAATAAAGAAACTCATACAGGCCAGTGCTCATTATGCAGAAAAAACTGGCAGAAGGATCACGTTTGAATATGCTTTAATAAACCACAAAAATGATAGTGAACAAGATGCTAAACAGCTAGCACAACTTGTTAAAAATATTCTTTGCCATGTGAATTTGATTCCTATAAATGAAGTTTGTGGCTCAGAGTATAAGAGAGCTTCGAATCAATCTGTGGAACGATTCAAGGAAATTTTAGAAAGTTATCATATACCAGTAACAGTTAGACGTACGTTAGGAAGCGACATAGATGCTTCTTGTGGACAGCTTAGAGCAAAAAAAGTAAATGAACTTATAGAAAAAGAGGTGTAGCGACTATGGAAATAAGCGCATTAACAGACATAGGCAGAGTGCGTGTCAATAATCAGGATTTTTATAATATAAAAATCTTTTCTGACGATTTTGCTTGGGCAGTTGTTTGCGATGGTATGGGTGGAGCTGCTGCTGGAAATATTGCAAGTAAAACTGCTGTTGAGATAATTATAGAGCATATCGATAAACACCTCGATTGTCATCATGATGATGAACAAATAATGAACACAGCTATTGATGCTGTAAAAAAAGCTAATAGTACCATATATGATGATTCGACAAATGATCCTGAACTCTCAGGAATGGGAACAACTGTGGTTTTGAGCATAGTGAAAAACGATAAGCTACATATAATTAGCGTAGGCGATAGTAGAGCGTATTTGATCACACAAGATAATGCTTATCAGATAACTAAAGATCATTCTATGGTTCAGGAGATGCTAGACAGTGGAAAGATAAGTAAAGAAGAAGCACTGAATCATCCTAGAAAAAATATAATAACTAGAGCTCTTGGAGTGTCTGACGAAATTCAGGTGGACTATTACCAAGCTATTTTAAGGAAAAATGATATCATCTTTCTTTGTACGGATGGTTTCTCGAATTATGCGTCGCCAGAAACAATATATCAGATCACGAGAAGTTGTGATTTTGAAAACTTAGCAACTACTGCTGTGAATTTTGCCAATGAATGTGGCGGCCAAGATAATGTGACGGTAATTGCGATGAGGAGGGATAACAGTGATGCAAGATAGGTTTTTAGGGAAAAAACTTGATGGAAGATACGAGATGCGTGAGCGCATAGGAGTTGGTGGCATGGCGACCGTCTATAAAGCTTATGATATCATAGACGATCGTTATGTCTCTGTAAAAATTTTAAAAGAAGAATATCTAAGAGATGCGGAATTTCTCCGCAGATTTAGGAATGAATCCAAGGCTGTTGCTGTTTTGTCCCATCCTAATGTTGTTAAAGTTTACAATGTAAGTTTTGGCGATAGAATACAATATTTAGTGATGGAATACATAGAAGGGATAACCCTTAAAGAGTATTTAGATCAACAAACTGTGATAAATTGGAAAGACGCGATACATTTTACAGCACAGATCCTAAAAGCTTTGCATCATGCCCATGAAAAGGGTGTCATTCATAGAGATATAAAACCTCACAACATAATGTTGCTTAATAATGGAGCTATAAAAGTTACGGATTTCGGTATAGCACGTTTTGCAAAAAGTGAAACTAGAACCATGACAGATAAGGCTATAGGTTCTGTACATTATATAGCACCTGAACAGGCAAGAGGAGATCTAACTGATTCAAAATCGGACATCTATTCGGTTGGAGTTATGCTTTATGAAATGTTGACTGGTAAACTGCCATTTGAGGCGGATAGTGCTGTTTCTGTCGCTATAATGCAGCTTCAAACTGAACCTGAACCACCTTGTAATATTAATCCCGCAATACCACGAGGTTTGGAAGAAATAACCTTAAAAGCCATGCAAAAAGAACCATCTAAAAGATACAAGTCCGCTATGGATATGCTAAAAGACATTAAAAGATTCCATGAAAATCCAAATATAATTTTTAACTATGACTATTATAATGATGATTGTGATATCAATTATGACAGCATTGCTCCAGCACAAAACAGTAGATCATATCCTGAATATGCGTCAAATAGAAATATGGATTACGATGATGCAGATTCATATATCGAATCCAATAGTAAGCCGAAAAAAAAGAAAATTGCTTTGATTTCTGCTGTGTTAGCTGTTGTTTTATTGTTTGTGTTGTTCTTTGTAGTTAATTTTTTTTCTGCTAAAGATGTTGAATTGCCAAATTTTGTTGGACAAAAATATGCTGATATAACACAGAAAAAGAATGAAGGTACTTATAAATTTAAATTTGAGCGCAAAGATGGTTACGACATATCAAAAGCCGAAGGAGAAGTATTAGATCAAAATCCCAAATATACAAGTGGAAAAAAAGTGAAGAGTAATACAACCATATTACTAACGGTGAATAATTTAGGTGGAAGCTTTCCTGTCCCAGATGTTACAGGCAAGACTAAAGAAAATGCTATGTATGAATTACAACAAGCGGGTTTGAGTCCAGCGGCTGTTAGTATAGTAGATGATAGTGTTGATAAAGGATTGGTAATAAATACAAATCCAGCTGTTGGAACAGCCGTTAAATCAGGAGACCCTGTGACAATATATATAAGTTCCGGTCCGGCGGAAACTAAAGTAAAAGTACCAAATGTTTTAAATCAAAGCTATGAGAAAGCAAAATCTGAAATAGAAAGCACAGGACTTAAAATAGGAACAGTAAGCGAAAAAGATAGTGCAAAAGAAAAAGGAACAGTCCTCGAAACAGATCCTTTGCCAACAACTTCAGTTAAGAGCGGCTCTGCTGTAAGTTTAGTAATAAGCTCGGGGACAAAACCTGAAACTTCAGTAGATATAGATGTGAAACTTCCCTCAGATTCCAATAAGGATATGACATTCAAGGTTTTTGTTGATGGTAAACTTGATGGGAATTTCACAAGAACAGTTAATCCATCACAGAATGAATATACATCTGTTTCTGTAGCTGGTAACGGTGGACAATCTACAATTACTGTAAAATTAGATGATGAACTCTATTACACATATGTTGTGGATTTCGATAAGCAATCTATATTAACTTCAACTAAAAACCCGGAGTACAAGAAAAATAATTCCCAATCAAGTACTTCATCTCGTAATGACTCAGATAATTCCAATTCTTCATCGTCTAAAGCCTCAAATTGATGAAAATAAAAATTGATGTGAAAAAAATAAATTCTAACCTGAAGCATTACAGTTCAATACACTCTTAATTTTATGTATATATTATGGTATTTCTACAGCTAAAGGAGATTCTAAGGCTATATTTTTTTCTAGCAGAACATTTGCATGGAGTATTATTTTGTTGTCTAGATACTCAAAATTTTCTTCACTGGATATGATTTTTGTATCTTTTTCTGAATTTATTTTTTCTTCTAGTAAATTTCTGACTTTTTTTTGGGCTTGCGCTTTGTCTAATTCCAATATTTTTTCTTCTTTTTTTACAAAAACTTCATTTGTAATGCTAATAGGCAATTTTCTTCCCAATAAAATTAAGCTGTGTTTTGCAATAGTTGATTCATAGTTTCCTTTTGGAGAAGGCCGTACTGTTAAAGGAAAAACAATATTAAAAATATCAAGCTTTTTTTTAGATATATTTTCATCTTTGAGGTTTATTTCAATATCCTTCATAGCTGTTTCAATATCGATATTTTTTCTAACCAGAGCGAATACTTTGCCTGCTGAATGTTTGTGTAATATTTCACCTTCTTCATTTTGTACTATGCCGTTTACTAAAATTTGCCCTTTTTCAACAGGCTCTAATAAAGTAAATTCTTTTTGACCGGCAATTACCTCGCTTTTTACTATTTGTCCCGGTTCACTTGCAACTAAATTGCAAGGAGTAGTATCTGTTTGCGACTTTGGGGGTTCTGTTTTTATGCTTATTTCTACCTCTGCAACACTACCGGTTAAATTTATAGATACCCAAGCTACGTCGTCTTGTTTTAGCATCAGTTCTTTTTCGGCCATTTGCACATCTATATCTTTCATGTAAGCTCCGTTTTTCACACCAAGTTCATTTAAAGAAGTTTCTATTGCAGCTATATCTGTCTCTACATTTCCATCTATTTTAATATCTACGTTCCATATGAAGTGGGAAAGAAAATTTATAATCAAGAAAAATAATATTATACCTACTGTGATACCTTTTCTTTTTTTTAATATTTGCAAGTAGAATGGCAGACCATGCCTAGATTTTATTTTCAGATTTGTGTTTGATTTTCTGACTATATCCCTTAAAAATTTATAATGTGACACAGATACGCAGGCGCAAATATAATCTTTATCACACTTTAAATTCCACAGGTTTAGTCCTGTTTTTAAACATGAGTTTATAAATATATGAGGATTTTGGCTATAACCCTCAAAACAAACATATCCCTTAATGAAATGCAATAGTTTGATAGCAAACATTTTTTACCTTCTCATTTTGTGTGGAATTCCATAGATGAAATTCTACCTTTGATTATTAGTGAATCTGTTTTTATATGCTGTATTTTTAAATCTGTACCATAAAACGTGACTATTAAATCATTGGTATCAATTTGTACTATATTTTCGCTATATTCGAGTATGCTCTTGCAAGATTCTGCAATTATCTCTGTGTTACCATTTATTTCGAATCTAGGGGCATTATATAGCGTCCCTGGTGGCAGATTTGCTAGCTTATTTAAGCTGCGGATACCTCTGGATGCAATTTTGGAATAAGGCAATCTTTTGAGTTTTTTTGACATGCTATCACCCTGTATAGATTTTATGACGCTTGCATCACTAAAATGACTTATTGAGGAAAGTCATATAATCGAAAACTCGTAAGTAACTATAAGTGGTGAATTACTGTGCAAAAACTAAAACAAATGTCATTATTGCTTATAATGCTTTCTGCTATATTGTCTTTACTTGTTTATTCCTCGGATGCTAGGTCTGGTGTTAGAATGGGAATAGATATGTGTTTGCATATTTTGATACCATCTTTGTTTCCCTTTATGTTTGTGAGTGTGTTTTTGACAAGATCTGGCTTTGGAGATAATCTTGGTGCGATATTTGATTTTTTGACAAGAAAACTATTTAAATTACCATCTTGTTGTTCAGTAGCCATTTTCTTGTCAAGTATAGGCGGTTATCCAGCAGGAGCTAGTGCAGTAAAAACATTGTTTGATGAAGATAAGATAAATGAAAAACAAGCTAAACGCCTAGCTTACTTTTGCGTAAGCTGCGGTCCTGCTTATGCAATAAATGTTGTAGGTATGTCTATTTTTAGATCATTTAGATTGGGTCTGATACTATTTGCAGGACAATTTTTAGCTTTAATTTCGCTTGCTTTGTTATTAAATATAGGTGTAAAATACGCTCCATTCGAAAAACAATATATTCAAGAAAATATACGCAGAGACTTATCATCTGATTTTGTAAATTCATGTAAAATTTCTACGATAGCTATGGCTAATATATGTTCTTTTGTTATTTTATTTTCAGCTTTGATATTTATATTGGATGCTTGTGGCATATCTGAACTTTTTGCGGATTTTTTAAGCAAATTATATGTCCCTCAAAAAATTTCCGCATCAATACTGGCTGCTATATTGGAAGTTACTAATGCAACTTCTAAAGCAGCGGCCCTCAAAATGTCCCCCATATTTTTTTCATTTCTATTGGCTTTCGGGGGAATGAGTGTTCATTTTCAGATATTCTCAATACTGGGGAATATAAATGTAAGTAAAGTGAGATTCTTTTTTATAAGGCTAGTTCAAGCTTTTTTAGCGGTATTTTTCACGTATATTTTGCTTAAAATCTTTCATTGTCCACTTGTTAGTAATATGAATCTATACAAAGAAGGAGTAGAAACAACTAAAAGTGGAGCATGGGGAAGTTTATCGCTTGTTTTTATGAGCTGTATTTTTCTTTTATCTGTGAAATCAAATAGTAAAAAATATAGTTTTAAGCTCTTATCTAACTTAGGTTGGTGAATAAATTTATACAGCAAAGAAATAGAAAAGTTTTATGTAAGAATGTGTAAAAAATCTGCTGTGTTTTTCGCTTACTTAATATCCTTAATTTAAGAACGTTTATTTATTTTACCTGGTGGGGAAAAATATTGACATAATTATTTTAATGATTACTCATTGTTAAATGGTATAGAAAAATGTCCGAACCTCGATTTATATTTTGTCGGGCCGGACATTTATTAAACTTCTATATTACGAGATACTTCTTTTTAAGAAAAGTTTGTAATTGAGATTAGTTTTTGTTGTTTTGCTCGTTCTGATTTTTTTGATTCTGGCTGCTAGTTTTTCTCTGATTATTATTTTGATTATTATTATTTTTGCTATTGCTGTTATTATTGCTGTTATTATAAGTCATATTTAGCACCTCCCTCGTTATCTATTGTTTACCGATTAAGTATTTTTATGCAAAAAACTTAATTTAAAAAAATAATTTAATCATAAAATCAATACCATGTAAATATTGGTACGTAAGAAACGATAAGATCATAAAATAGAAAACGTAATATGGTAAGTGGTATTTGTGTGCGGTGGAACAAGAACATAAAATCTAATACCCGCTAAATGCTGTAAGATTTTAGGAGCTAAAAATTTTTTTCTATAAATGGAATAGAATTTAAACCGTCGGTGAAATCTCTTTTTTCTTCGAGTCCTACGAAAAACATTGGGTAACTTAGAAGAAGTTTTGAGCTTTCCAAAAACAGGTATCACATTGTTTGGTGGGCGTGGCGTTTGGCGGTAATTCCTTTGAACATTTTATTTATAATGCTATCAAATCTTTTATAACTTCTGAAGCTAAGATAAATCCTGCAACAGGAGGGACAAAACTTATACTCGCAGGAACTCGTGTTTTGACATTAGATTGAGGTATTTCTTTTGAGTATACAACTTTAAGTTTATTTATATTGCGAGCTTTAAGCTCTTTTCGCATAACCCTAGCCAGTGGACAAACTGATGTTTTGTATATGTCCGAAACCTCAAACAT
>JAZUOT010000044.1:0-55447 GCA_045604805.1 Acutalibacteraceae bacterium | reverse complement strand
TACCGATGATAGCTTGCTAAAAATGCTCTATCTGGCTATGATAGACATTACGAAAAAAATGGACCGGCCGAAGGCAAGATTGGATTTCAATCCGCTCGCAGATGTCCATCTATTTCGCAGAGCGTATGCCAGATTAACACCAATGGTATTGAAAAGGGATGTAGCCCGAACAAGCCGGCCACATCCCTCAATTAATTTACTCTATTCTAACTGCTATTTAGAGTTTACACAGAATTCGGGATTCTGCCTATCTAAACTGCTAAAAGTTGTATTTTAAATTTACTATTTTATCAAACTTGTACCGGTCATGGCTTTTGGTTTTTCAAGTTTCAATATATCCAGCATAGTTGCGGATATATCAGCAAGTTTTCCACTATTTTTTAGTTCACAATCATAATTTACAACGCAAAACGGAACCAAGTTAGTTGTATGAGCTGTGAAAGGTTTTCCTGCATCATCATACATTTTATCAGCGTTTCCGTGGTCAGCAGTTATTATCAAAATACCATCTACGTCTTTTATAGCTTTTTCTACTTTCCCTACGGATCTATCGACAGCCTCAACAGCTTTTACTGCTGCGTCAAAAACACCTGTATGACCGACCATATCACAATTAGCATAGTTTAAAATTATCACATCGTACTTATTACTTTTTATAGCTTCTAAGACTTTATCTGTAACTTCATCAGCACTCATCTCAGGTTGCATATCATAAGTAGCAACTTTTGGAGAAGGTACTAAAATTCTATCCTCGTTTTCATATGGAGCTTCAAGTCCACCGTTAAAAAAGAAAGTGACATGGGCATATTTTTCTGTCTCTGCTATTCTTAACTGTGTAAGACCACTAGCTGAGATATATTCACCAAAAGTATCTTTTATATCTTCAGCAGGGAAAGCTATTTCTACTCCGGATATAGTAGTATCATACTCAGTCATACAGACATATTTAAGATTGAACCTCCCAAATCTGCGCTTAAAGCCTTCGAAATCTTCATCGACAAACGCACGTGTTATTTCTCTTGCTCTATCTGGCCTGAAATTATAGAAGATAATAGAATCATTGCCAGCAATCATTCTTCCATCGGATATTACTGTAGGTTTTACAAATTCATCGGTTATACCATCTTCATAAGATTGTTTAACTGCTGTAACAGCATTGTCAGCCTCTACACCTTCACCATAAACCATAGCTGCGTAAGCCTGCTCGACTCTTTCATAACGCTTATCTCTGTCCATAGCATAGTATCTACCCATAACGGTAGCTATCTTGCCCACGCCGATTTTGGACATTTCTTCTTCGCATTCAGCCAGAAAATCTGCTCCAGATTTTGGAGGAACGTCTCGACCATCTAAAAATGCATGAACATATACATTTTTTAAGCCTTTGTCTTTTGCTAATTTCAATATTGCATAGAGATGTGATATATGGCTATGAACTCCACCGTTTGAAAGCAAGCCAATAAGATGTAGACAGCTGTTGTTACCCTTGGCATTATCAATTGCACTGTTCAAAGCTCTATTCTCAAAAAAGTCACCATCTTCTATAGCTTTAGTTATTCTCGTGAAGTCTTGGTATACAACTCTACCTGCACCTATATTTGTATGACCTACCTCAGAATTCCCCATTTGTCCTTCTGGAAGCCCAACTGCTAAACCGGAAGCATTTATATATGTTAGTGGATTTTCCTTGAATATCCTATCTATATTCGGTTTGGAAGCTGACTCAATTGCATTGGAATCACTCAATGGGGCTGAGCCAAAGCCATCCATTATCATAAGCATCAGTGGCTTTTTCATAAAATCAAATCATACCTTTCAATCTTAATAAATATTATCAAAGCATTTTATCAGCTTTGCCAGGTTATATTGGGATCATAGAGCCTCACAACATAAGTAATCGGCGCCGATTACTGCGCCGATTTTCAACTTGACAGAACAAATTTTTTCTTATTTTGCAGCAGCGACTATCTTAGAAAAGTCATCTGTCTTAAGTGCTGCTCCACCTATTAGCCCACCGTCAACGTCAGGCATTGATAGCAACTCAGCAGCATTTTGTGGTTTCATAGAACCGCCATATTGAATTACCATAGAATCTGCAGCCTTTTTGCTATACAAATTTTCTATAGTATTGCGTATTGTTGCGCAAACTTCATTAGCTTGTTCTGCGGTTGCGGTTTTTCCTGTCCCTATAGCCCAAACAGGTTCGTATGCGATAATTACATTGTCTAGTTGAGATTCCGAAACACCCAATAAAGCTATTTTTACCTGCATAGCCATTAGATCTTCTGTTATGCCTTGTTCACGCTGCTCCAAAGATTCACCCACACAAAGTATAACCTTTAACCCATTTGCTAAAGCTGCTTTAGTCCTTTTATTTACAGTTTCATTGGTTTCGCCAAAATATGTGCGGCGTTCGCTGTGGCCAACAATAACATATTCTACGCCCATAGATCTTAGCATATTTGCAGATATTTCACCTGTAAATGCACCATTTTCTTCCCAATGGCAATTTTGAGCACCTATTTTAATATTTGTACCTTCGCAAGCTTTCATAGCTGCGCATAAATCCACAAAAGGAACACAGCAAACCACATTACAGTCAGCATCCCTTACCAAGGGGGCAAGCTCGCTTATAAATGCTTTAGCTTCAGCTGGTGTTTTGTTCATTTTCCAGTTACCAGCTATACAAACTTTTCTCAATGTTTTATTCATAATAAAATTACCTCTTTTTGAAAACCTTATTTATCATTAAGAGCAGCTATACCTGGTAGCTCCAAACCTTCCAAGAACTCTAAAGATGCACCGCCACCTGTAGAAATATGTGTCATCTTGTCTGCAAAACCAAGTTTCTCTACTGCAGCAGCAGAATCTCCACCACCTATTATAGAAACTGCATCACTATTAGCAACTGCTCTGGCAACTGCTATTGTACCTGCAGCGAAATTTTCCCACTCTGAAACGCCCATAGGGCCATTCCACACTACTGTGCCAGCGTTTTCTGCAGCCTTAGCAAAAAGTTCTTGGGTTTTAGGACCAATATCAAGTCCCATCCAGCCTTCTGGGATCCGCTCAGAAGCAACTATATCGCTATTGGCATCTTCAGCATATTTGTCTGCAATCTTAGTATCTACAGGCAAAAGGAATTTTACACCCTTTTCTTTGGCTTTAGCCATAATATCTTTAGCCAATTCTATTTTATCTTCTTCGCAAATGGATGTACCTATAGAGTAACCCATTGCATTTAGGAAAGTGTAAGCCATCCCACCACCAATTATAAGTGTATCTACTTTTTCGAGTAAGTTGTTTATAACACCGATTTTATCAGAAACTTTAGCTCCACCTAAAATAGCAACAAAAGGACGTTTAGGAGTGCTAAGAGCATTCCCCATTATGGATATTTCTTTTTGAATCAGATATCCGCAAACTGCAGGTAGATGTTCTGCTACTCCAGCTGTAGAAGCATGTGCTCTGTGAGCTGTACCAAATGCATCATTAACATAAACTTCAGCCAGAGAAGCAAGATTTGCAGAAAGCTCAGCATCATTTTTTGTTTCCCCTGCTTCGAAACGTACATTTTCCAAAAGCGCTATCTCACCTTCTTTGAGCGACATAGCTATTTCTTTGGCAGAAGGACCAACAACGTCTTTTGCAAGCTTTACATCTTTACCTGTTACCTTTGAGATATATTGAGCAACAGGAGCCATAGAAAATTTCATATTGTACTCACCCTTAGGACGACCTAAGTGTGAACAAAGTATAAGCTTTGCACCTTTCTCAAGTAAGTATTTTATTGTAGGTATCGCTGAATCTATTCTCTTTGTGTTCGCAATTTCACCGTCTGCTGTGAGTGGTACATTGAAGTCACAACGAACTAAAACACGCTTGCCTTTTACATCTATATCTTCTATAGATTTCTTGTTCAAATAATTCATAAAAACTTCCTTTCTTAACTAAAGAGTGCACAGACTAAGCTCCAAAAAACTCCACTCATAATACTAAATTATAGTCAAAAATTTTGCAAGTTTAAAGGACTAAAAAGTGGTCCCTGATTTTTTTGGTGTACAGGGAAAAGCGAGAAAGAAAACAATCAAATTAGTTGTTTTTAATTTCTCGCCTAATACTTGACTTGACTGTGGGGAGCATATACCATACAAGTATTATGGTTTGGTATTTTTATCATGCTGTAAGGTTATTTTTGAAATTAAGGTGAAAAGTTTTGACTAATTGTTTGGGTAAATTAAGTAAGGATCAAATTGAAATACTCATAAAGTGCAAAGATAAAGATGAGGCAATTGAGCAATTTAGAATTCGTGGCTACGAAATAGATTCTGACAAGTTAGATGCAATAAAGCTTGAGTATGAAGGAAAGAATGAAATATCCGACTCAAACAACTTGAGTATTGAGCAGCTAGAGCAAGTAGCCGGCGGGCATAATGTACGTAAGATACGTTGGGTAAATATGTTTGATATGAGTGATAATGCGGATAAATTTTACACCCTTAATGTTACCACACCTGCTAAAAAAAATATTGTGGATTTTTGTTACAACACGACAACGGAGTATTTTGTAGATATGGTCCAAAATGGCGCTTCAGCTATATTATCTGATTCTGGCAAGATTGAAAAATTACGTAGAGATTACTATGATCAGGTAAGAGAATATTTGTCTGATTTTATGGTTCAAGATGGAATCAGTTGTTTGGAAGAAAAAAAAGGATTTGAAGTTGATGATGACCGACAAGTACTTGAAATCTCTGCAATTGCTAGCGAACTTGAAGCTAGCGGTTTATTTAAAACTAAGGAAGATTGCATAAAAACAGCAACAGATATGCAAGCACTTAACATTAATTGTAGGAATGAAAATGGAAAATTGAATATCGAGCTTAAAGAGCTTAGTCTTCTCATGAACGTGAATATAGCTTTAAAAGATGAAAACCCAGCAACCAAAGACAACTTAAACGCTGATGATTGCTTAAAACATTTGGAAGACGAAGTAACAAAATTAAACGAAGAAAAAAAGAACTATGCCGAAGTTGAAATCAAAAAAAATTATCATGAATTTTCTCCTGAACAAAAAAAGAAGTTAACTCATCTTTTCTTCATTGATGTAGAAAAAGGTGAAATATCTCTTGATGAAACAGTATTTAGGAACATATATGAGATTGCGGGAGACACAAAAAAATCAATCACTCAAGTGGTTGATTTTGTCTACAACAATGTCTCCGTAGGGCAGCGCTTGTTATTAACTAAGGGAATATTGGATCGGAAACAGCAAGATATCTTTGTACAAACATTACTAGACGAACATAGAAAAGCATCTGAAGAAGAAACACCCAAAGTGAGAGATTCAGCAATCTCTGAAAAAGAGTCTATAATAAATGCAACTTATACAATGATATATATTGAGGAAACAGTATTTGAAGGAGTACAAAAGAGAAGGATGGATAAAGCTGAAGAACTAGCAAATCAAGAAGAAGACCCTAAAAAGAAAGCTGAAATAAGAATAAAAGCATTGCAAGACATAACTGAATTTGGAGTAGATATAGCGGAAAAAATAACTAACATGCTAGCAGAAAAAGATGAAAAAATAGCTGAAATACGAGCAAAACAAGAGGAAACTACATATAACTTAGGAGACGACCCTAAGAAAAAAGCAGATGAGATTCGAAGAAACGGAAAGAGAAGAGCAATTTTAAAAAGAATTAGAAGAGAGTATAACATAGCCGCGATACGGATATGGGGAATTAAATCTGAAGCTGACATAAAAATAAGAATAGCAACTTCTCAAGAAGAAAGAACTGAAATAGAAAGAGTTAAACAAGAGAACATATCTGATATACTAGCTGAGAGAGAGATAAAAATCTCTCAGATGGAAGCAGACTTAGAAAGAAACGACCCTGAAGATCCATCTGCAACACCAGAAGAGATAGAAAAAAAAGTAGCTGAAATACTAAAAGAGGGAGAAAGGCATGCATCTGAAATGCGCAAACATATAGAGATACCACTAGGTAAGAGTGATATACAACTCAAAAATAGCGCAACATCCTTTTTTGAAGAATGGAACGAAGATATATGATTGAAGAGAGTTAACAGATTGGTCATCTCTAGAAACCAGTAAAATAAAATAAAAAAAAACAGTCAAAACATCAAATGCGATAAAGAGCAGAATCCTTAATTATGTGCAAACTCTAAAGAGTGGTTAGAATAGAACAAATTAATTGAGGGTTGTGGCTATTCTAAAAATAGCTCTCGAAACTGCGCCAAGCAGAGATGGCTGTTCATGCGTTTTGCGGGCTTCCAAAATAAACTATTGATTTTCAAAATGAAAATGCTATAATTGCCCTATGGTGCTATGTTTAAATGTAGTTGTCATGTGTTTTTGTTTACACCGGTGGAGGGTGCACTTATGGAAGATATGGTAAAAAAAATAGTGGAAATAGACGAGCATGCCAGAAAATTAAACGCTGACACAGAGAAGGAAATTTTGGACTCTGTGAATAAGATTCAGAAATTAAAGGAAGAACTTTTCTATGAGTACTCCCATAAAGCCAAGGAAAAATTAGAAATAGCAAGGCAAGAAGAACAAGAAGCTGCGGTGAACGCTATGAAAGAAGTCGACAGAAAATATAGGGACGACATGAGAAATATGGAAATGAATTATAGGAACAATGGTGATAATTGGGTTGAAGCCATTTTTAATAGGGTAATCAAGGGGTGAGCGTATTGAACATAGCTACTACCTCTAATGTTCTAACAGCAAAAGCTCGGGCTAAATATGGTGAACGATTGAAACAAGAAGATTATGCAGCTTTATTGAACTGCAACAGTGTAGTAGAAATTGCTGCTTATCTCAAAAATAATACGGCTTATTCAGAATTTTTGAGTGGGGTCGATGAGAACACTGTACACAGAGGGCAGTTAGAAGCAATTGTTTCTAAAAAATCATATTTTGATGTTGACCTACTATCCCAGTATGATACTTCTAATGGTGAAGCTTTTGCCCACTATGTGATTTTCAAAAATTGCACAAGGCTTTTAATGTCTAAATTGCTCTCTATTTCTTCTGGTTCTGATTTTACCACTTTTGTTTCTGAGGATACTGTCGATTTATTGTCGTGGCACTCAGGTCTTGATATAGGCAGCATACAGTTAGCTCAGACTTATGATGAACTTGTAGAAGCGATAAGTCCTTCAGAGTATGCAAATATATTGTTAGATTTCAAGCCAAATGATGGAGAACACATTGATTTCTTTGTCCTTGGTACGGCGCTTTACAAGAATGCTTATCAAAAGGCGTTTGAAGCATCTCAAAGAACTTCTGTTTCATGCAAAAAAGAGTTGTTTGACCTTTTTGGTTCTTTTATAGATATTAATAATTACACTAGAATTCTTAGAATGAAGGGTGCATATAAATGCAAACCTTCTTACATATCACAAGCACTGTTTTCTGGTGGAAATATTTCTAAAAAAGATATTGCTGCTATGGTCCATGCGGAAACTGTTCCGGAGGTTAATCTTATACTGAAGCGTACATATTTGGGAAGGCAGATAAAAAATATAAAGTACGGACGTACAGATGAACTTTTGAATAAGTTCCGCTTTATGAAGAGCAGACGCAGTATGTATTTTTCTACGAATGCACCAGTTGTTTTGATGTCGTATATTTTTCTTGTAGAAATAGAAAGAGATAATATATTTCACATAATAGAAGGAATACGATACAATATGGACAGGGCTGTAATAGAAAGCCTATTGGTGTACTGATTTTATTTGTTTATTATTTTTTTGAGGAAGGGGTGAAGAACAGTTGTCAGTAGCGAAAGTAAAGGTTATAAGTATAATAGGAATGGATAAATATCTTGATGAAGTGATTAATTTTTGCGGAAAAACAGAATCTTTTCAGCCGGATGATGCTTTGTCCTTTTATTCAAATACAGAGAAATTCACCTCACTATCAGTTAAAGACCCTTATGCAGAATCTTTAAATTACATAAAAGAGCTTTCAAGCAGTTTAAACAAAGAGCTATATACAGTAGATACGAGGAATATTAACTTATCTAAAGACGATGCTCGCAAATATATAAATGAGCTTGAGTTAAAATTTAGAGAAAAGCTTGATAAGAGAGAAAAATTAAATTCTCAAATAGCTAATTATAAAAAGCAAATATCTGAAATGGAACATTTTAGAGGTTTTGATTTTACTTTAAATAAGCTTTTTGCATGTGAATATATTAATATTCGTTTTGGAAGGATACCTAAGGAAACTTATTCACGTCTTGAGGACTATACGGATAATCCATATGTTATGTTTTTTGTGTACACCATAGATGCAACTCATTATTGGGGTATGTATTGCGTTCCTAAAGATCATGCAAAAGAAGTTGACGATGTTTTTTCTTCACTATATTTTGAACGTATGCGCTTAGCTGATGCGAGTTTTACTCCAGAAGAATTAATATCAAAATTGAATAGTGATTTGGCAAAAGCAGAAGATGATTTGCAAAAACTTTCTGAAGAATTAGAGAAAATTTGGGAAGAAGAAACTAGTGAATGTACAAGAGTATATAGCAAGCTTAAAGAATATAGTACATACTACAAAATACGCAGTTTTGGAGCCCAATATAGAGGAAAGTTTATAATAGTTGGATGGATACCGCAGAAGAAAGAAGCTGAATTTAGAGAAGGTCTTTCTAGGATAAACGGGATAGATTTTGAGATAAGTAGGGCAGAGGAGGCCTCACATCACATACCGCCAACTTTGCTGAAGAATAATTTCTTTACTAGACCTTATGAGTTCTTTGTAAATATGTATGGTTCACCAAATTATAAGGAACTTGATCCAACGCCATTTGTTACAATTACTTACTTTATGTTGTTCGGAATGATGTTTGGCGATGTTGGTCATGGTGCGGTCTTGTTTTTGCTGGCTATAATCCTTGCTATAAAAGGAAACGCGCTTGGCAGAATACTTATTCCTTGTAGCATAACTTCTATTATGTGGGGAATTGTGTTCGGTTCAGTTTTTGGTTTTGAGCATGCCTTAGATCCTTTTTATCTGAAGTATTTAGGCCTTAACGAAAAGCCGGTAGAAGTGATGGAATCTTCTACGACTAACTATGTTTTGTATTGTTCGGCAGCGGTAGGAGTTATACTATTAGTACTGGCAATTTTAATGAGCATAGTTGTTTCGATTAAGAGAAAGCGATTTGGGAAGGCTCTTTTTTCGTCTAACGGCCTTTCGGGTTTAGTCTTTTACACCTCGTTAATATCGGGTGCAGTTTTGCAGATAGCAGCAAAAATACCTCTGTTTTCGAATGTGAAATTCTTAGGATTTGCGATAATATTACCACTAATCTTTATGTTTTTCTCAGAACCATTATCGGAAATACTGGAAGGACATGGTATTAGAAGACCCGAAGATGGCTGGGTTGGTTACATGATGCAGAATTTCTTTGAGTTATTCGAGTCGATACTTTCTTATCTAACCAATACAGTTTCATTCCTGAGAATAGGAGCCTATGTGCTAGTCCATGCTGGGATGCTTTTGGTGGTATCTACATTAGCAAATATGTTTGCTCCTTGGTCTTTGGGTTACACTCTCATTATAGTGGCAGGCAATATCATTGTTATCGGGCTTGAAGCTTTGTTGGTCGGCATACAGGTATTAAGATTAGAGTTTTATGAAATGTTTAGCAGATTCTACGATGGAGATGGTGAGCCATTTACTCCGGTTGTAGTCGAAAAGACCAAAGCTAAAATTCCAAAGAGGGTCAAATCTTAATTTTAATAACAAATTTGCGCGGAATAGGTAGCGTTAATTTATTTAAATACATAAATATTTTTTTGGAGGATTTTTATTATGAGTATATTTGCAATTGTTCCGGTTTTGTTTTTATTGGTTTCTGTTTTTGTTGCTATGAAGGCTGTGAAAGGCGGATTTAAATTCCGTAGAGCTTTAGCTTTACAGATTTCTTCATTTATGGCTGTATGTGTTCTTTGTTTAGCTATTCCTATGTTTGCTCAGGCTGCACCAAATGATTCAGCTTCACAGACAACAACCACAGCCGAAGCTGCTCAAACAGATAACTCTAAAGGAATTGGTATGATAGCTGCAGCACTTTGTACAGGAATAACAGGTATTGGTGGCGGTATGGCTGTTAGCAGTTCAGCATCTGCAGCAATAGGTGCAACTTCTGAAGATCAGAAAAATTTTGGTAAATCTTTGATACTAGTGGCACTTAGTGAAGGTATAGCAATTTACGGCTTATTAGTTTCTATACTTATTCTTTCTCGCATCTAATTTTATTTTGTATTTACACATATTGCTTTGTGAAAAGGGGTGGACAATGTGCGTTTTTATTTGATAAGTGACAATATCGATACTGAAATGGGAATGAGACTTGCAGGGATAGATGGAGTTGTTGTGCATGAAGAAAACGAGGTAAAAGAAGCTTTACAAAAGGCTTGTGCAGATGAAACTATTGCAGCAGTTTTGATGACAGAGCGTTTAGTCAATTTGTGTCCTAACTTGATATACGATATGAAACTTAAGCGTAAACGTCCGCTAATTGTTGAGATTCCGGATAGACACGGAAACGGTAGAACAAAAGATTCTATAAGTAGATATGTACGTGAAGCCATAGGCGTAAAGATATAAGGAGAAGGTGTTTTATGTCAAGTGCTAACGATAAAAAAGATGCAAAAGAAAAAGAGCAAATTTCCAAGAAAAAATTAGGTGGGCGCTTGAAAAGAAAAGGTAAGCTGCTGGATGATATTAATGAAAAAAAAGCTTATACTTTTTTAGAAGCAATAGATAAATACGCTCTAGAGCAGCGTGAAAAGATGAAAAATGACGCAGAGAAAGTTAAAGAGCAGGAAATGAAAAAAGCAGAATCTGAAGTGCTAAGTGAAGTAAATAGCATTATGGAGATTCAAACTGCAAAAATGAAAGCAGAGCTTGTAAGCCAAATTTCTGAGAAGCAAATTTCATGCAGACGTTCTTTGTTGAAAAATAGAGACCTGATTTCAGAAGAAGTATTTTCGAAAGTTAGAGCTAAGCTTGAAAATTTCACAAAAACTCAGGAATATGTTCATTTGCTTTTAAATTTTGCTCGTAATGTTTCTGATGTACTAACGCAGGAAGGCACAATTATTTATATCCGTGATCTGGATAGAGATTTGACAAAAGAAATATCAAGTCTATTTAGCACTGAAGGATGTAGAGTAGAAATAGATAAGAATATAAAAATTGGCGGTTTGCGTGGGTACAATGAAAAAATGGGAATTGTTATAGACGAGACTCTCGATTCAAGGCTTGAATTGCAATACGATTGGTTTAAAGAAAATTCAGGTTTGTCTATAGTATAGTCAGTACGGCGCTTAGTACTGTTTTTTAGGAGTTGAATTGATAAAATGGGAACAAAAAATACTATTTTTGGTATTAATGGGCCTGTTGTGACGGTTAGAGATACTAAGGCTTTTTCGATGCTGGAAATGGTCTTTGTTGGTGAGGATCGTCTTGTTGGCGAAGTTATTAAGATATCTGACGAGTTTACAACCATACAAGTTTATGAAGAGACAACGGGGATAAAGCCAGGCGAACCTGTGGAGGGTACCGGACAGGCTATGAATATAGATTTAGGCCCTGGGATACTCGACAATATTTATGATGGTATATTAAGACCGCTTAAATCGATAGAAAAGACAAGTGGAGCTTTCATAAATAAAGGTTCGGCAGTATCGTCTTTGGATGCCGATAGAAAATGGAATGTAAAGATCTGTGTCAAAGTAGGGGATAGGCTAAAGGGTGGAGATATATATGCTACTTGCCCGGAAACTCCAGCTGTAGAACATAGATGTTTACTATCACCTTTACTTTCTGGTGAAGTAATTGCTACTAAATCCGATGGCGAATATAGAGTAAATGATACAATAGTTCTCATAAGAGATGAAAATGGCAAAGAACACGAATTAAGTCTATGTCAAAAGTGGCCTATAAAAACAGCACGTCCTTGTGCAAATAGGCGTCCCCCGCAGATACCATTGGTAACAGGACAAAGAATAGTAGATACTTTGTTCCCAATAGCTAAGGGTGGAACAGCTGCTATCCCTGGTGGTTTTGGTACTGGTAAGACCATGTTGCAGCACCAGCTTGCTAAATGGTGTGATGCAGATATCATTGTTTATGTTGGTTGCGGAGAACGTGGTAACGAGATGAGCCAGGTTTTGGAGGAGTTCTCTGAGCTTATAGACCCTAGGTCTGGAAGGCCACTTAGCGATAGAACTACACTTATAGCTAATACATCAAACATGCCAGTTGCTGCCCGTGAAGCTTCAATATACACAGGTGTTACTTTGGCTGAGTATTACAGAGATATGGGATATCACGTTGCTATGATGGCTGACTCTTCTTCAAGATGGGCCGAAGCATTGCGTGAAATTTCTGGACGTTTAGAGGAAATGCCAGCTGAAGAAGGATATCCAGCGTATTTGCCTTCGAGACTGGCTAGTTTTTACGAGCGTGCAGGTTATGTAGATACTTTAAACGGCAAGGAAGGTTCTGTAACTTTAATAGGAGCTGTATCTCCTCAAGGTGGAGATTTTTCTGAACCTGTTACGCAGAACACAAAAAGATTCACACGTTGTTTCTGGGGACTAGATAAAAATTTAGCCTACTCACGACACTATCCAGCAGTGAACTGGATGACAAGTTACAGTGAATATTTTTCTGACCTCGATCCTTGGTTTGTAGAAAATTCGGGGAATGAGTTTGTAAAATATCGTACAAGGATAAGTGCCATTTTACATGAAGAAGATAGTTTGATGGAAATAGTCAAGCTCATAGGTTCTGATGTTTTACCGGATAATCAGAAACTGATACTCGAAACAGCAAAGTTGATAAGGGTAGGCTATTTACAACAAAATGCTTTTCATAAGGACGATACATATGTACCACTTGAGAAACAAAAACTAATGATGAAACTTGTATTGTACTTGCATAACAAAGCGAAGAATTTAATAGCTGTTTCAATACCAATTTCTAGGATATTAGAGACTGGATGGTTTGATAAGCTAGTTAAAATGAAATATGATATTCCGAATGATAATTTGAACATATTTGACGAATATATGAAAGATATTGATAAGGACTTCGAAGCATTGACAACACCGGTTGCACCATGAACTGCTTTTGAGAAGGGATGAAAAAATGATTCTTGATTACGTAGGCGTTAAAGAAATAAACGGTTCGCTGATAGTTATTGATGATGTCCAGAACGCAAGTTTTGAAGAGATGGTCGAGATAAGACTAGATAATGGAACTCGTCGCCAAGGTAAGATAATACAAATAGAAGGTAACCGTTGTGTTATACAAGTTTACGAAGGAACTAATAATATTTCTTTGGTAAACACCAGAACACATCTTTTAGCACATCCTATGGTGCTGCCTCTTTCAACGGAGATACTAGGCAGAACATTTGATGGTTCTGGCCGTCCTATAGATGGTTTGGGTGATATATATCCAGAACAGGTGAGAGATGTTAATGGTTCTCCAATTAATCCTGTTTCTAGATTATATCCAACTAACTACATTTGCACAGGAATATCTTCTATCGATACCTTAAGTACTTTGATAAGAGGACAAAAGCTTCCTATATTCTCTGGTTCTGGTATGCAACATGATAATTTAGCGGTTCAGATAGTGAAGCAAGCTAAGATTGCTGGGGACGAGAATGCACAGTTCTGTGTGGTTTTTGCGGCTATGGGCGTTCAAAATGACGTTGCTAGTTATTTTAGGCGTTGTTTTGAAGAAGCTGGTGTTTTGAATCGAGTAGTAATGTTCCTAAATACTGCTAGTGATCCAGTAATAGAAAGAACTATAACCCCAAGATGTGCTCTTACAGCTGCGGAGTATTTGGCTTTTGAAAAACATATGCACGTTCTTGTTGTAATGACTGATATGACTTCTTATGCAGAAGCTTTGCGTGAATTTTCATCTTCTAAGGGTGAAATACCTGGGCGTGGAGGATTTCCTGGATATTTGTATTCAGACTTAGCTTCGATATACGAGCGTGCTGGTATGATAAAGGGCGTGGAGGGTTCTGTTACGCAGATACCTATACTTACTATGCCAAATGATGATATAACTCATCCTGTTCCAGACCTTACTGGATATATAACAGAAGGCCAGATAGTTCTCGATAGATCTTTAGCTGGGCAGGGAATATATCCTCCTGTTTCGGTTCTGTCGTCACTTTCTCGTTTAATGAAAGACGGTATAGGTGAAGGCTTTACCAGAGCAGATCATCAAGATTTAGCAAACCAATTATTTGCAGCTTATTCTAAAGTAATGTATGCGAGATCTTTGGCATCTGTTATAGGTGAAGAAGAACTTTCAGAAACAGATAAGTACTACATGGAGTTTGGTAGATTATTTGAAAATGTATTTATCAATCAAGGTTTTAATGAAGCGCGCTCAATGGAACAAAGTTTAGATTTAGGTTGGGATTTGCTTGGAACATTACCAAGAAAAGAACTTGATCGAATAGATGATAAGGTCCTAGATAAATTCTATAAGCCTAAAAAGATAGAAGATTTTAAAAATAGATTGATTCAGGAACAAGATGCAAGTGATGATATATAATGCTAAGCATTCATATCACAAGGTAAGGTGATTAGATTTGAATGGACAGCAAGTTGCACCAACAAAAGGTAATCTTTTAAATACAAAAAAATCTCTTGAGTTCGCAACTATGGGCTTTGATCTTTTAGACAAAAAGCGCAATATACTTGTGAGAGAGATGATGTCTCTGATAGATCGTGCGACTGAGATTCAAGATAAAATAGACTCAACTTATGCGGAAGCATATAAAGCTTTACAGATGGCAAATGTTACAAATGGTATATGTCAAAGCATAGCCAAGAGTATTCCGGAAGAGGATAGTTTGGCTCTTTCATATAGAAGTGTCATGGGCGTGGAAATACCCATTTTATCCATACAAAAAGATAAGTATGGCGATGGCTTTTTACCTTTTGATTTAGAGATAACTAATGAGCCTATGGATGAGGCTTATCATAAGTTTATGAGTGTTAAGCTTTTAACTGTTGAGTTAGCAGAGATAGAAACGAGTGTTTATAGGCTAGCGGATGCAATAAAAAAGACACAAAAACGTGCTAACGCTTTAAAGAATGTCATGATACCTAAGTTTAAAGAAACGATAAAAACTATAACAGCAGTTCTTGAAGAGAGTAATAGGGATAAATTCTCTACTCTGAAACTTTTAAAGAAACATTCCTGATTTCATTTAAAATATTAATAGGCAGGGGATTTAACACCTCTGCCTATTTTTTATATTTTATTCAAAGCTTTTTGCGATACCAATAATTTTATTAAACCTGTGATATAATCCGCTTTTGCTTAGTGGTTTTTCTAATTTTTTATTTATTTCATTGAGCGTAAGCTGAGGATTATTTAGCCGAAGTATAGCCAATTCTTTTAAGTCATCTTCTAAAAAATCTAAGCCTTTTTTATTTTTTATAATATTTATAGCTTTTATATGTCTAGCAGCGGCAGCGGCAGTTTTACTGATATTAGCAGTTTCAAAATTGGTAGTTCTATTTACGTAATTTCTCATGTCTTTTACCATGGAAGTTTGCATAAGTTGCATAGCACTCTGTTTCGCACCTAAATATGTTAACAAATCGGAAATTTGTTCGTGATTTTTCAAATAAATAGAACTGTTATTATGTCTTTTTGTAAGTAGAGGGTTTATATTTAAATCGGAAATAGAATTCATAAGCTGCAGAATATCTAAGCTTAAAGACTCGTAAGCAATATTAAATTCTAGGTGATAGGATTTTTGAGGGTCAGAAACATAAGCACAAGAGACAAATAATCCCATAAAGAATGCCTTGAGGCAACATTCAGATTTTAAATTTTCTGATGATAATTTTTTATTAGCTAGGTCATTTTCTTCTAAGTGGAATGTCTTATATATACGGTTTAAATTATTTTTTTTATCAATTTCTAGGATATATTCATTTTTATCTGAGTTATAGTTGATAGATGCTTTTATTCCTATAATATTTAGTATATATTTTGAAAATATTATGGCAGTTTCTTCGCCTTTAAAACGAAAAATTACAGCATCAGTATTATTGCTAAAAGCTTTACTACCTAACAAGATTCCATACAAAAAGGAATGTATGCAGCATTTTTTTTTGATTTTTTTATTTTGAATCTCTATTTTTATATTGTCTGAAAAAGACATATGAAATCACCATCGGTACTAAGGAAACATTGGAAAAAATTAATCTTTCCATATTTTGACTTCTCTAGTTAAACGGACGTTTTTCTTTTCTTGAACAGTATCTTGTATGTATTTTATCAAGCTTGTTACGTCGCTACAGCTTGCGTTTCCTTTATTTATGATAAAACCAGCGTGTTTGGTGCTCACCTCGGCACCACCTATATTTTTTCCCTTTAGTCCACATTCTTCTATTAAGGTACCTGCAAAATAACCTTCAGGTCTTCTGAATACACTCCCAGCACTCGGATATTCAAGAGGTTGCTTAGATTTACGTCTATTTAGGAAATCTTGCATTTTAGTATGAATTGAGTCTTTTTCAGCCGGGAAAAGTTTAAATTTAACAGCCGTAATAATATCATTATTATCGGAATATCTGCTGTGTCTGTATGAAAAATCGAGTTCATTATTTGGAAGTTCTTCTTCTTTTAAATCGCTATTTATATGGCAACATGAACATACAACGTCTTTCATTTCGCCGCCATAAGCACCAGCGTTCATGAATATTGCGCCGCCGACCGTCCCGGGAATACCATAGGCAAATTCAAGTCCGGAAAGTGAATTTTTCAGAGCGAAATTACATAATTCAGAGAGTTTAATAGCACTACCAGAAATTATTTCAGTTTCATTAGAAAGCTGGATCTCATTAAATTTATCGCATAGTTTTAAAATTACACAAGAGAGTCCCTTATCATCAATGAGAAGATTTGAACCGTTACCTATTACCCGAAAGGGTATAGATTTACCATGTAAATGTTGTAATATTTTTTTTAGAGAGTTAGTATTGTTAATTTCTAAAAAAACATCAGCACAGCCGCCTATTTTAAAAGAAGTGTGCTTATACATGGGCTCGTTTAGCTTTACACCGCAGGAATTATCTTTTGCAATATTTATCAAACTATCATATTGGTTCATATTTTTCTCCAACTAGTCTAGGACGTTTGTGTATTTCTTTAGGTAATTATTAAATCTCTCAATGCTGGAATTTACAACAAGTTCTTCAGGAAAATCTATCTCTTCTAGCATCTTGATGGCATTATCAAAGTTGCCGACACTTTCACAGAAATGTGCATCTGAGTTTACGATAACGGGGACTGAAAACTTTTTACAAGTTTTAGCGATTTTAATGCAATTTTCTATAGAAGTTTTTCTGAAGAAAAAAGAATGGTTATTTATTTCTACCAATTTACCTTCTTTACCAAACTCCGGTATAACTTTTTCGATATCATAGGGAAAATGAGCGGTTCCACTATGTCCTATAACATTTACAACGGGATTTTTGGCTATATTCAAATAAGCTTCAGTTAAGTCGGTAGGAGTATCTGTGTCTTTTGAAAAAGTAGGGGAATGAGCAGAGGCGACAACCCAGTCTAAATTAGAATGTTCCGACTCTAAATCTAAGTCGAGGTCGCCGTTTTCATTGAGTATATTTGCTTCAACGCCGCGGAGTACAAGTACATCATTTACAAATCTGGGAACGTTATAAAGGTTCAGGAAAAACCAGGTACCAGGGGAACCAGGCAAGGCGCCAGTATGATCTGTTGTAGCGATAGCATATAAACCTTTTCTTTTTGCTACATTGATATTTTCCACAAGTGTGGAATAAGCGTGGGTTGAAGCCAAAGTGTGGCAATGAGTATCAGCGATTATGTTCATTTAAAAGCAACTCCTTTATTTTTAAAAAATTATTTCTTCTTTCTCTTCTACTATTTCCTGTGAATCACAATCCATACCTAAGTTCTGAAGTAGTTCACGAGCCGCATTATAACCCATTTTTTTGTGGCGATTATTCATTGCTGCAACTTCTATTATTACCGATAAATTTCTACCGGGATTGACGGGAACGGTGACCATAGGAACTTTAACACCCAAAATTTCAGTATATTTATCATCAAGACCCATTCTATCGTAGGTTTTTGTTTTATCCCAATTCTCTAGGTTAACGACTAGATCTATAGTTCCAGAAGGTTTAACAGCGCCCATACCGAAGAGTCTTCTTGCATTTATGATGCCAATACCACGCAGTTCAATAAAATGCCGTATATTTTCAGGAGATGAGCCGATAAGAGTTCTATCAGAAACTTTTCTTATTTCGACGGCGTCATCGGCAATCAAACAATGGCCACGCTTTATAAGTTCTATAGCGGTTTCACTTTTTCCGACGCCACTATCACCGACTATGAGCAAGCCTTCTCCGTACAATTCCACTAGTACCCCATGTCTAGTGATTCTAGGGGCTAATTCATGTCCGACAACTGTAACAATTGAAGCTATTAGATTCGAAGTTCTTTCTGTAGAGCCTAAAAGTACTACACCGTGTTTTTTTGCACTTTCTAAGACTTCATCAAAAGGAAGTAAGCCACGGCTTAAAATAACCACGGGAGGTTTTTTGGAAAATAATTTACTAACTGAAGTCAATCTTTCCTCGTGATTAAGTTTGCTTAAATAATTATGTTCCGTAGTACCCATCAGTAATATACGTCCGCTGACATAATTTTCGTATAAACCAGAGAGTTCCAGAGAAGTACGGCTTATATCAGATGAACAAATTTCTCTATTTTCTGCACTTTCGGGCATATATATAACATTCAGATCTAAACCTTTTACAATATTTCCGATAGTTATACTATACTTATTAGACATTTTGCTTCCTACCACAACAAATAAACTTAACACCAGTATTATACGTCAGAAGAAAAATCATATCAAACAATGATAGGCTTGTGCGAATAAATCAAAAAACAAAGTTTACAATATGTTAGAGGTGATTTTAAATGGATGAAAAAAAAGAAAAAGACAATAGAGAAATACGAATCCCACCTTCAAAAATAGCAGAGACTATACCACTACAGGGAAAAGGTGAAATAAAGGCGGATACAGAAGGAAGTTATACTGGCATTAGCATAGATGGAGAAAAACCAGTACAAGATGCAGATGATTTATAAAGGCAAAATAATAAGGTAGTGAAGTTTTTTCGTCTCACTACCTTATAGGATTTTTTTGATTAATTTAATATGACAATAGCTAAATTTAGTATAGCTGCGAATGTGACCCAAATAAAATACGGAATTTGTAGATATGCGGCAGTTTTATTGATTTTATAGTAAGCAGCTATAGTTAGAGCGATAAGCAGCCACAAAAGTATAATCCAGAAAAAAGCGAATAAGTACATTCTTGCGTTGAAAAATATGAAAGGCCATATAAAATTAACTAGTAAGCTTATGGCGTAGATAGTAAGAGCTGCTTGTTTGTGCGAATTTGGAGCATTGCTGGAATATATGATGTAAGCAGAGACTCCCATAAGCAGATAAAGAATGGTCCAAACAATGGGAAATAAAAATGATGGTGGAGCAAATGGTGGCAAATTTACAGTTGAATAGAACTCTTGTGAACTACTAGTTAGAATAGCTGACAAGAAACCCACTGCAAGACTAAACAATACATTAACAAAAAGTGGTTTGATTTTTATCATAAAAAAATAATCCTCCTTACAGGGCAAATATATGTGCCAAGAAGAAGGATTTATACATAAAACAGAAAAACAATTTTACTTTTCTACTACATAAGCTGTATTTTCTGATATAAACGTAGATTCCAAGTCAGCTAGATGTAATTTTACAGCTAATGGATATTTCCTAAAAGCTTCACTTATTGTGAAGCCATTTCCAGCTGAAGCATCAAATCCGCCCATATGCCAACGAATTGCCATAGCTTCCTGTGGTTTTAAACGCATAAAGCGTTCGATCAAAAATACAGATTTTTCACCGTGTCCGTAGGGAAATTTATCATCAGAAGCATAGTATGGTTTTTTCTCCCATTCTCCGGTAATTTCATTTTTCACGTTGCGAGAACTTACTTTGTAATACTCAGCTTTACACAGGTCATGCAATAAAGCACATATAGCAAAACTTTCAGCGCTATATACATCGTCATCGAAATGCTTTTCTATCATTACTTCATATACGCTCACACTGTGGCGGACTAGACCAGATTCGCAGGCACAGTGAAAACGAGTACTTGCAGGAGCTTTAAAAAAGTCAGTAGTTTCGATCCATTTTAAAAGTTCATCAGCGCCTTCTCTGAAAATTTCTTCTCTATAGATGCTTTTGAATTTGTCTACGTAATTCTTCAAAAATACCCACCTCAAACAAATATTTTATAAGGTACAAATTGCTCAAGCAAAAGCACAAAATCACCGGAACAAATGTTAGCATTAATAAGCCGAGCTAGTCAAATATCTTGCAAGTAAATATTGGCATTTTTTGTCGAAGTAAGAAGTCATATAAGCCCGTAAAAATGCAGAAGAATGGGATTTGTGCATTAATTACAAATGATGATTTTATGATTTTTGAACAATAAGTTGGTAGCACAAAAAATTGACAATAAGGGGCAATTAATGTACACTGTAAATAGTTTGATAGTCGGAATCTTTATGGGAGGTGCCGAATGTGAGAAAAAGAGTCGTGGTTTTTGTGCTAGCTTTGGGCTTTTTGTTTAGTATAGCAGCGGCATCTTCGGTGAGTTTTTTTGCCAGTGAAAAAGAAACATTTGAAATTAGTAAAATTAAAATTACGAATTTACCTTATAGACTTATCTACATACCCAGTGAAGAAATAGATTTAAAGGGGATGATAGTAGAAATAAGCCTCACTTACACCATCAACGAAATTAAACCGGGAGGGGGATATATACCAGTAGAGAAAAAACATAAAATGCAATTAGAATATAAATTTTTTGAGGAGAAAACAAGAGAAAAAAGTAGTCCCGGCAGCAACGAATTTTTGGTAGAAATAGGATTTAATGAAATTGCTAAAGGTATTATTTATGTGGATGAGGAAAAAAGAGAGAGAGTGCCGAGTGCTACGGCTCTGAAAAAAACGGTGACGTTTACTTGTGAAGAAGTCACAGAAGCTGCCTACAACTACGACGTTGATACAAGCGACAATAAGTTCGATGAAATTTCTGATATGTTAAACGGCAACCCCAGGCAAATCCAACCTGCTACGCGGGAAGGCTATGATTTTGAAGGATTTTATTATGGACAGAGAATGGAAGATTATAATGAAGACGGTGACTATGATGATATTGATGGTGAAAAGGGCCCCGAGATGATATGGGCCTACCATATAGATAATGAAGAAAATAAAGTTGAGAATGGTCCTATATATAACAAAGACGGTAAAAAAACAGATAGCTCAGAAGCTATTGATCCGAATTTCCAATCAAATGGTTTGTATGCGAAGTGGACAAAGCGAAAATATACGATAAACAATTCTGTTTATACTTACGACGGCAAAGAACATATACCTGATGGTATAGTGGTGGATGAGGATAGCGGTTATATCGTAAAGTACTATGAGAATGATAAATATGAGAAAGAGCAAAAAGAAATACCTAAATTTAAGCAAATAGGTGCTCATGTTGTTTATTTTAAAATTTTAGATAAAAACAATAATAATAAAGAAGTGGACAAAGGAACCGTACAGGTAGTTATTAACGGCCCCAGAAAAAATATGATGCCAGGGTTTTCAGGTTTACAAGGATACCATGCGGGAGATTCTTTGTATGATTATTTGTACATAGGAAGTCACATATACGGCAGTGGATCGGAAGATGTATTGCCTATCAAGTTTAATATTTTATCTACCCAGACTAATGACGACAATGAGAAAGCAGGAATGCTGCTGTATTCATCTAATATTTTGGCCTCCGCTCCTTACCATGAGGGTGGTAATTGCCCTGATTATATGAGCTACTATACTAGCAGTATAAGGGGAGAGTTGAGCAATGTAGATGATTCGTTGACAGATCCGTTCGGAGGTAGTTTTACATCTGCAGAAAAAAGTGCAATAATGGTGACAAAGTCTACACAAGTTTCCGGTGCAAAAACTATGAGTATTAATGAATATACATCTCCATATTTGGGTGGAGATCAGCTTTTCCTCCTTTCAAATACAGATTTGCTAAATCCCAATTATTTTCCAAACGCATATTCTGCTAGTAAAGATACAGTTGCCAAGGGAGCTGATGATACTTTTTGGGTGAGCACAAGAGGTCAATATAGAAAGTTTTTTGACTTTGATGTGAAGACTTACACGTATGGGCTTAAAGGACTGGAGGATAAAGACTCGTCATCTACAGCATTTCCATTGTCTGGTTTACGTGTGGCGATGAATATAAAATCTGATGATGTCGCATTTGTTTCTTCAACGCCGGTTCAAAATAGAAAAGGTTTGACTGAAAGTGGTGCTAAGTCTACGGCTGTTGGCTCAAAAGTAAAAAAAATGACTCAAGATGTGCAAGAAATATACACATCGTTCAAGTTAACGCTTTTTGATACAGAAAATCTGAAACTTACCTCACAAGACACAGCAGAAAGAATAGTAAATGATATAAATGGTGAAAACAGAATAAATCTCAAAGTTTCTTATGAGATAAAAGATGCTGCACAAGGCAACGAATATATATCAGCTATAATTACACAAAGAGACTCTGGGGAGATTATGTATTATTCTCGGATAAAAAAAATAGAAAAGGAAGCAAAGACTGGCGCAGAAGATGTATGTATAGAACTTCCAAATGATGAAAATTCCCCAATGGAATCTGATAAATACGATATAAAGTTATTTCTTGAAAGATATAATGGTGATGGTGACGCAAATAAAACAGATTACATAAGCGATTATGTTACTATTCCGCTTACAGTTTATTCTCAGATGTCTTGTGTGGAGCCAAATAAAATATCAGTGGTTTATGATAGTCTAGAACACAGCATTGATGATCCCGATATGCTTTTACCTAAATTGGAATTCGTAAATATAACATATGCTTTGGATAATGAAAATGGTATAGATGATGAAGTTTATACCACAGAAAAACCATATGTTAAGGATGTAAAATACAACGAAAAAGGAGAGCCTGTTCCTTATATAATCAAGTATAAAATTTCAATAAAGGAACAATACAAAGATCACAAAGATTATAAAGGTTTTGGAGAAAGAACAGGTGCTGTTGAATTATTAATACAACCATCGCAGATGCAATGTGATGTAACAGGTGTCGATACGGTTTATAATGGCGTAGAAAACTACATAAATGTCATACCATATACAGATGATCCGGGTGCCGCTAAAATTCAATATAAAAAACAAGGTGAGAAAGAATATAGCGATACGAGTCCTGCCTTTAAGGACGTGGTCGATACCGCAACGATAAAAGATGGAAAGATTGTGGATAATGGAATAACAGTTTACTACAAGGTGGAACAGAAAAACTATGAAACTCTCGAAGGGTCGACAAGAGCCAGGATATCTCAGACGAGTATGTATATGTCTTCTGAGAGTGTTACAGTTGCGTACGATGGTTCACCACATAGTGTTAATATAGATAATTATATGCCGCATGCGGGTGAAGTGGACATATATTATTACACTCAAAATGGAAAAACAAAAGATAAACCTTCGCATACTGAGGCTGGTGAATATACTGAAACATTCGATGTAGTTGAAAATGATGGGAAATATAATTATAAAAGTTCACTGAATAACCAAGCGAGGCTTTCGATATTGGAAACCAGTATGTCTTATCAATCTGAAGGATATACAGGGGAATATGATGGAGACAACCATACCATATCTCTCTATCTGAATGCTCCTATTGCTTCGGAATGTGATATAAGATATTTGGTTCAGGAAGGACAACCGACAGATTCAGACTGGAATAACGCAACAACTCAAAAGCCAGAATTTAAAGATGTAGGCATATATAAAGTCTGGTTTAAAATAAAGTCTAATAATTACAAAGAATCTATAAAGTCTGAGCAAGTAGTAATAAATCAGGCAAAAATAATTTGTTACGAAAGCCAGCCGCTGAATGTCGTTTACGATGGTATGCAGCACAGTGTGCCGATATATGTTGCGCAACCAACAGCAGATAAGGCTAGAGTTATCTATAGTGCCGATGGAGGACGAACATACACCTTGGAAGAACCACCTCAATATAAAGATGTGGGTACATACAGAATATATTATAGAGTTGAAGCTGGTTCAAACTATGAAGTATACGAAGGCGAAAAAACTCTGATAATTTCTCCAAGATCCATAAAGAGGGCAGTGGTTGATACTATATCCAGCAGGATATATACGGGCAGACCAATAACTCCCAGCATTATTATAAATGATGGTGGTCAATATATTGGCGTTCCAAACATAATTACCGAAAATGACTATATTATCACCTATGCTAACAATATAGAAAAAGGTGAAGCTACCGCAACTATTACGGGTATCAACAATTATGAAGATCAAGTTACAGAGACTTTTTATATAGTTGATGGTGAAAATACCCAAGTTAATATTGATAATTCTTTGGCTAGTTCGGATAGTTCTTCGGAGACAACTTATCTTTCAGAATCTAGTGAAAATTCCTCTGGTGGAATAGGGGATCTTTTGGGTAGCGGAGGAAATACTTCTCCTCTGACTACTGGTGAAAGCATAAAAGCTGTATTAATTCTGACTTCAACTTTTATTTTAGCTTTTGCTGTATTTTTGATAGTTTTGCTAAAACGGAAAAGAGTCTAAAACGCTATTACTTTGTATGTAGAGAGAAGGTGAGCAAGATGAATAAATTCAAAAGAAGAAAAAAAATCAAAAAAATAGTCATGATATTTATCATTTTGCTCCTATCACTTGTCTCAGCTTTAGTATCAATACACACGTTTGCGTGGGACCCTAAGGAAAAAAAATATGATATTTACATATCAATCGATGAGGATCCAACTGTTGATAAGCCAGATTCTGAAAAGCCTATCTACATAAGAAAGAAAGATTCAAATCATATACCAAAGGTTCATATGCATCTCTATGGGCTAGGTTCCACCAAAGCCCAATTCCCAAAAGGCTATTTGTGGGGTAGATTCAGTGGCCAAACTACTTGGACGAAGATGGCATCATTTGATGAAGCTGATGATGATTTACAAAGATATTTGAATAATATACCTTGCTTGGAATTGGAGGAAGTTGGTAAGTATATATTCAAGGCGGAGTGGGAACAAACAAGGGCCCAAGATTCAAATCAGCCTGATGATGATGAAGAAGGAGATGTTGTGCTCGAAGCAACAAGAGGAGAATATACTGTATACATATTCGACTGTGGGGCAGATAACGTAGATGTTGTTTATGATGGAAATGAACATTACATAGAAGCGAAGATGGGTGCATATGGTAGCGAGGTGTACTATAGCACTAAAAATCCCAATGAACCTGGCTTTAACGATTGGATTTCCACAGAGACGAACCCAGGAGGTGATTGGTCCGCAGAACCTATTGCTTATTCTGAGCCTGGTGCATATAATACCTACTATAAAGTTGTGTGTAACTCTTTCCCAGTATATGACAAAACAGAAAAACCGACAGATCCGACGTACTCAGAAGTAAAGTCCTTTATTGGTTCTGCAATGCTTAGAATATCTGGAAAAGAAGAAAAAGACCCCAGATATATCAGTGAAAATACATACAGAAAGACTGTATCACAGGGAGCGTCAGGGTTATTGGCCCCTTATGATTATAGTGTAATATCGAATCAAAATATTTATGATAAAGTATACCTGGGAACATATGCAAACGGTTCGGCGAGTTCCGGAATAAAATTTAGAATACTTGATACAGCCACCAATGATAATTTTTACAAAGCGGGATTTTTGTTGCAGGCAGCTAATAATTTAGGAGCGTCTGGTTTCGGTTTGCCATCTACAAAGGACGAGGTTAGAAATAAGGAAGAAAATAATTTTGAAACGGAATGGTATTTAAAAAGCACAGTTAGAACTGCGATGGATTTAATATATAAGTCGGCATTTACCGCATTAGAAAAAAGCAAGATAATCAAGACTACCAAAACTGAAGAAACCGAGCGCTTATATGGTTATCAAGCTTATCAAAACAGTGCTCCTCAATCTCAGGAGGTATATGCTCTAGGTTCTACGATCAATGATTTATATCTATTTCCATTGTCGATTCATGAGTCTTTTTCAGATAAATATGGCTTTTCATTATCTTATGATGGGTACGATACAGATTTGGGGACAGAGAGTGATTTTATCTCATATGATGGACAAAGGATCGATTCATGGTGGACAAGATCGACGATGTATATAAGAACGGTCGAATCTTCTACTGGAGTTTTGTTATCTTCTGAATTGAGTCCAGGATATGCTTCGTCATCTGTTACAATAAGAGCACGGACAGATATACGTGGACTTAGGCCAGCTCTGAATTTTGATGTTTCAGATGTAATATTGACAAGTGCAGCAGGAAGTGTAGAAACAACTGGAAGTGCAATTAAAGGAGCTAAAGCTTTATCTACTACTGAAAAGTTTGCTAAGGTAGAATTGTATCAAGGAAATGATTTTAAATTTACATTGCATGATCCTAAGCTGACGTTTTCTCTTAATGAGAAAGGTAATTTTTATGACGAACAAACACATGTTGAACAAAAAGAAGGAAAAGAGGAAATTGGCAAAACATACAGCGAACTTAAGACAAAACCTCTGAGAGTTACAGATGAATACAGAAAGATAACTATACCATATAAAGATGTGGCCCTTAGGAACGAAGAGGATAAGAGAAATAATCTTTACATATCTGCAATAATAACAGAGTACGATACCGATACCGTGGTATATTATGGAAGAATTCAACAAGTTGTGAAGTCTGATGGAAATTTGGAAGTAATTTTGCCTGCGGAACTAGAAAAAGGTAAATATAAAATTAAGCTTTTTGAAGAACAGTATAATGGTGGAAGCTATGATCAGACAAACCTTACAGATTACGCGAGTAAACCAGTGGAACTTGTTTTCGAAATGTATAGAACTATAAAATATTCACCGTTTAATTTAAATCAACAGGTGAGTTATAATGGCTATCCTCACGGATTGGGTCAGGAATTAAGAATAATTTCAACGGAACCTGAGTTAAATGAAGAGGTTACTGTGGGATATAGTTTTAATAAAGATGGGGGAGATTATTCCGAATGGAGTACTGTGGAGCCACAGTTTGTTGAAGCTGGAGAATACAAGATAAAATTCCGAATAAATCATAAAAAGATGCAATCAAGTTATTCTAATCCTTTTGAGGATCCTGACATGTATGATGAAAATTCTTACTACAAGTCGACTCAGGCGACATTGGTTTATTCGGTAGTTAAAAGACCAATTGTTTATGCAGCGCAAAATGTAGCAGAGGAAAAGTATGACGGAGAGATCCATTCTGTCAGGATAAGCGTACAGTCTCCCAACGATGCTCAGATATTATATTACTATAGCAAAGAAGGAGAGATATCCCAAGACAAAATAAAGGATTTGCCGTATCAAGCTGACAACCCCTTGTTTACTGAGGTCGGAGAGTATTTAGTATATTACAAAATGGTAGATCCGGCTGGTAATTATGCTGATACTTATGGGAAACAGTTATTTAAAATTGCACCGAAGGATATAAAATATATAGCAACTTCCATAGAGCAGACGTATGATGGATTTGACCACGGTGTTAGTTTGTCAACCTATAATAATGATCCACCTTTGTATAAGGCCGACATTAAGTACAAATATCCACTGAATGTTGCCGATAATACTAATCTTAAAGATTCAGATGACTATTCCTTGGATGAATCTCCTAAATTTTCCGAAGTTGGGGAATATGAGGTAGGTTATGAAATAACAGCAGAAGATTATCAGACTGTTCGAGGAGTTTCAAAGATAAAAATCAACAAAGCCACAATTAACTGGGCGGCCTATGAACTTGAGACGACTTATAATGGCAACTATAATCCTATAAATATGCAGGTAAACATATCAAGTACAGTGACACCTGAAGTAAAATATTACTGGGATAAAGAACACACCAAAGAAATAAAAGATCCTAAATTTAGAGATGTTATGGAAAAAACTAATATATACTACACAATAAAAGCTCCAAATTATGAGGACGCTGAAGGAGTTACTACTGCAGAAATAAAGCCTGCTATGATAACCTATAAGCTTGAAGATACTTCAAATATAATATACGACGGCAATAAACATGGGATTTATATTTCTACTACAAATGTAGATGATAATGCAGCGAAAATAACTTATAGTACAGATGGAAAAAATTATAGTTTAAAAAATCCTCAGTTTACTGATGCGGGCACGTATACGGTATATTACAGAATAGAAGCTAAAAACTATAAGACAACTGAAGGCCATATGACCTTCACAATACAACAAAGGCTGATATCATCTGTACACATAGATGATATAGTAGGTAGGAGATATAACGGCAAACCTATAGAGCCTTCCATTATAATAGAAGACGGTTCACCCAATATAATAAGCAAAGATGATTATGAAATTACATATTCGGATAATACACAGCCTGGAACAGGTACAATAACAATTACTGGAAAAAATAACTATGCTGGAAAAATTACAAAGCACTTTATCATTTATTCTGATTCATATTCTGAATCTATCAACACAGTCCAGCCCTTTGCAACTTCGGGTAGCAGCTTGCTAGGAGTTCCGAGCTTTGGTTTTATTGATGCATTTAATGCAAATACTCAATCGCCGGCGCCAGACACAACCAGTGGCGGAGAAGAAACAATGATGGTCGACTTTAATGGCCAAGAATTGTCTCAAGAATCTGAACAAGAACAGCAAAGTGAAGATGTTCAGCAAGCTGAAGATGTTTCATCTGAAAATTCACCTAAGCCAAAGAGTATCAGAGATTATATATACATAGTTATAGGTATCGTGTTAGTTATGGGTGCAGTTTCCACAGTAATCGTACTAAAGTTAAGAAAGCGAAAAAAAGCTACCCCAGACACCGATGAGAAGATAAACTTAGAAGAAATAGTGGATGTTAGTTAATATTGTAAGGTTTTGTAATGAGAGGGGTGAGCTATAATGCCAAAATCAATTTATAGAGAGGCATCGCTGAAAAAATTAAATTCGCCGGAACAGTTAGATAGACAGCTAATAGTTGTTTCGCCAACGGCGTGGATAACAATGATAGCAATCGCACTTTTGATTACTGGTGTAGTTATCTGGGGATTTTGTGGTACTATTCCTGAAAAAGTCACTGGAACCGGTATCATAATGTATGGAAGCGGAATCACCAGCGTAAATGCTGATACGACCCAGAAAATATCTGATATTGATGTTACTGTTGGTTCTCAAGTTGAAAGTGGTCAAGTGATAGCTCGGCTTTCAACAACTGATTATAATTTTGATAGAGACTCTATAGTAGAAAGTATTAATTCTATAAAGAGTATGCCTGATGGTGTGTATGACATAGATGGCATGAATTTAGTAAGTGACGTTTATTCCTCATTTAGTTCTCTTTCAGCTCAAATAAAGGATTTAGAGTTTACTTATATGAGCAAACAGCAGGAGATATCCGCAAATTTATTAGAGATGCAAGGACAGGTAAGACAAGAGGAAGCGATAGTTGAGGGTTATAAAAGACAGCTTCAAGATTATAAAAATTCTTTAAGGGATAAGGGAATAAAAGACGTAGATGTATATATGGATCCTAATATATCACAGTATACAGCAGAGATACGACAAGCCGAGACTCAGCTGAATGTTTATAGGGCAAATCTTGCTAATAGTATGAACAACCTTTATCCACAGGAATTAAGGCAAATACAGGAACAGATTGCAAGTTATAAAGCCCAGTTTGATAGCACAAAACGCACTCAACTTGAGACTCTCAATAAAAGTTTGGAGTCAGCTGATTACACTATTCAGAAAAGTACCCTTGTTGCTCCAGTCAGCGGAACTGTACTTGAAATATCTTATAAAGTCGGGGATTACCTGGATATGGGTTCTACTTTTTGCAGAATTGTTCAATCAGACCCTGAAAAACACGATTATGTTGCTTTATATGTATCTGCTGATGGCGCTAAGAAATTGCACGAAAATATGGAAGTTCATATTTATCCATCAGGCATAAGCAAAGAAGAGTTTGGTTATGTAGTTGGGAACGTTCGTTCAGTTGCAGACTATCCCTCTACTTCTCAAAGTATAATGAATGAACTTAATAACGAAAATGTTGTCCAAGCTTTGGCTTACAGCGCTCTTACTTATGCTGTTAGGGTTGATATTCGCATGGACCCAACTACTAAGAGTGGTTTCCAATGGTCTTCACAAAAAGGTGCGACTTTAGAGTTAAGCGCAGGTACTACATGTACAGCGGACATAGTAACAGAAAGTAAACGTCCGGTAGAGGTTGTAATGCCGTTTATAAAGAAATTGTTACCTTCTTAAATAAAATCCACATCTGCTGATTCCTTTAAGGGGTAGAGAAAGGGATCCTGACATATGATATTTGTAAATAGTAGATACAAGCGAGTTTATGCGCCAACAGTTTTACAGATGGAAGCTACTGAGTGTGGTGCTGCAAGTTTGGGCATGATTCTTGGATATTTTGGAAAATACGTACCGCTTGAGAAACTCAGGATGGAATGTGGTGTTTCAAGAGACGGTGTGCGCGCTAGTAATATAGTCAAAGCAGCGGAACATATGGGTTTAAAAGTTCAAGGTAAGAGCTTAGAAGTTGAAGACTTGAAGAAACACCAAATGCCTATGATAATACACTGGAATTTTGACCACTTTGTTGTTCTGGAAGGCATGGGTCGTAATAAGGCGTATATAAACGATCCTGCGGAAGGGCGTAGGAAAATTCGTATGGACGAATTTGATGAGTCTTTTACGGGAATAGCACTCATATTCGACATAACGGATGAGTTCGAGAAGGGAGGTTCCCCAGACAGTATTTGGTATTCTTTAGGTAGAAGAATGGCAAATTCTAAGGCGGATATATTTTATATATTTCTTATTGCGCTTTTGCTTATAGTTCCAGGGGTAATAGTTCCAGCTTATACCAGTATATTTATTGATGACATATTATGTGCAGGTAAGACTTATTTTTTGAGTACATTACTTTGGGCTATGGGTATTACAGCTGTCATCAAAGGAATACTAGTTTGGGTGCAGGCTCGTGTTTTGATGAAATTGAAAATGAAACTTTCTTTAGTAGGTTCCTCTGGTTTTTTCTGGCATGTTCTCAGGTTGCCTGTTAATTTTTTCCAACAGCGTTTTATAGGTGATATCAATAGTCGTATTACAACTAGTGACACTATTGCCGATTTCCTTACTGGACAGCTTGCTTCGAATGCAGTTAACATCATAACTATGATATTTTACTTCATTATAATGCTGCAATATAGCACTATTTTGTCGTTATTCTCATTGTTGTTAGCGTCATTTATTTTTATATACTTTTTTTCGTCAGCTAAAATGCTTGAGGTCGCCAACAAAAAAATGCTTCAATATGGCGGTAGAATGTCAGGTTTTGCCGTTTCGGGATTAAGAATAGTAGAAACCCTAAAAGCGACTAGCTCTGAAGCTAATTTTTTCAGAAAGTTTATGGGGTATTTTTCACAACAAGTAACAGAACAGCAAAAGATAAACGCAAAGTCGCAGATATTATATGCGATGCCAAATTTGGTGGAAAGCTTAGCAGATGTTTTTGTTTTGACTTTTGGAGCTTATTCAGTAATAAAGGGTACTATGACATTAGGAACGTTAACAGCATTCCAGTCCTTATTAGCAACTTTTTTGGGTCCAGTGAAAAGCTTGACTCAGATGGAAATGCAAATAAAAGAAATGCAGGGAGAAATGCTCAGGTTAGACGACGTTCTGAAATATGAAACGGATGTAGATTTTGACGAAGATGAAAAAGTTCAGTCGGATCGTTTGAGTAAAGAAGAAAAGTCATTTGATGTATCAAAACTGAATGGTGATGTGGAAGTAAAAGATCTTTCGTTTGGATATAATCTATTAGAGGAGCCATACATAAAGGATTTTAGCCTAAAGGTTAAGGCTGGTTCTACAGTTGCTTTGGTTGGCGCATCTGGTAGCGGTAAGAGTACTGTCGTTAAAGTTATATCTGGATTATATAAACCGTGGGGTGGCAGCATAGAGTTCGATGGTATGACTAAGGATCAAATCCCACATGATGTTTTTAGTAACTCTGTAGCTATAGTTGATCAAGATATTTCGATGTTCAGTGATACTATAACAGACAACATAACTATGTGGGATGATACTATAAACCAAAGTCAATTATTTAAAGCAACAAAAGATGCTTGTATACATAATGACATTGCAGGTAAAGAAAGAGGTTACGCTACTATACTACAGGAAGATGCAACTAACTTAAGTGGCGGCCAAAGACAACGTCTTGAAATAGCTAGAGCTTTAATTAATGATCCGAGTGTTTTGATATTGGATGAAGCGACAAGTGCACTTGACCCTGTTACAGAAGATCAGATAATGAAAAATATAAAACAAAGGGGTTGTACGTGTATTATAGCAGCTCACCGTTTGAGTACTATTAAAAATTGTGATGAAATAATTGTAATGGACGGTGGCGAAATAGTTCAAAGAGGAACACATGAACAAATGAAAAAACGTAGAGGACCATATTTGAGCTTGATCAAGAATTCAAAGTAAAGAGGGAATTCATATGCAAGTCAGTAAGTTTATTAATAAGATTAGCTTAAAAAAGAATGAAAGTTCGCTTCTGACTGAAGGTAATTTGTTTTATTCTTTAAAAAGTGGAAAAGTGACTTTATCTATTGTGCAGCTTGATAATGCTGGTAACATTCTAAAAGAAGTACAGATAAGTCGTAATTTACCTGTGTTTTTTTCCTTGGCTGTAGTGCAATTTGAAGAATATACTTACACATTGAAAATAAAGGCTGAGGAAGATTCAGAAATCAATATTATTTCTCTAAATGAAACGGATAAAAAGAGTGAGTTAGAGGAACTGATAAACAACTCTCTGAAAAAAGACATACTTTTTTGGATAGAAAATTTTGTTCGGGTATTCGATAGTAATGAAAGAAAAGTAGAACATCTAAAGAAAAATTTGTCAATAGATGGGCTGTTGAATTATAATTCAAATCTCTTAGGTAAAGTTATATCTCACTGCTTTAAACCTAGGAGATCTTCGAAGAAAGAAATGACTTTATCCCGTGGTCAGACCAAGCTGTTACTTGATATGAATGAACTTTACTACATAAGAAGCGGTAAAGTTAGATTTTTTTCAGTAAAGTTAGATGAAAACCTTAATATAATAGATAAATGTGAGATTACTTATACTAATAAATTATTCTTCTCGTTGGGTGCTCAGCAAATAGATAAACAAATTTATTCGTTGCAAATTGAAGCTGTTGATGAAGTAAAGCTCCAACTTATGTATCTTGATGATGTCAGCAATAAGCAAAGATTGAATGAATTTGTAAAGACAGAACTAAAGGCTGATGTAATAAATTGGATAGAAGATTTTGCAGGAACTTTTGATGCTGACGAAGCTAAATTAAACGCTATGTGTAATAATATATCACTTGATATTTTGTTAGATTATTTGCCAGAACTTTTACACAATATAAGGGAATATTATTTTCCTGAAATTATGCATTTGGGTCAAGAAGAATTGTCGTCTATTGAAGAAAGTGAAGAAAATGATATAACATCGCCTTCGGCTACTTCAGAGCTTGGTGATGACTTATCTGACTTCGATTTTTCTGCTTTTTTGGAACAAATGCAAAAAGAATCTGCTGATTTAAAATCAAAATCGGGGTTATCTGATAAGTCTGAAGACAATGCTTTGGCAGATTTGAATTTAGAAAGTTTGCTCAATTTATCAGATCCTGATAAGCAGCTTCCAGCTAAAAAAAGTTCGGATGCCACCTCCATGTCTGTCCAAGAAACCAGTCCAGCTAAAGAACCTGCACCTCCGTTCCCGATGCCTGATGGTAATTCAGGTGGTCCTGGTATGGATATGGCGAGTTTGATGCAGCTTATGGGCGGCCCTCCGTCGGCACCGAAAGGTCCAATGGGTGGTGGTATGCCTTTTGGGATGCCAGGTGGTGGCGGTGGCGGTATGCCAGGTTTAGATATGGCAAGTCTCCTCCAGATGGCCGGTGGCGGTGGCGGTATGCCACAAAATGATAGCAAAAAGGGCATATCCTTAAAAGGAAAAGTAAGAGTAAAAAAAGAGTTATCTGATGAAGAGACAGCTATTAGAAAACAAGCGGGAGAGAAGATATTAAAAGAATTACAAGAATCTGTAGAAGAAAAATCATCAAAAGATATTGGTTCTTATATAGCAAAGATTACTCTGGCGGAGAATGAACATATTTCTTTGCACGAAAACGACAAGCTTTGGTCTATTGGAAGTGGCGCAGTAAAATTATTTGTACAAAAGTTGGATGAGTATGGTAAACAAGTTGAGCGTTTCCCGATTCCTTGTGGGGATATTCCACTATTCTTCTCCTTAGGAATGGAAGAATCTGCAGATGGTTTTTTCTACGTATTAGAAGCGGTAGCCGAGGAGATAAGCGAGCTGTTTACGCTGAGCTTTTCTGATGTGGAAGATAAAAAAGAACTTAGCGAAGTTTTAAATGATGAGATAAAGGAAGATATTCTAACTTGGCTCAAAGAGTTTGCAGGTCTTTTTGAGACTGATGCGGATCTCATACGAAGTCTTTATGATAGAATTACACCGGATGAATTGTCCAGATATAATTCCAAATTGCTTGGAAAGATAATGGCATTTTATGATATGGGTGATGGTTCGTCTGACACATCTGGAGAAGAAACTGAAGAAAATGAATTTGTAAAACCTGTTTCCCTCAAAGCAAATGAACGGGTTTCACTTCTTGAAACCGACAGGATGTGGTTTGTGAAGGATGGAGAAGTTAATCTATTTTTAATAAAAACTGACACTAATGATGAAGTTTTAGACAGGCTTCCTGTACCTTTTGATAATTTAAAGTTGTTCTTCTCGTTGGGCAAGTTAGAAGTCGAAGGTTCTAATTATCATTTAGAACTTTCGGTTAATAAAAAGACGGAAGTAGATACGATATATTTTAATGAAGTAGAAGATAAAGCTTTGCTCGATAATTTTATTAAAACTTCAGTTAGAAATGAGATTTTAATGTGGATATTAACTTTATCAAAATTATTTAGAGCTGATATTGCTACCACTGATAATCTCTGTGCGAATTTATCTTTAGAAAATTTATTGGCATTTAATTCAAGAGTTTTGCCTCAACTAGAAGCTTACTATCAAAGAGAAAGAAAATCTGAGCGTAAGCGCAGGAAAGACAAGGCTGTGCGCGATCAGGAAAAGTATTCGGAAAGTTTTTATAATTTGACCGAAAGACTTATTTCTGGTAAAGCCAGAGAAGCTTTCTATGACATGAATGTAGAAGGTAAAAGTTCGAATTTAGTGTATAAAGCTTGTATCAAAGTTTTCAAAAGTAAAAAAATAAAAATAAAGGAGCCAAAAAGCGCTAGAGAGGAGAATGTAACAAATGAAGAAATAGTAAACGATATCGCTAATGCATCCAGTGTACAATATAGAACTGTGAAACTTGAAAATAACTGGCATTTAAAAAGTGGTGGCTCTATGTTATGTTTTAGAAAATCCGACAGAGCACCTCTTGCGATGATTCAGGTCATGTCATCTAGGTATAAAGTGTATGATCCTAAAAACAACAAAACTACGATGGTAACTGACGCTATTGCAAAAGACGTAGAAAAAGATGCTATAACATTTTATAAAGCTTTACCGAATAGACCAATGAAATTATGGGATGTTATAAGTTTTATATTTGAAACCGCATCAAAAAAAGATTTTGTTGTCGTTATTCTTTTGGGTTTATTTGGTGGACTTTTAAATCTAATAACACCAATGATGACTCGTCAGATAGTAGATGATATAGTTCCAAGTGCTGATAATGTTTCACTTATTTATGTAGCAGGATTGCTTGTGCTTTTAGGATTTACGCAGTTTTGCTTTGGACTTACGGAATCGTTTGCCTCCATGAGATTCGAAACTATGTCTGAGGTAGAGCTTACTGCTGGAATTTGGGATAGGCTTATAAACTTGCCTGTACGATTTATAAAACAATGGCCTGCTGGTGAAGTTATGGGAAAGATCAGCGGTATTACGCAGATAAGAAATGCACTTTCTAGTATAGTTGTTAATACTTTCATATCCGGCGTTTTTTCAATATCTTACTTTATTTTGATGTTTACATATTCTTGGCAACTTTCACTAATAGGAGTCGGCATGGTGGCCATACTAGTTATCACAAGTCTGTCATTGACAAAGATGCAGCTAAAATACTCCGGTAAACTAATTGACTTAAACAATAAGATACAAGGTATGCTTTATGGTTGGGTTGCAGGAATACCAAAAGTAAAGATAGCAGGAGCTGAGAGAAGGGTATTTCACAATTGGACTAAAATATATGGTGAAATTCTTAAATATACTATAAAGAGAACAAATGTTTCTAATGTATCTATGGTTTTTAATTCTACTATTCAAATAATTACTTCAATGGTGTTATTTTTTACTATGTGTAAACTTACATATAAAGGTCTTACGGTTGGTGAATTTGTTGCTTTTAACTCGGCGTTTGGTAGCTTATCTGCAAATGTACTTAATTTATGCGGTACTATCATTACAGTTAACTTTATTATTCCAATATATGGAAGGCTTAGACCGTTCCTAGAAAATGTTCCAGAATATGAAGATAATATGGAAGATCCCGGGGAAATAACAGGTGACATAACATTCAAAAATGTAACGTTCAGCTATAGCTATGCAGAAAAAAGGACTATCGAAGGCTTGTCGTTTCATATAAAGCCCGGAGAATATGTTGGTATTGTTGGCCCATCTGGAGCAGGGAAATCCACCTTGGTTAAGTTACTGATAGGCTTTAATAGACCTAGTTTTGGTGAGATAAATTACGACGGTATGAGTTTAGATAAAGTAGATAAAAGGGCGATAAGAAGGCAGCTGGGCGTCGTACTTCAAGAGAGTTCCTTGATGGCCGGATCAATATTTGACAATATTGCAGGGGTAAATATGAAGCTATCTCAAGATGAAGCCTGGGAAGCGGCAAGAAAGGCTGGATTGGATAAAGATATAAAAAAGATGCCAATGGGCCTGCAAACACCGATATTAGAAGGTGGATCGACTTTGTCTGGTGGCCAACGCCAAAGGATACTCATAGCGAGGGCGCTAGCGAGTTCACCTAAAGTATTTATTTTTGATGAAGCTACTAGCGCGTTGGATAATAGGACGCAGGATATAGTTACTGAAAGTATAGGAAGGTTGGGTGTAACTAGAATAATTATTGCGCATAGACTGAGTACAGTAATTAACTGTGATAAGATTTTAGTTATGGATTCAGGTAGAATAGTAGAAGAAGGTGATTACAAAACACTCATGAATAACAAAGGTTTATTTTATCAAATGGCTGAAAAACAAATGGCTGACACTGAATAGATATAATAATAAAATATAGGGGGATTTTTTATCATGAAAATTAGCGAATGTTCTATGAGAGTGGACAATGACTTTATAGTATTCTGGAATATCAAGGGAGAGCAGTACATAATTCCAAGAATGCTTTACGAGAAATTTAGACAGCATATCATGGCAGTAAGAGAAGGAAAGACCGAAGAAAAAGGAGCATCTTTTATAAATGATTCAAAAATAAAGGAATTTGTTGAAAATAATTCAGATATAGTTTTGAAAGCGATAGAAGACTCTTTGAAAATAGAAGCACCATCAAATTCATTGGCTATGGCTATGACTTTCAATATTCAGGTGGATGATGGAGTCAAGTTTATTGATAGGGAAATTATGATGGATTTTCTAAAACAAGCTGTTGAAAATAAAATCCTGAACATAGTTTTCCGAGGCAGTAAAGTTTTGAAAAATAAAGACATCATAGATGCGATAAAATTCTGCAGAGAAAATAATATGTATTCTTTTATTGAATTGAAGGACGATGAGTTTGATCAAGCATCATTACAACAAATTATAGCTGCGGGTGCATATATGTTGAAGCTGCCAATTGATTTTTCAACTGAGGGTGCTCGTACAATTGACTTTGCGAGAAAATTGACAAATTGCACAAAAAATATGGGTTTCAGTAACTGTATATTGACCTGGATTGCTAAAAATGATAATATTAATGATGTAGAAAGGGCTTATGCTTTTGTTGAGGAATGCGGAGCTATAGGACTTCAAATAGATGGATATGTTCCTGAAAGTGACGACGATTTAGAACTGATTCCAACAAAGCAAAATTTCGAGGCTCTCTACAAGATTATACGTCCATACAAGAAAGGACGTATAATGGTTACTATAAATAAATGCTATTCCCCATTAAGGGCGTATGCAGGAAAATCATTTCTCCTTACTAATACCAATAAGGGTATAAGTAGGGGTTGTGGTGCTGGAAGGGATGAAGTCACATTGAATGTTGATGGATTACTTCAACCGTGTTTCTGTTTAAATATGCCTGAAGATATTTCGGATATAAAGGAATATTGGTATACTTCTAAAAAATTATATCAACTAAGAAATATTGAGGAACATACTAAAATGCCTTGTAATAACTGTGAATACAATAAATTTTGTATTCCATGTTTTGCTATAAATAACAATATTGAAGACAAATTGTACAAAGGTGGATATAATTCGTGTTCTGTCTGCATAGATGACTAATATATGGTAGGATAGTTAATTTGGAGGGTGTTTGACATGGATAAGAAAATAAACTGTTCTGAAATCTTCAAAAGATTAAAAGACAAGACAGAGTTTATTGAGCTTAGAGATGCTAATGAGTTAAAGCAGTATTTGAAAAAAATAGGAATTACTGTCAACACCCGAGATGAACTTAGCCAGATACGTGAAGACTACGGCAATATGGAGCGTGTATTAAACGGTGATGGTGTTTTAACAATGGAATTGCTTGAGACCGTTGCCGGAGGGGGTAAAAGAAAAAAAAATGAATCCGAACGTTTTGATCGAAAAGTATTTATTACTCCCCAAGAAGCGAAAGATACATTTGATTACTTTAATCTTGATTCAAGTAGTAAGAGCTCTTTTGGGGTTAGCCACGTAGCTAATAAAGTGGTTGATCCGCCAGTGTATTTTAACGATAAGATAGGACTAGGGGACATAACAGACCCAAAAAACAATATTATCTCTAATGATATGTTCAGAAATCTAACCGGAGACGGAAGAGACGTAATAAGTCTTACAGAAAAGTTGAATGGCTTATCCTATCCAGCTGCTAAAATGGTAATTGATTTAGTATCTGAAGCAAGGGAATCAAGGAATGTGGAATCGGCAGTAAATGTTGCCCAACAATTCAATATAAGTAGAGAAGAGATGCAACTACTGATAGATATGGGAGAGAATGAATGGAAAGAACGTCGTAATGCTAATACAATACAATCAGGAAAATCTTCTACTCCTTGTCCTTATCAAGACCTACTTATTGGAGAAAAATTAAAACAAAAGTATAACATGCAATCAGACTTAATGAATGATTTTTCTCGCGAAAAAATGGAAGTTCCTGATTATGAACCACGACGTGAACAATATATTTCGACACATCCGGAAATTTATTGGGCGGAGGAAGCGGAACTTCGTAGTCGGCTGGCAGAGCTATCAACGTCAAAACTAAATGAAGTCGTCCCAAAACAACAGAATTTTGCTGAAATAAAGATGGAAGAGCCAACATCGTCGGAAAGGTGGACAAAAGAAAAACTTGGCCATTATTATAAGATTGTTGGGGATTTGGATTTGGAAGCTCTCCCAAGCCGCTGCTCTTCATTATCACATCTTGCTAAGAATATTATTGGTGAAAATAAAGAAAATAATGGAATAGATAAAGCAGAAGGAATGCGTAAGTCCGCCGAAGGATTATTATTAGATTTATACGAAGGATGTAACGTAGAAATAGAAAAAGACATAATTTTGTTTGTGCGGAATTTACTGTACGACGGAGGAGAAGGAGGATTCGCTCAAGCTCAAGCTCAAGCTCAAGATAAACATAAACATAAACAAAAACTCCTGGTATGTGCGCAGGCATCAATTGATCGTTTAAATCTTGGAAGACAAGATTTGATGTCTGAAGAAGGTTTGGATGAAGAAGGCCGTAATAGAATGGATGCGCTGATGACATCAGTGGAGGATATACTGAAAGCCTATATCGCTATAGGATGGGGTGGATACCGACCGCACAGTACAGTAGGCAGATATTTTTCAAAGAGTATCGTTGAATGTTTTTTCTCAGAAGTGCCAATGACAAATGATGAAATAAAGCCTCTCTGTGAAAGGATGATTGCTTTCATTAACGGATGCAAAGGGGAAGTAGTAAAACAACCGTCTTCACTATTATCCGTGCTATTATTATTGCGCTCTGCAACAGTTTGTAGTCCTAATTTAGTAGACTTTTTTTGTGATTATATGGGGTCAAATTACGGTGAAGAAGGAAGACTTTCTATTCCTGATGAAGTTGATTTACCTAGCTTTGTTTTTCTAGTAACTGAGTTTCTTACAATGTTAAAAATTGTTTCAGAACGCGTTCCGAACAGTGATATGCTAGTAGACGAATTACAGAAATTTATAAATGGACTTGTTCGGGCTCTTCCTGAATTATTCGGAGGATTGGAAGACGAAAATTCTGAAAATATTTCCAAAGCGCAAGTGTGCTTGTGTGCGTGTTGTCAGAATGTATGGGGGGTGTCAGGTCAAGAAGGAGAACGTTCCGAAGCTAAAGTAGATTGGATTGTGCGTCAAATCAGAGAGAATGAAGTTCATGAAGACGACGCCATGGGTAATATTCAATGTGAGGCTTTTTTATGCGAGTTTGAAGCCTACGTTGAATGGAGAATAGATGTCATAAAGAGCGAGCATATCAATGGTTATTTTCCCTCTTTCTCTAGTTCGCTGCAAAAACTTAATGAACTATTAGAACAAATCAACAGACTTGAATGCAATGACCAAAGCAATCAAACCCTAAAAAATAAAGTAGCCGCTACGAAACAGAGATTACTTGAGCGTATTAATAATGAAATTAAACGCTTCAAAGATCTCCATCAAAAAAGTGCCATTAATGGCGCAGCAGATGAGCTTGATGAAAGTGGCGTCAATCCTAGTGATACTGAGGAAATTTTTGGTGAATGCCCGTCGATATTTCCGTGCAGTTGTTTTGGTGAAAGGAATGAAAGTATAATACGTAAGTCTATAGCCAATGGAAAGACACGTCCAGAAGATTTACATGATAACATGAGAGAAGTTAAGAAATTAGCAAATGATGAAAAAAAAGCGGCTAACGAAGATGAATATGATTATGATAAAGTATGTTGTGGTACAATAGATGATGTTTCTCTAGCGTATTATAGTGAAAAATTTCCTAAGGGGACCCAAAAAAAACGTTCTTATATGGCGTGGCTTCGATTTATTGAATTGGCATATGAAAGTGGTATGGTGTACCGTGATCTGGCAAACATTTTGGTACGTAAATATGATTATGTAGACGAACCAACATTACCTGAATTTGTTAGAGAACAATTTTATGAATATGTCGAACTACTTGCTAGATTAGCAGGAGAAGAAAAAGAAACAGAAGAAGAAATTATCCATAACGTGTATTGCTTTTATACCGAATTTCTGAACGATGTGATTTCGAAACATTTAGATCCAGAGGCGATTGTATCAATCGATGACGTGCGAAGAATCATTGCTCAATTACCCGGATATGAAGGAACAGAAAGGGATATGGCTCGTAATACAATTGGAATAGTTAAAAAACAAATTGGAAAAAATTCCGTATTCGTATTAGATGGTAATACTTCTAAAGTGCTTGTACATACGAGTATGTTTATTGAGGCGCTTCTTAATTATCCCTATTTCCCGAAAAGAATATTTATTAAACTTGCAGCACAAGATGTTACTTGTTACGTTCATACGCTTATTTTTGATACTATGCTCTATTTTGGCGAGCTTTATAGCAATGAGCAAGGTAAGAAGAAAGAAGAATTTTTTAATTATTCGAGGTCATTATGCAGCATGCCCAATATGACGCTCTATTGGGCGCTTTATCAACACGCAAAACCAAAGGAAGCTGAGGTATTGATTAAATCTAATCCGCATGTTTATGAACTGAATGTGCTATCAAAGTGTGCTAGCAGTTTTAAGGATGTTTTTTTTCATTTAGAAAGTGAAGTGCAAAGAGCACGTGAAAAATCGCCATTACTCGTGTCGCTTGAAGCTCTTAAAACTCATAAAGGGCGTATACTGGACGGAGGTGATGGTAACCGAAGGAGCGATCATCAAAAAATTTTAGAACTTGTTCCAAAACTTGCTCCAAGAAACAATATTAGAGTCGCGAAAAATGCGGTTGCTACCTATAATGGAATAATAACCCCTTATTGTGAAAATAGTGTAGGGGAAGTGATACATACTAGCTTCGCTCATTTACTTTTAAATGAGGAGAAATTTGATTGTAAATTTATTCCATTTCTCTTGGGATCCTTAGAAGTAATAGAAAATGATGGTGGTTTTGAGATCGTTTTATCTGAAAAAACTACATATTTTAATAACGAAGAAACCGAGAAAGAATTTAAAGCCATCATGATGTCAATGTTATGGATAGGTTTATTAGGTCTTCTTGTAGAAGATGCTCCAGATGGTTTCGATGTACACAATGCGATTTCTAAGCTTCATGAGTTTATGATAGAGATGGGTTTAGGCAATTTACAGCTTTTTAAAGTTTCTAATTTGGATGGATTTAAAGTCAGAGAAGACGACAACAAATATGACGTTACAGAAGTCAAAAGATGGTTGGAAGGCTGTTGGATTGTGGCTAGAAGTTTTGTGATTGAAAATACAAAGTTATTAATAGCTGAAGGTGAATGTCTCCCACATTTACCTTCACCTTCAGATGGGCCACTTCTTATTAACTCGCCTTCTGCTGTACATCGTGATGAAGAATCTAAAAAACTGCCATCTGAAGATAATCCTTATTTACTTCCCCCAAAATCAAAACCAAATTATGGTTATCAAGCTCTCCCAACTCCTAAAAAAAAGCAAAATGAGGTAGCTACTACGAAACTTGTCCGCGGTGGTAGAGTGACACAGCTACCATATCGAGAAGTAAGCACAAGACAAAAATTAGATAGTAAAGGAATGGATAAAGAGAAATTTAATGGGTTTATTTATTTCCCTGAACGTGGCCGTACATATTTTGCTTCCTGTAATCACGTCGCTGTGGGTGCTTTTGCTATTTTGGCAGCTTCGCATAAGAATATTAGGATGGAGCTTAATGAAAATCTCAGTAGTATGAATGACTTTATGTCTAAAAATGAAAATAGTGATGGGTGGCAGATGATATGTACTGTCTCAGAAGCAATGATTCGTTTGTCACACTACCTTGGTAGAAGTTTTACTGGAGAATTTTACGACCAACTGAATAGACACAAAGATAAAGGGAGTGAAAGTAGTGATGTTCAAGACATAGTAAATTTTGATAATAATATGGGTGAAATTCTATTTATTTCTTTGTTAAATGCTTTAGAGCAATCTGCTGTCTACAAAGGAAATACCAGGTTATTTATTAGAGAGAATAGTCTGATAATTAGAGCCTTTGAAATAGCATCAAGACGTTATCCGAGTATGTCGGGTGCTCTATTACGTGATTTTAATAATTGTGTTCTAGGATCTCCTATTCAACAGGAGCTACTTACAGTTTTAATTCCAAGCTGGTTGCATAATAAGATGTTTGTGGAGGAATGGATTTATCAAGGAAAAGTGTTAGAAACCTATGTTCTGCAGAGGACTATTTTCGAATATATTGCGCGAAAAATGGGTTCTCGTGTTAATATAACTGATGATATATTTGGTAGTTCTTGCATCGACCCTAAGAAGGTACCTATTGAGTTTTGCAGGAGATTGTTTTATAGATTTTTAGATGATTTTGTAAACGGGAAAGAACTCTCTTTGCATATGAGAAATATTACGTTTTTGGTTAGTATGTTTAATGTAATATGTAAGCATAAGTCTTCAGATGAAGTAACAAAAGCATTTTTTCCTAGCTTGCATTTTGAACTAGGAGAACTAGGAGATGTGAATTCGCTAATTCTTATATGTTTGGCAAATCATGCAAATTCGCATTTTAGTACTCGTGAAAATCATATGAGACAACTTTTTTCAGCTCTGGACAAGAATCAACAAAGTAAACTGGGTGACAAAGTTCTTGTTCATCTTGGAAGATTTACTTTGGAAGGCGTATTTAGTGAGCAATTTCAAGGTCAACAGGGAAGACTTATGAATGGCGGACTTATACTTAAGGAGCGTGCTATAGATTTGTCTCGTCTGTTGGAACAAGTTGTTTTAGTGTTTGGTAATGGAAATTCTGAATGTAGAGGTAAAATTAAATTATTCGTTGCTGAATTCTTGACAATGCTAGATGAAATCATAAAGAACCGAGAGGGACTTAAGGTAGAATATTCTTATTTATACGCAATAAGGAGCGCACTCGAGCAGATTAGATACTGTTGTGGGCTACTTTTTCCAAAAGATGAAGAAACATTAACTAAAATAGTTGTTTTATCAAAAGTTTTCGGTAATATTTATCTTGAGGGTAAATATCTTCAGATCAATAGTAAAAGTAAAGGTAAAAGTAAAAGTAAAGGTAAAAGTAAAAGTACTACAGAGCAGCAGGTGCTATCAGGTTTGGGCGTTGATACATGTAGTGATGAATTAAAGACTCTAGTTCAGAAAGCCAACGAGGATCTTGAAAAAATAGAAGAAGGTGCTGGTTGTGACAATGTGGAAGAATATTTATCAACAGTTCAGCAAATAAAAGAAAAATTAAAAGATCAAACAATGAATTTAACAAAAATAGATAGGCTATGTAAAAATGCTGAATGCCTTAAAGAAGAAACATCATTAAGGGAAGCGCTTTCTGAAAATCCTGCATTAATGGACTTACTTATTATTGCGATGTATTCTACCGGTACAGTTAATCTTAGGACCATTAACGACATTGAAGACGCGGCGGATGAAAAAACTAAAATAGAAAGAATTATTTCATTACTTACGAAAAACGACCATGTAGGCTGGGGCAGCTCGCAAGGAGAAAGAGAAAAAAACATAAACAATTACTTTAGCTATCTTGAACGAGTTCAAAAAGCTAAGGTTAATACGTTTGAAGAGCAGCCTATTAGCTCAGTAATATTTGAGCATATTCAAAGGTATGAAACTGTTAACAAGCAGAGGTCCTTAGAACCTTTTAGAAAATCACTCGTTAGATATGGTCAAGAGAATCTATTTACGTTTTTTGCTCTTTGTTTTAATATGCCGATCGAAGAATTGGTTATTTCCTCTAGTGCTATGAATGAACGTGACTTGTGGACTAAATCGCAAAATCTTTACATTAATTGTGATGAATGCGCGTTAAGTGTGCTTCAGAATGCTGAAGAATCTTCATATTTTGAAGTAATTGGGCGGAGATGTGAGGATGAACTCGGGTGTAGAGATGTATGGCTTGATGGTACTACTGAGTGTATGCGCAGTAATGTGATGGATTTTCAAGACATGCTTGATATGGAGAAGGAGAAAGAGGGGAACGTTAACGTTGATCATGTTGAGGACTGTCTGCAGGCTGTGTCATTTTTAGTAAAACGGGGAGTTACACTAGGTGAAAAAGTAAATAAAGAAAATATTCGTATATTTTCAGAAGCAGTAAGAAGATATGGTATCTATAACTATGCGGGGCTTATGCTTGCTAAGTACTTAGAAGGTACAGGGAAGGAAGGCTCCGAATACCTAAGGACCTTTTTAGCATATGCTAAAAAGGTGTCTATGGTTGCTGCGACTATTATTTTGATCTCAAACGGCGTAGTCGACAAAGCAACCTTCTCTGATTTACTTATTTCAACTGGATTGTTGGGTGCTGAATCAGAAGGAAGAGATGCATTCACTTCTGTGGATTCGATTTTTGAAAACTCAATAAGAGGAAATACTAGTTTTCTAGGAGACCTCTCCGCGAGTATTGCTGGATATATGGGTCGTAATCCAGATGTGCCATTCTTAGATGAATGTACCATTGTGTATGCTTTTTTGAAAAATAATGTTCAATCTATCCAAAAAATGATTTTAGAAAAAAGAGTGCTTGTAGGTCTTTCAGCTGAGGAAGGTCTGAAGGCATTTCTGTTAGTACTTGACAAGGGTAATAGTAGGGAGCTTACAATTAATCTTAAAAACGGAAGAAAAGGTATGTTTATGCTTGCTGGAGTTCAACGACCTGTTGATGAATATGAAAAAATCTTGATAGACAAATTTGGTGTTAAGACAGAGTTGGATATTAGGATTACTGGAATAGATTTCCCAGAAAAAATGGACAAAATGGATGTTAATGAATGTAAGAGTTTTATTGTATTCTATCACTATCTTACAGGATACAAACAATTGACAGTTGACTCAGAGGAGCTTAAAAAGAAGGTTGGAGTAATTGAAACGCTTATTGAACTTTTCGAAAATAATGAAGGGTTACAGATGCAATTTCTTCGAGCAGGATGTAACTGTGAGCGTTTAAGAAAATTGGCTGAATCTCCAGGAAATGAGAAGGCCATGCTTGTGCTTTATTTACTTGCTCGTCTTCCTGATGACGTTCTAAAGAGTCTTAAAATTACTAGTGTAAATAGTGGTTTGAAAGTGGAATGTTCTGAAGTGCCATGTTCATTCCTTTTACAATCCGGCAAAGAAGTTAAATGGCTAACAAAGGATAACGGCCTTAATAATATAGGTGTGTCTGATGACATCAGAGAAACTATGGCACATTTTATCAATGAACTCATACAAACTACAGCAAATGAAGATTTAGATAATGGCAAGGGTCTGGATACGGGATCTATCTGGAAGAAAATTGAAGAACGGTTCAACAGACATGTAAAAGGAAAAAAAGACATGCTGATGGGCCCTATTAAGGATGCTTATTGTAGCTACAGAAAAGAGTTGGAGCGTCGTCGCCAAATTGACCTAGCACTTTTTGAAATTGTTTCGACTATGTGTGGTGGAAATATCAAAATGATTGAGAAGATGTTAGCGTCTTTACTTGGCAACGAAAAGGAAGTTCACGAAGTTGTAAAAAAAAGTTTAGTTGCAATCAAAGGAAAAAAAGGCAAAGTTGAAGCTGATCCGATGAGACTTGGTAGAGGCTTTGAGTCAATCTGTGCTCAAAATGAAGCCAAAAGAATTAGCAAACAACGCACCGCAATAAAGGCGTTACAACAAAGCTGTGAAAAAAAAGAGGAGGTTTTGGGGACTAAAACAGATGTAGAACGTATAGAAAAAGAATCACGAGAATTCGTGAACAAATATGGGCTTTTTATTGGTATGTCAGAAGATTCATATGCTAATTCTTGGAAAATTGCTGGCGATAGCATCACAGACGTGACGGGCGAATCTCTCTTCGGCGTCAAAATAGAATATCAAAAACCACGAGTTCCAAGCAAATTGGTCACCGTCCGTTGTCAACAAGAAGGTTCTCCAAAAAATGGTGCAGTCGCTAATATCATTAATAAAATTTCTAGTAACACTGTTGTTCATGAAGAAGATGAGAAGAAGTTCAAAGAGAATATTTCAAACCAAATTAAAAATTTAAGGGCTGCTGAGGGGATACCAGAAAATATACCTTTAATAGTAGAAGACATGGAAATGCTATTTTCTCAATTATTTGGAGAAGATTCAACATTTGCTAATATGCTAGCATTCTATTTAGGTGAAAAATTGGCAGAAAAACTAGAAAAAGATGAAGTTTTAAGAGCTCAACTAGAAAAAAGGGGTTCTCAAAAAGAAAACGATGCTAAATGGATAGATTTAGTTGTGGATGTATTTAAGGAAGAGAGTAGCACCACACAACAAAAACAACAAATACTTAGCCGTGAAGCATTGGCAGTTTTACAGTATGTGGTTCTAAATGTAAAGGGTTGTATCTCTATAGCTGATTTGTTGAGTAATAACATATTAAAAACATATGCTCTTCCTATGAAGATGAAAGAATACTTTAGCCAAGCAAAAGAAAAAAACCGACTAAAGCGTTCCAATGAACATATACTTGCTTGCAAAAAAGAAGGTAACAGAGACCCAGAGGAAGTAGGAAGGGCTGTAAACCGAATCAAAAAAGCTATGGAACGCACGGATAATATCCGCAAAGATGCATTACAACCAATGTGTCAAGGTGTTAAAGCTGTTGAAGAATATAATAATTCAAGAGATGCGAAGAAGGTACTTGAATTGCTAAATAAGCCCCTACAGGAGGTTCAAGGGTTTTTTAGTGAAAAGGTAGCAATGCTATTCCCACCTTTCTCTGACCTGCCATTACAAAGTGAAAAAATGGCAAAATTGCTGGCTTCAGTTTTTGATGTTTTTGATAGTGAATTTATTAGTAAAACTGCTGCAGATATATTTAATAAAGCCGACCTGCTAAGCAAAATTAGAGCTATTGACGTCGTAAAAGGTGCTACAGATACAAAAATCAGGCGCGTGCCAGAAGATCTTGTTCGATGCAAGCGATTTCGGGATAGTGTAACTAATATACTTATAGGTTCAATTTATGAACAACTTGCACCATTCCTGAGGTCATATTTAAACCAATCCTGTACAACTCTAAATAGTGGCCATAATCTAGTTTCTCCTACTAAGGAAAAAGCTGGTATGGAGCTTGCTGAAGAGATATATGAAACAAAAAAATCTGTGAAACAATGGGATGATTTAAAAGAGGCTGAGAAAAGTTTGAATAAAGTAGAGAAACATCTTGAAAAATTTAAAGAGTTGTTTGCTGCCAAGAATGCGCGTGCAGAAAGGGCAAATAACCGCTATAATGGCGGTACTACTAATCACGTAAGTATTAATCAAAAAACAGGTGAAACGATTGTTAATGGTATGGATAACTCTAGTGTGAAAGATCCAATTCGCTACGCCTGTCATCGCGTCATACTTTCTATATTGGGAGTGCGGCTTGCCTATAACAATTGGAGAATTAAGTACAATTCAGAAAAATTTGCAAAGAAAGCTCATAACGATTCAGAAAAATTTGCAAAGAAAGCTCATAACGATAGCGATAATGGAGATTACATCCGCCCTAGTGAAGAAGATGTTGAAAAAGAAAGGTCTAAAATAAAAAATAAAAAACTAAGTATCGTTGGAGAGAATAGAGCAACCGGCCTTGGAGGAGTAGGTATTACCCCAGAGGAATTCAGGAGCAACGGGAAAATAATAAATAAAAAGAATGCAGAGTATATTGTCGCTAATTTGGCAGCAGCATATATTGCAGCAAATAATTGTTGCAAACTTGCTAAGCGTATATGGACGAGTATCAAGTACTTTTTATGCTCATGCTCAAATCGTTTGTTGGCGTATCATATGTCTGAGTTTTTATGTCAGTGTAGGAAAGATTTCAAAGACGAATATAGTGCTATGGTAAGCAAATTTTTGGGGGAAAATAATTTTGAAGAAGGAAAAAGAATTAGCGCTGAAAGGCTATTTGCTATTAAAGTGTTATTAGCGCGACTGGAGGACGAGAAAGAAAATGACAACAGCAGAAGTAGTGATGTTGATGCTGCAGCTAAAGCAGCATACTTTGTAAATTCGACGGGCTTGTTCTACTCTGAGAGAACTATCTTTGATCCTAAGAGCGCTAAATATTGTGATATGTATAATAAAAATTTGACAGCTTACCCAACTAATTCAACGTATGGAGGTTTGGGTGACGATAATCTCGGTGTATGGAAAGAACCAATGAAAATTAATAAAAATGTGGGAAAGGTTACAGGGTAGGCATATGAACACAACAAATTCAAATATATGGGTATGGATAGTTTACATGGTTTTGATATTTGGTGCGATGTATTTTATGGTCATTCGCCCAAATAAAAAGAAAAAAATAGAAGAGGAGGAACTCAGAAAAAACTTAGAAATAGGCGATGAGATCACAACTATCGGTGGGATTGTCGGAAGGATCGTCAATATTAAGGACGATGACGGTGATATTATCATCGAGACGGGTGTTGACCACAATAAAATAAAGATTAAACGTTGGGCTGTAGCAAGCAATATATCAAAAAATAAAGCCAACAATTAGTTATTATTAAAATTAAGTAAAGAATAATCTCCATGAAAGCGGAATATTTATTCCACAGAGACTTTCATGGAGGTTATTTTTTTATGCAAAAAAAAGACTTAAAAGATAAAAATTTAATCTGTTGGAAATTTATAATTCTAGGAACTATAATTTCAGCTTTGATGTGCAGTGTGGGATATATTTTAAGCGCTTTTATTTTTATTAAATTAGAAAGTTTACCTTATGTTATTATCAATCAACTTTCTTTCATAATAGCTGTGATATCTGTGTTTTTTGCTTCCTTATTTACTTCCAGATTAAGCAAGAGCAAAGGTTTATTGATAGGAGCTATTATTGGCCTTCTGTTATTTCTGATTGTGTTCCTTATATATAGGCTGCTATTAGCAGAAAATATCACTATAGTTACAGCATTTAGATCCTTAGCATTTGTTTTATCTGGTGCAATAGGTGGAATTATTGGCGTTAATAAATCATCAAAACGAAAACATTAAATAATATATTTTTTCAGTAAATTTTTTTGAAATTTAAAATGCAATTTTTTTTCTCAATTTAAATCAGCTCCGAAGTGGGATATTAACATAAGGAGGTGAAAAATATGTGAAAGAAATCTTCAAAAAACATTAAAATAATACTAATTTTTATGATAAATATAATCGTACTACTTTCAACAACGAGCAATAATATTTTCGCATTAACTAATGCAGACAACGAGAACAAAGTTATTTTAGGTGGAACTCCATTTGGCATAAAAATTTTTGCGGATGGCGTTATGGTTGTTGATACTACAGATATTCTTAGCAGCAACGGTATATTAAACCCAGCACGTGAGGCTGGAATAAGAGTTGGAGATAGCATAAAAAAAGTTAATGGAAATAGCATACATTCTAGCGAGCAGCTGATAGATTTGCTAAATAAAAAATCTAATGAACCTATAGAAATTTTGGTAGAAAGAGATGGAACAGAGTTTTTAACTAAAATCACCCCTGTACTTTCGCTTGATGATAAAAATTATAGGATTGGTGTGTGGGTTAGAGATAGTTGTGCAGGAATTGGAACATTGACTTTTTACGATGCAAATAAAAAAGTTTTTGCCGGTTTGGGTCATGGTGTATGTGATGCTGATACTGGCAGGATAATACCACTGGAAAATGGGAATATAGTATCTGCGTCTATTAGTTCTGTTGTAAAAGGAGAAAAAGGAATTCCTGGCGAATTAAAGGGATATTTCACCCAAAAAACTTCAGTTGGTGAAATAAAATTGAATAACACAAATGGTGTCTACGGAATAGTAGACGGTTTGGAAATAGAAAATAGTAATTTAATGGATGTAGAAATTCCAGAGAACATTACAGTTGGTGAGGCTGAAGTTTTTACAACTATAGAAGGAACAAACCCTCAATTATACAAAATATATATAGAAAGCATAAACTCAAACACAAAAAATCCAGATAAAGATTTAACTGTAAGAATTGTAGATGAAAGATTGTTAGAACTTACTGGTGGAATAGTCCAGGGAATGAGCGGTAGCCCAATCATACAAAATGGAAAACTGATAGCTGCTTTAACACACGTATTTGTAAATGAACCAGAGTGCGGATACGCTGTGTTTGCTTATGATATGTTAAATTTAAGTAAAAATATTAAATGATGAAATAATGGAAAAATGTTAATAATTGGCAATTGAAATAAATCCAAGTAAATTATTGTCGTATTTTAGAGTATATTAGCTTTTATTGTGTTAATGTAAATTTTTATTTCAGATTTTATTTTAAAAATGTATTGCCAAAAATACTAAAATATGGTAATATATTGTTGTTAAACAAATTATCCTATGGAGGACAGAATATGAAATTAAATCTGAAAGTTTTGATATCACAAGAAATAGAAAGTTATGATCTCAATGAAAAACGAATTATGGAAAAGTTTGGATTTGATTTGTTGTTTTGCAAAAAAGATGGTAGGGAAGTTTTGAACAACACTTTGCGTTGCGAGCCAGACGTAGTATTGATGGACATGTTTATGCCAAATTTAGATGCTATAGCAGTTACAAATGCAATAGTGAAGTCAGAAATTAAAAAACCTACCATTATAATTCTTTCAAACTCAAATAGTTCTTCTATTGAGCGTGAAGCAATTATGGTAGGTGCAGATTATTTTGTATTGAGACCGTATGATCCCAAGGATTTGTGTGAACGCATTCTTAAGATTAAGGAAATTTCTCATCCCAATATTCAAAATAAGGTTATGGAACATTCTCATGAAAAAGTTATGCCTCAAGATCTGCAGGTAAAAATTACTGAGATTCTCCATCAAATAGGTGTACCAGCTCATATTAAGGGATATCATTATTTGAGAAATTCTATAACTATGTCTGTAAATGATCCAACTATTATAAATTCTGTGACAAAAAAATTATATCCTGCGGTTGCCCAAAAATATGAAACGACTTCATCCAGGGTAGAAAGAGCTATAAGACACGCTATAGAAGTTGCTTGGGATAGGGGAGACGTGGATATTCTTAATTCCTATTTTGGCTATACTATTCACAACGGCAGAGGTAAACCTACAAATAGTGAGTTTATAGCGATGATATCTGATAGATTAAGATTATCTATTCAACCAGCTAGCTAGAAATACTAAAGTAAAAATAATATAAACCCCAAAAAAACCGTACCTAATTGATATCAACTTAAGTATCAATTAGAGTACGGTTTTTTGTTTTGAGCTATGTTTGGAATATTTGTGTAATTTATGAGAAATATATATTTTGAAAAGATCGTTATAAGGTGATTATTTTGACTATATCGCTTGTGCGTGCACTTATAATTTATTCAGTAGTAATTATTTGCATGAGGGTAATGGGAAAAAGACAAATAAGTCAGCTACAAACCTCTGAGTTGGTTGTTACTCTTTTAATATCAGATGTAGCAGCTATACCTATGCAAAATAGCGAACAGAATTTAGTCAGCGGACTTATTCCTATATTTGTGCTAGTTGCTTGTGAAATAATCGTTTCCATAATAATGATGAAAAGTACAAAATTCAGGAAATTAATATGTGGTAGTCCAGTTGTTATAGTGGATGATGGAAAAATCATTCAAAAAGAATTTACCAGACTTCGCATAAATGTAGAAGATTTAGAAGAGCAATTGCGACAATTAGATGTAGCTTCGATACATGATGTCGCTTATGCCATTGTGGAAACTAATGGAAAATTAAGCATAATAAAAAAATCCCCCAAACAAGTTCCGGATTGCCTTACTTTGGGGATAAATTCTCCTGAAGCAGTAATAGATACAGTTGTTGTGAGCGATGGTACTGTTTCAGATTTTTCTTTAAACTTATGTGGCTTAAGTAGAGAGTGGATATACGAATACCTTAATAAAAAAAATTTATTGTTAAAAGATATATTTATAATGACAGCTAATAAAAATAGGGAAGTAAGAATAATAAAAAAGAGGGAATCCTAAATGAAACGCATATGGTTTGCTATAATTGCTTTTATTATTATGATAGGTCTATGTGTGAGTGAAAGATTTATAACTGACAATATAACAAACGAAATAACTCAAACTATCAATTTTGCTTCTGATTTGGTGAAAGAAGAAAAGTATGAAGAAGCAAAAGTTTACGCAAACAAAGCACAAGATTTATGGAAAAAAAAACAGAACATATTGTTTCTATTTACACCACATGATAGATACAATATGTTCGAGGAATATATAAATTCTTTAGATACTTGGCTTGAAGTAGAAAATTATGAGCAATTTCTTGTAGAAGCCACTAAGGCAGACTTGAATTTAAATCATATAAACCAGTCTGAAGATTTAACGTTTGCAAATATATTTTAGTCAGAAACTTTACCTGAATTATCGTCTTCGCAGCAGCAATCACAACAATCACATTTATCGATCTCTAATGCTAAAGATTGTCCACAATCCGGACAAATTATTTCATCTTTTGAGAGCGTATAATCATCGATCAGAAATGTATAACCACATTTTGGACATTCCGCTTCGAAAAGATCATTTTCGTCATCATAAAAATCTTTTTCGATTTCGGCTAAAGACTCATCTAATTCATTAGTAAAATCATAAAGTTCATCCGTTTCATCTTGTAGACAAGTAATCTGCTCCGTTATGTCATTCAACAAATCAGACATAGCAGACAAGACCTTTGTCTCATCCTTGTTTTCGTCAAGTTTCAATCCATCTAACAAGCCTTTTATATAAGCTGCTTTTTGATTTAAATCCATATTAAAAACCTCACTTAAATTTGATATCATCATGCTCTTTCCATATATTCGCCGGTTCTTGTATCGATTCTGAGCAAATCTCCTTCGTTTATAAATAAAGGAACTTTAATTTCAGCACCAGTTTCTAAAATTGCAGGTTTAGTAGTATTAGTAGCAGTATCTCCTTTAAAACCAGGATCTGTTTCAGTAACCTGTAATTCAACAAAAAACGGAGGTTCTACGTCGAAGGCCTCACCTTTGTATGATAGAATTTTGCATTCCATATTTTCTTTTACAAATTTGAAATTATCACTTAATATATCCTTGCTTATTGGAATTTGTTCATACGTTTCCATATCCATGAAATAATACAAATCTCCATCCTTGTAGAGATACTGCATGTCTTTCCTCTCAATATATGCTGTGGGATATTTGTCGTTTGGATTAAATGTTCTTTCAGTTACAGCACCAGTAATAACATTTTTGATTTTGGTCCTAACAAAAGCAGCACCTTTACCTGGTTTAACATGTTGAAATTCAACAATGGAATAAACATTTCCATCCATCTCGAATGTCATGCCATTCCTAAAATCTCCAGCAGAAATCATTTGGAAAAAAACCTCCATTAACAAAACAATTTACAACTGGAAATATATTAAACTATAGAGCGTAAGTTTTCAAGTTATTTAAAAACAAAAAGTGTTCTACTCATAACCATCAAAAAAAACATCCCCTGGCGCGAAATTTTTCCCAGAATATTTTTATGTTTTCCGCTTACTAACTCTGTTAACACAAAAGCAGAGCGGGAAAACTTTTTTCCCGCTCTGCCACATCAATTATT
>JAZUOT010000043.1:0-85023 GCA_045604805.1 Acutalibacteraceae bacterium | reverse complement strand
TCTTGGCTTTGCACTCCTATCTCTAATAAGCATAAAAAAATTGAAAATTTATAATGAATAATTAATAATTGATAATTTATAATTAATAATTTATAATTGATGTGGCAGAGTGGGAAAAAAGTTTTTCCCGCTCTGCTTTTGGTTACCAGAATTAGTAAGCGGAAAACATAAAAATATTTCGCGCCAGAGGATGTTTTTGATGATTGGTTAATTTTAATTTTCTATCTTTTTATGTCTTACATCTCCGTCTATTGTATTTTCATAAATCCATATAAAACTCAATATTCCTCAATAAAGATCTCGATAATTTTACCCTGGGCGGAAGCGTAATCGATTGAATATTTAGTCCCTGGAGATTTGCCATCCCAAATAGCAATTATTTCATCTGCGTAGTCAACTATCTTTCTATCACGCACTAAGGGCGCTTTTTTACCGTATTTTGCATAATTTGGTCTTATAATCTTTTTAGGAATTTTATTTTCATCGGCATATTTTTCAGCGAGGGTATCGATACCTTTTGCACCACCGGAAATGATAAGTTCCACATTATGTTTAGGCAGGTATTTTTCTATATCGACATTAAGTCCGCGGGATCCGATAACAGCTAATTTCATTATTCTTTGCCCTTGACCGTAATTTTTTTCTCTTCGCCTTTCAAGAGTCGTTTTATATTAGAGCGGTGTTTCCATATTACTATAGAAGACATACACAAGGAGATGAAAGAAATTGCGAACACATAAAAGAGATTGAAGTTTAAATTATATGAAAATTTATTTGGGAGATAGTCTAAAACATATGTAACGAAAAAGCTAATAAAGGGCAGAGAAATAGCTGCAACTATAGAAGAAAGTGATATGATTTTGCTGATAATAAAGCAAATAAGGAAAGACGCAACTAAAAGAATAAATATACGATAATCAACCATTAAAATTATAGCAGCACTGGTAAGAACACCCTTTCCTCCTCTAAATCCAAAGAAACAGGGATATATATGCCCAAGTATACAAGCAAAACCTGCCAGAAAAATACCTATATGTATAGAAGTTTCAGTAGCATCCAAAACAGTATACTCAAATATAAAGTGACCTATGTTGACAGCTGCAGCACCTTTTAAAAAATCAAATATAAATGTAAGTATAGCGGCTTTTTTATTCGCTGAGCGCAAAACATTAGTGAAACCTGCATTTTTGCTTCCTAAATCTCGTATGTCTTCTTTATCAAATAATTTTGTAAATATAGTAGCAAAACTGATACTGCCGATAAGATAAGCAAGTAACATAGTTATGAAAAACTGAAACATATAATTCTTAAAAAAACAAAAAAAGTCTAACATAAAAAAATCACCCTCACTGGAGTTTCTTTTCGTCTTTTTCTCTTACTAGTATTTTTATAGGAGTTCCTTCAAGTATAAAATCTTCGCGAATCCTATTTTCAAGGTACCTCTTGTAAGAAAAATGGAAAAGTTTTTTTGAATTTACAAAGCACACAAAAGTAGGTGGCTGAACTGCAACCTGGGTCATATAGTAAATTTTTAGGCGTTTTCCCTTATCGGTAGGTGGCTGGTTTCTAATGACAGCCTGAGCTAAAAGATCGTTGAGTGTAGCAGTGCTTATTCTTAGTTTGCTAGATTTAGCAGCAGCATTTATAGAATCAAACAAATTATTTATTCTCTGTCCGGTTTTTACAGAAATAAAAACAACAGATGCGTAAGTCATAAAAGAGAGATAAGTATTTAAATCTTGTTTAAATTTAGCTGAAGTTTTGCTGTCTTTTTCTATGACATCCCACTTATTCACAGCGATAACACAGGCTTTGCCTGCCTCATGTGCCATTCCAGCAATTTTTGCATCTTGTTCTGTAAAGCCGCAACTTGCATCTATCATTATCACGCAAACATCACAACGCTGTATTGCCATATTGGCCCTTATGACACTATAGCGTTCAACATCTTCGAAAACTTTATTACTGCGGCGAAGACCAGCTGTATCTATAAAAATAAATTTGCCATGCTTGTTTTCAAATGGAGTGTCGACGGCATCTCTTGTGGTCCCAGCAATATCAGAAACTATACATCTTTCCTCGCCCAAAACACGGTTAACAAGAGAAGATTTACCAACATTTGGTTTGCCTATTATTGCAACTTTGAGAGCAGCGTTATTATCTTCAATCTCATCCTGTTTAGGTAAATGCTTAAATACTTCATCTAGCAAATCACCACTACCATGACCGTGAACGGATGAAATTGCTATTGGTTCTCCTAGACCTAAATTATAAAATTCATAAAAATCTGCTGTTGGTGCACCGATATTATCGCGCTTATTCACACACAGTACTACAGCTTTTCCGCTTTTTTGCAGCATAGAAGCTACTTCCATATCAGCACTCAAAACACCTGACCGTATATCCGTAACAAAAATTATTACATCTGCTGAGTCTATAGCAAGTTGAGCCTGATATCTCATTTGTTTTAATATAATGTCATCTGATTTTGGTTCAATTCCTCCGGTATCTATTAGGAATATCTTTCTATTTAGCCATTCGCATTCACCATAGATCCTGTCTCGAGTAACGCCTGGCTTATCATCTACTATTGCAGCTCTTTGTCCTATTAATTTATTAAATAAAGTTGATTTACCAACATTTGGTCTTCCAACAATCGCTACTACTGGTGTTGCCATTTTTTCACCTCTGTACATCCAAGATCTTTTCGAGAAATTCATAGCCGTCCGTACTACAAACTTTGACCTTAACAGACAAACTTTTTTCAACTTCTTCTAAAGTTATACTATCTAAGAACATATCTCTTTCGCTTCGGAGCATGTTAGCCGGTATCAAAAGCTCTGAACCAAGCTGTTTGCCTTTCAAACTATTTATCAAGTCATTCCCACATATCAGTCCACTGACTGTTATATCATTTCCCAGAAAATTATTTTTAATTTCAAAGACTTCAGCTTTAATTTTATATTTTTCTTTTGCTTTGTCAAGCAATGAAGAAATCAAAGGAAAAGCTGCTACTCCGGTAGCTATACTTATATTTCTGTTATATGTTTTTTCTTCGAATTCATCAAAAGCCATTTCAAATTCATCTTTGAAAAGAGCACTCATACCCACACCGTTTTCTAGCTGACTAAGTTCTTCGAAAAAATCCACAGGCGGTATAGGACGTTTAGCTTTTAAATAAAACTCATCTGATGGGAAAATAAGTCGAGTACCTAAATTTTGTTTAAGCTCATCCCCTAAATCGTGGATTATATTTAGTGTATCTAAAGCTTCACTTTCGCTAAAGCATCTCAACGGATACAGACCTTCCCTGAATTTTGTAAGGCCTACCGGAACAACAGCTATACTCTGGACTGAAGGATATAGCTTAGCTAAATCTTCTAAGGTATTTTTTAATTTATCAGAATCATTTATACTCGGGCACAGGACTATCTGGCAATTCATTTTTATATTAGCTTCATGAAAACGCTTCATTATATCTAAAACATTCCCTGCAAAACGGTTGTTCATCATTTTGCAACGCAACTCAGGATCAGTCGTATGAACAGAAATATTTATGGGGCTTAAGTGCATTTCTATTATTCTTTGGATATCTCTTTCACTCAAATTAGTGAGAGTTATATAGTTTCCGAGTAAAAACGATAGCCTGGAATCATCGTCCTTGAAGTAAAGAGTATCCCTTAAGCCTTTTGGCAGTTGGTCAATAAAACAAAATATGCAGTTGTTTTTGCAGTGCTTTTGCTCATCCATAAGGTAAGACTCAAAGACAAGTCCCAGAGAATCGTACTCAGGCTTATTTACATTAAAAGTCAGTTCATGTCCCTTCCGCGAAACTACAATTTTAAGTTTATTATTGACTTCGTGGAAGCGATAGTCTAATATATCAAAAATTTCATTGTTATTTAAGGAGATAAGCTTGTCTAGAGATTTTATACCAACTTTTTCAGCGATGCTAAATTTTTCTACCCCTGAAATTTCAACAGCCATAAGTACCCTCTTACAAAAAATAAAGCCGATTACCACGTAACCGGCTTAAAAACAAATTTCTGAAAATTACTTTTCTAAATTCAGTACATCTCTACCATTATATGTCCCACAAGCCTTACAGACTTGGTGAGAAACTTTAAGCTCACCACATTTCGGACAAGAAGAAAAACCAGGAACAACAACATTCACATTACTTGCACGTCTCTTGTCACGTCTAGCCTTAGATGTTTTATTCTTTGGCACTGCCATAGTCTACGCACCTCCTTAAAATTAAAGCAACTGTTTCAAAACTTCAAGCCTTGGATCTATATAAGTCGATTTACAATCACACTTACTGTTATTAAGATTTGTCCCACACTGTGGACATAAGCCTTTACAATCTGATTTGCAAAGTATTTTAGAGGGTAAGGACAAAAGAATATCTTCTTTTATTATATCCTCTGGAGATATATTGAAGTTGTCAGCTAAAATGTATTCTTTATCTTCGTCATTAAGTTCATTGACTACCTTATGCTCAAATTCGCACTCGTAGTGAGTGTCAAATACTTCAGCACACCTATCACATGGATAAGAAAAATCGTAAGATACTTTCGCTGAAAACAAAACAAAAGATTCAAAACTTTTTAATTTTAACTCTACAGCAACGTCCGAAACAAAGGGCTTAGCTGTATTGACACAAACATCAGACATATCAAAGTTAAATTTTAAATCTTTCTCTTTTCCGCTCTCTAAAAAAAGGCTCTCAAGTGAAATGGGCACAGCGATACCTCCTACCACTAGATAATTATAGGAAGCTTTGCAATTTTTGTCAACTGACAGTGGGTTTACAAATGAGATGCTTAACTTCTCTCAAGCGTATATTCCCTGTATACTCGTTTTGCTTTCCTAAGTCAGCCCAGTCCACCTTAACATTTTCATCAGAACCGTATTTATCTATAAAACATTCATAAGAATCTAAAGGCAATGTTACATTCTCAAACGGTACATCTACAGCCGTAACAGCCCCGTGTAAATCCAAGTGAGATTTTATCCGAGAACCATCTGCATTTATAATATCATTTACAGAAAGTTTACCATTTGTTCTTATTCCATAGTCACCATTTTTGTTACTGACAGAGCTGCCATTGATTGTAACACTCTCTGTCGCATGTAATGTGGCAGAATTCGCATGAACATATTTTTCTGTATCAGTTTCAGATGTCACGGTAGAATTATATATTTCAATATTTTTAGCGTCAATTAACGTTCCGCCAATACCCCCATCTTCCGGATCCCCTATAAGGGTAATATTTTCCACACGAACAGTATCGTTGCTATAAATGCCGTCGTCACACGCCCCCAAACGTAATTCTCCAGAAATACCAGCAGCTGATTTTATACAAAGGGGAGACTTTGAGCTTATAGTGGTTTGTCTATGTTGTTCAAGTTCTACGTCTTCTTCAAATACAAGTGTTACATTGTTGCCAGACCCAATTTTTATAATAGGCCTTTCGTAGCCCCATGTTCCTGATTTATAAGCATTTAATCCTGCTTTAAATCTCAAATTCACTTCTCCGACATTGTCCTCAATCACAATACCGCCAGATGCGCTATTACTGTCTTTTCCTCTTATGGTTATTTCATAACTATGTTCATAGTAATGCTCAGTTACAAGCCATCTCCACCAATCGTGGTCAGTGCTCTCAGCACATATTTCCCCCTCATGACTCCCTGTACCTGCTGTGATTGTCACACCGTAACACAGTCTAAACTCATGACTGGATGAACCTAAAGCTTGAGGCGCAGGTCTGGTTTTAGAGCCGTTTCTATCACTTGTAGATGGAGAAGATGTAGTTGTTTTAGCATAACTAGTAAGCGGAGCCGCAAAAAAAATAGTTCCAACCAACAACAACACCAATAAACATTTTAAATTTTTCAAAACAATAACCCCTTCGAAAACTTAAAATCTATAACACAGTATCAACATAGCATTCAAATGTGTACATTATACCACTAATTTGCATCTTGTACAACTATTATTTATTTTGAGTACAATTATTATTTCTGAGCATTGTATATGATATGTTATCAAAGGAGACTGAGCTTCGTTATAAGTTACTGAGCTGATTAATCTAAGGCCTTAAGTCCCCATATTTTTTCAGCATATTCCCTAATAGATCTATCTGATGAAAAACGGCCGGCATTTGCAATATTTATAAGTGACATGCGATTCCAATTTTTCTTGTCAAGATATGCCTTAGAGACTTCTTGTTGTTTTGCTGAGTAAGCAGCGAAGTCTGCCAACACCATGTACGGATCTTTTGACATCAAAGACTGTGATATTTCGTTAAATTTAATACCACAGAATCCTGGATTGATAAGCTCATCTACTGCTTTTTTGACTATTGGGTTATTGTTGTAATAATTTAACGGCCTATAGCCAGACTTGCTTATCGATTCGACCTCGTGAGTTTTCATACCAAATATAAATATATTGTCATCACCAACAGCTTCATGTATCTCTACATTAGCACCGTCTTCTGTGCCTATCGTGACAGCACCATTTATCATGAATTTCATATTGCTGGTTCCTGATGCTTCTGTGCCGGCAAGCGAAATTTGTTCGCTTACTTCTGAAGCTGGTATAAGCTTTTCAGCTACTGTAACCCTATAATCTTCCAAATATATTACCTTGAGTTTATCTTTTACCCTTGGATCATTATTTATGGTATTCGACAGATTTGCTATAAAGCGTATGATTTGCTTTGCAAAATAGTACCCAGGGGCTGCCTTAGCACCAAATATGTAAGTCTTTGGAACAAAATTTGCATTTGGATTTTCACGCAACCATTGGTACGTAGAAAGTATATGCAAAGCATTCAAGTGTTGACGTTTATACTCGTGCAAACGCTTTACTTGAACATCAAATATAGAGTCAGGATCTATGACTATGTTATTGTGAGTCTTTACATACTCGGCAAGTTTCTTTTTGTTGGCAAGCTTAATTTGTGCAAGTCTGTCGAGAACCGAGCTATCATCCTTAAATTCTTCAAGTTTTTTAAGAGCTTCTGGATTTAGAGAACAATCATCACCAATTAGTTCAGTTATAAGCGATGAAAGTTTTGGATTAGACTGATTTAGCCATCTACGGTGAGCTATACCATTTGTGACATTTTTAAATTTATCAGGAGTAACTTCATAAAAATCCTTGAACACAGTGTCCTTTAAAATTTCTGAATGTAGCGATGAAACACCGTTTACGCTATGAGAGCCGATTACTGCAAGATTTGCCATACGTACTATGCCTTCTTTGAGGACCTTCATGCGTTCAATCTGTTCTTTATCTACACCCAAATCATCCATATTTTCACAAAAACGCCTATTTATTTCCTGTACTATTTGGTAATTCCTTGGTAATTTCCGCTTAAATAGCTTGGCATCCCAGCACTCCAAAGCCTCAGACATTACGGTATGATTTGTATATGCAATTGTACGAGTAACAATATCCCATGCTTTTTCCCAAGAAAACCCACATTCATCCAGCATGATTCGCATCATCTCGCTTATAGCCAACACAGGATGTGTATCATTAAGGTGTATAGCAACTAACTCTGGTAAATTTTCCAAACTGTCATGAACGCGCAAATGATTTGCAAATATATCCTGAATAGTTGCAGAAACAAGAAAATACTGCTGATTCAATCGTAAGCTTTTGCCTTCTGGGTGGTTATCTTCTGGGTATAAAACCTTCGTAATAACTTCAGCCATAGCATTCTGTTCCATAGCTCTTAGATAGTCACCTTCATTGAAGAGAGACATATCAAAATCAGGTGATTCAGCCGCCCATAAACGTAGCCGACTTATACCTTCGCCATTTTTTCCTGGAATAAGCAAATCATAAGGTACAGCCACCACTCTGCGATAATTCGTAAGTTCAGTGGTATGGTATGAGCCATCCCACTTTTCTGTGAGCTTACCTTCAAATTTGACTGTTATTGCCTTTTCTGGATGTGGGTCTAACCAAACTCTCCCCCCTGGCAACCAAAAATCCGGCAATTCTGTTTGCCAGCCATCAACCAACTTTTGCCTGAAAATACCATACTCATATCTGAGAGAATATCCCATGGCAGGATATTTCAAAGTTGCAAGAGAATCCATAAAGCAGGCAGCAAGGCGTCCAAGGCCACCATTCCCTAAACCTGCATCCGGCTCCAACTCATAAAGATTTTCTAGCTTAATTCCAAGCTGAGAAAGAGCAGACTTTACAGTGTTTTCAAGGCCTAAGTTATATAGAGAATTTTTGAGAGATCTTCCTAACAAAAATTCCATGCACAAATAATACACTTGCTTTGTGTTAGTATCCTCAGCTTTTTTTACATATTCCTTACAACCTTTGTTCATGAGCTCATTTATAATAAGTGCTACAGCTTTGTAGTAATGATCGTTGCTTGCATCCTTTAAGGATACTCCAAAATGATGAAATAATTTATTTTCAAACATTTCTTTAAATTGTTCTTTAGTCAATTTATAATCCAAACAAAAAACCTCCCACATATCATTGTAACTATCAACTAAACACAATTATATACTAAGCTATTTTTAAATTTCAATACAAGGTGCAACAAGACACATATGAAAAAATTAATAAAATAATTTTACTATGTAAATATTAATTTATTACATAAAACACAAAAAAATCTTATATATTATCCACTTAATAAAAAATCTTTCAGCTTGAGCAATTAGCTATTTTTAGCTTGACATACAAATACATTGTAAACTGCTTATTATTTTATCGTTTTTCTATCCTCCCTGAATCAGTGATATTTAATTCTCATTTTTCTTAAATACCACGATACGCTGTTTTCTTGTATTTAAACTGACATTATAATGATCCGAGACACATGGTTCCACTTTGCACAGCATAGCAAAGAGTTTCTTTTTAGATATACTGCTTCAAATCAAAAAGCTTTGTCCTTAAGCTAGGGGCAATACTGCCAAAACTGCAGTCAATAAGAAAATCTATATACACTTGCCAGGCTTCATTTGCCACTAGGATAATACATTCTCTACTTCAGACATTTTTTACATCATTAGAGCGCTTTGTTTCCATCTACTCAGATATTTCTCTTATTATATCCACAAGTCGTTCTCTGGCGCTTATAATATCTGTATCATAAAGCTGTGCACCAGCCATAGTTTGATGGCCGCCACCACCTAATTTTTCCATAATAATTTGTACGTTTATATCTCCGAACGATCTAGCTGATATTGAGATACCGCCAGGTATTTGGAATAAAACAAAACTTGCCTTAACATATTGAATACTTAAAAGTTCATCTGCAGCCTGAGCTGCTACAGTTTTTATGTTTTCATCATTGTATTCGTCGGCACAAGCTACGGCACAATTATTAAATATCTCTGCTTGCGAAACTATTTCGTACCTAGTTTTATATGAATCGATAGAGTCACTAAACATTCGCTTAACTTCCACTGTATCTGCCCCACGTCGTCTAAGGAAGGCAGCAGCCTCAAATGTACGAACTCCAGTTTTTAAAATGAAGTTTTTTGTATCTAGCATTATTCCAGCGATTAACCCTTCTGCTTCCATCGAGTTTACTGTATAATCGCCCATATATTGGACAAGTTCGGTAACAAGCTCAGACGCGGAACTTGCATATGGTTCGTGATAAAAAATAAGAGCATTTTTTATCCTTGTTACCATCATCCTGTGATGATCTATAACTACTATTTTTTTGCATTTTTCATATAGCTCTCTTGATTCGATGAACTCCGGATTATGTGTATCGACAATAATGAGTAAAGTATCATCATTGCATTTTTCTAGAGCCTCTTTAGGGGAAATAAATATTTTTTCAGAAGATCTATCTTCTACACTCTCCACCAAAATCGAAGATGTGGTTTCTTTTCTGTCTATAACAACAAATGCTTGCCTATCTAAACCTCTACGTGCAGCACCACAGAGAGCTATACAGGAGCCTACACTATCAAGGTCAGAAAAACGGTGACCCATTATTAAAACATTTGAACTCTGTCTAATATGGTTCGATAGGGCAGAGGCAATAACCCTAGATCTTACAGTATCTGATCTGGTAGTACCCTTTGACATACCGCCAAAAAATTCATAGTCTTGCCCTGATTTTATAACTACCTGATCACCTCCACGTCCCAGTGCCATATCCAATGCTTTTTTTGACCAATCCTCAGATTCTTTTAAAGTTTTCGCTAAATGCCCTATTCCTATTGACACTGTCGCGTAGTTATTATTCTTGAGTTTAACTTCATGTACTTTATCTATTATCGAAAACTTAGTTTCTTTGAATTGCTTTATATATCTTTCTTCAGTTATAAATATATACTTACCCCTAGATATCTTTCTAAAAATACCATCTACGTTTGATAGCCACTGTCTAAGAGTGCTCTCCACCGAAGCGACCATCAATGTATCTGTTTCATAATCTTCGTCAGCTACCAATTCTTTACGATTATCGAAAAGCATAGATATGACAACCGGTCTACTATCTCTGTAGTTTAAAGCTTCTTGCTTTATTTTTGTATCATTATAAAAATAAACTGTCATAGTGCTTTTAAATGCTGCCCCGAAACAGGTAAAATACTGAGCCTTGTATTTTATATCTATGCAGACATCTTTCTTGACTTTTTCTATTTCGTTTGCGCTCAGAATATTTTCTATACTTGAACCGACTATGTCCGAATCGTTATCTACGTCTTCCGTGAATTTTTTATTCACCCACAAAATCTCGCCGCCTAAAGAAAAAATAATAGCAGGGAGATTAAATTTATTTATATCAACTATATTAGCAAAGTCTATATCATTAGCAGTTTTAGAAAAAAGCTTATTTGTATATGACTTAAAATTAAACATAGCTAGTGAAAAAGATACAAGAGAAATCAAAGAGATACAAATTTGTATCAAACTAATAGTGATATTATAAAAAGCACTCAGGATAGCCATGGAAAACATAACTAGTGAAAAGGCTATCAATATTGGCAAATGTTCTTTTAAATTTTTTTTCATTTTAATTTACCTGAAAGCTTAACTTTCTCTACTGTCCATCATTATTATAGGCAATATAACAGGAGTCCTTTTGGTTTTTGTGAAAAACATCTTGGAAAGTTTATCCTTTACCTGTTGTTTAATATCATTCCAGTTCCTTACACCATTTCTATAGCAGGTTGATAAAATGGATTTTACCGCAGACGTTGCTTCTTTCATGAGTGCTTCATTTTCTTTTACATAGACAAAGCCACGCGAAACGATATCTGGGCCTGAAGTTACTTTACCTGTTTCTTTATCCATTACTACAACGACAATGATTATACCTGATTCTCCGAGCAATCTCCTGTCTTTGAGGACAATATTTCCAACGTCTCCGACTCCTGTTCCATCAACAAAAACTTGTCCTGCCTCTACAGGAGCTAATCTTTTAACAGAGTAAGGTGTAAATTCTAGTACACTTCCGATATCTTCTATGAATATATTCTTTTCAGGCACACCCATATTTTTGGCTAACATAGCATGCTTACGCAGATGCTTTTGCTCACCATGAACAGGTACAAAAAATTTAGGTTTTACTAGAGATTGAAGGAGTTTTAGTTCTTCTTGTCTGGCATGTCCTGATACATGTATTTCATACATGGACTCGTATACTACCTTGCATCCTTTTTTTAGAAGTTCGTCTATTACAGAACCTATTGCTTTTTCATTGCCCGGTATTGGGCGAGCCGAAATAATTACAATATCGTTCTCAGTAAGGCTAATATTCTTGTGTTCTGAATTAGCCATCCTGGAAAGGGAAGACATTGGTTCTCCCTGGCTACCTGTGGTAACCAAAAGTGTTTCTTCACTTGGATATGAGTTTATTGCTGTTAAATCAATAATTACCCCTTCTGGGATTTTCAGATACCCAAGTTCCTGTGCAGTATTTACATAGTTGAGCATACTTCTTCCGGAAAATGTGACTTTACGTCCAAACTGTATAGCACATTCCATTATTTGCTGTATTCTGTCTATATTGGAAGCAAAACTTGCTACAACAATCCGCTTGTCTTTATTATCGCTAAACAAGTCAACAAATGTATCTTTTACTTTTTGCTCTGTTGTTGTAAAACCAGACAATTCAGCATTTGTTGAATCGGCAAAAAGAGCTAACACGCCCCTGTCACCTAAACGTGCAAAAGTATTCAAATCAGTTGTTTTATTATTAGCAGGAGTGAAATCTATCTTAAAATCCCCCGTATGGACCAGAGTTCCAACTGGTGTGTGTATAGCGACTCCTACAGCATCGGGAATGGAATGATTGACATGTATAAATTCTATTTCCATGCAACCAAGCTTTACTTTCTTACCAGCAGAAACTTCATAAAATTTTGTAGAGCGAAGCAAATTGTACTCTTCTAATTTGTGTTTAACTAAACCTAAAGTCAATGCTGTTCCACATATTGGTACGTTCATTTTTCTCAAAAAAAATGGGATAGAACCTATATGATCTTCATGTCCATGGGTCAATATTATCGCTTTAATCTTTTCTTTATTTTTTTCCAAATAAGTAAAGTCCGGAATAACATAGTCGATACCCATCATATCACTATCCGGGAAAGCCATGCCACAGTCAAGAAGAAATGCATCATTTCCACATTCAAACATTGTTATATTCTTGCCTATCTCATTAAGCCCTCCCAAGAAAGTGACTTTGACTGTCTGCCTATTTCTTGTATATGGCTTTTTAGCTTTTGTTGTGTTGTTTGCAGTGTTCTGTCTTGTAGATATCATACTTTTGTTTTGACTAGTTTTTCTCAAGGCAGTATTTCCTGCCGAAAAAGTATTATTGTTAGAACGCTGATTTTCTGTGGACACTGCTCTTTTGTTTGTAGTTATTTTACTATTGGAAGTATTTCGATTTGGTGAGGTGTTATCTTCACAACTATGCTTTACTGATGGCATGCTTTTATTTGTATCTGTACGGCTTGTGGCAGTTCCTTTTCTATTAGACGCGTATAAATTTCTGTTATATTCTGCGTTCATTTTCTTTAAGTATTTTTTTCCAGATTCTTCCCTGTATGAACGTAAAGTCTGGTCATATCTTTTCTTTCCAGAAGAAAATTTGTCTGACTCTTTGTTGAACTTATGTTGCATCAATTAACCTCCAATTTTTAGCGCATAAAAACTCCATATAGTCATCACAATATATGGCTTATGTTAATATGTATTCTTTCTTTTGAACTATATATCCTTTATTAGTTTCACGAACTCTTGCATAATATTCCAAAACCTTATCGACAGAGTCACTTCCTAGCGCAAGGATGATAAGATTTTGTAACAATAATATATAATTTTATAAATAATAAAATTTAAAGTTAAACGAACATTAAAACTATCTATAGTTTATCTTTTGCAAAATCTTATGTCAAGCACTGCAAAAATAAATTTTTGCACTTTAACTTGAAAAGGAGTGGGGAGGTGTGCATAATATAAGTATGGTTAATGGTGAGAATTTCACTAAGAAACGAGGGGGGGAGGATAATGGATTTTATTGGGGATTTACTTGATTGCCGAGACGAAAAAGAATTTACTGTTTTGCTTAAAAGACTAGATATAAATATATCCGCTGAAGAAGTAGACAAACTAAAGAGAAAGCTTTCTGGCAATAAATCTGAACAAGTTGGCACTTTAAGTTTTCAGCAACTCGATGATGTCGCTGGAGGATTTTTGTTTCACTTCAAAAAAGAAGAAACAATGCATGTCCAAGATAACAGAGATACCCTCGATTCATACAAAGACATATACACTGCCGCACAGTCTATGAAAGATCTTAGCCTTTCGGAAGAATCTCAGAGAAGTATGATGGTGGCTGTGTTGGAAAAACTTGATGTCCCAGAAGAAGTGATATATCAAGAAACTCAGATGTTGATTGAGGGTAATATATGTACTCCTTCGTTGCCAAAAGAGCTTTTAAATTTATTTGCTTATATTAAACGCGAGAATATACCAACATCTTCCTCATATAGCCATGAAGCTCTGGCTTTAGATTTATTTATACATAATCATAAAGATGGAATGATAGACATAAAAACGGGTCTTTTCGAGCTTCCCGAAAATCAACCAGATAATATCAAAAACATTGCACAAGAATTCGACGATATCATCAGCTCAAATAAGCTTCAGAAAGAAAATGGATTGGATGTAGAGTCATTTTGTGAGTTCAAAGCAGATGGTTCTCTTGGGCTTAATTATGACCTTTTGACGAAATACTGTGAGAATAAATCAAGTGAACATCCCTCATCCACCCCTGAACATAAAGCTCCTGTACCACCACGCGCGCAAGCAACTAAAGAACCGACAACAACTGATAAACATCCCTCATCCACCCCTGAACATGAAGATCTAGTACTACCACACACACCGACAGATGAAAAAACGCCAATAACTGATAAACATACCTCATTCACCCCTGAACATAAAGCTCATGTACCACTACGCACAACAACTAATGAGCCTACCCTCATCCCAGAACTTAAACGTGAAGACTACACACCAATGAATGATGGTAATCTTAGGGATAAGTCATCAGAAGAAAATAGCAGCAAAGAATACAAATATGAGCATGAAGCGGTCATAGATAAGTATGAACGTGAATTATCCTCAAAAACAGACGATGAACATGAATTCTATAAAGATGGGCTACGCCATCAAATTTTATGGGGTTGCCAAGAGGTTCTAAGGCAAGCAAGATCAGACGGTGACAAAGATAAAATGATAGAATACCACAAAAAGACAATTCACTATACTGAAAATGTGGACCAAAAGATAAATTTAATTCATTCAATAGCAGATGAAGAATTCCCTCCAAAAGAAAAACTTGCTTGCTTGTATCTAGAAATAAAGCAAACTAAAATCAGTAAGGAAGAACAAGATAAACTAGAATTTGAGTGTTTAAAACTGCGCGACAAATTAATAAACTGGCGCGAATTAGAAGGGTATGCTGTTATACACTCTATTATTTTGGAGGCAGAATTAGACTTAATTAGCAAAATCAACTCCAACAACTACATAACAGCAAAGGAGGAAATCGAGTATTACGAGAAAAAATTCAAAAAAGCGTTAATTTCTGCTTGTAATGCAGCAGCTAAAAATGCTTTTACTGACAGATCTAGAATGCGTTACAAATGGAGATGTGCTATGTTGAAAGGTGATAAAAAAAGAGCAAATAAAATACGTGACGATTGGAACAACAAAAATATGGGCTCAATAACCGACATCTACAAATCTCCTATCGAGTTTGCTGGTACATTGTTTTCTGAAGCTAACCACATGGAAGAACAAATAGAAAAAATGGAAATGCAACCAAATCAATATCGTGAAAAAGGCCATCGTTTTTTGAAGCTGGGAGGTTTCGTCTCTGTACTAGAAGGCTTTACGATCGCTGTTAGTTGTACGGCACTTAAGTCATTCTTTGTCACTCTGTTTAGTATAGGTATAAAAGCCTTCGCTATATCTTCGGTGGCGGTGCTAGGTGGTCTGGGATTGGCGGCAGCGTTCCTTCTTCCTGTCGCGGCTATACTTTATTTCACCAAGGGAGCAGTTTTCCTTAAACGCGCTACAGATTTGCGAAATTTAATAAATGGATTCAGATATGCCTCTCCACTCGCCGCATCATTCACCGACTACTGCCAAAACAACCCCTCTGCTAACACACTCAATTTACGCTTACTGAATTTCCCCCTTTTCGACGACTAGCTGCTGTTGTGAGTTTATCCGTCTGGCTTCTTTGCTGCTTAGCATAGAAAAGCCTATGTTATTGGCGTGGTCAGAAATTCTTTCCATATTAGTGAGAAGTTCCATGAATGCAATGGACGACGGTGGTGTGCAATTATTGTTTTCGCTTAAATGTTCTATGTGGAGATCTCTTAGTCTTTCAACCTCGGAATCTATACGTTCTTCTTCAACTTTAACTTTAACTCCCACTTGAGTGTCGGCTTGCTTGTAACCATTTTTAAACATTTCATAAGCATTTCCTAAGATGTCATCAACTCTTTTTTTTATACTCAAGACTTCAGGTATATATTTTTCTATGAATTTGTCTTTGTAGGAACTTAGCATTAGGTGCAGGTGACAGATATTTTCGCTGTGATCACCTATGCGTTCTATGTCATTTATTACGTGGTATAGATTTCCTATAGATTTGCGGTCAATATCGTCTAGTTCCAGGCCGTTTATCTTTATGAGATATGCGGTTATTCCATGGTTCAAGAAATCTATAACTTCTTCATTTTCTTTTATTTCGTTAACAGCTCTGGGATCATTTTTTATCAAAACGTTAAAGGCTAAGTCAAAATTTTTCTGAGCTAGATTTCCCATGCGTTCTACTTCTTTGAAAGCTTGTTCCACTGCAACAGCAGGAGTCGCTAGGATCCTATTATCTAGAAACATGAAAGCTTTTTCTTCTTTTTTTGGGTCCTCACCGTGAATAACAAGGTAAGAAGTTTTTATAAGCAGTTTGCTCAGAGGTAACATCACTAAAGTTCCGACTATATTGAAAATGGTGTGGGATGTAGCTATTTGCATCATTGTGTTTTCGGGTACAAGCTTTTGTATCAATTCTACAAAGGGAAACAGCAGTGCGATTATTGTAAATAAAATCGTTCCAAATACATTAAATATAAGGTGAACTATAGCGGTTCTTTTTGCTGTTTTTGTGGTGCCTATGGAAGAAAGTATAGAAGTTATACAAGTACCTATGTTTTGTCCAAATATTATGAAAATAGCATTTGGTAAAGTTATAGCTCCGGCTGCAGCTAAGGCCTGCAAAACTCCCACAGATACAGAGGAACTTTGTATAATAGCTGTAAAAATAGCACCTACCAATATGCCTAACAAAGGATTGCTAACAACTGCTAATAAATTTGTGAACTGGGGAAGCTGAGATAGAGGTTTCATGGATTCACTCATGATATTTATACCCAAAAAAAGTATGCCCAATCCTGTTACTATCTGGCCCAAGCTTTTGTAAAATTTGTTTTTCACAAAGAGCATCAAGGTAACACCGCAGAATATAGCAACAGGTGCAATCATTTCGATTTTTAGGGCTATTATCAAACCTGTTACGGTTGTTCCTATATTTGCGCCCATTATTACACCAGTCGCTTGTGATAAAGTCATTATTCCAGCGTTAACTAGTCCAACTGTCATTACTGTAGTTGCTGAAGAACTTTGTATGACAGCAGTTATCAGAAGGCCGACTATGGCTCCTATATATTTGTTCTTTGTGAATTTCCCTACTAGAGTACGCATCTTTGAACCAGCAGCAAGCTCCAAACCATCACCAAGTAATTTCATACCATAGAGTAAAAGTCCTAAGCCACCGAACATTTGCATGAACATATATACCATAAACATGAATAAGCTGCTCCTTTCAAAGGTGGGAAATCACGCATAAAAACTTGAAACACTAATTGTAAATATGTAAAATATTTAGTAGTTGTATTATTTGTGGAAGGGGATGACTATATGAGAAAAGCTTTAGTAGTTGTGGATTACCAGAACGACTGTGTTTCAGGAAGTATCGGTTTCACAGATGCAAAGGAATTGGAACGAAGGATACAAAGAAAAATAGTAATGTACAGAAAAAATGACTACGACATTGTCTTTACTTTTGATACACACGATGACGGATACATGAGTACTATGGAAAGCAGATATACTCCAGTTAAGCACTGTATCAAAGGAACCGCAGGCTGGAATCTCTATGGTCTAGTTGCAAAAACATTTAACAGTAAAGATAAAGCCTTCTGTAAAAGTGCGTTTGGTTCTATGGAATTGGCAAACTACTTGAAGCATAACAATTATAAAATCGTAGAGTTTGTAGGAGTCCCATCCAGTATCTGTGTGCTTGCTAACGCAGTCCTTGCTAAATCTGCTCTGCCAGAAGCTAATATAATAATAGACGCTTCTTGTACGGCAAGCAGAGACAGGGTACTCAATGAAGAAGCTTTTGATATCATGGAAGAGATGCAAATGAAAGTAGAAAACAGAGACAATGTTGTCGGATAGCTGGAGTTTAACTATATCTCAAAATACAATATTTCTTCCCTCGACCAATCAAGATGTATTATAGCTTTAAATTTAGTCTGTGTCTATATTTGTTTTTTTATGTGAACAGGAACGACGACTGATTTTTGTTTAGTCAGTTATTTATTTGTGATCAAAACAACAACTACCATCACAATTTTCACTCAAAAATTCTGTTTCTATTGTTATGTGAGAAACATTGTTACTTTTAAATATTTTCTTTACCGAAGATTTTATTTTATTTATTTTATCAAGAGCAATGTTGTCATTTAAAACAATATGAAGAGAAGCACAATTATTAATGCCATCAAGAGACCAGATATGGACATGGTGAATATCTACGATTTCCTTCTGGGTAGATTTGATTTCACGGTTTATATTCTCTAGATTTACATTATTTGGAGCCTTCTCTAAAAATACATGCAAGATCTTTTTTAAATTTTTGAAGACATGTAGAAGTATTATGACAGCTATAGAGATGCTTAGTATAGGGTCTAACCACGGCAAATCAAAAATTTTCATGATTATAGCGCAAATGAACACCGAAACCCACCCTAAGACATCCTCGAGTAGGTGCAAACTAACAATTTTTTCACTAAAACTTTTTCCTTTGGCGGTTTTATATGTAGCAAAACCGTTTATGATTATCCCAAAAATCGAAAACAATATCATACCGTCATATTCGATCTTCTGAGGAACAAACAAGCGGGTTGCAGAAGTATATATCATAATTATAGAACCCACAGATAGTACAACAGAGTTTATAAAAGCACCTAAAAGAGAAAATCTAAGATATCCATATGTATATTTTTTATCAGGTTTTTGAAGTGATTTGTTATCTAAAAACCATGACAGGCCTATAGATATAACATCCCCCAGGTCATGAATTGCATCCGATAAAATAGATACGCTATTAGTAAGAAAACCTCCAATTATCTCTAAAATAGCGAAAACAAGATTCAGCGCAAAAGCTATCTTTACATTATTTTTGCTGGTGCTTTTCATGACTAATTTTATTTTGAACCACTTAAATTTCACAGCACATCACACCTTTATAAATTTAGGCTTTCTATTCTCAAATATAACGTAATGCTCAAATCCGGCATCTTTTATGTATTGCAAAGCCTCCGGTATGCCTTTCCCCAGATCTTCAGCTTTATGAGCATCAGAACCTAGGGTCAAATATTTTCCGCCTAATTTTTTGAATCTTTTGATTATTTTTTTAGGTGGCAAAGTATCATTTAAACCTTGCCACAAACCAGAAGTATTTACCTCTAGGGCGATGTCTTTTTTTGCAAGTGCTTCTAAAATCTTGTCGATCTTCTTGCTAAACTCATCAACTTTTATGTCCATTTTATCCCTTATGCATATGTAACGAAAAGGGTAGGTCAGATGAGCAAGAGAATCAAATTTCCCCCAATCAATTAATTCTAATATGTAATCAAAATATTTTTCCAATAGTTTTTTACGTTCGTTTATATCACAGTGTATATAGTAAAAATCTTGAATTCCTGGCAAATTGTGCAAAGATGCGAGAACAAAATCGAAATCATATTCTGATAAAATTTCCTCGGCTTTAGTTTTATTTTCTATAGCCTGACCCATTTCTATACCGGCGTAAAGCCTGAAATTGGAATCGTTAAAGAATTCCTTTGCCTTTTGAATAGCTGTATAAGAAGCCTCTGTATCATTTGGAAAATTATCATCTGTGGCCTTAGCATTACATTCACAATGATCTGTTATGCAAATATTAGAAAAGCCTTTATTTATTGCACTTGAACAAATATCTTTTATCTTAGAGCTTCCATCAAAAGAAAATTCACTGTGCAAATGAAAATCAGAAATATATTTTGTCATAAGCAGATCCTCCTTGTCGAAACACACAATACAAGGATATCACTATCTGTTCTAGATAAGCAAACAGCAGAAGTCTGCAAATTTAGTAAATTTCCAAGTAGGTTGATTGTGTTAAAGCTATCACAGTGCTCTGCGGCAGTAAATTTGCACACCTTTACCCCAAAATGGCACAATTACCCCTCTGACAGAAATCGTCCACCACAAGAAAAAAATTCATATCCGGTTATGCTGTATTAAAATGATAGATTAAAATTCACGCGAACTATTAGAATTTATGGCATGTGGCTTTGTGTGAGTATACGCCAAAAATTATTTTTAGACTTTCCATCATTGTCAAAAAGTGTGTTAATTAAATCTTGTTTGCTATTGCCGTTTTGTACCAAATCAGCGGGTTGCTCAGGATCTGAGCTTTTCGTATTGAGCACGTAATAAACTGCAGAAAAAGGTATGTCAATATTTCTCTTGTTTTCAATCTTCACAGCAGAGTCAGTGCCATAAATATTTATAGGCTTTTGAGGGCTACCATTCTCGAATTTTATTGATAAAGAAGCGCACTCTATACCATATACTTTTTCTGTGGCATTTTTCCCTGAACTTCTTATGGTAGCCCCTTCACAATATCTGCCAGATATTTCCATACTGCCACTTAATTTCACCGCACTCTTAGCGCTATCTGAATTGTAAAAAAAGTCGGGCCTAGTATTTGTTACTTTTAGATCTGTGCCTTTAATACAGTGTCCATTTGGACTTTCTAAATACAAATAATCGGTGCTAGCTTCCACTCCTGTGACATTCACCTTTGAAGTTGCTTCTATGGCGTTTGATTTTTGACTGGTAACAGAAAACGCCTCATCTTCTAAATTCAAATTAAGTTCACCTTCGGAGTAAATTCCAGGAGCATTCTCACTTTTTATTATAACAGAATCTTTTGTTGTAACTTTAACATTATTTCCTGCACCTATTTTAAATGGACACTCATTACCACTAGTTGTTATTTTTGTACTATGGTTTGTACCAAATTGCATGTTTACTTCTCCTACATTAGGCTCTACTTCAATACCGTGTTCGGCAGGATCGGGAGACAAATTCCAATCACTACCATCAGCATCGCCACTATACACAACAATAGTTGTTCCCTTAGGAAGATAAACTGGCATCACGTTTTCAAAATATCCATACCGTTCTATGACTATTTGTTCCTCATTTTTTTCATTTTTACCTTTTGATATCCTTACTCCACCACATTGTAAGTCGAATACATTTGCATTCCCTATGTGCTCGCCTTTCAGAGTCTGTGATTTCCCATCGACATTTTCTGCGAAGCTGCCTTGCAATGTCAAAGGCACAGCAACTGTTGCCAAAAATAAAGCCACAACAAACATCCATTGTCCTCTTTTGATTTTCGTAATAATCCACCTCCCTATTCAAATTATATATACATATAGACATAATTTCAACTCTTTTTTAGTGCAATATGCATATTAGTGTTTGTTGTAGCTTCTTTGATATTTGCTCTCTCCAAAAAGCACATTTTTTGTAATATTAACCATCAACGATTAGGAACAATAGTTAAACGCAATCTATGGTATTTAGATTTTCCGCTGTCATGAAAAATATAATTCAACAATTTTTTTCTGCTGATATTATCGTTCATATCAATCAAATAACCACGTTTAGAAGGAATCTGATATAGCGCATTGGGTCTAGACTCATCACGCACACCAAAAGGATCCGGTAAAATTATATTGTTTTTATCGGCAACTTTTATAGCTCCATCCGTACCTAAAATATCCATACTGTAAGAGTAACCAGAGCTAGTTGAGCTTGTTATTTCCAATTTATCCTTGGCTTCTATTCCAAATACATTGTTTTGGGTACCATCACTTTTCTTGCTTTCAATATCCCAATGCTCATCATCTACATCTAAAATAAGTTCCCCTTCCGAGTAAATTCCAGGAGCATTCTCACTTTTTATTGTAACAAAATCTTTTGTTGTAACTTTAACCTTATTTCCTGCACCTATTTTAAATGGACACTCATTACCACTAGTTGTTATTTCTGTACTATAGTTTGTACCAAATTGTATGTTTACTTCTCCTACATTAGGCTCTACTTCAATACCGTGTTTGGCATCTTTAAACAGACTACCACTATACACAACAATAGTTGTTCCATTATCAAAAATATCAACCTTCCCCTCTTCATCCTGCCGTACAACTGTTTTTTCCTCACCTTCTGATGAATCTATTTCTTTAGATATCTTTATTCCACCATCATTCAAATCGTATACGTTTTTACTTTCGCTAAGCATTTGTGTTTCACCGCTGACACTTTCTGCAAAGCTGCCTTGCAAAGTTAAAGGTACCGCCAACACTGTCAAAAATAAAATTGCAACAACCATCAAATGATTTCTTTTGATTTTCATAATAATCCACCTCCCTATTCAAATTATATATACATATAGGTATAATTTCAACTCTTTTTTAGTGCAATATGCATATTAACAATCAGCAGTACGAGACACAAAACAAAAATCAGAGGAAACACCTTAGCCAAAGTATGGCAAGCGCTCAATTTACAAAGCTTTATGCATATGTTAGAATGTCATGGTGCCCTGCCACGGTTTTTGGAAGACACCGACCATTATCTGTGGTATGCAAATAAGATTGCATATAAGGGTGAATATTTTATGAAAGGTGAATCACAGAAATGACCAAAGACGAAAAGCAATTAATAATCAAGGAGTATGCGAAGAAAGAAGGAGACACAGGTTCTCCGGAGGTGCAAATAGCTTTACTTACAAAGAGAATAAACGATCTCACAGAGCATTTGAAAATCAACAAAAAAGATCACCACTCCAGAAGAGGTCTTTTGAAGATGGTAGGTAGAAGACGTAATTTGCTTAATTATTTAACAAAATGCGACATAGAAAGATATCGTTCAATCATCTCTAGATTAGGCATACGCAAATAAGTTCTAAGAAAAGATAAACAGGTGGCACAGAGCTACCTGTTTTTGCTAATGTTAACAAATAGGATGTAAAGATATTTAGGAGGAAATAATGTTCGAGAATTATAAAGTTTACAAGACGGAGCTCGCCGGCAGGCCGCTTGTAGTAGAAACTGGAAAGATAGCAGGCCTTGCAAATGGAGCTTGTTTAGTAAGATATGGAGATACTGTAGTAAATGTCGCGGTTACTGCATCTGAAAAGCCCAGAGAAGGCGTGGACTTTTTCCCTTTGTCTGTTGATTTTGAAGAAAAATTATATGCAGTAGGCAAGATACCAGGATCTTTTCTGAAAAGAGAAGGCAAGCCATCCGAAAAAGCGGTACTTACGTCTAGGATGATAGATAGGCCAATACGCCCATTGTTCCCAAAGGATATGAGAAATGATGTTTCTGTAGTTTGTACAGTTATGTCTGTCGAACCTGATTGTACCCCTGATATCGCAGCGCTTATAGGAACATCTGTAGCACTTTCTATATCAGATATACCATGGAACGGCCCTGTAAGCGGATTGAATATTGGAATGGTAGATGGCAAGTTCGTTATAAACCCTGGCGAAAAGCAAAGAGAAAATTCAGATTTGCATTTAACTGTTGTCTCTACCGATGAGCGTGTGGCCATGATAGAAGCAGGAGCAAATCAGATATCAAATGAAGATATGTTCGATGCTATAATGCTTGCGCACCAAGAAAACCAAAAAATAATCGAATTCATAAAGGCTATAAAAGAAGAAATAGGAAAAGATAAATTTTCTTATCCAAGCAACGAGCCTGATGAAGAAATGCTCAAAGCTGTAATGGAGTTTGCAAGAGAGTATATAAAAATCGCTCTTGATACTGATGATAAAAAAGTTCGTGATGATAGACTAAGCCCTATCTATGAGAAAACTCACGAGCATTTTGCTCAGATATACCCTGACTGTGAGTCTAAAATAGACGAGTGTCTATACAAAACCCAAAAAGATGTAGTTCGCCGTTGGCTTTTAGATGAGCAGAAAAGAGTAGACGGAAGAGGTATGGATGATTTACGTCCTTTAGCTGCTGAAGTAGGCTTATTCCCAAGGACACACGGTTCAGCAATGTTTACAAGAGGACAAACTCAGGTAATAACAGTAGCAACCCTAGGCGCTGTGAGAGAGCAGCAGATGCTAGATGGCATAGACGAAGAAGAATACAAAAGATATATGCACCACTATAATTTCCCATCTTATTCTGTTGGGGAAACAAGACCAAGCCGTGGGCCTGGCAGACGTGAGATAGGTCATGGTGCTTTGGCTGAAAAAGCCTTAAGACCGGTTATCCCCAGTGCTAAAGAATTCCCATATGCTTATCGTTTAGTGTCTGAGGTAGTTTCATCAAACGGTTCTACTTCGCAGGGTTCGATATGTGCTTCTACATTAGCACTTATGGACGCTGGTGTTCCTATAAAGGCTCCGGTTGCCGGCATTTCCTGTGGACTTATAACAGAAGGCGACCGTTTCATGACGATGGTAGATATTCAAGGTCTAGAAGATTTCTTCGGAGATATGGACTTCAAGGTAGCAGGTACTCATAAGGGTATTACGGCTATACAGATGGATCTAAAAATAAGCGGTCTTACTCCTGAAATGATAAAAGAAGCTTTGGAGAAAACTTACAAGGCTAGACTATATATTCTTGATGAGATAATGCTTAAAGCTCTGGATAAGCCAAGAAGTGAGCTTTCTAAGTATGCGCCTAAGATGCTCACCATGAACATACCTGTAGATAAAATACACGAGGTAATAGGTGCTGGCGGAAAAGTCATCCAAAAGATATGCTCGGAATGTGGAGTTAAGATGGATATTGAGGAAGATGGAAGTGTATTTATTTCGTCTTTGGATAAAAACAGCTGTGAAAGAGCTATGGAGATAGTTAAAACCATAGTATGTGAGCCCGAACTTGGAGCTATATACAAGGGAATGGTTACTAGGGTTATGGATTTCGGGGCATTTGTTGAGATAGCACCTGGCAAAGAAGGTATGGTTCACATTTCAAAGCTGGACAAAAAGAGAATAGATAAAGTCACAGATGTAGTAAATGTTGGCGATGAGATAGTTGTTAAAATAGTTGATATAGATGATAAGGGTAGAATAAATCTTTCTCGCAGAGATGCTCTGGAAGAAATGAACAGATAGTTTTTTTAGGACCTTATTTTTGTGAATTTTATCATGCTCCCTAAGAAATAATATTTTTAGGGAGGTATGATACGATGTCGAATTCAAATATCCAAAACTTAAGCTTTAATTCAGATACTATATCGGATCCGGATAATTCTGACAATGGGCAAAGCTTAGACAAAGATTTAGGAAGCGAGCGCCAAGGTGAACTCATACATGATATGGGTTCGATAATCACAAGTGCAGGGGATTATACTATAAATTGCTTGACAATAATAGGCCAGATAGAAGGACATTACAGTTTGTCCCCTCAGAACAAGACCACGAAGTACGAGCATGTTATACCGCAACTAATGGCTGTTGAGCAGGAATCAAAGATAGATGGGTTACTAGTTCTGCTCAATACTGTCGGTGGTGACGTCGAAGCAGGGCTTGCTATCGCTGAACTCATAGCCGGTATGAACAAACCTACTGTCTCCTTGGTTTTGGGCGGAGGGCATTCTATTGGAGTTCCACTTGCGGTTGCTGCAAAAAGATCTTTTATCGCAAGGTCTGCGTCCATGACTATACATCCTGTGAGAATGAACGGCTTGATAGTCGGGGTCCCTCAGACTTTAGAATATTTCAAAAGAATGCAAGATCGCATTACTAAATTTGTGACAGATAATTCAAATATATCTGCAAAAAGATTCACAGAACTTTCAATGAATACAGAGGAACTTGCTACTGATGTCGGTACAATTTTAAATGGCGATGAGGCTGTCAAAGAGGGCCTTATAGATGGTTTGGGTAGCTTATCTGAGGCTTTGAATGCCCTGTATGATATGATCGACAAGAACAAGCCTAAGAAAAAAAATAAAAATAAATCTAAGATGAAATCTGCTAAAAATAAAAAATCAAGCACCAATAAAAGATAAAATTCACACGTGGAGATCACTTTCCACGTGTTTGCACTTTTAAAAAAAGGACGAACAGAAATGCCAAGCAAACAAAGCACAAAAAGAAAAACTACAAGCAAAACTCCTAGGGCAAATAGCAGTACTGCGAGCACTGCTGCCAAAACTAAAACTATTAATAAAATACCTCAAAAAGAAAACTTAGAGCCAAACTACGGTTCCGTTATAATATTGTTTGCAGTAGCAATACTTTTATTTGCTATCATATTGGTCAGGGGAGATAGCCTTTGGCTCAAGACACATGATTTCATATTAGGCCTTTCAGGTTTTGTATTTTTATGTTTTCCCATTTTGCTTTTGTACATAAGTATCATGACACTTCTAGAAAATAAACTAAAGCGGCTTTCTTCAGAAGTTTATCTTTCTACAACTCTTATTGTGCTCATATGTACGGCGGTGTATGCCTTTAGAATAGATACTTTGCCTGATATCAGAAATTACATAGAAATTTTAAAACAGCTTTATCAAGATGGCAGCCAAGGTATAGGTGCAGGTTTACTCAGCGGAATATTTGGTGTACCGCTAGTATGTGCTTTAGGTGTGGTAGGCTCTAGAATAACTATAATACTGCTTATTTTTGTGAATATAATGTTCCTCAGCGGAAATACAATTTTAGACTTACTGGCGTCTTTTATTAGCAGAGAAACTGTCAGAGAAAAAACTCCAGAACAGCTCCATAAAGAAAAAATTGCAGCAAGAAAAGAAAAAACTCTTTCCCTAAATAAAAAGAAAAAACTCCCTAGATATACACCAAAATCTAAAGATGTAAATATAGATGTTGATTTAGGACCTGACGCGATAGTCGAAGTGGAAGAAGAAATAAAGAAACCCAACAAAAAAATATCAAAAAAAGCTGCTACCAAAGTAGCTGAAACAAAAGACGATGATAGCGGTGCAGCAGAGGCAGCTGCAAAATATGCTCAAAAGCAAGATAGTGAAACTGCTCAGAAATTTGCAAAAGATGTGCAGGAAGCTTATGAAAAAGAAACAGAAAAAATAGCTCACGAATATACTATGCCGCCCATAGATTTACTGCAAGATGCACCAAAGGTAAAGCAAGAAGACATAACTGAAGAACTAAAAACAAACGGACAAATGCTTGTGGATACGCTGAAAAGCTTTGGTGTTCAGACAAAGATAATAGATATTAGCAGGGGGCCTGCTGTAACTAGATATGAGCTTCAGCCTGGTGCTGGTGTGAAAATCAGCAAAATTACAAATCTTGCCGATGATATAGCTCTTAATCTAGCTGCAACAGGTGTCAGAATAGAAGCACCTATTCCAGGCAAAGCTGCAGTAGGTATAGAAGTGCCAAACAAAAATGTCCAGATAGTCAAAATGAGGGAGATAATAAATTCTCAAGCTTTCAATAAGGCTAAGAGCAATATAACTGTAGCCCTTGGCAGGGATATTGCAGGAAAAGTCACTTTAGCGGATCTTTCCAGGATGCCCCATCTACTGATAGCAGGTTCGACAGGTTCCGGTAAATCTGTATGCATAAATGGCCTTATAGTCAGTATGCTCTACAAGGCTAGCCCAGATGAAGTCAAGTTTTTGATGATAGATCCTAAGGTAGTCGAATTAGGACATTATAATGCTATACCTCATCTTATGGTTCCGGTTGTCACTGACCCCAGGAAAGCCGCTGGAGCTTTAAACTGGGCTGTAACTGAGATGATAAAACGCTATAAGATTTTTGCAGAATATAGCGTGAGGGACCTGCAGTCCTACAACGAAATGGTAGAAATGTGCAATGGTAGGCCACCAATTTTAAGAGATAGTGAAGATGACAATGGCGAAGAAATAGTGCTCGAAAAAATGCCACAGGTTGTGATAATAATAGACGAGCTTGCCGACCTTATGATGGTTGCTCCTCATGAAGTCGAAGACTCTATATGTCGCTTAGCTCAAATGGCAAGAGCTGCTGGTATGCATTTAGTTATAGCGACCCAGCGCCCTTCTGTAGATGTTATTACCGGTATAATAAAAGCAAATATTCCAAGTAGAATAGCTTTTGCTGTTTCTTCTGCTATAGATTCACGTACTATACTCGATTCCGGTGGTGCTGAAAAATTACTGGGTAGAGGCGATATGCTGTTTTCTCCTATAGGTGTTTCAAAGCCGCTGAGGGTTCAGGGATGTTTCCTGACAGATAAGGAAATCGAAGCGGTTGTAGAGTTTGTCAAAAAAGGTAACGATAGCGAATATGATGAAAATATCATCGAAGAAATAGATAATAATATCATCCCCGAAAAGGGTAAGGATAAAAATGATTCAAACGACGAAAAATCAGATGTAATGCTAGATAAAGCAATAGAATGTGTCGTGGAAGCAGGCCAGGCCTCTACTTCACTTTTGCAAAGAAGATTGCGTTTGGGTTACGCTAGAGCCGCTAGAATTATGGATATCATGGAAGAAAAAGGTATTGTCGCCCCTGCGGAAGGTGCTAAGCCTAGAAAGGTCCTTATGACTAAACAACAACTCGTAGAAAGACAATTAGAAGTTGGCGATTAGCGATTAGCGATTAGAGGTTAGAGGTTAGAGGTTAGAAGTTGGATCATATTAGCACACAAGCCGCACACCACATTTGATATCTCACCAAAAAATGCTTGATATTTCCCCTCCTCGACATCAAGCTTGTCACATACATAGAGTAATGCATAAACATAACCCTGATAAGGACGAAGAAGCGTTCTGGTATTTTGGTATGATGTTTCTTTATCTAAAGAATATCCCGCAAACCGCTAACTGAAATACAATGGTTTTGTGAGCTCGTCACTCAAAATATATATGTGTGGATTCTAAAAAATTTTAAACGGAGGAAAAGTTTTATTTTATTTATAATGCTTAGATTTTTTTGATACCAGCAACCTTGATCCATTCGTGTGCGTATGGAACAGATATTACCATTCATGTATACAAACATCTTTTTGCGTTCAACCATATGTATCTATGTGATGAATATTTTTAACCAATTCCCTCGTCCTTGCTGTCTAGCTTGCCGAGACTTTTCCTCCAATAATAATAACTGCCTCTTTGGATACCCATGGCTTTGCAAAGAAGATTGACTGGGAACTCCCCAGAAAGTTTAAGTATTATTTGGTATTCTTGCTGACGTACCGAATGAGCCAAGCATTCCCCTGCCACTTCATAACGTTTTTTAAATTGTACTTCTGCCGTTCGCGCCAGAATAAGAGCTTGGATCAATTTTTCTTTGTCCACACACCAATATCTTTGTAGATTTGCTATCTTATTGTGTGTTGATGTAGTGGCGTTAGACTTATTATAAAATCTAGTTTTTACTTTTTGAGGAAAATTATTGGCACATTGATATGTTCTCATGTAATCACGAGCTGTATAGTAATTAATCTTATACTTCTTAGCCGCTTGCTCACAAGTAATTTCGCCATCATATATTTGGCGACCTATAGCTAAGCGTTGTATTTTAGTATATTTCATACTAATCATCCCATTCTCATTGAAATTGTTACTGTCTATAAATCATTATCCTATATACCGTATTATAACTTATTTGCACGCAAAAAGATACCCCCTCTTTCATGTGATTTATCTATCGACTCATCGCTACTTCAACCCCTACTCAATGAGGTAAAAGTCTAAATACTTTGGTCGGTAAATTTTTTTTGTATGAAATTCTCGGGCATTTCATAAACTTCAAAAGTTAATTACTATATGGGGAGGTATGAGTTTTATACAGATGCTTCGGTACACGGTTCTGCCCGCAACTGATTTTGAATTGAATACTTACTATGATATAATTTTCAAGTGATGATATTACCCTTTAATAATGCGCAAAAAGTAGGAAGGAATCCCATAAAATATGAAACTTGATAGCACATATGATCCTAAAAAAGTTGAAGATAGTATATATGATTTCTGGATGAAAGGTTCATACTTTCATGCCAAAGTAAACAAAGACAAAAAGCCATATACAGTGGTAATTCCTCCTCCAAATATAACTGGTAAACTACATATGGGTCACGCTCTTGATGAAACTTTGCAAGATATTATTATAAGATTTAAGCGCATGCAAGGTTTTGAAGCTTTATGGGTGCCTGGTACTGATCATGCTTCGATAGCAACTGAGGCCAAAATAGTAGAGGCTATCAAAAAAGAAGGAACATCAAAGGAAGCTTTAGGGCGAGAGGAATTTTTAAAACGTGCTTGGGCTTGGAAGGAAAAGTACGGTCAGACAATAATAAATCAACTGAAAAAACTAGGTTCATCTTGCGACTGGGAGCGTCAGAGATTTACTTTAGATGAGGGCTGCAATAAAGCTGTCAATCATGTTTTTGTGAAGCTTTATAATAAAGGTCTCATATACCGCGGCGAAAGAATAATCAACTGGTGTCCCCACTGTAAAACTTCTATATCTGATGCTGAAGTAGAGTTCGAAGAAAAACAGGGTCATTTCTGGCATCTCAGATACCCATTAGCAAACGGCAGCGGCCATGTAGAATTAGCAACTACACGGCCTGAAACTATGTTTGGGGATACGGCTGTTGCTGTAAACCCTGACGACGAAAGATATAAGGACTACATAGGAAAGAAGGTCATAGTGCCTATAGTTGGCCGTGAAATTCCAATAATTGCAGATTCGTATGTAGATCCTGATTTTGGGACAGGCGTAGTTAAAATAACTCCAGCGCATGACCCTAATGACTTTGAAGTTGGACTAAGGCATGATTTAGCAGTGATAAATGTTATGGACGAAGCTGCGGTTATGAATGAAAATGCTGGCAAATATTGCGGTTTAGATAGATATGGAGCTAGAAAACAGCTTGTAAAAGAACTTGATGAACTTGGCTTTTTAATAAAAACTGAAGCGCATAATCACAATGTAGGTTCATGTTATCGTTGTAGGACTACTGTGGAACCAAGAGTTTCCATGCAGTGGTTTGTGAAGATGGATGATTTAGCAAAGCCTGCCATAGAAGCTGTAAAAAATAATAAAACTAAATTCATCCCCGGACGTTTCTCTAAAATATATTTTCATTGGCTTGAGAACATAAGAGACTGGTGTATATCTCGTCAGCTTTGGTGGGGACATAGAATTCCTGCTTGGTATTGCAAAGATTGTAATGAGCTTATAGTTTCTGAAAATAATATAACGGTTTGCCCTAAATGTGGTAGTTCTAACATCAAACAAGATGAGGATACCTTAGATACCTGGTTCAGTTCTGCTTTGTGGCCATTTTCTGTACTTGGTTGGCCAGATGAAACTCCTGAACTTAAATATTTCTATCCTACAAGCACATTAGTGACAGGTTACGATATTATCTTTTTCTGGGTTGTTAGAATGATTTTCTCGGCTCTAGAACACACAGGTGAAGTACCATTTGAGAATGTATTTATACATGGTTTGGTCCGAGATTCTCAAGGGCGGAAGATGAGCAAATCTTTGGGCAATGGAATTGATCCTCTGGAGATAATAGATAAATATGGTGCAGATGCTTTGCGTTTTGCTCTGGCTACTGGGAATAGCCCTGGTAATGATATGCGATTTACCGAAGAGAAAATTATATCTAGCCGTAATTTTGCCAATAAAATTTGGAATGCTGCACGTTTTATACATATGAATATAGACGAGCATGAGGTAGAAAACAGCTTACCTGATAATCTGAGCATAGAGGATAAGTGGATAGTGAGTCTGTTTAATAATTTATGCAAAGAAGTTACTAATAATCTTGAAAAATTTGAACTAGGTATCGCAGTACAAAAATTATACGATTTTATATGGGAACAGTTCTGTGACTGGTATATCGAACTTGCCAAAATACGTATGTCATCAGAAGATAAAAAATCTGCTCAAAATGCTAGACAGGTATTAGTTTGGGTGTTTACGAATACGCTGAAGCTTTTGCATCCGTTTATGCCATTCATAAGCGAACAAATATGGCAGACTCTACCGCACGACGGGGAAGCTTTGACTATTTCTGAATTTCCTAAATTTGATGAGAAGAATTATTTTACCGATGCTATGTCAAATATGGATAGCGTAATGAATGTCATAAAAGCAGTAAGGAATCTCCGTGCTAATATGAATGTAAAGCCTTCTAAAAAGGCAAACGTTTATATAGAAACTCAAGATTTTGATGTTTTTGAAAATGGTATTGGCTTTATAAAAAAACTTGCTTTTGCTGACGAGGTTATCATAAAAAATAAATTGGAACTCGAAAACACCGTAACAGCTGTTACCCCTAATGCAAAAGTTTATTTGTGCTCGGACGAGTTGGTAGATAGGAAAGAGGAACTTGAACGATTAAACAGGGAACTAGAAAAAGTAAAAAAAGAAATTGCTCAGTGTGATAATAAGCTTTCCAATAAAGCATTTACCGAAAAGGCACCAACGGATGTTGTGGAAAAAGTTAGAAAAAAATTTGAACTTGCTAAAGAGCAGGAAAGTTTGTTGCTGCAGGCTGTAGAGAGAATTTCCTGATCTCATCATTAACAATTTGAATTTCAATGTGCAGTATTAAAATAAACACAGTGTTGAATTTTATGATGTTGAATCTCTTAGTTCTATAAATTGCTTAAATTAAATTTTACAGTCGGTAATTTTGATATTTTAACTACCCCAGGGACCTTGCCCATCATCAGGGAAATCTACAAATAATTCGCTAAAGCATTTGTGTTTCACCACTGACATTTTCTGCGTAGCTGCCTTGCAATGTCAAAGGCACAGCAACTGTTGCCAAAAATAAAGCCACAACAAACATCCATTGTCTTCTTTTGATTTTCATAATAATCTCCCCCTCCCTATTCAAATTATGTATACATATAGGTGCAATTTCATTTTTTTAGTGCAATATGCATATTAGTGTTTATTGTAGCTTCTTTGATATTTGCTTTCACGAAAAAGCGCATTTTTTGTAATATTAATCATCAAAGATTACTAGTCATCTTTAAACGCAATCCATACCACTTGCATTTTCCATCCTTATAAAAAAGACGATTTATTAGCTCTTCTCTGCTCATTTTTCGATCTAGAGAATCAAAATTATATTCATCAATACAAACAGTATATATTGCATTGGGTCTGGACTTATCACACACTTTAGAAGAATCCGGTAAAATTATATTATTGTCTACATCGGCAACTTTTATAGCCCCATCGGAGCCAGCAATATCTATACCATAACTGTAACCTGAACTTGTCACTTTTGAACTTGTTATTGTCAATTTATCGGAATATATTCCAAATGCTTCTCTTAGAATGTTATCTCTTTTTCTACTTTTAATCTTCCATTCTTCATCATCAACATCCAAAATAAGTTCACCTTCGGAGTAAATTCCACTGGCATTCTCGCTATATATTGACACAGTTCCTTTTGTGGTAACCTTAACTTTATTTCCTGCACCTATTTTAAACGGACACTCATCATTACTGGTTGATATTTCTGTAGTCCAATACAATATCCCTTTTTTCGCACCAAATTGTATGTTTACTTCTCCTACATTAGGCTCTACTTCAATACCGTATTTGGCATGACCACCCGTACCACTATACACAACTATCGTTGTTCCCTTAGGAAGATAAACTGGCATCACGTTTCCAGAATCTCCATACCGTTCTATGACTATTTGTTCCTCATTTTTTTCATTTTTACCTTTTGATATCTTTATTCCACCCTCTTTCAAGTCGAATACATTTGCATCCCCTATGTGCTCGCCTTTCAGAGTCTGTGATTTCCCACTGACATTTTCTGCGTAGCTGCCTTGCAATGTCAAAGGCACAGCAACTGTTGCCAAAAATAAAGCAACAACAAACATCCATTGTCCTCTTTTGATTTTCATAATACTCCACCTCTCTATTCAAATTATATATACATATAGGTATAATTTCAACTCTTTTTTAGTGCAATATGCATATTAGTATTTGATGCCGCTTCTTTGACGTTTACTTTCACGGAAAAGCACAGGATTAAGGGGAATTTTTGCATTTTTTTATTTTTTTCTTTTAACTTCGCACATGATATCTAATGAAAATATTGACATTATCTTAGCTTTGTTGTAATTTGGATTGGAGAGGGTATTTTTGGTTATTGGAGTGATGTTTTGTGAAAATAATTTACTACCTTGTGTATAAGGTACAAAAATCTATCGTAGTTTAGATTTTTGTAGTTTAAATAGAATGGTGACCACTAATAATTTTAGTGTCACCGTTTTGTTGTATGCAGAATAGTAATTATATCTAATCATAATTATTTTATATTGAGGAGGATATACATGATTAATTTGAGCGGTATGACAACAGAAAGTAGAAATGAAAACACAATGGCTCTTGACTCAATGTCTGCTTTCGAAATAGTAAAAGTGATGAATGAAGAAGATGCAAAAATTTCAAGTGCAATTTCTAAAGTTTTGCCTGATATTGCCAAAGCTGTCGATTTTGCTGCTGCCTCTTTTGAGGATGGTGGAAGACTTATTTATCTAGGCGCAGGTACTAGCGGCAGATTGGGACTTTTAGATGCTGTTGAATGTCCACCGACTTTTGGTGTAAATCAAAATATGGTAATGGGTCTGATAGCAGGTGGAGAAGCCGCTTTTATAAAGGCTAAAGAAGGCGCAGAAGACAGTAAAGAACTTTGTGTTGAAGATTTAAAAAATATTGAGCTACATAGCAAGGATTTTGTTGTCGGTATAGCCGCAAGTGGCCGGACTCCATATGTTATTGGTGGCTTAGAGTATGCAAAAAATATTGGCTGTAAAACCGCTGCAATTTCTTGCAATACAGATACCGCTGTTGGGAAAATTGCTGATATTAAAATAGAAGTGAACTGTGGACCAGAAGTTTTAACAGGGTCAACTAGACTAAAGGCCGGTACGGCCCAGAAAATGATACTTAATATGATTTCAACAGCGTCTATGATAAGAATAGGCAAAGCATATCACAATTTGATGGTTGATGTAATGCAAACGAATGAAAAATTAAAAGTAAGGGCACGCAATATAGTGAGAGAAGCTACTGGTGTTGATGATGATACAGCTGCTCAAGCGTTAGCAAAAGCGAATGGCAGTGCTAAATTGGCCATAGTGATGTTGCTACTTAATTGCGATGAAAAAGAAGCGGCTGACAAATTAAAATTAGCAAATGGTCATATAAAAGATGCCATAAAATTCTAAGAGGTGATTGTCGTGGGTAATGAACAAATAGCAGAAAAGCTCATTGAACTTGTGGGTGGTAACAGCAATATCTTAAGTGTTGAGAATTGTATGACACGTGTGCGTATAGATTTGAAGGATGAATCTGATTTAGCTTTTGATGAAATCAAAAAATTAGATGGTGTTTGTGGTTTAGTGCCCGGCGATAAAAACTTGCAAATAGTTTTTGGCCCAGGCAAGGCACAAAAAATGAGCACAGCAATAAATCTTTCTCTAAAAAACGCAGCTCCGACGGAATCAGAATCAAAGTCAGAAGAACATACAGTTGCAATTGGCAACTGGGAAAATAATAAAAAATTACATAAATCAAAACAAAAAGACAGTTCAATAAAAAGGTTCATGAAACTTATTGGTGAGATATTTGTTCCCATGATACCAGCCTTAATTGCCTCTGGTATATTTAATGGATTTTCCAGTCTTATAACAACTTGCATACAACAAGGATCATTACCTTCAAATTTGTTTTGGAATACAGTTCAGTTGTTGTTTTCCTTGATAGGTGGCTCATTTATTACATATTTAGCTATTTATACAGGGATAAATTCAGCAAAACAATTTGGTGCTACACAAGTTTTGGGTGGTATGGTAGGAGCTATGTCTCTCATGACACAAATAACCAATATCTCTCAAGTTATACAAGCAGCAGTAGAGCCACTCAATTTACCGTTTAAGATTTATGATTCCGCAGTTCCATTAAATTCCATACTAGGCATTGGAAAAGGCGGTATAATCGGTGTCATATTCGGAGTTTGGGTTCTTTCGTGTGTAGAAAAATGGCTGCATAAAAAGCTTCCAGATACTATAGAATTAGTCCTTACTCCACTTATCTCCATGTTTGTTATAAGCGCAACATTTATATTATTTGTCATGCCTGTAGCTGGGATATTTTCTGACTATTTAGTGAAGTTTTTGAACCTATTGTTAGACTCAACTGTACCAGTTGTACAGATTTTATCCGGATTTATACTGTCTGCATTATTCCTGCCAATGGTTATGCTTGGAATACATCAGGGCTTAATTCCAATTTATACAGTACAGCTCCAATCTATGGGATATATTACTTTATTTGCAGTTTTGGCTATGGCTGGAGCTGGTCAGGTAGGAGCATCTATTGCTTTATACTCAAAAGCAAAAAAAGTAGGAAATAACAATTTAAAGAAAGTTATAACAGGGGCTTTACCAGCCGGATTTCTTGGTGTTGCAGAACCACTCATATATGGTGTTACTGTTCCTTTGGGTAAACCTTTCATTACCGCTGGTATTGGAGCAGGTTTCGGTGGAGCTTGGTGCATGTTAAGACATGTTGACTCAATTGCTTTTGGGCCTTCTGGTTTAGTCGCTATACCGCTTATGTTACCTAATTCTATGCTTAATTTTGTTATAGGCCTTTTAATTAGCTATGTTATGGGATACATAATGACACAGGTATTTATACGCAAAGAGCTGGTTGCTAAGGCGACTTTTTAAATTTAATACTTATAAATATTTTTTATGTTAATTTAGTGATATGGAGGAACGTAAATGCTATCGAACAAGGAAAAAACAATGGAAAAGATAGTAACTTTATGTAAAAACCGAGGTTTTATATACCCTGGCTCTGATATTTATGGTGGCTTATCAAATACCTGGGACTATGGTCCGCTAGGAACGATGTTTAAAGAAAACATCAAAGATGCATGGATTAAAAAATTTGTCCAAGAGAATAGTTACAACGTAAAGCTCGACTGTGCCATACTTATGAACCCAGAAGTCTGGAAAGCTTCTGGACACTTATCAGGTTTTTCAGACCCTCTAATGGACTGCAAGGACTGCAAAACAAGACATCGTGCTGATGAACTTATTGAGCAAAATGGCGGCAATCCCAGTTCTATGAGTTTTGAGCAAATGGAAAAATATTTAGAAGAAAATTCTATAGCTTGTCCTGAATGCGGTTCAAGAAATTTCACAAAAATTAGAAATTTCAACTTAATGTTTAAGACTTTCCAGGGTGTCACAGAAGACTCAAAAAATGAAATTTATTTGCGCCCAGAAACAGCTCAGGGAATCTTTGTAAACTTTGCAAATATACAAAGAACTACCAGAAAGAAAGTACCTTTTGGTGTTTGTCAAATAGGTAAGGCATTTAGAAACGAAATAACGCCAGGGAATTTTACATTTAGAACTAGAGAATTTGAGCAAATGGAACTAGAATTTTTTTGCAAACCCGGTACAGATTTAGAATGGTTTGAGTATTGGAAAGAATATTGTAAAAATTGGTTACTAAGCCTTGGTATGTGCAAAGAAGATATACGTGTTCGGGATCATAGCAAAGAAGAGTTGTGTTTTTATTCTAACGCAACTTCTGATATCGAATTCTTGTTTCCTTTTGGCTTTGGAGAGTTGTGGGGAATTGCCGATAGGACTGACTATGATCTAAACCAACATATGAATGCTTCTGGGAAAAGTTTAGAATATTTTGATCCAAGTGATAACTCTAGATATGTTCCATATGTTATAGAACCTTCACTAGGTGCAGATAGAGTAGCGCTTGCATTTTTGTGCAATGCATATGACGAAGAAGTTATATCAGAAAATGATATCCGTACAGTTTTGCATTTGCATCCGGCTTTGGCACCATATAAGGCAGCTGTTTTGCCTCTTTCGAAAAAGCTAAGCGATGAAGCATATAAGATTTTCGAAGACTTATCAAAAGATTTTATGATTGATTTTGATGATATCGGTTCAATTGGTAAAAGATATCGCCGCCACGATGAGATAGGCACACCATTGTGTATTACTTATGATTTCGATAGTAAAGAAGATAATTGTGTTACTGTCAGAGACAGAGATTCAATGCAGCAACAGCGGATTCCTATCGCAGAACTTTCTAAGTTTATTTCTGAAATAATTAGATTTTAATTTATGTAATGTGATAAAAATATAATAATTTGCTCATAAGCTTATCTATATCAAAAATACGCTATGATCAAAGCTTGGATTTTAGAATTTTCCCCTGCCCGATAACTAATATTGGTTCCTCAAAAGGATTTAATGGATTGTCTTTAAAAGCAACCAGATCAGCGTGTTTACCTTTTTCTATACTGCCAATTATATGGTCTAAATGACATAATTTAGCGGGATTTATAGTTATATTTTTTATGGCCTCGGTGGGATCGAGGCCGTTTTTATTTGTGAAACTTGCGCACAAAGGGAGAAATTGAATAGGTAATTCAGGATGGTCCGTTGTTAAAGAAAAGAGCAGATTATTTTTGCTTAGTAGTGCAGATGATTTCATATCCATATTTAATAATTCTTGCTTGCTTCTATTGGTAAAAAAAGGTCCTTGGATTATTTTGCAGTTTGAATTTTTAAGTTTTTCTAAAATCATATGGCTTTCAGTCGCATGTATTATTGCATAATCCAAATTAAAAATATTTGATATATGGATAGCTGTTTCTATATCATTTGCAGAGTGTGCATGAAAATGAACCGGCATTTCTTTTTTTAGAACTGCCGATAATATGTCCATTTCATTACATGGCATAGTTTTATCAATAAAATCAAATGAAGAAATTTGTTTAAGAGCCTTGGAAAATATATTTACCAGAATTTCTTTTAATTCTTCGCTTGTATATGTTGAACCGTCATGTTTTTTATATGATTTAATGGGATTTTCTCCTAACGCTACCTTTAAAGAAAGATTTTCTTTGATTGTTCTATTTTTCAAATTTTTACCGAAAGTTTTTACAGCAGCAGTTGTTCCAGCAATAAGCTCAGTGCTTCCTGGCGATACTACTACAGTCGTAATACCAGCGTTTACTGCATCACAGAAAGCCATATCATTAATATCTATTTTAGAAAGTACAGAAAATCCTAAATTTATAAATTTATCGTATTTTTTGTTTTTATCGTAGTTTTCACTTTTACCTTCTGGAATTAATCCCAGATGGGTGTGTATATCTATAAAACCAGGAAAAATATTATACGATTTCAGATCGATAAAATTATCATCCGACATATTTATAAAATCTTTCATATGCCCCAGTTTGTGGATTTTTCCGTCTGATATAACAATATAACCATTTTCGATTATACCATTAGTTATGGTATGAATTTTTGTGTTGATGATGCTGAACAAATTAGTGTGCATTCCTTTTTCCTAGTTTTTAGACGCAAAAAAAACTGCAGTTTTTAAGCTGCAGCAAAACATGGCGGAGAAGGAGGGATTTGAACCCTCGCGCCGGTCACCCGACCTACTCCCTTAGCAGGGGAGCCCCTTCGGCCACTTGGGTACTTCTCCAAAATATATGGCGGAGAGAAAGGGATTCGAACCCTTGGTTCCTTGCGGAATCACTAGTTTTCAAGACTAGCTCCTTAAACCACTCGGACATCTCTCCAACAAAGGAATATTATCACCATATGTCTGTAAAGTCAAGTGGAAAAATCACAGCCAAAACATGAAAGAAAAAGGTAAATTATATGATAAAATCACAGAAAAATTAAGGAACCTTGGTGGAGTAAATAGCGGATAGTCAGCAAGAATAGAAGATAGAAGATAGAATAGAAAATACAACATAAAAGAGATATTGATAAGTACTATTTGTAATATTAGGAAAGGCAGATAACTGAGTAGAAATAGAAATATTTGTGAAGTCGCGTATCAATGGAGAAAAGAAACTTACTATCAGTTTAGAAGCTACTAAATTCCTAGAAAAAGTCTTGAGCCTTTAAAAAATAGCTTTTACAACTGTCCCGAGCAACAATGAGCTTTCATTCATTTGGCGTGTTGCTACAAAAAAACATCCTTGTAAAAATTATACATTTGTAGTAACATGATATGTATATTGCTAATGTGGGGTGTGTTTAATGCAATTAGAGCCATTAAGTAATAACTTGCAAGTTTATGTTTCTGACGATCATAAATTTAGTTCAGATACTGTATTGCTATCTCATTTTTCTAAACCTTCATCTCGTCACAAAGTTATAGAATTTTGCAGTGGTTGTGGAGCATTATCCCTGATGTGGTTTAATAATTCTCCGCCTAAGCATGTTGTATGTGCTGATATTCAACAAGAGGCCTGTGAGCTGCTCAATAAATCAATAAATTTCAACAATTTGCATGATCAGATAAAAGTTATGAACACAGATATAAGAAAATTGGCAGAACAGTTACCATGTCATTCTTTCAATTCGGTAGTTTGTAACCCGCCATACAATCCAATGGAAGGCGGTCTCAGACCTGAAAGTGCAGCAAGACTAATGGCAAGACACCAATCTGACTGTACGATAAAAGATGTTGTGGAAGCCTCTACAAAACTTCTAAGGACCGCTGGCAGACTGTTTATGTGTTACAGGCCTGAGGGTCTATGTGACATTTTATGCACCATGCGTCAGTATAACATAGAACCAAAACGTTTAAGATTTGTATATCCTATGGAAGACAAGCCACCGAAGCTTTTCTTAATAGAAGGAAGACGCAATGCGAGTCCTGGCTTGCTTGTGATGCCCTCACTTATTATGAACGATCCAGAAGGAAATTTGACAAGAGAGATGGAAGAGATATATTCTCCATTTTTGTCATCTGTGTATAATACAAAACAGGGATACAGAGTATATGGCGGCTAAGCTTGTACTTGTTGCTACCCCTATAGGAAATTTAGGGGATATTGGTGAACGTGCAATAAAAGCACTCAATGAAGCCGACTTTATAGCAGCAGAAGATACAAGAGTCACACTTAAACTATTAAATCATTTTTCTATAAAGAAAGAACTTGTAAGTTATCACGAACATAACAAGACCGAAAAAGGTCAAATTATATGCGATAGGCTCTTAAATGGAGAAAGCTGTGCTTTAGTTACAGATGCGGGAATGCCTGCAATTTCAGATCCTGGCGAGGACTTAGTTCGTTTATGTGCTGCCCAAGGAATAGAAGTAACTATAATTCCCGGACCATGTGCTGCGGTATCTGCATTAGCTGTTTCAGGCTTAAGTTCAGGCAGATTCTGTTTTGAAAGTTTTCTTTCTACAAATAAAAAAAGAAGGAAGCAACACCTCGAGTCTCTAAAAGATGAAACTAGAACGATTATTTTTAATGAATCCCCACACAAAATATTATATGATTTAAAAGATATGTTAAGTATACTTGGGAATCGAAGAATAGTGCTTGCAAGAGAACTTACAAAAATACATGAAGAAATAATGAGGACGGATATAGTAGGTGCTATAAATTATTTTGAGGCTAATGCAGCCAAAGGTGAGTTTGTCCTTGTTATAGAGGGAAAACAAGATGTTCCTGCAAATGAGTTTAGTTTACAAGATGCCATCTACATGGCACAAAACTACATATCAGAAGGTAAAAGTGTCAATGAAGCATCTAAATTAGTTTCTTCCAAAACAAATATAAAGAAATCTGATATATACAAGGCTATATGTAAAAGTAAATAGTGATTTTTTTTTGTAAATTGATTATATAAATTTAAGTTCTATATATTTATTAGAGGTGTGTGAAGTATGGAAATTTCTTTCAAAGAGAAAGTGACAGAAAAATTTTTGAGATACATAAGTATTGATACAACGTCTGATGACAATGTAGATAAGAGCCCTACAACAGCTGGACAGCTGGAACTTGCAAGGCTTTTAGAAAAAGAGCTTTCTGATATGGGTGCTTCTAATGTCAATTTAGATGAAAATGGATATTTATATGCTCAGATACCGCAAAATGACGAAGAATTTCCAGCTATAGGTTTGATAGCACATTTAGATACGTCAGCAGCTTGTTCTGCTAAGGAAATAAAGCCTCAGTTAGCACAGGATTTCAAAGGTGGAAAATTACTTTTGAATGCTGAAAAAAATATAGTTGTTGATACTGATGAATTTGAAGAAATGAAAAGCTTTATTGGTGATGACCTGATAACTACTGATGGTACCACACTTTTAGGTGCTGATGACAAAGCCGGTATAGCGGAAATAATGACTGTTTGTGAATATTTATTAGAAAACCCTGAGATTCCACATGGTGATATAAAGATCGCTTTTACTCCTGATGAAGAAATAGGACGCGGTGCGGAAAAATTTGCTATAGATTCTTTTGAAGTGGATTTTGCATATACATTAGATGGCGGTCCGTTGCCTTTCTTTGAGTATGAGTGTTTCAATGCAGCTAGTGCAAAAATAAATATCCAAGGCTTTAGTGTCCATTTAGGTTCAGGTAAAGGCAAACTCAAAAATGCTGCTAGAATTGCTAATGAATTTATAGCTATGTTACCAAGTGAACAAGCTCCAGAGTTCACAGAAGGTCATGAAGGATTCTTCCATGTTGACTTTCTAGAAGCTTCAGTTGAAAATGCAAATATTGTTATTTTAGTGCGTGACCACGATAGTAACGAATTTGAAAAGCGCAAAGAAATATTAAATGATATTGCTAACTTTTTGAACAAGCGTTACGGCGATGACACGATAACTCTCACAATGGAAGATACTTACTATAACATGGCAGAGATAATAAGAGAATATCCGGAAATAATAGAAAGAATAGAAAGTGCTATGTCTATGGCAGGAATTAATGCGGAATCTCAATCTATTCGTGGTGGCACGGATGGATCTAAGCTCTCATTTATGAGTTTACCCTGTCCAAATCTCCCTACCGGTGGAGCAAATTATCACAGTTGCTATGAGTGTGTCTCATTAGATCAGATGGATAAGTGTACAAATATTTTGCTGAATATTTTGACTATCAAGGAATAAAATTTTTATAGGGATATTTTTTAGAATATTAATTTTTGCCGTAGCATCGTAATTCTTACTACAATGCTGCGGTATTTATTTGGAGGGCTTTAAGTTGGAGAAAAATCATACCCTTAGCTTTGAAAAGAAAACATCTGCTGTTACCTTGTCAGATATGGAAATATTTATATTTCCAGAGCTTATGATAGCTGGAGCTTTGGCAAACCTGATGTCTCCCATAATCTGGGAGTGGAGGAATGATACTTTTTTCAAAGATATTGATAAGCTTTCTGAATATAAAAAAATTCAAAGAGTAAAACAATATATCATAGATAATTTTGTATTTAATTTAGACATAGAGACATGGGGGCTTACAACTAAGAGCAAAGAAATGAAACGATTTGCTTCATTCATAAATTTCGACGAAGTAATGAGGCATAATGCCTTGATGGGCTATGAAGGAGATAAATATTATTATGATATAAACATACGTAAATTCTTCGGACTGGATAAGTATGTAGATGACAATATTCCCTACTGGAAAACAGAGACGGTAGAAGCTATGTGTGCCTTCAAAAGAAAGGAGGGCTATAATACAGGAGCGGGGGAATGTGTTTCGCTTTCAATGCTGTATTTTGCAGCTCTTCATATCGTTGCAAAAATCCCATTTGATAAGCTTTTTATGATGGCAACGCCTCTACATTCACAGAATTTTGTTGATATTGGCGATGGAATACTTACGAATAATCGCAGGATAGTCACAAAAAACATGTGGTTCAATGGTACTGAGCTTTCGAGCAAAGCAAGAAGAGCCCTATATAACGAAAAAGTTACTATAGTTTCAAATCTCAGTGGCTATATACACACTATGTATGATACAGCAACTATGCCAAAATCATCATATAACAAATTTGAAACAGCAATAAAAGGATACTTAAAATCTGATATTAACTTTGCACATTTTCTCTGTTTTTTTGAAGCACATGAAAATTGGCGCGATAAATTCTATTTTTCAGTAAATGTTAAAGGGCGTAAGCTATATGCAAGTGTAGCTAGTGTTTTCGAAAAAATAAAAGAAGATAATTTAGAACTTTCTGCATCTATAGTGAAAAAAACAGCCAAAAATATGTCTGATAAATTATTAGAAAAAGTTCCAGAGAAAACTTTTGTCATTTCAGAAGATATGAACCAAGTTTATGCTAATTTAAATGTGAAAGATTTTTCTGAGTGGAAAGGTATTTTTAAAAAAGCTTTCGAAGGCATAGATGAAAAAACTTTAGCAAATTTTACTGATGATTTTATTAAATTCAGTTTTTTGAGCCCTAAACTTCCATCAGAAAATAAGAATTTTAAAATGGATATTGATTTGAGTGAGCTAGAATATTGCGACAGCGCGAAGGAAATAAGAGATTATCTATCAAAATACAGAGGTAAAAATGACTTGGTGGATCTGGCTTTTCTGGCCTTTAGAGATATCGATAAGCAATCTTGGCCGGCTTTTTTGGAAGCTGCTTTGAAGCGTAATCCAGTATCTGTGGCGGCTCTTCAAAATAAATCAAATGAAGAAATATACAAAATAATAAAAGCGTACGATGATAAATCGATATACAGCGAAAATAGACTAGCTCAGCCAGATGAAGTTTTTAATTTCAAAACCGGCGATGGAATCGAAAAAGCAGTCCTGTTTTGGAATGTTCTAGATAGTAAAAACCACGACGCAAATGCCGAAATAATAGTCGAGAATAGCAAAGTTGAATTGAAACACGAGGGATACAAATATGCATTTCCTTCAAAAAAGAGTTTTAAAATATAGTCAATAAAATAGGGACTTATGTTTACATGGTTTGTCTAAGCACAAATTATTATGGAAAATTAGGCAGAAATATAATAAAATAACTGACTAATCTTCCTTGGAAAAACTCCGCCGCTACCTAGCGCGGCCACCTTCCCCTAGAACGGCCCTCTATTACCTATTCAAACTCCTCCTCTGTCATCATGGGCCTATTACCGATATCTGACACCTCATGCCGTTCAGATATATCATCATAATCCGTAGAAGGTGAGGCTAGGCATACAAAGAGTGCTATTAGTTTTGTAAAGATAGCTTTTACAGCACGGTACGTGAGTAGCACAGTGCCGTTGATGATGGCGGGGATGGCGAGTAATATTATTTCCGCAACCGTACTCCCCAACCCATAGCACTCCGCCGATTCCCTCCAATAATCAACCTCAGCTTTAACCTTAGCTTTAACCTTAGCTTTAAAAGCTTTAGCATCATCTTTAACCTTAGCTTTAAAAGCTTCAACATTTTTAAACATAGCTTTAAAAGCTTTAGCATCAGCTTTAACCTCATCTTTAAAAGCTTTAACATTAGCTTTAAAACGTTCAACCTTAGCTTCAACCTTAGCTTTAACATTTTCAAAAGCTTCAACCATAGCTTCAGAAACTTCAAAAACATAAGCATCAACCATAGCTTTACGAACTCCAACATTTTTAAACATAGCTTTAGAAGCTTCAACATCAATATCTTTAACCATAACTCTAGAAACTTCAGCATCAGCTTTAGAAGCTTTAGCATCAGCTTTAGAAGCTTCAGCATCAGCTTTAGAAGCTTTAGCATCAGCTTTAACTTTAGCTTTAAAAGTGGGCTCTGGTCCCGGAATCTCTCTCTGATCTCTTTCAACACCCGGGAGTACCATATTTAATTGACTTCTCGTTCTAAATGACAATTGGTCGTCTACGTATCCGCGTTCCTCATCAATAAATCTACCATTACGAATCTCTGCGACTGGACGCAACTCTTCATTCTCGCGTGTCTTTTTATCCACTTCATGAACAAACTCTACAAACTTTTTATCCTCAGTCCTGCCCATTTGGTAATCAAGTTGTATTGAATTTTTATCGCTATTGGTGTGTTCTTCATTAGCATCTCTAGCTTTTTTTGAATTTTTTTCATATTCCGTAATCTGTTCGGAAGTAAGAAAATGAATTCCAATGTCTCGTTCATAGGAATTACCAGTATGCGAATGTGCTTGATCGTGTGATCCAAACATAATATCTTTATTATTAACACTTATCAGCGTAGTCATAGCTAGATCTGCTACTTGAATTTGGTCTTTAGCAACAACTCCTTGCTCTTTAGCTGCATCAAGAGCAACTGAAAGAGCTAAACGAGGAATAATAAGTACATCCTTACTTCTATCCGTATATTCATCAACACGTTCTTGCTGTTGTCTTGGTATCTTAACTATAATCACTTCTCTGTTGCTATTGTCAATTTCTGCATCTTTGCCAAACCTGCCCTCTAAAGCCTCTCTAACTGCCAATGTATTTGTGCGCTCATAATGATCAACATTATGCAAAGAGTCACCGGCACCAGTATTGTATCTTTCCCATCTATTCTCAAAAGCATCAACTAAATCATCACGAATAAAGTCTATTCTTTGTTGGTCTTCTGCATTTTTTTCCTGATTATAGTTATGGACCTCTACCTGTTCACTATTCATTTGCAAATGTTGGATATCTTGGTCTTCTGCATTTTTTTCCTGATCATAGTTATGGACCTCTACCTGTTCATTACTCATTTGCAAATGTTGGATATCTTGGTCTCCTATTCCTCCTCCCGTAACGTCTAGTCTCGCACTAGTATCCGGCAAAACCATACTTGAACCACTTGAACCAACTCTGTTGCTTTGTTCTTTAGATTTAGTTTCATGTTCAAGTAAGCTCACTAATGCGCGTGCACCGCCCACCACCTGATCTAGCTGATTAATATTAAGCCCATCTGTATTTTTTCTATCTTCGTTCACATACGAAAGTCTTATTTCTTCGAGTTGTTCATCGTCAAGCAAATATCCAAACAGCTTAAAGGCCTTTCTGGCTTCGTCAATATCTCTACATTCCATAAGCAAGCTTAATTGCTTATCGCTCAAATCACGTAGGCTCGATAAATTTTTTATCATTTTTATCACCCCAAATTGCAATATGAACAACACTAAATCTTTACATTGTCATTATATATTTTTTCACTTGGCAAAGTCAAATTTTAAAAAAAATCCAATATTATACCAAAGCACTACCTTTTCTGATATTTTTAAAAAAATACACATAGTATCAGCAAGGCATATGAGCGAATGTTCTGCCATAGCCTTTAATCTGTTCAACATTCAAAATATGCCGACTAGTGCAGCAGAGATTTTTGTGATAATATTGTAGCTAGTGTGTTAGGGGGAAAAATTGATGAAGCGAATAGGCATAGATCTTGGTGGTACAAATATAGTTAGCGCAGTCATAGAATCCCAAAATGGCTGTCACAAAGTGATAGGTAAGGCGTTTTGCAAAACAAAAGCTCCACGCGAAACCGAAAGCATTTGTGATGACATGATAGGACTTTGCCAAAAAGCACTTGAAAAATCTGGAAGCAGTTTTAATGAGATAGAATCGATAGGTATAGGCATACCTGGCTCGGTAGATCCCGAAAATGGTGTAGTAAATTTTGCCAGCAACTTATTTGTAGAAAACTGGAATATAGTTGACATGATGCGAAAATGTATGTGTAGCGAAAAATATTCAACTGATAAGGAGCTACAAAAGCTTGCAGACAGAGTCGATATTTTCATAGAAAACGACGCTAATGCAGCAGCTTATGGCGAGTTTTTGGCAGGAGGAGCAAAAAACAGCAATAATTCAGTCATGATAACTCTAGGGACTGGTATAGGTGGCGGAATCATAATAGACAAAAAGATATATTCTGCCAGTAACTATGCCGCTGGTGAGCTTGGCCACATGGTTATAGTCAAAGACGGCAAACAGTGCAACTGTGGTCGAAAGGGTTGCTGGGAAGTATATGCCTCAGCGACGGCTTTACTGAAGCTTACTATTGAAACTATGAAAAATCACCCTGAGTCATATATGTGGGAACATTCACAAGAACTAAGGAAAGTTACGGGAAAAACTCCATTTGAGTCTGCTATACTCGGGGATGAGAGTGCTATAAAAGTAATAAATACATATGTAGAATATCTTGCTTGTGGGGCGGCTAATGTCATAAACATTTTTCAGCCTGACTGCTTAGTAGTTGGTGGAGGCGTAAGTAATCAGGGAGAATATCTTCTGGCTCCGCTGCGTAAGTGTTTAGAAGGTCAAACTTATAGTAAAAATCTAAAGCAAGTAACAAAAATAGTTAAAGCTGAACTTGGCAATGATGCTGGTCTTATTGGTGCAGCGTTGTTGGGAGCTAAGTTGTAATTTTAGGGGTGTGTGACTTAATGCTGAAAAAAGTTGTAGCTGTACTTTTTGGCGGTCAATCGTCAGAACATGAGATATCTTGTGTTTCAGCTGCTTTTGTTTTGGAAAATCTAGATAGAGAAAAATTTGAAGTTTTGCCTATTGGGATTAATAAAAAAGGAGAATGGTTTTTATTTTCCAGGGATGTAGATGATATAAAAAACAAAGTCTGGGAAAATCATATTTCTAATAAAAAAGTCATTCTATCTCCAGACAGTTCTCACAAGGGGCTTCTTGTTTTTGAAAATAATAGTTGTCACATGAAAAATATTGATGTGGTTTTTCCGGTTTTACATGGCAAAAACGGTGAAGATGGGACAATCCAGGGACTTCTGGAATTATCGGGGATTCCTTTTGTCGGCTGTCGTTTGGCTGCATCTAATGCCTGTATGGATAAAGTAATATCCAATATTGTCTTTGAGCATGAAAATATTAAACAGGCAAAGTTTGTATGGTTTTTTGACTATGAGATAGAAGAAAATATAGAAGATTGCGTTGACAAAGTTGAACAGAAGCTAAACGATTATCCTGTGTTTGTCAAGCCTTCCAGTGCAGGCTCTTCTGTCGGGGTCAGTAAGGCCAAAAATAGATGTGAATTAAAAACAGCTCTTTTAAAGGCAAAAGCCGAAGATAATAAAATTCTAGTAGAAGAGGCTATAGTTGGGATAGAAGCAGAATGTGCTGTGCTTGGAAACAAAAATCAGCTTGAAGTTTCTACTGTTGGGCAAATAGCGCCTTCTAATGAATTTTACGATTACGAAGCTAAATACAAAAGTGATGATTCTGAAATTTCCATACCTGCGAAACTTTCTGAAAATACCATAGAAAACATAAGATCTACCGCAGAAAAAGCCTATAAAGCACTAGCTTGTTCAGGACTTTCGCGCGTTGACTTCTTTGTTGATAAATACGATAATATCTATTTGAATGAAATAAATACTTTACCTGGTTTTACCTCGATAAGTATGTATCCTAAATTAATGTTACACAAAGGTTATAGCAGCAAAGAATTACTCACAAAACTTATAGAACTTGCTTTTGATATGTAAAGGATTTGGAAAGAATGGATAAAAGACCTATTGGGGTATTTGATTCTGGTTTGGGCGGTCTTACTGCTGTCAAAGAATTCCGGGAAATTCTTCCTTGTGAAGATATAATTTATCTTGGTGATACTGGTAGAGTACCATACGGAACAAGAAGTAACGCTACTATACGAAAATACGCAAATCAAGATATAAGATTTTTGTGCATGAACGAAGTAAAATATATAGTTATAGCTTGTGGTACAGTCAGCTGTGTGCTTTCTCCCAAGGATATAGCTACAAGCGTACCACTTAGCGGAGTTCTGGAACCTACTTGCAAATCTGCCGTTGCACACAGCAAGAATAAAAGAATTGCAGTGATAGGAACAAGTGCCACCATAAATAGCGGCGCTTACGAAAAAACCTTGAAAGAATTGGATCCTGATGTTAAGGTTTATTCATCTGCTTGCCCTTTGTTTGTTCCTCTAGTGGAAAACGGTTTTATAGATGGAGACGATAATATAACTAACGCCACGGTGCAACACTATCTATTTGAACTTAAAAATAAAGGTGTGGACACTTTGATTTTAGGTTGTACGCACTATCCTATTATCAAGAAAAATATAGCAAGCTTTGTGGGTGAAGATGTCAGACTTATAGATCCGGGGAAAGAAACTGCAATTTACGTAAAAAAGCAGCTTAGAAAATTGAAAATTCTGAATAACAATAAAAATAAAGGCATAGTTAAGTTTTATCTGAGTGATACTGTGGATGAGTTTAAGAAAAACGCAGATAAATTTTTAGGAGAAAAAAATATAAGCGATAGCATAGTGAGGCAGATAAATATAGAAAATTTCTAGGATGTTTAAGGGAGGCGTTTTTGTATGCGTGATAATTTTTTGATATCAATAAAGGGTACGCAACTTATAGGCGATCATGTCGAGAAAACAGAATTCACAACAAAAGGCAACTATATAGTCAACGGCAATAAAAAATACATAATCTACAGAGAATACAAAAATACTTTATTGAATTCACCTGTCACTGCAGTACTAGAACTGGAAGACGACAGAATGCTAACTCTTTCCCATAGGGGAGAATCCGAAACTAATCTTATCTTAGAAAATGGCAAGCGCCATATGTGTTGTTATGATACATCTATGGGCTCTATGCTCGTGGGTATTTTTACTAAAAAGATAAAAAGCCAATTAAATCGCAACGGCGGAAAACTTGAAGTAGAGTATTCGCTTGATATGAATTGTGATATAAATAGCGAACATAAACTTTCGCTTAACATAAGAAATATAGAAAAAGAAAAAGAAAAGGATCATATAAATGTCGAAAATATTATTGAAAGCTAATAATGAGCTAAGAAATATATTAATTGAAGCTATGGGAAAGGCAGTAGCCCAAGGGAATTTACCACAAGCACCAATACCTGATTTCATAATAGAAATACCAGCTGAACGAAAACATGGAGACTTTGCGACTAATTTGGCTATGATAAGTGCAAAGGTCTTCAGAATGGCACCAATGAAAATAGCCGAAATTATATCAGAAAATATAGACCTTGAGGAAAGCTGTTTTTCTAAATTCGAAGTGGTTGCTCCCGGATTTATGAATTTTTACCTCAATAAAGAGTTTTTCTCCGATGTCGTAATTGAAGTTATAAAACAGAAAGAAAACTACGGGAAAAGTGACTATGGAAAATCAGAAAAAGTAAATATAGAGTTTGTTTCAGCTAATCCAACAGGACCTATGCATATGGGCAATGCCAGAGGCGGTGCTTTAGGAGATTGTCTTGCATCCGTCATGGAAACAGCAGGCTTTGATGTTAGTCGGGAATTCTATATAAATGACGCAGGAAACCAGATAGATAAGTTTGCTCTCTCTCTGGATTTAAGATATCAGCAGATATTCAAAGGTGAAGAAAATGTTGAGTTCCCTGAGGAGTGTTATCAAGGTGAAGATATAAAAGATTTAGCCTTGGAATTTTCACAAATTCATGCAGATAAATATATGTCCTTAAGCACCGAAGAAAGACAGAGGGCACTTGTTGATTTTGCTTTGCCTAAAAATATTGACAGAATGCAAAGGAATTTGGATAAATATCGTATCCATTATGATGTTTGGTTCAAGGAAAGTGTTCTTCATAAGGAAAACAAGGTAAACGATGTGGTCGAAGCCTTTAAAAGACGCGGCTTAACTTACGAAAAAGATGGCGCTATATTCTACAAAACTAATAGCGATGACGAAAAAGACGAAGTACTAATAAGAGCTAACAAAACACCTACCTATTTTACAGCAGATATTGCTTATCACATGAATAAATTCCTAGATAGGAAGTTTGACAGATGTATAAATATTTGGGGTGCAGATCATCATGGTCATGTTGCGAGACTTAAAGCTGCACTTGCTGATGTTGGTGTGAATTCCAATAAACTCGATGTTATATTAATGCAACTTGTAAAGCTAAAAAGAGATGGACAAGTTGTGAAAATGAGCAAAAGAACAGGCAAAGCCTTGCAGCTGGAAGATTTGCTCAACGAAGTAAATGTCGACTCCGCTAGGTTTATTTTCAATATGAGAGAAGCTAATTCCCAGATGGACTTTGATTTGGATCTGGCTGTAAAACAAGATTCTCAAAATCCTGTGTACTATGTCCAATATGCTCATGCGCGTATATGTAGCATCATAAAAAACATAGAATCTAAGGGCACAAAAGTACGCAAATGTACTCAAGAAGAGCTACTGAAATTATCCAGCGAAGAAGAATTAGACTTGATGAGACATATTTCAACCTATACTATGGAGATAATAGCTTCAGCGAAATCTTATGAGCCAGCAAAAATAACTAGATATGTTATAGATCTGGCTAACTTGTTCCACAGATTTTATAACGCCTGCAGGGTCAATGTTGAAGATGAAGTCTTAATGCAAGCAAGACTTAACCTGTGTATCGCAACTAAAACTGTTATTAAAAATGTCTTAGATATGTTTAAAATTTCTACACCCGAAAGTATGTAATATTCAATAAGCAAATACGCAATTACAGATTATTTTTTGCATCGTGCCCCAAAAAATATATGTGCAATATAACCAAATCGTCGCACCCAGATTCCATTTTTTAAGAAATTTTGCCTAAAAGCATTGAAAACCTCCACTTAAAATGCTATTATTCGAAGCATGTGGGTAGGTTTAGTTTGTCCTGAGAAATCTTTGTATGCTATGTAGTATAATATGGCTTCATTCGAGGGATGATTTTCTTTGGGAGCAAATGACCTAATCTATTACTGCAAGGAGTGCGTATTGCATGGGTGCACAATTGGACAATACACAAGAACAGTCATATTTGTTCCATCAGGGAACATACTATAAAGCTTACGAATATATGGGAGCGCACCGTGTAAATATTGGTGGTAAAAATACAGTCGTATTTCGCACATGGGCTCCAAATGCAGTTTCGGTTTCTGTTGTTGGCGATTTCAACGGCTGGGACACAAACAAAGATAAAATGCAAAAGATAACAAATGAAGGGATATGGGAATTATATATTTCAGAGCCTGAACTTCAAGAGTACGATATTTACAAATTTTGCATAAAATCTGCAAACGGCCAAGAAGTGTATAAAAGTGACCCGTATGCCTTTCATACAGAAACTCGTCCTGCAAATGCTTCTAAGATATGCAATATAGACAGATACACTTGGCATGATAAAATTTGGCAAGAAAAAAAATCTAAATCCAATCAATATTCTCAGGCCATGAACATATATGAAGTCCATGCTGATTCTTGGCGTAAATTTTCAGATGGTAACACTTTTTCCTACAAAAAGCTAGCTCAAGAGCTTATACCCTATGTGAAGGAAATGGGTTATACACATATAGAACTTATGCCCCTCACAGAATATCCCTTTGATGGTTCTTGGGGATATCAGGTTACAGGATATTTTGCGCCGACATCTAGATATGGAACTCCTGAAGATTTCATGAAGTTTATAGACGAATGTCACAAAAACGACATAGCCGTTATAATGGACTGGGTTCCAGCTCATTTCCCTAGAGATGAGCACGGCCTTGCTAAATTTGATGGTACTGCTACCTATGAGTATAAGGATCCTAGAAAAGGCGAACACAAGGAATGGGGAACTTTGGTTTTTGATTATGGTCGGACTGAAGTTATGTCATTCCTTATTTCTAGTGCAATATTTTGGCTGGATAAATACCATATAGATGGTATAAGATGTGATGCTGTAGCGTCTATGCTTTACCTTGACTACAATAGGCGTGATGGTGAATGGATGCCGAATAAATATGGTGGTAAGGAAAATTTAGAAGCCGTTGAATTTTTACAAAAATTAAATACAGCGGTATTTTCTATGTTCCCTAATGCAATAATGATAGCAGAAGAATCTACAGCTTGGCCCATGGTCTCAAAGCCCGTAAAAGACGGCGGACTAGGGTTTAATTACAAATGGAATATGGGCTGGATGAATGACATGCTTAGGTATATATCTTTGGATCCATTGTATCGCCCAGACAACCATAGAGATATAACTTTTTCGTTTTTCTACGCTTTTTCAGAAAACTTCATTTTGCCGATATCTCACGATGAAGTGGTCCACGGAAAATGTTCTCTTATAAATAAAATGCCGGGAAATTACGAGCAAAAATTTGCAGGTGTGAGGCTTTTTATATCCTATATGATGGCGCACCCCGGTAAAAAACTTAACTTTATGGGAACAGAATTTGGACAGTTTAGTGAGTGGGATTTTAATAATGAACTCGACTGGTCTTTGTTAGACTATCCAGCTCATAATCAGTTACACAGATTTTTTAAAGAGATAAATCATTTTTATTTGCATAATAAGCCCATGTGGAATATAGACTTTTCATGGGAAGGTTTTGAGTGGATTGCAAGTGATGACTACAAACACAGTGTCATAGCTTTCAGAAGAAAAGACGAAGATAAAAATGAAATAATTGCTGTGTTTAATTTTCAACCTGTGTTAAGGGAAAATTATCGTATAGGTGTACCTTTTGAAGGTACTTATGCGGAGATTTTTTCTAGCGAAGAAAAAAAGTTCGGTGGCAGCGGATATACTAATGGTGACTCAATAAAAACAGAAAAAATTCCTATGCACGGTCACGAGAATTCTATCAACTTGAAACTGCAACCATTTTCTGCAGTTTATTTGAAATGTGTCAAAAAAACAGAACCAAAAAAAGAAAAGATAAAATTAATAAAGAATTCTAAAAATTCTGGTACAAGCAAACTAAAATAGACTTACAAAATGAATTATTTTGAGGAGGCGTATGTCAGATGTTCTCAAAACAAGAAACAGTCGCGATGCTGTTAGCAGGAGGGCAAGGAAGTAGACTAGGTGTACTGACTACTAAGATAGCAAAACCTGCCGTACCATATGGTGGAAAGTACAGAATCATAGATTTTCCCCTTTCAAACTGCATAAATTCCGGCATAGAAGCGGTAGGAGTATTGACACAGTATCAGCCACTTGTTTTGAATGAATATATAGGTAACGGCCAACCTTGGGATCTTGATGGGATGAATAGCGGTGTTCGAGTTTTGCCACCGTACCAGAGGAATAAGGGTGCAGATTGGTACAAGGGCACAGCAAATGCTATTTATCAAAATATAAATTACATTGATAGGTATAGTCCAAAATATGTTGTTGTTTTATCTGGTGACCATATATACAAGATGGATTATTCCAAAATGATAAGTGAGCACAAAAAAAACAAGGCTGACTGCACTATAGCTGTGATAGATGTCCCCATATCAGAAGCTTCGCGATTCGGTATACTAAACACTAGGGAAGATGGTTCTATATATGAATTCGATGAGAAACCAAAACAACCCAAAAGTACAAAAGCTTCTATGGGTATATATGTTTTTTCATGGGAAAAACTCAGAAAATATTTGATAGATGACGAAAATGACCCGAATTCAGAAAATGACTTTGGGAAAAATGTTTTACCCAATATGCTGAGTTCTGGCGAAAGAATGTTTACCTATAAATTTGAAGGCTACTGGAAAGATGTCGGAACTATAGAAAGTTTATGGGATTCCAATATGGACTTGCTTGACCCGAATACATCTCTTGACCTAAATGATGAAAATTGGAAGATATATTCAAGGAATTTCTGTATGCCACCGCAGTATATAGGCAAAAGTGCAAAGATAGATAATTCTCTGATATGTGACGGCTGCAACGTTTGCGGTACTGTTGTAGGTTCTGTTTTGTTCGAAGGGGTAAAGGTCGAAGAAGGTGCAAAGGTAGTAGGTTCTATTTTGATGCCTGGTGTCAAAATATGCAAGGGAGCTGTAGTAGAATACTCAATAATATCTGAAAATACTTATATTGATGAAAATGCTCATATTGGCGCTAGACCTGAATATATAAGAAACCCGGGAAAATGGGGTATAACTGTAGTTGGGGATAATTTAAAAGTAGGAAAGAACTCAAGGATAGAAGCTAAAGAAATGATAGATAATGATATCGAAGAGGTGGCCAGATATGAGGGAGCATGAAACTTTAGGAATAGTGTTTTCAAGCACAAACGAAGAAAGAATAAGCGAACTCACAGAAAAGCGCACTATGGGTTCTGTCCCTATTGGTGGAAGATATCGGCTCATAGATTTTGTTCTATCAAGCATGGTTAATTCAGGAATAAATAAAGTCGGAGTAGTAACTAAATTTAATTATCAGTCTTTAATGGATCACCTAGGTACAGGTAAATCCTGGGATCTTGCAAAAAAGCGCGGGGGATTATTCATACTTCCTCCTTTTTTCGGCGGAAGTACTAATGGTTTTACAAATAGAGTCAGAATTTTGGAAGCTATAAGCAGATTTATAGCTGATAGCAACGAAAATTATGTTCTACTTAGCGACTGCGATATGGTCTGCAATATAGATTTCAAAAAGGTTATAAATTTCAGTGTTAAACAAGATGCTGATATCACCTTAATCTACAAAAACGGTAAACTTTCCAAGGAAATAGACGATGTTACTTCACTTAGTTTGGGGAGTGACGGCAGGGTAATTGATTTAAATGTAACTGCCTCATCAAATGAAGAATGTATGTATACATACAACACCACTTTGATAAAAAGAGAACTTCTCTTAAAACTAGTAAAGGAATGTTGTGCTGCTAATAAAACCAGTTTTAGGAATGATTTGCTCAAAAATAATCTTTCAAAATATAAAGTTTATGGATATGAGTTTAACGGATATTCTCATATAATCAGCTCACCATGCGAGTACTTTAAAGCTAATATGGAGTTTATGAATCCAGTAGTTATGGATGAGCTTTTTAATAATCAGACAAGACCAATTTACACTAAGACAAGAGATGATATGCCAGCAAGATATGGCTTTGATTCTAAAGTTCGAAATTCATTTATTGCTAATGGTTGCGTAATACAGGGCGAAGTTGAGAATAGCGTTTTATTCAGAGGGGTCCATGTTGGAAAAGGTTCTAAAATTTCCAACTGTGTTATAATGCAAGACTCAAATATAGGCGAAAATTCTTCTCTAAATTATGTTATAGCCGATAAAGATGTTATAGTTCAAAATGATGTAAATCTTTCGGCAAATGAAACTTGTCCTGTATATATAAGCAAAGCAGCTGTAGTATAATAGTATCTATGCACTCTAAGCAATTCGGGGGATTTTGTATTTATGAAAGTTTTGTATTGTACCAGCGAAGCATTGCCTTTTGCGGCATCAGGCGGTTTAGGAGATGTAGCAGGGTCTCTACCTCACGAGCTTAGGAAAAGACTTGTCGGTTGCAGGGTGGTCATGCCACTTTATGATACTATACCGCAGGAATTAAAAGATAGTATGCGCTTTGTAACAAGTTTTTCTGTGCCTGTTTCATGGCGCAGGCAGTATTGTGGAATTTTCGAAGCAAGATATAATGGCGTAATTTATTATTTCATAGATAACCAGTATTATTTTAATCGTGGTAGCATATATGGTCATTACGATGATGCCGAACGTTTCTCATTTTTCTCTAGAGCTGCACTTGAAATGTTGGCATATATCGATTTTAAACCAGATGTTATACACGCAAACGACTGGCAAACTGCTATGGTGCCAGTGTATTATAGTATATTTTATTCAAATTACGACTGGTACAAAGGTATAAAGACCCTATTCACCATACACAACATACAGTACCAAGGTAAGTACGGTCTAGAAATAATGAACGAGATACTAGGCTTACCTGATTACGGTGGAGCAATCGTAGAATATGATGGCTGCATAAACATGATGAAGGGTGCTATTGAATCTGCAAACCGTGTAAATACCGTGAGTCCTAGCTATGCTAATGAAATACTCGACCCATGGTTTGCACACGAGCTTGATCCTATCTTGAGGGATCGTTCTTGGAAATTGAGCGGCATACTCAATGGTATAGATATAAAAAACTATGACCCAGAAACAGATAAAGACATATATGTAAATTATTCTATAAAAAATATAGAAGCTAAATATGAAAATAAACTTAAATTGCAAGAGCGTTTGGGTTTAGAGCAAAATGCTGAAGTTCCATTGATAGGTATGGTCTCTCGTCTGGTTTCTCACAAGGGCCTAGATCTGGTCAGAGAAGCCATGGAAAAAATGCTCAATGAAGAAAATATCCAGTTTGTAATATTGGGTTCAGGTGACTGGGAATACGAAAATTTTTTCAGATATATGCAGGGAAAATATTCCAAAAAATTTGTGCCCTGCTATGGCTTTGTCCCAGAGCTTTCCCGCAAAATATATGCGGGTGCGGATATGTTCTTGATGCCTTCGAAAAGTGAACCCTGTGGGCTCGCTCAAATGATAGCTCTCCGCTACGGTACTATACCAATAGTCAGAGAAACCGGTGGCCTTCGAGATTCCATACAGGATAGCGGAGACAGAGTGGGAAATGGCTTCACCTTTAAAACTTACAACTCAGGAGATATGTTAGGTGCAATTCAAAGAGCTATAGCTGGCTATTGGAGTGATAATGGTAAGGGCTGGAGAATGCTTGTTGAACGTGCTATGGCTTGCGATAATAGTTGGGGTAAGTCAGCAAACGAATATATCAGGCTCTATAAAGAAATGATAAGATAATTTACTTGTGGAAAATCTAATTATAAGTAATATTTGTATATAGTAATCTTCAAAAATATTCGGTGGGCATTTTTAGTTTAACTACTCTGTCACCGAATATCTTGTTGTGCTGGGTAAATATTTAGAAAGGAAATAATACATGAAACTATTAACAATAGGTATTCCTTGCTATAATTCTGCATCTTATATGGACAAGGCTATTAAATCAGCACTAGCCGGCGGTAATGATGTTCAAATAATTATTGTTGATGACGGTTCTTCTGATGAGACTGCAGATATTTCTGATAGATATGCAAAGGAATATCCTGATGTAGTTCAAGTTATACATAAGAAAAACGGGGGGCATGGTTCTGCTGTAAACGCGGTGATCGAAGCTGCTGATGGTTTGTATATAAAAATATTAGACAGTGATGATTGGTTAGATTCAGAAAGTTTGGAAAAGGTTCTAAAAACAATAAAATATTTAGTTCAAACAGAGAAACAGCCAGATTTGATATTAACAAATTATGTGTACGAAAAAGAGGGAAAAAGATATAAAAAAGTAATTACCCAACCGGGATTCCCAAAAAATAAAATTTTTTCATGGTCAGATGTACATCATTTCCGTTTAGGGCACTACATATTGATGCATGCAGCCATATATAAGCTTTCACTTTTGAGAGAATGTGGTCTGAAATTACCAGAACATACATTTTATGTCGATAACTTATATGTATATTTGCCCTTACCATATGTTCACACCATGTACTACTTAGATGTTAATTTATATAGATATTACATTGGCCGTAGCGACCAATCTGTAAATGAACAAATAATGATCAAAAGGATAGATCAACAGCTTGCAGTTAATATAAAGATGATTGAAAATGACGTGATAAATAAAGCTATAGAACCTAATTGTAAAGAGTATATGATGCGTTATGCTGAGATCATTACTATCATATCTTCTGTTTTTTTGATAAAAGCAGGTGATAAAGCTTCCCTAAATAAAAAAAATGAGTTGTGGGACACAATAAAGCACAGAGATCCTGCACTGTACTCTTGGCTAAATAAACGAATCACAGGGAAAATTGTTTCACGGCAAGGAAAAATTTGTAATGCTATAGTGTTGGTCATATATAAATTTGCAAGAAAGATTTTTAAATTTAATTGATAAGAGCAAATATAACTTTGCACCTTCAGCTATCTCTACCCCCTCTACTTACTATCGCAAGCTATCCCTAAAAAATGTCTTCTTATTTTCATGCTTTTGGCATGTTTACAAACTTGAACTATAGCAGCTCAATAATATATAATTCAAAATGTTTTGGAGTGTTATATTTGCTTGTGGAAGGGATCAAATTAGATATGGGATCTTATTTTTTTACATCTGAATCTGTTACCGAAGGGCATCCTGATAAGCTGTGCGATCAAATTTCTGATGCGATTTTAGATAAAGTTTTAGAAAAAGATCCTAATGCTCATGTTGCCTGTGAGGTTACTGCAACTGCAGGTTTTATACATGTAATGGGTGAGATATCTACTAACTGCTATGTTGACATAGATAAAGAAGCTAGAAATGTAATAACAGATATAGGATACAATGATCCATCGGCTGGTTTTGATGGGAAAACTTGTGGGATTTTAACATCTATACATTCTCAGTCTCCGGATATAGCATTGGGAGTAAATGAAGCTTTGGAAAGCAAACTTGATACCGATATTTCAAAAACTCAAATTGGTGCCGGCGATCAGGGAATGGTTTTTGGATTTGCCTGTGATGAGACTCCTGAACTTATGCCTTTACCGATATCTCTTGCTCACAAACTTTCAAAGCGTCTGACTTATGTCAGGAAAAAAAATATTTTGAATTATCTGCAGCCTGATGGAAAAACGCAAGTAACGATACAATATGAAAACGGTCAAGCCAAACGGATCGATACCATTGTAGTGTCCAGCCAACACTCTGATTGTATTGGACTTGATACTATAAGAAATGACTTGATCAACAATGTAATATTTCCAGTAATTCCTAAAGATATGATAGACAAAGATACAAAAATATTTATAAATCCTACAGGTAGATTTGTAGTTGGCGGCCCTGTTGCTGATAGTGGACTTACAGGCAGAAAAATAATAGTAGACACCTATGGAGGGTATTCCAGACATGGCGGAGGCGCTTTTTCAGGCAAAGACCCAACTAAAGTTGATAGATCCGCTGCTTACGCAGCCAGATATGTTGCAAAAAATATAGTAGCCGCAAAAATTGCTAAACGATGCGAGGTCCAGATCGCTTATGCTATAGGTGTTGCAAACCCTGTTTCGGTTCTGGTAGAAACATTTGGAACATCTAAATACAGCAGAGAAACTATACAAAAAGCTGTAAATAAAGTTTTCGATCTCAGACCCAAGGCTATAATAGAACATCTTGATCTAAGAAAACCAATATATAGAAAACTTGCCACCTACGGTCATATGGGAAGAGAAGATCTTAATGTGCTCTGGGAAAAAACTGACAAGGCAAATGATTTACTCGAAACAATAAATAAACTAACATAAAGCGGCCATTGTAATATTTTTTACAGAGATAAAAATGTCTTATTTATAAACAAAGAGCAAATTATTGCATACAGCAAAAGGTCCAGGACATAATGCCCTGGACCTGGCTCTATCTTAGCTTTTTATAAAAACTCAAATACGTTCAACATTTGCAAAATTTGCCATAAGTTTCTTTTTGCCAACCTCTTCAAATTCGATCTCAAGCATTACATCACTGCCCATATCTGAAAACGACAGAATATTACCGTGTCCAAACTTTTTATGATTTACTTTATCGCCGATATTGAATCGTTCTGTTTTTGAATCAGACAACTTAGGTTTCATAAAATTTTCTAAATTCATTTGGGTTTCCATAGTACTATGCTTTTTCGCCCTGCGGCTCATGCTTAAAACAGAAATCATATCTTTTTGCGCAGCTAAAGTTTGTCTTTCTATGCAATTTTCAGGTAATTCAACAATAAATCTTGATTCTTGATTGAGCATTGTTTTGCCGAGTAAAATTCTCTTTTTAGCGGTGGAAATATAGAGTTTTTCACGAGCTCTAGTAATCGCAACATAAGCCAATCTCCGTTCTTCTTCTATTTCTTTTTGGCTCATTGTAGATTGTAAGGAAGGGAATATGCTTTCTTCGAAACCAGGCAAAAATACAACAGGGAATTCTAGACCTTTTGCACTATGCATTGTCATGAGTGTCACACAATCTGAGTTTCCTTCAAAATTGTCTATATCTGTCAAAAGTGAAACCTCTTGCAAGAAACCCTCTATGCTAATATCTTCAGGATTAGTATCTTCATAAATTTGCAGATTAGTTTTTAATTCTTCTATGTTGTTGAGCCTATTTTCCTTGTTTTTATTTGATGCTTTTACAAAATTAAGATACCCAGTTATATCTAAAAATTTCTGATAACGCTCAACTAAACTAATGCTATCATCTTTAGAAACATCTATAAGCTTGTCCAGTAAATCACAAAACTCTGATAGATTATCAGAAAATTTACTGCAAGCACTATATTTTTCGCTATTTCTCACGATATCTATTACTGGCTTTCCAGCTTTTTGTGCGACTTTTACTAGAACATCTACAGTAGTTTTGCCTATACCGCGCCTTGGTAAATTTATTATTCTAAGTAACCTTGCATCGTCTCTTGGATTGACAGTCACACTCATATAAGCTATCATATCGCGGACTTCAGCTCTATCATAAAACCTGTGCCCCCCCACGATTCTATACGGAATCCCAGATTTTATAAACATTCTTTCTATAAGATTTGACTGCACATTCATGCGATAAAGTACAGAAAAATCTGAATATTTACGACCGTTTTTAATTCCTTTGTTTATGGTATCTGCTATAAATCTTGTTTCACCATAGTCAGACTCCAGTGTGACAACATCTACACCTTCCCCCTGAATATTATCTGTCCACAAGGTTTTGCCTTTACGTTCTGAATTATTTGATATCAGCTTGTTTGCACAGTCAAGAATACTTTTTGTTGAACGGTAATTTTGCTCTAGCCTTATTGTTTTTGCATCCGGATAAGACTTTTCAAAATCAAGAATATTTTCTATAGTTGCTCCTCTAAATTTATATATACTTTGATCGTCATCACCAACTACGCATAAGTTGCGGTTTTTTTCTGCTAAAAGACGTGCAAATTCATACTGAATAGTGTTCGTATCTTGATATTCGTCAATAACGATATACTTGAATTTATTTTGATAACGCTCCAAAACCTCAGGACAATTTTGGAAAAGCTTCACTGTGTTAAATAGCAAATCGTCGAAATCCATAGCATCTGATTGTTTTAATTTTGCCTGGTATTTCTGATACACCTTTGCTGCTATCTCTGTTCTAAAATTATCACCACAATGTTCGCTATATTCTTTTGGTGAAAGAATGTTATTTTTAGCTTTAGAAATTATATTTAAGGCTGATTTGCAATTTAAGATATTTTCAGAAACATCAAAATCTTCAAGTATTTGCTTTACTATTTTCTGACTATCTAAAGTATCATATACCACGAAATTTTTAGAATATCCTAAACTTTCAGCATAAACACGCAATATTCGCATACATGCACTATGAAACGTAAATGCCCAAATACCTTCTGACTTTTCACCCAACATTTTGTTTAGTCTATTTTTAAGTTCCCTGGCTGCCTTGTTGGTGAAAGTTATCGCTAAAATTTCATAAGAACGCGCAGGGTCAACTGCCAATTTACTAGCTAAATCAAAATCCGGATCGATGCCTTTATCTAAACATTCTTGAAATCTTTCTATATCTGAACTTGAGAGATCGTTTATAAATTCATCTGAATTATACGCATTGCCGTATTTTATAATATTCGATATACGATTTACCAGGACAGTGGTTTTACCACTTCCTGCACCAGCCAAAATGAGTAGTGGACCTTGGGTTTTAAAGACTGCTTCTTTTTGCTTCGAATTTAATTTTTTGAATTCGTTTTCTATGATTTCTTTTCTGAGCTTTATCAATTGCTGCTTATCCAAAATACCACCCAATCCAATAAATTTTTTACACCAAACATAGTTAAATTATATCACATTTTGTTTTGGCAGTTCAAAAAACATAGCCGGACTGAGCTTGCTTGAGCGTTCATAAAATCCTCTTACATAAAATCATATAATCCCTTATAAATCCCATTAAATGAAATCAGATCTTCATGTGTACCATCCTCGACAATACCTTCCTCGTTTAGTACCAATATTCTCTTGGCATTTTTTATGGTGGAAAGCCTGTGGGCAATTACTATAGTAGTTCTATCTTTGGCTAGTTTTTCAAGAGATTTGCGTATATATTCTTCGCTCTCATTATCAAGCGATGATGTAGCTTCGTCAAAAATTAATATTGGAGGATTTTTCAAAAATACCCTCGCAATCGCAATTCTTTGTTTTTGCCCACCGGAAAGTTTTATTCCACGTTGGCCCACTTGAGTACCATAACCGTCTTCAAGTTGATTAATAAATTTATCTAAGTATGCATCTTCACATGCTTTTATAACTTCTTCTTTAGTAGCATTATTTTTACCATATTGAATATTTTCAAATATACTTCCAGAAAAAAGATAAGTATCTTGAGGCACAAAACCAATATTATCCCTTAGATTTTCAAGCAAAATATTTTTTATATCTATTCCACCAATTTCTATTTTGCCGTTTAAGGGATCATAAAATCTTGGAATTAAATTACAAAGGGTAGTTTTACCAACACCTGACTGGCCAACTAAGGCAACATATTCTCCCTCTTTAATTTCCAAATTTAAATTATTAATTATATTTCTACATCCATTATATCCGAAAGTTACATTTTTAAAAGATATGTTTTTACTTAGTTTTTTTATATTTATTGCATCTTTTGAATTTTTGATATCAGGCTCTATTTCTAAAATTTCAGTAAATCTTCTATATCCGGCTATACTCTCTTGAAAATACTCCATCAGATTAAATATTGAAAATATCGGCCCAACTAAAATATCAATGTATAGCATAAAAGTTACTACATCACTGATGCTAAGCTTGCCAAACAGTACAAAAAAGCTTGAAACCATTGTAATTATAGGGATAAGAGTTATAACAAAAGCCGATGTTCCTGAATCAAAGACACTGGTAATTTTGTAAACAGCTTTTTTACTTTTTATAAACTCTTCGTTTGAGGCTTTGAATTTTTTAATCTCTAAAGCTTCGTTGGTGAAAGATTGAACAACTTGCATACCAGATAAGTTTTCTTCTAGATTAGAATTTAAATTTGAAATTTGTTCGTGGCTTTGCACAACTGCATTGTTAATTTTCGGTATAAAATTTAATGAATACAAAACAATAGCAAGGAGTACAAGAAAAGATATGATTCCCATAATTATATTAGTAAAAAAAATCACTAAAAGTGCACCTATAACTTTTATGGTAAAATCTACTATCTCTTCTGGTGCTGTATGGGAAAAATTCCCGATATTATGTAGATCTGTGGTTATTCTAGACATAAGCTTTCCAATTTTTTGATTGTTGTAAAAGTCTAGAGAAAGATTTTGATAATGAACAAAAAGTTCTTCTCTCATATCCCTTTCAATTTCTGAACCCATTAACCTACCATGATACTTTATATATCTATTGCAGGCATACAATGCAAAGAATAATATACTAACAATGACCGTAGAAATGATAATCGATTTTAAAGCTTTTTCATATTCAAAGTTTATAGCTACGTTTATAATGAACCTTAGTATTATGGGAATCGTTATTGTTATACAAGCAGATACAATCGAAAAAAAAATATCTAAAAAAAAAGTTTTTTTGTAAGGCCTGTAATACGATATGAATTTTCTTGCCTTGCTTTCCATATTTTTAAACTCCATGCTTGTGTATAGGTGCATAATATAATCATTCAAATTAAAATATCTCATAAGAAATATATAATCATAATGCGAAATAAGCAAATTAAGTCTGTAGAGGAAAATATTTAGGTAACGATTTTTCCACATGTTTAATTATATTTTTTCTAGCTTCACAGAAATAATCTATTTTTGACGCGTTATATTGTGGCAATCTTCTATTTAAGCAACCCGTAGAACAAATTTTCTTAACTTCACAATTTAAACACTTCTCATTAACATCGTTATATTTATTAACTATGTCTTTAAACACATCTGTGCAAGTAATTTTATCAAGAGATAAATTCTTTGCATTTCCAATTTTCATACCTTCAACTGGCGTTAGACATGCACAAGCATATATATCACCATTATCTAAAATTGCTATATTCCTTCCACACATATCAGATAACTCACATTCGACATAACAAGGTTGCTCGTTATCAGAACAAGCAATCTTTTTCATTACATCTTGCAAAAATCTGATCTTTATAGAATCTCTATGATTAATCATCCAATGATCGTAGACTGTTTTCATGAATTGTTCATAATGTTCATTTGTTAAAGTATATTTAGAATTGTAATCATAACATGGTATGAAATCCACCGCTGAACTACCAAGCTCTACAAAGAAATCTAAAAATTCCCCGGCACTCCTTAATTTTCATTGCTTATTACACATATAGAATTAAATTTTATACTATTTTGTTTTAGTTGCTCCAAACCCTGCTTAGTTTTTTCAAAACTAGAATTTCCTGCAGCATCCTTTCTGTGCAAATCATTAAACCTTTTAGGCCCATCAATTTCTAATAAACACAACTACCATTATAACATTATTAATCATAAATAGTTTACAATGTTTTAAAAGCTTCTAGAGGTTAGATTATTAGAGAGTTAGAGTGTTAGAGCATTAGAATGTTAGATATTAGAGTTTAATAAAATGTTTCACATGCTTTTAGAGGTTAGATTGTTAGATTATTAGAGTGTTAGAACATATAAATAAGAGTATGTTTCACGTGCTTCTAGATGTTAGATTGTTAGAGCATTAGAATGTTAGATATTAGAGTTTAATAAAATGTTTCATGTGAAACATTTTATTAACTACGAAATAATTCTAACTTCTAACTTCTAACCTCTAACCTCTAACCTCTAACTTTGCTAGCTGTGTCCTTGTATTTTAATTGTATAAATATTACAATATAGATGTGGAGTTTTTTGTAAGGAGTTGTTAACTATGAAGATTAATAAAAAGAATTTATCTGCGGTTTTGGTATTTTCTCTTGTTTTATTTTTTTGTGTGTGTTTAAACTTGCATTATTCTCTTGCTGAAGAAAATCCTACACCAGTTGGTATAGATGAAAAAGGAATAATAAATTTTGCGGAACTTGGCTACCAATTTGATAAAATATCCGATATTAAAATTGATGGAAAGTTGTTGCCACAGACAGCCCTTATTGATGATCAGTGTATAAATTTAGATGCTATTGGTATTAATTATACAGACGATAAAAATGAGGTTTTAACTTTTACTTATGAAAACGAAACCATAGAGCTAAATATAACACCGGACCTAATAAGTACTTATATTTATATTAATAAACAAAATTTTCCTGATGAGGTATTTCGCGAGTATATTTCTGAAAATGCTGATACTAATAAAGATGGTTTCCTAGGTAAAGAAGAAATATCTAACCTTAAAAGTATAGACTTTGATGGATTAAGTTATATCCCCAGCGATCTTCCTGGTGATAAATGTAAACAAATTAAATCTTTAAAGGGAATAAATATTTTTGAAAACCTAGAAAGCTTAACTCTTAAAAATAATGTTTTTAAAACATTGGATTTAACTGGCCTAACAAATATAAAAAATGTTTCTGTAACTAATAATGGGATATCTAGTGTAAATGGTCTTAATTTCTGTACTAACTTAGAAACTTTAAATCTTAGCAATAACAGACTATCAAATATTAACTTGTCAAAAAATACATCTTTAAAAACTTTGAATCTTGAAAATAATAGTTTTAATTGTTTAGATCTATCAAATAATGCATCCTTAAAAAATCTCTCCGTACATAATAACCAGATATCTACTTTAGATGGTCTAAATTCCTGTACTAAGGTGGAAACTTTAGATCTTAGCAATAACAAACTGTCAAATATCGACTTGTCAGATAAAACATCTTTAAAAACTATTTTTGCACGTAGTAACAAGATATCTAATGTATGGGGTCTTGGTTCCTGTACTGAGTTAGAAACTTTAGATCTTGACGATAACCGTCTACAATGTTTAGATCTATCAAATAATAAATCTTTAAAAAAAGTTATATTAGGTGAGCAACGTATACGTAGCAAAGAAGCGATATATGATGGATATTATACTCATGAAGGTTTGTATTATTATATTTCTCATTTTGAATTAGATAATAATTTTGATAAAGGCAGAGTTAGTAATCTTGTTGTAGAAAATGATCGTAGTGCTATAGATGGTATTGTTCCTTTGATTTCAGAGAATAAACTTTATGTTGATACAGCAGTTAAATCTAGTGGTGTAATTTGGGGTACATATAAGAGTTATTATGACTATACTGTACCGTATGGAGATAGACAGCAAACATCGATGCGCGTAATCTGGTATAGTTATTGGTTTGATAATCCGTATGATATAGATATCTATGCGTCAGAATTTTCAATAAAACATATGGAGATGGGCAGCAAACATCGATGCATGTAGACTTTGAGGAATATCATTGGTAGTAAGTCGTATTAGTATTTTTGTGGCAGAATGTTTATAGTGAACATTTTGCCACTTTTCTATGTAATTTATATTTCCTACGAATATTTTGTGTCTTACTTCTAGAGCTCTTGGAGGATAGAATACTTAATATTAAGAATACATCCTCTAACCTCTAACCTCTAACCTCTAACCTCTAACCTCTAACCTCTAACCTCTAACCTCTAACTTTGCTAGCTGTGTCCTTGCATTTTAATTGTATAAATATTATAATATAGATGTGGAATTTTTGTAAGGAGTTGTTAACTATGAAGATTAATAAAAAGAATTTATCTGCGGTTTTGGTATTTTCTCTTGTTTTATTTTTTGGTGTGTGTTTAAACTTGCATTATTCTCTTGCTGAAGAGGCTAATGAAGAAAATACTACACCAGTTTATATGGAAAATGGAATAATAAATTTTGCTGATCTTGGCTACCAATTTGATAAAATATCCGATGTTAAAATTAATGGAAAGTTGTTGCCACAGACAGCTTTTCTTTTTTACGATCAATGTATAAATTTAAATGCTGTGGGTATTAATTATACAGATAATGAAATTGATACTTTAACTTTTACTTATGAAAACGAAACCATAGAACTAAATATAACACCAGACATAATGAGTACAACCTATATGATTTATATTAATAAACAAAATTTTCCTGATGAGGTATTTCGCGAGTATATTTCTGAAAATGCTGATAAGGATAAAGACGGTTTCCTAACTAAAAAAGAAATATCTGACATAAAAAGCATAGACTTTGAAGGACATTTTGCAAGTGATCTCCCTGGTGATAAAAGTAAACAAATTAAATCTTTAAAGGGAATAAATATTTTTGAAAACTTAGAAAACTTAACTATTAATAACAATGTTTTTAAAACATTGGATTTAACTGGCCTAGTAAATCTAAAAAATATTTTTGTACACAATAGCGGGATATGTAATGTAAAGGGTCTTGATTCCTGTACTAAGTTAGAAACTTTAAATCTTAGTAATAATAATCTATCAAATATCGACTTATCGAAAAATACATCTTTAAAATCTTTAAATCTTAGTTCTAATCATTTAAATAATTTAGATTCTTTGAAAGATCTACCTTCTTTGGAATCTTTAAATCTTAGCAGTAATAATATATCAAATATCGACTTGTCAAATAATACATCTCTAAAATCTTTAAATCTTGAAAATAATAGTTTACAATGCCTAAATCTCTCCCAATATAAATCTTTAAAGGAAGTTGCATTAGGTGAACAACATGTACATGATATACCGACGTTTCCGGATAGAATTAAGGACGTTAAAGATTATTTTCCTGAGTATAATGATCGAGTATTCGAATATTATGATATTTCTTATTTTGATCTGGATAAAAGTTTTGATAAAAACAAGGTTAATAACCTTTCAACAGAACAAACAGATCATTTTTATTTTGGTGATGTTCTGCCTTTAATTTCAGATAATAAACTTTTCGTTTATGTAGGTCATGGAGATGGAGATGGAGGTGATGTTGCTGAAGTATTTCACACATGCAAGTCTTCTTATGACTATAAAGTACCATATGGAAATGGACAGGAAACATCGATGCACGTAATTTGGGAGGAATATCATTATTATTGATAATAAATCGTATCAATGTTTTTGTGGCAAAGTGTTCAGGTGATGAACATTTTGCCATTTTTTTATGCCATTTATATTTTCTACAAATATTTGTGTTTTGATCTTATAATAATATAATTTTCTAAATTCTATCTTCTAACCTCTAACCTCTAACCTCACTTTAAGGATTGCGCCGGGAATTGTATGATTTTGATTTAATTATTTTTAACAAGGGAACGAGAGCCACAACAGACATAATCCCAGCAATAATAAAGACAAACACACTTTCACCTGTTTTGTTTGAGTTAGTATCTCTTTTTACCTGATCAGAGGGATAAGCTTTTTGATTTTGCCACTGAGCGTACAAGGTTACTATAGAATTATCTTCTTCTAGTGCTAAAGTACTACCATCTGCCTTATCCGAAAAAGAAATTCCCTTGCCATTTTTATCAGTATTCCAGCCCGTAAATTTATAATTTTCCCTTACAAATTTATTTTCGTTTAGCTTTTCTTTTTCAAGGTAAGTAAATTCTTGATCTTCCATTTCTCCACTGGTAGCGCCATTAGCGTCGAATTTCACTGTATAGCTATTCGGTCTGAAATGGGCTATATATGTAGCACTCTCATAGTGTGCCGCGCGAATACACAGTACACAATACATAAGAGCTACACCCAGCAGCACTGATATAAACAAACTTTTCTTTTTTATTTTTCTTAGATTCATATCACCAGAACCCCTCTAGAAATTAGAATCTCTAACCTCTAACCTCTAATCTCTAATCTCTAATCTCTAATCTCTAATCTCTAACCTCTAACCTCTAACCTCTAACCTCTAACCTCTAACCTCTAACTTCTAACTTCTAACTTCTAATTCCCGACCTGTTTAGGTTCTAATTTTTTATTATCGCTTACTTTATTGCCTTTGCTATCATACCAGCCGTCGAAGCTATAACCTTTATTTGGTATAGCCTCTGAACCCTTTGCTTTTCCTGTAACCATAGCAACTACTTCTGAAAGTAAACTAACACTGCCTTTTTTAGCATCTTCTGATTTATAAGTCAGGGTAGAACTTTCTTCTTCCCACTGGGCATACAGGTCTATTTTACCTGTTGAATTTCTTATAGTTAGTTTTGCTTTATCTTCCAGTGAAGTACCCTTACCATCCGCTTTTGTGTTCCAGCCGGTAAAGGTAAATCCTTCTCTTATAAATGCATTATTTACTTTACAAATAACCTCATATGATAGAAGATTTGCATTGTAAGCTACTTTAAGAAGTTTTACGGTATTATATACTCCATCATTAGCATGAAATGTTACCTCGTAAGTATTTGCAACCCACTGGGCGTACAGCGTCACGGTAGCATTATTTTCATTAGTAACTATATTACCTGCATTAGCTTTGTCTGCGTAAGTAGTACCTGAGCCATCCGCTTTTGTGTTCCAGCCATTAAAGGTAAATCCTTCTCTTTTGAATGCGGTATTTCCTTCTACTTTTGTAATATCATCATAACTCATCAGGTTTTTATCTTCACCATATGTAAATTCTACATCAGCAGGAGTATATGTAGCTGGAGTATCGCCATAGTTTGCACTGTACTTTATTTTATATTTATTTGCATCTACCCAAAGCTTATCCGTACTATTAATATCATTCCAATGCCCTTCGTAATCTGTATACCCTGGTACTTCCTGCAGAAAATAGCCATCACTATATGCTACTTCTTTGTCATGATTTTCATTGTTATAGTAACCTTTTTCTGCGCTTCCGCCTTGCAAATTAACCCCAGTTAAATGGTCACTACCCTGCAGTGCTAAAGCTGTTCCAACTTCAGTTTTACCAACCATCAAAGTCACAGCTGTACCTTCTACTATCCTCACATACTTTCCAGTTGTGTAATATGAATCTCCGGTTTCGGTATCAGTATATATCGTGGGTTCTATAAATTCTTTTACCTTTGCAGCATCTTTAGTATCACCTTCGAAGAAAGCATATCCTGTGACTGGGAAGCTCATACCTTCTTCGCCAAGGAATAATTTTTTGAGCTTCGTTAATGCAGATGTCTGTTTGTAGGAAGTAAGTGCACCGTATTTCTCTGAAGTGCTCATAGCCTCTACTTCTCCGCCACGTATATCCATTACACCGTTACAGAAAACACCACCTGCTGAGTATTCTTCATTGCCTACAGCTACAAGCTTACCACCTGTTACTGTTATATCTTTATTTGAATATACACTGCCTACAACTTCTCCACCGCTTTGTTCATAGTTATTTACAAAAACACCTGCTTTTTGATCTGCTATATTAAGTTTTCCGCCTGTTACCTTGGCTTCATTTAACGCAATAGCCCCTATAAAATTACCTTTTAAATTTATTGTTCCACCATTAACCTCAAGTTCTGAAACAAATACTCCTATAAACATATCTAAATTTATAACATCTTTATCTACACTTACATCTCCATCTTTTATTGTTAGCTTACCTTTTCCTTCCACAGGATCTTTCAGAGAAGATTTTAAGAGATTCAGCACATCTTCTTTTCCTTTTTCATCTTGTAGCCTTTGCTTTATATCACTTAATTTTAATTTATCATATGTGGTATTTAAAATATCCGTTGAATCCATTCCAACTAAACAGTTAGTAATATCTATATCTCCGTTATTGATATTAATATTTCCAGCGGTAGACATAGCAAGCAAACTATTTTCAATTATTAGCTTGCTATCCGCATTTATTGTTATATCTTCTCCTCCTTGAGAGTATATACCTACAAAGCCACTTGCCTTTATTGTACCGCCAACCACATAAAGCCCATATTCTTCTATACCACAAAAATAATTTCCATCTTCTCGGCCAGGGTTTTGGTCCCCCTCAGCTCCTCTCGTTTCTATATATCCGCCGCTTATATTTGTGTTGCCTGCATCTATACCATCATCGTAGGCAGTTATATTAAACGTACCGCCGCTTATCTCTGTGTAGTATGCATATATACCATCATCGTCGGCAGTTATATTAAATGTACCGTCGCTTATCTCTGTGTCGCCTGCATCTATACCTTCATCGTCGGCAGTTATATTAAAGCTCCCGCCGCTTATCTCTGTGTCGTATGCATATATACCATCATCGTCGGCAGTTATATTAAAGGTACCGCCGCTTATATATGTATCACCATCTGCATATATACCATCATCGTAGGCAGTTATATCAAAGGTACCGCCGCTTATATTTGCATCTCCATCCACATATATACCATCATCGTCGGCAGTTATTTTTATATCTCCGGCATTAACATTTACGTTTCCGCCGTATTTAATTCCATCGCCATAGTCGATTGAGTAAGCTGCTATACCAGCATAATATATCCCACTATACGTTCCTTCACAGCTTAAATCTAAATTTCCTCCATTTATGGTGATATCTCCACCATTATAAGCATAATAAGCATCATAATCATAATAACCTGTATTAATTGCAGCAGCTAAACCTTCACCATCTTTACTTGCAATATTTACCTTTGATTTTATATTTCCGCCATTTATTGTGATATTTCCGGCTGCTTCAGGTGAATAATCCTCTTCGTCATCATTTTCTGCCCCAATACCATAAGCCTCTGTGTAAGGATTTTCTAAATCTCCCATATCAATGTTCGCATTAGCAGTAACATTTGCGTTTATATTTACATTTCCACAATAAACATATATGCCATCAGGATAAGCTTCATATTCTTCAGCAGCACTTACCTTGGCGTCAGCGTTTACATCAGCATCTGCATTAATATTTATGTCATAATAATCAGAACATATCCCTCTACATTTATATGGTGCAAAGCTCTCTGCTTTCACTGTAGCTCCACTTATATTTATTCCATATGCAAAAATACCATGTGCCCACTCTTCTGTGGAAGTAGTGCTGGCCTTTGCATTAACTACTGTATTCTTTCCGCTTATATTTACAGCACCATAATAATAAACACTACCATAATAACCACCACCACAAATAGCTGCACACCAGCCGTTATAATCAGCACTAGCCTGTACATTTCCACCACTTATGTCTATACCATTATAACCACAAACCCCACGTCTATCTCCAGAAGCATCTATGCTTCCGCCACTCATATTCAAGTAAGCTGCTACAACAGCACCACCATGCTCAGCCACAGCTTTTAAGCTAGCACCCAATATGTATAAGGATTTCCCTGAAAAAACGGCATTTGCAGCGTCTACTGTACCACCATGGGCTTCTATTTCTGCATTCCCCAGCTGCATAACTCCACCAGAGCATATACCATCATTATCAGATGCATTTGCTGTTATTTTACCGCCAGCCAGATTCATGTTGCCCTTTGAGCTTATACCATAAGTTTTTCCATTTGCGTTTATATTTCCACTGCTTATTTTTACATCCTCATTAATTGAATCTATCCCACTCTTAGTTTCGCTCTCTGCATTTGCATCAGCTTTGTCTATTATCACACAGGCATCTGCACTTATAGCGCTAGTATTTTTGCTAGCGGCGTTTACCACACTTGCGTTTATGTGCATATCACCTTTTGAATATAAACCAACTTCTGTACCCTTTGCAGTAAGTTTAGTGTTACTTCCACCCAACACAGTAATGGTTCCGGCTGCTGATATTCCACCTTCTACAGTTGTACCCGCTTTTGTTGCATTTAGAGTTCCGTTTTCTACGCGTATATTTCCGTTTACATATATACTTCCGTTTTTTTCAGTATCACTGGCTGCTGTCGCGGTTAAACTTCCTCTTCCGCTGAATATTACACTCGATTTTTCACCCGCATTTATTGCATCTTTTGCTCCGTGCAATGTATTTGTCCCATCTTTTACTATATTTACATGGGAATTTGAGCCTATAGTTATCGCATTATCACTTGCATCTATTGCATCTATCTTCACATTGTTAAGAACTAAATTTAAAGGTTTCTTTTCGGTGCAGATACCTTCACCTATGCTTATTTTGTTTGTAGTTTTTCCTGTGGTTTTTACTTGTTTTATTTCTATTGCTTGAAATTTTGATATTGTCTCAGCTGTACTTCCTTGAACTATATCAATTTTATTTTCATCAGCAGTATTTTTAGAAATAGTTATAGAACCATCGCTTATATCAAGAGCCTTTGTTGCAGCTAAAGCTTTTGCATTTTTCATGGATTCTTCGCCATATAAATTCAAATCTGTAGCATGACCTTCAGTATTATCTACAAATTCTTTTTTCTCAAAATCTTCGGATTCTTCAGAATTTACCTTATTTTCATTTAGACCTTTAGAACCGCCACTACCAGATCTGTGCTCCAAGGTCTGTTTTTTAGAAAGTTTTTCCTCTGTTTCATCATCAACTATATCATTGTGATCTCGTTTGTGCTTTTCTCTCATATCTTCTTTGTCATCATTATCATTATCATTATCGTTCGAATTATGTTGAGAGGTATTGTTCCCTGTAGATAAGGCATGAAAACTTATTTCACTCGTACCTAAAAGCAAAGTAAATGCCAAAAATATCGCTGTAAATTTGATAACTATTTTATTCATAACAAATTCTTCTCCTTACTTAACTTTGACGATGTCTACACAATTTTCGTCCATTCTATCATTAATTGGAATTATTTGTCAAATATGCCCAATTCCTGCTCAAAAAAAAAAAAAAAATGCATATAAAAAAATTGCAGTGCGAATTTTTTTCACACTGCAAAATTTATCCAATACTAATTTCTCACATATTCTTTATCAACTTATTATTTCTGGGGTATTTTTTTGGGGTTTCAGAGATTTTATTTATGATAATGATACTTCTTTTAAGATTCCCTGGCAGCTCAAAATATTTGACATCAGCAATTTCCCCACCGAGATTTTTTATATGGCTTTGAGCTTCATCTATTTCCTGCTGAGGGGAGGGGCCTTTCATACAGGCGAAAGTCCCTCCGACTTTTACATAAGGGAGGACATACTCACTCAAGCTGATAAGTTTAGCGACGGCCCTAGCGGTAGCGAAATCATATGATTCTCTGTAGTCCTTATTTTTTGCTAAAATCTCAGCTCTGGCGTGAGCTATATCAACATTGAGATTTAAATTTTCCGAGAGAACTCTCAAAAACTCTAATTTTTTAGCGGTAGCGTCCAGGAGTGTGAGATTAATATCTTTCCTGCAGATTTTAAGTACCATTCCCGGAAAACCCGCACCAGTCCCCACATCTATGAGCTTGGCGTTTTCCGGAATATCACAATATTTAAGCAAAGCCATACTATCTACAAAATGCTTCACAGCTATATCATTTTTATCTGTAAGGGCTGTGAGATTTACTTTTTCGTTATAATCAATAAGTTCTTTCGCGTATATTTCAAGGGAATTCAAAACATTTTCACTCACGCTTATGTTCATAAATTCGCAAGCTTTGGCAATACAATCTTTTATATTCATTATTATTATCCTTTATTGTACTTGAACTTCAAATATATCATCAGCATAGAAATATCCGCAGGGCTCACCCCTGAGATTCTCGAAGCTTGGCCTATATTTAGTGGTCGCACTTTAGAAAGTTTTTCTCTTGCTTCCATTCTCAGTTCCTTTATTTCATTGTAATTTACATCAGCTGGTATTAATTTACTTTCTGTATTCCGCATTTTTTTGATTTCCGCCAACTGTCTGGAAATATATCCCTCATATTTTATTTCTATCTCTATTTCCTCAAAAATTTCCTTATCAAGTTCTGGTCTGGTTTTGTCAACTGATTTTAATTCTCTATAGCCTATCTGAGGTCTTTTCAGGAGTTCTATTAGCCTTATTCCGTTTTCTATTGGAGATGTTTCACGTGAAACAAGTATTTCATTTAACTCATCACTAGGAGAAATTGTTGTAGACTTTACGCGTTCTAGTTCGGTAGCTTTTTGGCTTTGTTTTAGCTTAAAAGCTTCCCATCTTTTATCAGAAATCAAACCTATTTTTCTTCCCATAGGCGTAAGTCTTGCGTCAGCGTTATCCTGCCGCAAAAATAATCTATACTCCGAGCGAGATGTCATCATTCTATACGGATCGGTGACGCCCTTTGTGACTAAATCATCTATGAGAGTACCTATGTATGAGCTTGCTCTGTCTAGTATAAAAGCATCGAGCTTTTTTGTTTTTCTGGCAGCATTTATTCCAGCTACTAAGCCCTGTGCTGCTGCTTCTTCATATCCAGAACTCCCATTAAACTGCCCTGCCCCGAAAAGCCCAGGATGATTTTTAAATTCTAAACTTAAGTCTAACTGCTGAGGATCTATGCAGTCATATTCTATAGCGTAGGCCGGCCTTGCTATCATACAGTTTTTCAAAGCCCCTATACTTTTATAAAATTCTTCCTGCACATCTTCCGGCAGAGAAGACGATAAACCCTGCAGATACATTTCTTCAGTATTGAGTCCACACGGCTCTATGAAAAATTGATGTGTTTCTTTATCTTTGAATCTGACTATTTTATCTTCTATGCTTGGACAATAGCGTGGCCCTGTCCCTTCTATATTGCCAGAAAAAAGCGGTGAGCGGTGTAAATTATTTTCTATTATATTTTTGGTTTCTACGGTGGTCCTGCTCATGTAGCAAGATATCTTATTTTCAACATTTCCCTTATTCTCAAAGGAAAAATACGGTACCTCGTCATCACCTTTTTGCTCTGTAGTTTCGCTGTAATCTATGGAAGAAGAAGCTATTCTAGCAGGCGTACCTGTTTTAAATCGGCGAAAATTTATACCCAGTTTAGCTAAAGATTCCGATAAAAGTGTCGCAGGAAACATTCCATCAGGGCCGCTTTCATAAGAAAGCTCACCTATGTATACCTTTCCTCCCAAATATGTACCGGTCGCTAAAACTACAGCTCTAGCGCTATATAGCATTCCTGTTCTGGTTTTTATGAGCCAAATTCCTTTTTCTTTAAATATTTCTACTATCTCAGCCTGCTTTAAATCTAAATTTTCTTGCTTCTCTAAATTGTATTTCATGAGGTCACTGTATTTGCGCCTGTCTATCTGAGCTCGCAATGAATGTACCGCCGGACCTTTGCCTCTATTTAGCATCCTCATCTGCAAAAGACATTCGTCTGCTGCCTTTCCCATTTCTCCACCAAGAGCATCTATCTCCCGAACTAAATGCCCTTTGGCTGTTCCACCTATCGATGGGTTGCATGGACAGTTTCCCACAGAATCCATATTTATCGTGAATACTGCTGTCTTGCAGCCAAGTCTCGCAGATGCTAGGGCCGCCTCTATCCCAGCATGACCCGCTCCTATTACTATCACTTCATATTCTTTAGTAGCCATATTATTATCACCAGTAACTCATTCTAATAAACACAACTACCATTATAACATTATTAATCATAAATAACCGAATTTACCTTCTAGAGGTTAGATTATTAGAGAGTTAGAGTGTTAGAACATTAGATTGTTAGAAGATAGAAATAAGAGGATGTTTCACGTGCTTCTAGATGTTAGATTGTTAGAGCATTAGAATGTTAGATATTAGAGTTTAATAAAATGTTTCACATGCTTTTAGAGGTTAGATTGTTAGATTATTAGAGTGTTAGAACATATAAATAAGAGTATGTTTCACGTGCTTTTAGAGGTTAGAGTGTTAGAGCATTAGAATGTTAGATATTAGAGTTTAATAAAATGTTTCACATGCTTTTAGAGGTTAGATTGTTAGATTATTAGAGTGTTAGAACATATAAATAAGAGTATGTTTCACGTGCTTTTAGATGTTAGATATTAGATTGTTAGAGGATAGAAATAACTATCTAATCTCTAACCTCCAATCTCTAACCTCCAACCTCTAACCTCTAACCTCTAACTTCTAACCTCTAATTTTCCAGCCCGCATTTCAAACATTTTATGCTCATGGATATTTAGTTTATCTATATTTTCGCAGGAGCTAATGAAAACCTGCCAATTATTGATATTATTGATAAGGAATTGTTGTCTATTAGAATCAAGTTCGCTCATGACGTCATCGAGCAATAATACTGGGTTTTCGTGCATAAATTCTTTCAAGAGGAAAGCTTCGCTAAGTTTAAGAGATAGCACAGCGGATCTCTGCTGGCCCTGGGAAGCATAAGCTCTAGCAGATTTTGAATTTATTTTGATATCTAAATCGTCGCGATGCACGCCTTTAGTAGTAAAACCCTGTTTTATATCATCGTTCAAATTTTCCTTAAGAGAATGATATATATTTTCCAGAGTACAGTCCTGGATTTTAAGGCTATTTTCGTAATTAATATTTAAACTTTCTTTATTTTCAGAAATACCTCTATAAAATTCTTTAGCTTTTGATTTAAGGCTATCACAATATTTTTGTCTTTTAGAAATTATATTGAAACTTTCCTCAGCCAATTTTTGATCCCAGACGTCTAGCAAATCGATATTAGATCTATTATTTTGCAGATTTTTTATAAGCACATTTCTCTGGTTTAAAATTTTATTATATCTGAGCAGATTCACAGCATAAGAAGGACACATCTGGCAGATAGCAGTATCCAAGAATTTTCTTCTATAAGAAGGTCCATCCTTTATCAAAGAAAGATGGACTGGTGAAAAAACGACAGCACAGAATTTTCCGACCACCTCAGAGATTTTCTTTTTCTTTACTCTGTTTAGGTAAAATTCCCTACCCTTTGTTCTACTTAAAACAATCTCAGCTTTATTCTCTCTATTCCCGGACTCAAAATTCATTTTCAACACAGCATTACCCTTGTGTTTAAAATTTATAAGCTCAGAGTCTTTAGAATATCTAAACGACCTACCCCCAGTGAAAAGCCAAATACTTTCCAAAAGATTAGTTTTACCTTGTGCGTTATTCCCATGGATAATATTTATACCTTCGCAGGGGTTCATTAAATTTTTCTCTAGATTTCTATAATTTTCAAAACTGAGATCTATTACTCTCAAGCTTTAAGCACCTCTACTACACATTCGCCAACAGATACTCTATCCCCCGGGTATATTTTTTTTCCTCGCATAGTACATATTTCGCCGTTTAATTTGACTTTCTCACTCTTTATCAAAATTTTAGCTTCTCCACCGCTTACTACCTGCCTGGAAAGCTTCAAGAGAGAATCTAATTTTATATAGTCTTCATTTATATTTACACTTACATTTTTTGACATACTTATTGAACTCTCACTGGCAAAACTAAGAATAAAAATTTATTAGAATCTGGTGATGTTATTTTCATAGGCTTTATGTTTTCAAAAATTTCAACTTTAACTTCATCCACATGTGTATTTTTCAAAGCATCTAGCAAATATCTATTATTAAATCCCATCTCTATTTCTTCGCCATCTATTTCAACAGAAATCTGATCATTAGCTTTTCCAACAGCTGAAATACAAGAAACCTTTATACAGTCACTTTCGAATTTAAAGTGTAAAGGTCTTTTTAATCTTTCATCAACTACTATTGAAACTCTCTCTATGCTATTTATAAATTCTCTGGTATCTATCAAAAAACTAGTTGAAGAATTATTTGGAATAGTAGATTTGTAATCAATAAAATTACCAGACAATAATCTTGAGAAAAGTTCAAACTGACCTATATTTAAAAGTATATGTTTTTTTGAAAATGATATCTTAATATCTGTATCTTCGAGCGGCAAAAGATTTAATATCTCAGACAAAGTTTTCTCCGGTATAATAAAATGAACTTTTCCATATATCTCATCAAAATCAATGTCTTCCTGTCTAAGCGCAAGTCTGAAACCATCTACAGCTACAGAAGTTATTTTCCTGTTTTCTATCTCAAACTTTATTCCCCTGTGAACAGGATTAGTTTCATCTTTCGAAATAGCAAAAGAAGTTTGTTTTATCATACTTCCGAAAGTCTCGCTGGAAAATTTCACACTATATTCTTTATTAAACTTAGGGAGTTCAGGATATTCATCTGTTGGCATACCAACTATAGAAAATAAGGCATTACCGCTTTTTATTTCTGTTATATAGTCATTATCAGTACTTATTATCACTTTTTCCCCCGGTAACTTCCTAACTATATCAGAAAACATTTTAGCGTTAAGTACTATTTCGCCTTCCATAACTATCCTAGTGTCTATTCTGGTATTTATACCATATTCTATATTGTATCCGTTTAGAAAAAGTTCATCATCATAAGCTCTAAGTAATATTCCTTCTAAAACAGCTAAAGATGATTTATCACTAACTGCTCTTTGAACATGTCTTACCGCTTCGTTTAAACTTTTGGTATCGCACTCTATGTACATAATTACTTATGACTCCCTTTTCTCTATATGTATATATAATATGATATATATTTAGTATTAGTAGTAGGCACTGTTTAATTGTTTAAACTTCAATTTTTTCCAGTATATATCAGAATTTTTATATCAACATCATTGTTAATTTGTTGTGGATAATTTTTTAAAACTTTTAAACATTTAAACTGTTGAAAGGAAAAGTTGAAAATATCTATGTTGAATGTTGAGGAAAAGTTGAAAACACAGATAGTGTATAAAAACGAATAAAACAAAAATATATAAACTTCTACACTAATATTTGATTGTAATTTTTTAAAGTGTAAATGTCAATTTTTAAAGTTAGAAGATTTATATGTGAATTAAATTTATATTTAAATGATTTTTATTTTAAAATTAAAGATTAAAATATTTTTGTGAAACATATACAAATTATTGAAAAAAATAAAATAATATGATATATTAAAAATAACAGGAGGTAGAAAAAATGTAAAGAAAGGAAGATAACTATGTCAAACAAAACAAAAAGATTAATTTTTAAAATATTGGTGGATGCAAGAGATGAGAAAGAAGCTCTGATAAATTTAAGGGAAAATGGTTTTAATGTAAGTTCTGAAGATGTAATGGAACTTAAGGATTCATACTTACACGGTATTAATAAATATTCGAATCTGCTTGATACTCATCAACTGGAAAAAGTTGCCGGGGGTGGAGGAGGACATTCTACACTTGTTGAAGCAAAAGATAAAAATGATAGAAATAAAAATAGAAATGGAAATAGAAATAGAAATAAAAATTATAATGGTATGGACGTAAATGAAGCTTTTGATATGATGTGGGAAAATGCACAAGGTAGAGCAAGGGATAGCGTAATTGAACAAAAAACAATGGACGCAAGGAGAGAAATATTTGATCCGTTTATGAATGAATTATTTGCAGCAAGAACAGAAAATCGTAATTTAAGAAATCAAGCTGCTATGAACGCTTCTATTTCAAGAGAAGTTGTAGATATGTCACATTCAGTTAATGGAGAACCAGGTGCTAGGATCATATTCTATGATGTTGAGAATGAACAAAATGTACTTAATGAAAGGGAAGTAGATGAATCAGAGGTTAATAATGTAGGTATGCGTGATGGAAGGGAATCAGATGTTGATAATATAGGTATGCGTGAAGGAAGTGAATTACCAGCAGATGAACCAGGTGTTAATATTCCAGAACATGCAGTACCACCAAGTAGTACGAATATAGAAATGCTATCAAATGAACGACGTAGAATGATAGAAAATGAATCAGATGTTGATAATATAGGTACGCATGAAGGAAGTGAATTACCAGCAGATGAACCAGGTGTTAATATTCCAGAAAATACAGCAGTACCACCAATTAGTACGAATATAGAAATGCTATCAAATGAACGACATAGAATGATAGAAAATGAAGCAGATGTAATTAGAAGACATGAATTAAATGCAATTAGAAGATATCAATCAGATATAATGAGAGAAAATGAAGCAGATGTAGAATATGAAGCAGATGTAGAAGATGCAGAAAATGAAGATTTTAGTGAATATAATGCAGAAGAAAGAGTACCAGTTGAACCCGTTGTATCAGTTGAACCAGGTTTTAATTTTTTTGAATATGCAGTACCAGCAAGTAGTGAGAATGAAAAAATGTCACCGAATGAACAAGATAAAATACCAAATGAACAACGTGAAAGAAATTTTAATTCTAATAAAAAGAAACAAGGTGTTAGTGAAACAGATGGATTAAACGCAATGAGTGAAAGGGAATCAGATAAAGAAGATGAATCAGATTCAGGATCTGACTCAGACCCAATGAGAGAAGATTCTTTAGAAGAAATGAGTGAAAGGGAATCAGATAAAGAAGATGAATCAGATTCAGAAGATAAATCAGATACAGATACAGATGCAGATGTAGATGTAGATGTAGATAAAAAATATGTCTCAAGTGACTATGGAGAATTTGGAGTAGAAGAAATATCTTTTCCATATCTAAATCCAAATGAAAAAATAAAAAGTGAATTAGATATAGATTCAGAAAGTGAATCAGATGTAGATTCAGAAAATGAATCAAATTTTGATAATTTAAAAATACATGATGGAAGTGCATATAAATCATATGGATCAGAGATTGATAATGTAGGTACGCATAATGAAAGTGAAGTAGATGAATCAGAGGCTGATAATGTAGGTATGCATAATGAAAGTGAATTAGATGAATCAGATACTGAAAATGAGGATGTTAGCGAATATACTGTAGGAGGAAGAGTACCAGTTGAAGAAGGTTCTAATCCTTTAGAATATACATTATTAAAAGAAAATATGGATGTAGAAATGCCACCGAATGAACGATATAGAATATTAAATGAACTAACTGAAAGAGGATTTAATGTAGAAAATATATGTAATGCTGCACGGGCAAAAAATTTAGATGAAAGAGTCATTAATGAATTTAGAGAAACATTTTCTTCGTGTTCATCTATGGGAGAAATGTTTGAAATAGCTAAGAGAGATGAAGGAGCGAGAGAAGCAATTAGAAATTTATTAGATCATATAGAAAATAATATAAGAGCAAATCAAATGAGCCGATATGAATCAGAGGTTGATAATAGTAGGCATATGTAATGGAAGGGAGGTAGATAAATTAGATGGTGATGATATTGAAAATGGTAGGGGAGCAGAAAAAATGTAAAGAAAGGAAGATAACTATGTCAAACAAAACAAAAAGATTAATTTTTAAAATATTGGTGGATGCAAGAGATGAGAAAGAAGCTCTGATAAATTTAAGGGAAAATGGTTTTAATTTAAGTTCTGAAGATGTAATGGAACTTAAGGATTTATATTTAAGGGGTAGTAATACAGCTTTAAATCTGCTTGATACTCATCAACTGGAAAAAGTTGCCGGGGGGGCGATAGCACGATTTGAACGTCGTCTTACAGAGAAAAGACCAAATACTATACATGGACAAATACCTGGAGAGGCAGATCATGCAGTAGCAAATGAACAAATACCTGGAGGGACAGTTCGTGCAGTGGCAGAAAAACTAATACTTCCTAGATTGGCAGATGGACTAATACCTGGAGAGGCAGAAGAACTAATACCTCCTAGAGAGGCAGAAGAACTAATACTTCCTAGAGAGGCAGATGAAGAAATAAATAGTATCATTGAAAAGTTTAGAGAAAAATTTTCTTCTGTCTCAAATATAGAGGATGCAAATGAATTAGTTAATAAAGATGAAGAAGCGAGAGAATTATTTGAAAAATTATCTGAACATATTAGAATGCAAGAGTTAGAAGTAAAAGATAAAGAAGTAAGTGAAAGGGAATTTAATGTAGAAGATATAGACAATGTGGCAGATGAAGAAATAAATAGTACCATTGAAAAGTTTAGAGAAAAATTTTCTTCTGTCTCAAATATAGGGGATGCATATGAATTATTTAATAAAGATGAAGAAGCGAGAGAATTATTTGAAAAATTATCTGAATATAAAATGCAAGAGTTAGAAGTAAACGATAATCTAATAAAAGAGTAATACCGGATAAATTAAAAGAACTAAGTGAAAGGGAATTTAATGTAGAAGATATAGACAATGTGGCAGATAAATATGATAATGCGCATAATGCCAAATATGAACGTATTACTACGCTAGCAAAAATATTAGATCCAGGTGTCATTAATGCGTTTGAAGAAACATCAGATATAGGTGTACTTGATGCGTTTTTTAAAGAATTAGATTCAAGTGGTGTCCTTAATGAGTTAGGACAAACATTAGATCCTATACTTAATGAGTTTGAAAAAATATTAGATCCAAGTGTCTTTAATGTGGCTAAAGAAACATTTTCTTCGTGCTCAACTGTAGAAGAAGTGTATAAATTGTGCAGTGAAAATGAAGAAGCAAGAGTAGTACTTGAAGATGTATTTGAAAATGTTAGAGAATTAAAGAATGAACAATAAGGCACCCCCTGGTCTGAAAGGGAATCAAAAATCACTATTAGAAGATGTAAGATTATACTTTGATAAGGAAACAGTTAATAATACTAAACTTGTAAAAGAGAAGGATCATGGCAGGATAGAGCAAAGGAGATATTACTTAGAAACAGAAATT
>JAZUOT010000042.1:0-4197 GCA_045604805.1 Acutalibacteraceae bacterium | reverse complement strand
ATTTTTGGATTTATGACCGGCGTCTTTCGCGGACTTACTATGCGTTCCAGAGGTATAGTTCGAGCGAATTTTAATATAGGCCTAACTAACTTGGTATACAACATGTTCCGGTATAGATTCTTGCTGCGGAATGCTTCTGTCTGTAGGTAAATTGTACCATTTTGAGGAAAAATATTTTAAAAAATAGTCAAAATATCAAAAAAATGAGTGCTAGGGGTATCCTTTTCCTCTTTTTCGATGTTTTGACTGTTTTTTTATTTTATTTTAATGGTTTCTAGAGGTGACCTGTAGTCAATTCTGTCAAATATTGTATTCCCTCTAGACTGGATATACCCATACCACTGATATCTGCTTTTTGTGTATGCCTTATCTCATCTTCAGACAAAATACCGTCACAGTCGGCATCGACAGTTTTAAGTACCCAATTTTGCAAGTGCTTGTCAGGAAAAGCATATTTTATTATAATTGCATCTGATACAAATTCTAGATTTAAAGTGACTTTTGTTTTAGTAGTTACCGTTTCACCATAATTAAACTCCAAGCTTCCTTCAGTTACATCTTTATACGAAATTCCGAGTTCATCGAGATCAAGCACTCCATCTTTCAGTATTTCTTTAGTTAAATCATCTGGGATGTTATAACTATCTGATAAATTTATGATCAAGCCTGATACATCATTCACGTTATAACCTAATTTTTCAAAATTAATTTCACCATTGTAAACCTTGGCTGAAACAACTGTGTCGTTTTCTTTTTCCGCTAGGGAATAATGTAGAGTAGCGTTTCCAGAAAATAAAAGAGCAACGGCCAACACCCCAAAATATACTAACCATTTTTTTATTATTTTCGTGCGAATTTTAAACACAACCTTTCTTTTTACACTGGTAATAAATTTCATATCAAGAATTTATTGCCAACGCATACCACACTTATATCATCATACACCTTCACCCTTTAAAAAGTAAAGAGAAAAAAACTAAAAATTTTAGCGCAGATACGTATATTGCTGCTTAGCCAAAACTATCTGCAAAAACAAAACATATGTTCACCTGCAGAAACGTTTCTGGTCACTACGCTGACTTCGTTCTATTTTGCCGTTATGTCAGAAAGTACATGGCCTGTGGGATTTATCCTATAGAGATTCGGCGCTACCATCAAATTTTTTGTTCCAATAAATAAGGAAAGATTTTAAAATGTGGGCACCTATAAAAACTCTGAATGAATCAGATAAGATTTTTCAATGAATAGAATAGATCGGCAAAGCTGAAGCAAATTAGGAGAAATATTATAGAAGCACAACATGGCAATAGATTGATAAATATTTTAACCAATAAGAAATGTGAGCACATATATAACACTAGCTTAGATTTAGCCAATCATAACTCTTTCGGTAGGCCTGTCAAGCGGTACTTTCTTGTTACTTTCAGCCATAACCAAGGCCAATGTCAGACCACCCATTCTTCCAGCAAACATCAAAAATACCAATATTACCTTTGATAGACTTGTAAGTGATGGCGTTATTCCCATAGAAACTCCGACAGTTCCAATTGCTGAAACAACCTCAAAAGCCACTTCTTTCATAGAAAACGGCTCTATAGCACATATGACTATAACTGACAATATCACAGATAAAAGGTATATTGAAGCAATTGCACTAGCTTGATTGACTATTTCGTTGCTTATTTTTTTTCGAGCTATGTTGATACTTTTTTTGTTTCTGGCACAGTGCAAAATATCTATAAGCAAAATTACAAATGTAGTCGTCTTTATACCCCCAGCGGTAGAACCTGGCGAACCACCTATAAACATCAATGACATGGCGACTAAGGCACCTGATTCACTAAGTTTAGCTTGATCTACAGAAAAAAATCCAGCTGTTCTCAACGTAACCGATTCAAAAAATGAGGCCAAGATTTGTTCTTTGTGAGAAAGTCCGGCAAAAGCATGTTTTTTTTCTAGAAAATAAAAAAGAACGGCTCCGGTAATTATAAGAATAAAGGTTGATATCATAACAATTTTAGTGTGCAGCTTGAATTTTTTGAATACAAACTTAGAATGAAGGATATCTCCCCACACTAAAAATCCCAGTCCGCCCATAACTATTAGCAACATTATTGCAAAATTGACTGTAAAGTCGCCTACACAGGAAGTAAGCGAAGGAGTATCTTTTCCCATAATGTCAAAACCCGCATTACAAAAAGCCGAGATTGAATGGAATACGGAATAATATATACCATTCTTCAGACCTACATGAGGATAAAATCTAAAAAATAAAATTAATGCTCCAAGGAGTTCAAAAAAAAGCGTACCTAAAAATATTTTTTTTACAAGATCTACTGTATCAGTTACATCGCCATCACCTGATGATTTCACGAATAGCATTTTTTCTCTTAAAGTTATTTGTTTGCGAATAAAAACAAACAACATACTTATTACCGTCATAAAGCCTAAGCCGCCTATTTGTATGAGCGAAATAATAACCATTTGGCCAAATGTTGACCAATGAGAAAAAGTATCAAATACCGTTAGTCCTGTAACACATGTGGCACTTGTACTTGTAAATAAACAATCTATGAGCGGGGTAATAGTATAATCCCTAGAAGCAAGAGGAGTCATAAGCAACAAAGTTCCCGTGACTATCACTGATAAAAGCATAAAAGCTAAAATTCTCGCATATGAAAATTTGGTCCGCAGTGCCTTGGCCATCATTATCCACCCGATTTTCACAAAAATAAAAAGACCGCCCGCATAACACCGGCAGCCATATAATTTTCTATTGGTGGACGTTACAGGAATCGAACCTGTGACCTCATGCACGTCAAGCATGCGCTCTAACCAGCTGAGCTAAACGTCCTAAACACTTAACAAGTATACTCTATGCATAGATAAAATGCAACAGGTCGTTTCGGACTATCAGGACTCTCCCAAAAAAATCTCATCTTCCACCATAAACAGTGTGAAAACTTTTTTTAAAAAGTTTAAAACTTCTTCCAAGGGTTTAGTCGACTTCAGACAGACTGCAAATCTATTTTTTTCATTGCTAGGTGTTTTATTTTTACAGGCAATATCAGCCTAATATCCAAAGTAAACCTCTACATTTGCTTTTACGGGAATGGGTGAGTATTATATAAATATAATGGTTTTATGTGTGTGAAGGAGGTTTTTAAGATGGCGGGAAGAATCTTGTCCAAAGATTTGGGTGGCTTAAGCAAAAAGGAAATAGAACTACTTACAGAATGCAGAGACAAAGAAGAAGCGATTGAGCAATTTAGAATTCGTGGCTATGCGGTAGATGAAGATAATTTGGATGCGATAAAACTTGCGCATGAAAGAAGAAATGAAATATCAGACGCAAACAACTTGAGCCTTGAGCAGCTAGAGCAAGTAGCTGGCGGTATGGGGGTACGCATTAAGCAAAAAGTTAATATGGTACATATGAATAGTGTTTTAAAAGATTGGGCTACCAACCTTGCTACTAAAGACTATAAAAGTAGATTTGAAGCATCGAAGGGTGATATGGGCCTTGATGATATAAAGGCTGATTCTTTAGCGGCAAATTTTCTAAATGCAGCTTTGGTTGGGGAAGACGCTAATGCTATGGCAAGAAAATTAGATCCTTTTTTTGAGGATGATAATGGGATTAATGTTGGTGAGAAGATTGATTTAGCGGTTATAACAGCAACTGTACATGACTATAATACTAAAAATTCGGATAAGCAATTAGATTTTAACGATGTACTCCTTTATACAAACTTTTATGGTCTTGCAAAAGAAACTCTTCAAAATGCTGTAGATGCAGAAAAATATGCTTTTTTGGAGTCCAATCCGGAGCTTTACGGAGAAGGAGGAAAAGCTTTTTATGTTGCAGATGAAGCTGCAGTTCGGCAAATCGCAGCAACGGCGGTTGTGCTTTATAAAGCTCATGCGGTTACGCCTAATGAACTACGACGTGTTGGTGAACTAGAACATGAGTATGGTGTTAGGTGTATGGAGGCAACGGTAAAGACGGCAGTGGAAATTTTTACATTTCTCGACAATGTGGAAAGAGGAAGAATTGGGCGCCTCTAAAAACTCTGGAAGAAAAGTGGTATGTGGTATAATGGAGATAAAAAAGCTGAAAGAGGAAAAAAGAATGAAACAGATAGGATTTTTTGATGAAGAGAATAGATTGGCAAAGCTAAGTAAGTTAGGAGATTC
>JAZUOT010000041.1:0-10319 GCA_045604805.1 Acutalibacteraceae bacterium | reverse complement strand
TGTCCATTCAGTTTGTTGTTCTGACGTTTCACCACTATGGGTTTTTACACGTTTCATACCGCCAGCTACTTCACTGAGCTGCTCAAGATCCAAGATGCTTGCATCTGATGTTTCATTTCTTCTTTCATACGTAAGCTTTATCGCATCTAAATCAGCAGAACCTACCTCGTAGCCCAGAATTCTAAATTGCTCAATCGCTTCTTCTTTGTCTCTGAATTCTATGAGTAAATCTATTTCCTTTTTGCTTAAGCCACACAAATCTTTGGACAAAATTTTCTCAGGCATCTCAAAAGCCTCCTAAAGCACAAACAAAACCTCCATATTTACATTATATGCCCCCACACATGAAGTCAATAGGGAAATAAAAAAATTAGTGCAGAGGTTTACTCTTAATTTCTAGAAAAAGTTTTGAGCTTAAAAAAGCTTTCACATTATTTGGAGTGGGGGATGGCCTTTAATGCGTTTTGAAACTTGTAAAGTATTTATCTTGACAGATATAGTTTTATGTGTTACAATAACCAAAGTTTTGAATGATTTTCTCTTTTAAGAAAGAGTAGATATGTTATGTTAGATAAACGATTACAGATTTCTGCGCTTCTTGAGTTCTATGGCTGCTTACTAAGCGAAAAGCAATTTAAAATTTTGAAGGCGTATTACGATGAAGATTTCTCTCTTTCTGAGATAGCTGAAGATTTAAGTATAAGCCGGCAAGGTGTTTTGGATTCAATAAAACGATCGGAGAACAGTTTATTTGATTTCGAAAACAAGTTGCATCTCTTAGAGAAGTATAAAACTCAGCAAAACAACTTATCTTCACTAAAAGATAGAGTTTCTGAGATAAGCCGTCAGTCTAAGAATGCGTCTTGCGATTGTGACATACATAAAAACTGTGAAATCATCAATAAAATGCTTGATGAATTGTTTGAATAGGAGGTGTTGACTTGGCTTTTGATAATCTTAGTGACAAACTATCAGCGGCATTTAAAAAATTAAAATCACGCGGTAAACTTTCTGAATCCGATGTAAGGGGAGCAATGCGTGAGATACGCTTAGCATTACTAGAAGCCGATGTGAACTACAAAGTAGCCAAAGATTTTACTAATAAAGTTTCTGATAAATGTATAGGAGAAAAGGTGATGGAAAGCCTTACTCCAGCTCAGATGGTCATAAAAATAGTAAATGAGCAACTTATAGAGCTAATGGGTGGCAAAAATGAAAAGCTTGCTAAGCCGTCAAATCCACCAATGGTAATAATGCTTTGTGGTTTGCAAGGCTCTGGTAAAACTACTCATGCAGGTAAGTTGGCTACACACTTAAAGACAAAAGGCCACAGGCCTTTACTTGTGGCTTGTGATATATATAGACCTGCTGCTATTAAACAACTTCAAGTGATAGCTCAAAAAGCTAATGTCCCTGTTTTTGAAATGGGAGAAGAAGATCCAGTTATTATAGCTAAAAAATCCATCGCTCACGCAAAGGACTATGGTCATGATATAGTAATATTGGACACTGCAGGACGTTTGCACATAGATGCAACTTTAATGACAGAGCTTAGGAACATAGAATCTGAGATAAAACCAGAAGAAATCTTATTAGTTGTGGATTCTATGACGGGCCAAGATGCTGTTAACGTTGCAAAATCATTTAATGAGCAGCTTGAAATAAGCGGTATTATCCTCACAAAGTTAGATGGAGATACTCGTGGTGGTGCTGCCTTGTCGGTACTTGCAGTTACAGGTAAACCAATAAAATTTACTGGTACCGGTGAGAAGCTAGGAGATTTAGAACCTTTTTATCCTGAAAGAATGGCTTCCAGAATTTTAGGAATGGGGGATATTCTTACACTTATAGAAGAAGCTGAAAACAAACTTGATGAGAAAAAAGCGCAAGAGTTAGCGGATAGACTTTCTAAGAATAAATTTGATTTCAATGACTTACTTGATCAATTTGTTCAAGTAAAAAAAATGGGGCCCATAAAGTCTATCCTTTCAAAAATACCGGGTCTTGAAAAGCAAATTAGAGACGTAGATATTGATGACAGAGTAATGGACAGAACTATGGCCATTATACTTTCTATGACTAAAGAAGAAAGAATAAAACCAGATATCATAAATCCTTCAAGAAAACGTAGGATAGCAGCTGGAAGTGGGATGAAAGTAGAAGATGTCAACAAGCTTATAAAACAATATGAGCAAATGAAAAAGCTTTTCAAACAAATAAATTCTAAGGGTAAGAGAAAAAGAGGCTTTATGCCTAACATACCCGGATTAACAGATATACCAGGGATGCCTAAAAATGGAAATGGTAACCCCTTTGGGATATAGTACAAATTTTTAAATGGAGGTGATATAGTATGGCAGTTAAGATAAGACTTCGTAGAATGGGTGCTAAGAAAAAGCCATTTTATAGAATTGTAGTTGCTGATTCTAGGTGTCCAAGGGATGGAAGGTTTATAGAGGAGATTGGGTATTATGATCCAAAAACTGATCCTGCTACTGTAAAGGCTGATGTTGAAAAAGTGAAGTCATGGATTTCTAAAGGAGCTCAACCAACCGATACGGTCAGAAAAATTCTAAAAGTAAATGATATTATATAAGTTCTATTTTTTAAAAAAATTCGGAGGTATAAAATGATGGAAGAATTGTTAAGATCTATAGCTTGTGGATTAGTTGAAGATCCAAGTGCAGTAAATATTGACGTTGATGAACCAGACGAGGAAGGTGTAATTGTTTATCACTTACATGTTGCAGATAATGATATGGGTAGAGTTATAGGTAAACAAGGTCGCATTGCTAAATCTATTCGTACTATAATGCGCGCGGCTGCCAGCAGACAAGAGTGTAGAGTTTCTGTTGAGATAGATTAGTTCTTGTTTGCAGTAGTGTGGTTGCCACTATAGTAATTATTTAAGATAATTAAATATTTCAAATTAAAGCCACCCTTTGATGAGAGGGTGGCTTTGATTTGGAATAATAATGAGAGAAATTTATTTATTTAAACTATCAACAAAAGTATTTTGAGGGCAAAATTAAATGAAAAAACAATTCTTAGAGGTAGGGAAAATAGTTTCTACCAAAGGTTTGAAGGGAGAAACTGTAATAGAATGTTGGTGTGATTCTCCGGAATTTTTGTGTTCTTTTGAAAAACTGTACGTAGAACAAGGAAAGCAGGAACTTGTGGTACTTAAGTCTCGTGTCCATAAAAGTACAGCAGTATTGCTTTTTCAAGGAATTGATTCAATAGAAAAAGCAGATTTATACAGAGGCAAAGTACTTTATATAAATCGAGATGATGTGCAGTTGGAAAATGGCAGATATTTTATTCAAGATTTGTTAGGCCTTGAGGTTTTTGATGTTGATACAAATAAAAAGTATGGAATTATTACAGAAGTTTTTAAAACTGGTGCTAATGACGTGTATCAAATAAGCGATGATAAACAAAATAATTACTTAATTCCAGTTATACATGAAGTTGTGATTGATATAGACATAAAAAACAGCAAGATATTTATAAGGCCGTTGAGGGGAATTTTTGATGAGATTTGATGTTATTACCCTTTTTCCTGAAATAATTAATTCTGTGATAAATGAGAGTATAACAGGTAGAGCAATAAAAAAAGGCATTATTGAAGTGAATTGCCATCAGCTTAGAAATTATACTTATGATAAGCATAAACGGGTAGATGATACTGTATATGGCGGAGGTAAGGGGATGCTCTTATTAGCTGAGCCTTTAGCTGATTGTTTTGAACATATTTGTGAAAGTATCGAGAAAAGACCATATTTGATATACCCTTCGCCTAAAGGGAAAATACTTACACAGGAAAAGATAAAAGAACTCTCTAAACATGAAAATATAGCGATAGTTTGCGGACGCTACGAAGGCATTGACCAACGATTTATAGATAAATTTGTAGATGAACAGATATCTATAGGTGACTATGTTCTTACGGGAGGAGAACTTCCTTCACTAATTCTTATGGATGGTATTAGCCGTATGGTGCCAGGAGTACTTAGTGCCGACGAATGCTTTGAATATGAAAGTCATTTTGACGGTTTGCTTGAATATCCACATTATACAAAGCCTGCTAATTGGCGCGGCGAGGAGGTTCCCGAAGTTTTACTTAACGGAAATCATGCGCTTATTGACGAGTGGCGAAGAAGCCAATCCCTGTTAATGACATTGACTAATAGACCAGATTTGTTAAAAGAAGCTCAACTTACTGGTAAAGATAAGGATATTCTGAAAAGTTATGGTTTTACTTTCTAAAAACAACAAATTTTGACAAGGGAGATCGGATACAATTTTTTCAAAGAAACTGTTTCCTGTGTAAATTATTTTTTGTTATTTTGAATAAAATGATGGCGATATTATGCTGGAAATTTGTTTAATTATCCAAAACATTGAAAAACTGTTGACTTAAAGAGTAATAATAGTAAAATAGTAATTAGTGAAGAGTTGCTTATTTGACGGCTCGATTGTTATTATGCTTTGGGAGAGGATATTATGTGTGATAAGGATGTAATCGTGCAAAATCAAGTGGGTTTGCATGCTCGTCCGGCAACTTTTTTCATCCAAAAAGCAAATGAATTTCAATCTTCTGTTTGGGTAGAAAAAGAAGAAAGGCGTGTAAATGCAAAGAGTTTGTTGGGTGTTCTGTCTTTAGGGATAATTGGTGGAACGAAAATTAAAGTCATAGCAGATGGCCCCGATGAACAGTCTGCCGTTACAGGATTGGTAAATCTGGTTGATTCTGGTTTTGCTGATGAACAGTGAAAACTCTGCCTATGTTATTTGATTTTATCTGGCAAGCTATTTTTGGCTTGCCTTTTCTTTTACGCAAAATAAAAGGAGTTTTATTATATTGGGAAATATTTTGCAATATTTAAGACTAAAAGCGTCAAATTTACCGCTTACTCCTGGTGTTTACATCATGAAAGATAAGAACGATGAAATAATATACATTGGTAAGGCTAAAGCTTTAAAAAATAGGGTTAGTACTTATTTTAGCTCTCAAGATAAGCATTTACCCAAAGTAAGGAAAATGGTTTCTCGGGTATGTGATTTTGACTACATACTTACAGATACCGAATTTGAAGCGCTTGTTTTGGAATGCAGCCTTATAAAACAACATAGTCCTAAATATAATATCCTCCTAAAGGATGATAAGGGCTATAACTACATAAAGGTAACTAATGAAAAGTACAAAAGAATATTAGCTTGCAAACAAAAAGAAAATGATGGTGCGGAATATATAGGGCCATATACCAGTACATGGTCCTTAAATAAAAATATAGAAGAATTGAGAAAGATATTTAAGTTGCCTAATTGCAATATAAAGTTGGGGAATAAAAGGCATGTTAGGCCATGCTTAGAGCATTACATAAGTTTGTGCACTGCTCCTTGTTGCGGGAAAATATCCTGTGAAGAATATAATGATACAGTAGATCGTGCTGTAAATTACTTGAAAAGTGGTAGTTTGCAAAGCAAAAAAGAATTACAGATACAAATGAAAAAAGCTGCTGAAAATTTAGAATTCGAAAAGGCAGCAAAATTAAGAGATAACTTGAATGCAATAGATAAAGTCAATCAAAAACAAAAAATAATTATATCTCAAAATATCGATCAAGATGTTTTTGCTCTAGTCACTTTCCAAGAAAAAATATGTATGGCTATTTTACGTTTTAAAAATGGAAAATTAGTTGGGAAAGAGGAGTTTTTTGAGGATATATTTGGGGAAATAAAAGAACTTCGCAGTGAATTTATCAAACGATATTATAGTTTACACGAAGATATTCCTAAGTTTCTCCTGATTGATGGAGATGTTGATGATTTTCAAACTATAGAACAATGGCTTGGTCAAAAATCAAATAGAAAAGTGCAGATAATAATCCCTAAAAAAGGGGAGCGAAAAAAGCTTGTTGAAATGTGCAAAAAAAATGCTTATGAATCTATAGCTCAAAAAGAAGGTAAATACGCCGGAAAAGATATACAAGCTTTAGAAGAACTACAAAAAGTTTTGGGATTAAATAAACTACCAAATTATATTGAATCTTATGATATTTCTAATATAGGTTCAGCTGCTCGAGTTGCTGCTATGGTGGTTTTTGAAAATGGTAAAGCTAGAAAAAACAATTATAGAAAATTTAAAATAAAAGATGTACGAGGTCAAGATGATTATTCTTGCATGAAAGAAGTTTTGACCCGCAGATTTTCTGAATATGAAAAAAGAAAAGATAAAAGTTTTTCAAGGTTACCAGATCTTATATTACTTGATGGTGGTACCGCCCACGTTACTACATGTGCACCGATAATAGAAAAATATAATATCCCTTTGTTCGGTATGGTTAAAGATAGCAAACACAGAAGCAGGGCTATAGCTAAAAATAATGGTGAAATATCTCTTACAAAATCAAGCCTTGCTATGAAATTAATAACAAATATACAAGATGAAGTACATCGCGTTGCGATAAGTTATCATAGAAAATTGAGGGACAAAAATAATTTATATCTGACTATCCAGGAGATACCTGGTGTTGGCGAAAAAAGAGCGAAAACTTTGATAAAACACTTTAAAAGTATTGATAATATAAAGGAAGCAAGCTTAGAAGAATTAAATAAAATTAAATGCATAGATAAATCTACTGCTCAAAAAATATTCGAGTTTTATCATAAGTAATATAGTTCATTATTCACTTGATAAAAATAAATTAAAATGGCATATTTATATACAATGTGTTGGTGTTTGCACAAATTGTTGTGGAGGTTATAAAGTGAATGCATTACCACTAAATGAAAAAATAAGCAAGTTAAAAAAAGATAGAGATGCTGTTATATTAGCGCATTATTATACTGATAGAGATGTGCAAGAAATTGCTGATTATGTAGGAGATTCATTTTATTTAAGTAAACTAGCAACTAAAATTTCACAGGCAACAGTTTGTTTTGCTGGTGTAAATTTTATGGGGGAAAGTGCTAAAATACTAAATCCCGAAAAAGTAGTATTGTTGCCTGAGCTATTAGCAGATTGCCCTATGGCTCATATGATTGATGTTGATAGAATAAAGCTTCTTAGGAATACATATGACGATCTTTCGGTTGTTTGCTATATAAATTCTACCGCTGAAGCAAAAAAGTATTCTGATGTATGTGTGACTAGTGCAAATGCTGTCAGTATAGTGAAAAAACTTCCAAATAAAAATATATATTTTATACCGGATAGAAACCTTGGTAGATATGTTGCGCAACAAGTTCCTGAGAAGAATATAATTTTAAATGAAGGCTATTGTTATGTTCATGAGGATATTACTGCTGATGAAATAATTTCATTTAAGAAAAATATCGCAGAAGATATATGTGTGTTAGTGCATCCAGAATGTTCGAAGGATGTTTTAAATTTGGCTGATTATGTAGGTAGTACTTCAGGAATAATAAAATATGCAACTGAAAGTACAGCGAATAATTTCTTAATTTGCACAGAATGTGGAGTTTTGCATGAGCTAAAAAAAATTAATCCTGATAAGAAATTTTATACCCTGAATAGTTGTACTTCTTGTATTGATATGAAAAAAATAACCGTTGAAAAAATTGCTACTTGTCTAGAAAATATGGCACCAGAAGTAAAATTATCTGAAGATACAATGCTCTCAGCAAGGCGCTGTTTAGTCAGGATGTTGGAGTTGGCTGAATAGTGCTCAATATATACGATACAATAATCGTTGGGACAGGTGTTGCAGGGCTATTTACTGCGCTGTCATTACCTGAAAATAATAAGATCTTAATGATTACAAAGGATAGTGTTAAAAATAGCAACTCCTATCTTGCACAGGGAGGAATATCTTGTCTTTTAAATGATGAGGACTACGAAGTATATTACGCGGATACGATTAAGGCTGGGCGTTACAAAAACAACCATCATGCTGTAAAAGAAATGATTTTGAAGTCTCAAAGTGTCGTAAAAAAATTAATAGAATTTGGGGTGGATTTTGACAGAGATAAAGATTTAAACATAGAATACGCCAGGGAAGGTGGACATTCTGCCTTTAGGATACTTCATAGCAAAGATGAGACAGGCAAAGAAATCATAGAAAAATTATTGTTACAAGTTAATAAGCGTAAAAATATAACAATTTTAGAACATATGAACTGTTTGGAACTTATCATTAATGAAAGAGCTTGCCTTGGTATTTTAGCTGCGGATGCGAAAGGCAATATTAATAAAATTTATAGCAAATTTACTGTGCTTGCATCAGGTGGTATAGGCGGTTTATTCAAAAATTCCACAAATTTTCCGCATATAACTGCTGACGCAATAGCAATAGCTCTAAATAACAATATTAAACTTGAAAATCTAAATTATATACAGATACATCCTACCGCTCTTTATACTAAAGAAAAAGGTAGGAAATTTTTAATATCAGAAGCCGTAAGAGGAGAAGGTGCCGTATTACTTAATAAGTCCGGTGACCGTTTTGTAGATGAGCTGTTACCTAGGGATATAGTTGCGGATGCCATATGTAGTGAAATGCAAAAAGATAAGCAGGAATATGTTTACTTGGACTTTTCTAAAGTACATAAAGATAAAATTAATAATCACTTTCCGAATATCTATAGGAAGTGCAAGGAACAGGGTTACGATATTTTATCAGAACCAATTCCAATTGCTCCTGCACAACACTATATGATGGGTGGTATCAAAACAGATGTTAAGGCTAGAACAAATATATTTGCCTTATATGCTGTTGGGGAAACTGCTTGTAATGGTGTCCATGGTGCTAATCGTTTGGCAAGCAACTCACTTTTGGAAAGTTTGGTGTTTGCCGAAAATGCAGCAAATGACATTTGCACAACTTCAAAAGACAGTGTTTTGCTTAATACTGATATTGATACTGGCGAATATGAAAGCGTTGACATCAATAATTGGCAGAATGAAAATAAAAAGCGTATTTTTAAGGAAATCAAAAAGGAGGATCCTATTTTTTATGATAAATGGTGTAACCTTTAAAATAAACATAGATAAATATTTGTTAAACGCATTGAGGGAAGATATCACCAGCGAAGATGTTTCTACCAATGCTATTATTAAAGACAATAGCATCTCCGAAGTTGAATTAATAGCTAAGCAAGATGGAATAATTTGTGGGCTGCCAGTTTTTGAACGTGTTTTCAAATTATTAGACGAAGAAGTGAGTTTCAAAACGACATATCAGGATGGAGATATTGTATCAAAAAACAAACTTATTGCTATAGTTAAAGCTAAGACAAATGCTTTGCTTGCAGGTGAACGAGTAGCATTAAATTACCTTCAACGAATGAGTGCAATTGCTAGCTTAACTAATTCCTACGTGAGAGAGCTAAAAAATTACAAAACAAAGTTATTAGATACTAGAAAAACAACTCCTAACAACCGTATATTTGAGAAATATGCTGTTAAAATTGGGGGTGCTTGTAATCACAGATTTAATTTGTCAGATGGGGTAATGCTAAAAGATAACCACATAGCTGCGGCTGGAAGTATAAGTAAAGCTGTACAAATGGCAAAAAATTATGCACCATTTGTAAGAAAAATAGAAGTAGAAGTTGAAACTTTAGAGATGGTTCAGAAAGCTGTTGAAGCTCAAGCTGATATAATTATGCTGGATAATATGGATAATGAAACCATAAAAAGGGCAGTAGAACTCATAAATAATAGAGCACAGATCGAAGTTTCAGGAAACATTACTAAAGAACGTTTGGTTGAACTTGCTAAACTGAATGTTGATTATATATCAAGTGGTGCCATAGTATATTCAGCCGGGGTTCTGGACTTCTCTATGAAAAATTTAAGGAAAGTCAATTAGGCGATAAGGCCATCATAAAAAACAAGTATGTACTTTGACTTTTTATGATAGAGTGATATATCATGTGAAATGATCTTTTTGGATTTGTAGATATTAAAAGGAGGGTTAGTTGTGTTTAAAGGAACGAAAAGCAAACTGGGATATCTTGTAGACTGTAGAGATAAAGAAGAAGCTATGGAAAGGCCAAAGGCCTTAGGGATAGAAATAAGCGAAAGCGAACTGGAGGAAATAAGACAAAGCCTTAACAAAAATTCTGAGCATTCATCATGTCTTGGTATGGAACAGCTGGAGAAGGTTGCTGGTGGGATGAGGAAACGTGAGCAAGGGAAAAAGGAAAACGAACACCGCCCAGTGGGGGTATTTCCACAGCCTGAGGTAGCTGGAACAGTAGAAGCACCACAGCCTGGTGTAGCTGGAACAGGAGTACCAGAAGCAGCAGTGGTACCAGTAGAACAACGGCGTGAGGGAGATGGAACAGTA
>JAZUOT010000040.1:0-46777 GCA_045604805.1 Acutalibacteraceae bacterium | reverse complement strand
GTTCTTATTGATAGCAGAGACAAAGAAGAAGCTTTAGTGAGGCTTAGTACTTTAGGTTGTTCTATAGAACCCGAACAGCTTGATTATATAAAGTCATCGTATCAGCATAGGGAAGAATGCGATCTGAACAAAAATACCCTCGACATGCGCCAGCTGGAGCAAGTTACTGGTGGAATACAGCTTAAAGTATATACTTTTTTGTCCCATTTATTGGAAAAGTACAAAGGTAAGGGGGGAGAGGACTATATTAAAAAGATGCATGATAAGTTATCATCTTTTAAAAATGATGGTGATAGGCCATCAGCTCTGCCAGAGTATATGCAAGAAAAGACAGCTACAGAGATAGTAATACATGCCTGGGCTGGAATGAGCTATCAAAAAGACGGTAAAACAAAACAATTACTTCCCGAAGATACCAAAGAGGCTTTATCTGCAGGTGAAGTTTCTCTTACGCTAGCTTCGGATAGTCAACAGCATTTTTGCGCTACTTTTAGGTCTATGATTAATCACTTGGATGAAATTTATGATTCCGAAAGAGCTAATAATATTAGGAAAATTATCGATAAGAAAGAAGAAGTAGACAAATACTTAAAAGATGCCAATGACTGTAACGAAGATCTAAAACAATTTTTGGATGACGTGGTGTGTAATTATTCATACGGCTTGCGGAACATATCACCTAATTATTTTGTTACTTTTCACCCCTCTACCGAACGCTCACTTGAAACCCTAAAAAAGAAAGCAAGGTTTTATTCTGACGCATTATTTAATGGTATAGAGATAATAGAAAAAGTAGTGGATGGAGATCAATACTGCATGGTGGAAGATTTCTTTTATTTTTGTGGAATAACTGGTAACTTAATACAATCTACATACACTTTCAGAAATTTAGTAGTTATGCATGAACATTTCACGAAAAAAAAGGGAATAGAGGAAGATGAATCTATTAAACATTTAAAAACGTTTATGAGAAACTTTAAAGGTAACGTTCAGAATGCTGATCGGTATTTTTGGGACTCTCATAAACGTTTTGAGTTAGAACGCGCTAAAAATAAAGATGAGATACTTGACAAAATATTAGAAGATATCAAAGAATGGGAGAATCCTGCTGCGGAAAAACCTGAACCAGTGGCAGAAGCGCCTAAACCTGAGCCCGAGCCCGAGCCTGAACCTGAACCCGAACCCGAGCCCGAGCCCGAGCCCGAGTTAGTGGAAGAAGCGCCTAAGGAAGAAGCGCCAGTGGTGGAAGAGCCCGAGTCAGTGGAAGAAAAGTCTAAGAAAGAAGAGCAAGTGGTGGAAAAAAAGGAAGAAGAACCTGAGGAAGAAGAGTCTGAACCTGAGACCGAACCAGTGGCAGAAGCGCCTAAACCTGAACCTGAGCCTGAGCCTGAGCCAGTGGAAGAAGAGCCTAAGGAAGAAGAGCCTAAGGAAGAAGAGCCTGAGGAAGAAGAGTCTGAACCTGAGCCCGAGACCGAGCCCGAGCCAACGATAGAGGAAGAAGGTAATGAAGAAGAACCAGAAGAAGAAATAGCAAAACTAAATAGAGAAGCAGCAGAAGCGGTAAAGGAATGGCGAACAGCAGAAGAAGCATCAGAAGAAGAAGTGGGCTGGCAGGAAAAAGCAGCCAAAGCAGCCAAAGCAGCCAAAGCAGTAAGGGAATGGAGAGAAGCAGGACCAGGAGTAAAATTGGCAGCTATAGAAGTGTACATATTAAAAGAAGCAATAGCAGCGGCAAAAATAGCAGCAGCATCAGAAGCAGTGGGCTGGAACACAAAAGCAGTAAAAGCAGCACAAGCAGCAAAAGCGGCAGAAGAAGCAGCAGAAGCAGTAAATATAGTAAAAGCAGGATATAATGACACGTTAATTACAAATGAAGTAGCAAAATGCACAGAAGTAAGAGATAGATGGCAAAAAGAAGCAGCTAAATGGCGAGAAAAAGCGGCAGAAGCGGCAGAAGCAGCAAAAGCAGCAGCAGAAGAAGAAGAAGAAGCAGCAAGAGCAGGTCGCTCAACATTAGCGCCATTAATAGCTACGGGAGTAGCGGCTGCAATTTCAATAGCAGCGGTTATACTCTTAGAAAAGATAGGCGCGGGAGTAGCGGCATTTTTTACAACAGCATTGCCATTATTATTCGCAAGTCCTGCATCATTCTTCGCCTTATCGCTTTCAACGTTTGTTCCTGGAGGCGTATTCATTTTAGCAGGTTTAGCTTTTCTCGGAGGAGGAATATGCTTGCTTTATAAAGGTATAAACTACGTTATAGCCAGAAGAGAGGCAGCAAGAGCAGAGGCAGCCTATAGCAAAGCAAGTTGAAATGGTAGAAGAGCCCAAGCCTGAGCCAATGGCAGAAGAAGAACGTAATGAATAAGAATTAGAATCAGAAGAAGAAAGAGAAGCAAGATAAAGGGAAAAAATAATAAGAATAGAAGCTACAGAAAATGCCAGCCTACCTATTGCTGCAAGATTAAAAAAGGTTGAAAGAAAAAGAGAAAAAGCTATAGATATAGAAAATTTTAATCGAGAAAAGTTAGAAAAATATCGAAACAAAATGGATAGAGCTAATCGTCATAACAAAACAGAAAAATTAGATGAAATAAGGAAGAAAATTGATGCTTTGTCTGTCATTGGAGTGGTTGTTACAGGTGTTAGTCTTGTATCGGTCATTACAAGAACTATTCATAACAGAAAGGTTAGGAAGGCTTTCTCAGACTAAGATACACAAAACCCATGAAAGGAAAAAGGATATCTTGCAATATTACACCCCACTTTTTTATGTAAATCCGAAATCTCCAAAATATACTTTTATTGATGTCGTTATTGGACGCTCTTTTCCTCACTCGTTGCTAAGTCTTAAGCATTATGCTACTATTCCATAGAGATTGTTTACAATTTTGGGGTAGGTTAAATATGAAAATAAAATTAGATGAAAGATTATTCTTTATCCTGTTTTTTATTTCGATAGCTACATTTTATTTATTATGGATGATAATAGTACCTTTTGGCGAGGGGCCAGATGAAGCCATGAGGTATGAGATATCCACATTTATATTTAAACATGGGCACTTACCAGTAGGTTCAGATCCTGAAATAAGACATCCTTACTGGGGAAATTCCTATGCATTTACCCCTATTACACCGTACATACTGTCAGGCTACATAATGAAAGTGATAAATTTTTTTACTAAAAATACAGACGGGTTTTTGTATGTTGCCAGAACTGTTACAGTAGCATTTTCCATGGCAACTGTAGCTATGACTTACTTAATATCCAAACTAATATTTATAAATAACAAAGCTAAGCGCTGGCTATTCATTACATTTGTGGCTTGTTTGCCGCAGTTTGCTTTTATATCTTGCTATGTAAATGTAGATAGCTTCGCGATATTTTGCACTTCACTCATAATTTACTCTTGGCTTTTAGGCTTAAAAGATGATTGGAGCTACAAAAGCTGCTTTTTTTTGGCATTAGGCCTAGGTCTGTGTTTGATTTCTTACTATAATGCTTACGGCTATTTAGTTGTAAGCACGTTGTTATTTTTAACTTGTCTTATTTTTTTTTCTGCTAAAAGAAATATATATGAATTGTTAAAAAAATCATCATTCATTATGCTGGTAGCTTTTGTGATATCTGGCTGGTGGTTTATCCGGAATGCTATATTGTATGATGGTGACATATTGGGCCTTTCTGCAGCAGATGAATGTGCCGAGATGTATGCTATTGATTTTTGCAAACCGTCAAAAATTGACAACCCGAATAATCTTGGACAATCTTTTTGGTTTATGCTTAAGAATAGAGGTTGGCTTCGAGGTGTTGGATTTAGTGTGTTCGCCGCATTTGGTAATATGGATATAAGACTACATTACAAACATTATTTAATTTATTTTACTTTGTGTGTTCTTGCTACATTGGGCTGCTTATTTGTTTTCAAAATTTTCCAACGCTTAGATAAATCAAAGCAGAAAAAAGCCTGGATATTTACAATAGCCATGTTTCTTTCTTTTCTTTTTCCGATAGCCATAAGTATGTATTATTCATATTTCAATGATTTTCAGCCACAGGGCAGATACATATTGCCAGGCTTACTTCCTATGTCATTTTTCTTTTCTCTTGGTATAGGAACAGCCATTGACAAATTTATGAAGAATAAATTTTTAAGAAACATTTCTTATATCATAATTTATGTAATTTTAGCTTTACTCTCAGTATATAGTTTATTGTTACTTATAAATCACTATTGCTAAAAAAATATACGATTTTTTCTTTATTTTTTGAGGTATACTATGATAGATTTTAATATAGCTCCTAGTATCGAGAAAGGAATAGACTATATCAAAGACGCATTCGATAGGCACAAGACTTGTGGAGATGGTTTTTACACATCCAAATGTAGCCAGTGGATGAAAGAGCAATTTAATTTGAATAATGTTCTTTTAACTACATCTTGTACACACGCCTTGGAAATGTCAGCTATACTGTGCGGGATAGAAGCTGGCGATGAAGTTATAATGCCATCATATACTTTTGTATCTACTGCTAATGCCTTTATCTTACGTGGCGCAAAGGTCATATTTGTCGACATACGACCTGACACCATGAATATCAACGAAAATTTGATAGAAGCCGCTATTACAAAAAAAACTAAGGCCATTGTACCTGTGCATTATGCGGGTGTTGCTTGTGAGATGGATAAAATATGTGACATAGCTCGCCAACATAATATTTGGGTAATAGAAGATGCAGCACAAGCTGTAATGGCATATTATAAAGGTGAGGCGTTAGGAGGTATAGGAAACCTTGGTTGCTATAGCTTCCATGAAACGAAAAACTTTAGTATGGGTGAAGGTGGAGCTTTAGTTTTCAACGATAATAAATTCAAAGAAGAGGCTGAGATAATCAGAGAAAAGGGTACGGATCGTAGTAAATTTTTCAGGGGTCAAGTCGACAAATATACTTGGGTAAATGCCGGTTCTTCTTATCTGCCTAGTGATATCAATGCAGCATATCTTTTTGCTCAGTTTGAAATTGCTAATGACATAACCAACAATAGATTAGGTTCTTGGAATTTTTACAATGAACAATTATATGATTTAGCCAAACAAGGAAAGATAGAACAACCTGTTATACCTGAATACTGTACTCACAATGCACATATGTACTATATAAAGGTGAAAGATTTAACTGTGAGAAGTAAACTTATCAAGTTTCTTAATGGCAAAGGTGTGCAGAGTGTTTTTCACTACGTACCTTTGCACACTTCACCTGCTGGTAAGAAATTTTCCGAATTTAGAGGGGAAGATAAATTTACAACAAAGGAAAGCGAAAGACTTTTACGCTTGCCACTTTACTATGGTATTGAAAAGGATAAGTTGAAATCTGTTGTTACAGGAATAAAAGAATTTTTTAAATAATAATCGTTCATATCACTAAATTTTCAAGGGGTAATATTTATGAAAATCGTATTTTATGGAGCTACCCATGAAGTGACTGGCAGCTGTACGTATATGAATATATGCGGCAAACATATCCTTGTGGATTACGGTATGAAACAAGGTATAGATTTGTATGAAAATCAAGAGCTTGAAATCCCAGCAAACAAAATAGACTATGTTTTTGCGACCCATGCGCATATAGACCACACAGGTAATTTGCCGTTGCTATACAAAAATGGATTTAGAGGAAAAGTAATATCTACCTTTGGAACAAAAAGATTGTGCGACATTATGCTTCGAGATAGTGCGCATATACAGATGTTTGAAGCTGAGTGGAAAAACAGAAAAGCTAGACGATCTGGCGTCGCTCCGATAGAGGCTGCTTACGACATGCAAGCTGTAGAGGCTTTAATGCCACATTTTGAGGGATATAGCTACAATAAGATATATGAGCTTTGCCCCGGAATAAAATTTAGATTCGTAGATGCCGGTCATCTGTTAGGTTCTGCTAGTATAGAAATATGGGCTAAGGAAGATTTCGAAGAACGAAAAATTGTCTTTTCCGGAGATATCGGAAATAGCGGGCAAGCACTTATAAATGACCCTTCATACATAGATGAAGCTGATTATGTCATTATGGAATCAACATATGGTGGAAGAAAGCACACCGAAGCTACAAACTATGTTGGGGAACTTGCTATAATAATTCAAGAAGCTCTAGATAATGGAGGAAATTTAATTATACCTTCATTTGCTGTAGGTAGAACTCAACAGTTGTTGTATTTTATAAGGCAGATAAAAGAAAGAGGTTTAGTTAAAGGACACGACGATTTTCCTGTATATGTAGACAGTCCCCTTGCAATAGAAGCTACAGAAATATTTACTCATGCAGAACGTGAATATATGGACGCTGAAACTTTGAAATTAATAGATAAGGGTACAAACCCATTATCTTTTTCTAACTTAAATCTTACTGTAAGCAGTGATGAATCTCGTGAAATAAACGAGGATAGTACACCTAAAGTTATTATTTCAGCCAGCGGTATGTGTGATGCTGGGAGGATACGTCACCATCTAAAGCATAATTTGTGGCGGAGCAATTCTATTGTTCTATTCGTAGGATACCAGGCTAACGGAACACTAGGCAGAATGCTTCACGACGGATTAAAAGAAATAAAGCTGTTCGGTGAAAAAATAACTGTTAACGCTCAAATAAAAGCTTTGTCTGGGATAAGCGGCCATGCCGATGAAGATGGTTTGATTAAATGGATTTCATCTTTTAGAAAAAAACCGAAAACTGTGTTTATTAATCATGGTCAAGATGACGCTTGTAATATCATGGTAGATAAAATATCAAAGCTCCTAACTTGTCACTGTGTTGCCCCTTTCAGTGGAGCAGAATATGACCTCATTCATGATATTAAATTGCGTGATGGTTCTTGCAAAAAACTTAAAAAATATCATATCAGTAAAACAAATATTGCCTTTGAAAGGCTTAAAGCGGCTGGAAAAAAATTGCTGGAGGTTATTTCTCATAACGAAGGCGGTACGAACAAAGACCTCAATAAATTCGCAAGACAAATAGAAGAACTGGCAGATAAATGGGAAAGATGAAAAATTCTGAAATTTTCTAATTTTAATAAAAATTCAGTATTCTTCCTTATCTTGTCATTCTGCTTACCATAATATTTGGCGTATACAGGAATCTTTTCACACCATGAAATCACAACTCTGGACGTGCTCCTCACGTTAATATGCAAAAATAAGATACTATAATTGCTTCTGCTACCTTTTAGTTTCAGTATTTTTGATGTAACTCATTCAAAGCTGCGCGTTAAAAGACAGGTATGTGTTAAAAGAAACCTTTAATTCTATAAAGGGACTTCAGAGTTGCAAAGCTCTCTGACAAAAAATATATAAATTTTACTTTCAGCTATGATTCAGTGCTTCTTTTTCATTTAAAGGTCCGAAAGATAGATAGTAATTATATTTTATTGATGACAACGTCCTATAATCTTTTTTTCAAAAAGTTATCTCATTTGTGGTTTCTGGAATAAAGAGTGTTATTTTATATTTTTTCTCTTGAGCTTGCATTATTTTTAATGTTATCCTGTTAAGTAGGTGTTATTAAGGTGGAAGAGCGATATCTTAATGAAACGATGGAAATTATCTAAGTTTGACTTTTCGCTGGTTGAAGAGATCTCAAATAAGTATAGTTTGCCGAAGTTTCTAGCAACACTTTTTGCTGCTAGAAATTTCGTTTGTGATATTGAGAGTATCGAGCAAGTTTTGTGCAGGAATAGAACTTTTAGTTCTCCATTTTCGATAAAAGACATGGATAAAGCTTGCAGAAGATTACATAGAGCTATAGAACATCATGAAAAAGTATACATATACGGTGACTATGATGCTGATGGTACGACAGGAGTATCTATTTTGTATCTATATCTCAAAGAATACGGCGTAGATGTTAGCTATTACATACCGGAGCGGGATAATGAGGGTTATGGAATAAACACTCTTGCCTTGGATAAATTTGCAGAAGATGGCACATCACTTCTTATTGCTGTTGATAATGGTATTTCTTGTTTTGCAGAAACCATTTATGCAAAACGTCTGGGCATAGATGTAATTATAATAGACCATCACCGTCAGCATGGAAATTCAGTTCCTGAAGCCTGTGCTGTAGTAGATCCTCATCGTCTTGACTGCAAAAGTAGTTTCAAAGAATATTGTGCATCAGGCTTAGTTCTTAAATTTATATCTGCGATGGAAACCGAAAGTGGGAATGTAAAGAAATTTATAGATAAGTACTCTGCTCTTGCTGCAATAGGTACTATAGGTGACAGCGTTCCAGTTTTAGGAGAAAATAGAAAAATAATCAAACTTGGGTTAGAAAAAATTAATAGCGATAAAAATTCAATATTATATTCCGCATTGCAGTTTTTTTTCCAAAATAAAACAAAGTTTAGTATACAAGATATATCGTTCAATCTTGTACCGAGAATAAATGCTACCGGCAGAGTCAGCTACGCAAAAAAGGCTGTAGAATTTTTGACCTGCCAGGATAGAGTACAAGTTCAAAATCTTGCAAAAGAGATTGATGCTGACAATAGACTTCGAAAAACAATACAAGAATCTATTATTCAAGAAGTCAGAAAAATAGCACAGGAGAATCCTTGTTTGCTATCTGACAGGGTGATAGTCTTAGATGGTGTAAATTGGCACAAGGGTGTCCTGGGTATAGTTGCAGCAAGAGTAGTTGAGCTTTACGATAAACCCTGTATAATACTATCTAAAGATGGAGAAGAAGCCGTAGCATCCGGCAGAAGTATTGCCGGTTTTTCCTTGTATGAAGCCATATATCATTGCAAAGAATATTTCACAAAATTTGGTGGGCATCACATGGCGGTTGGCCTTAGCATGAAAAGCGATAATATACCTGCCTTTCGAAAAGCTATAAATCAATATGCGAAAGAAAATCATCCCCAAATGCCGTATAACGAATTAAATATAGATTGCAAACTCTCTCTTGATAAGCTTTCTCCTCACCTTTTAGAAGAACTAGAAAGCATAGAACCTTTTGGAAACGGATTTGAGGAACCAGTAATACTACTTGAAAAATTGCAAATAAAACGTATTATAAAGCTTAAATCTGGAAAATATTTAAAACTTGTAGTGAACGACGGCTATTATGAAAGTGAGGTTTTATGTTTTTCGTATAGCTCAGATAACTTCCCATATAATGTCTCTGATACTGTCGATTTAGCTGTTTCTATTAGTAAAAATGATTTTAATTCTACTATCTCTTTGAGCATAGTCTTAAAAGATATAAGGCTCCACGATGTTGATTACAATATCGCTTTGGAAGAACAAAGACTCTATGAAGCATTCGTGAGGGGTGAAAATATTATCATAAATTCTGAAATGTTACCATCTCGTGACGATTTTATTAAGGTCTATAAATTTATAAAAACCAACAGAATAATATGTTCAAATATAAAGCTAATATATGAAAATTTCAATGCCAAAATAAATTACTTCAAGATATGTGCTATAATTGATGTTTTAATAGAAACTAATTTGGTTGAGGAATCAATAGATGCAGGACAAAGAATTTTGAAAATAATAAATACTAATGACAAGGTTAATCTATTTGAGTCTGAGACTTTCTTGAAATTACGATCTTTTGTCTCAATAGATTGATTATTTTGCGAAAAGAGGTGTGTTTCATGATAAACAATCTGTTCATACGGGAAAGTTGTACCTATCCAGAGCTTGAAAAAGCTCTGAAAGAAAGAAATGACGACAAAAAATATGATTTTGAAAAAATAAAAAAAGCTTTCGAATTTGCAAATAGTGCCCATTCAGAACAGCTTCGTAAATCCGGTCAACCTTACATAACGCATCCTTTATCTGTAGCTTTCACACTAGTTCACTTAGGTCTTGATACTGATTCTATAACAGCCGCACTTTTGCATGATGTTGTAGAAGATACCTCTGTGAGTTTAGAAGAAGTAGAAGAGCTTTTTGGGGAAGATGTAGCTGCGCTTACTGACGGTGTTACAAAACTAGGTAAAATTCCCTTTTCTTCTCGTGAAGAGCAACAAGCTGAAAATGTCAGAAAAATGTTTATAGCAATGTCCAGGGATATTCGTGTGATAATAATAAAGCTCGCAGACAGATTGCATAATATGCACACTATAAAGTACCTGAAGGAACAAAAACAAAGAGACAAGGCACGAGAAACTATGGAAGTTTATGCACCCATAGCACACAGACTTGGAATAAGAGCTGTCAAAGAATTTCTAGAAGATGTTGCTTTGCGTTGTCTTGACCCTATAGGTTACGAAAATATAGCAGAAGCTTTACAGGAACGACTGAATGGCAGAGAAACTTTTATAGAGGACATCGTAGAAGAAATAAGCAATAAATTAAATGGAAGAATAGAAAATTTTGAAATCTATGGCAGAATAAAAAGCATAAACGGTGTGTATCGCAAAGTTTATGGGAAAGGCCGTGCCATAGGTGAGATTTATGATATCTATGCCTTTAGGGTAATAGTGGATTCTATCAATGACTGCTATCATGTGTTGGGGCTAATTCATGATATGTACAACCCTATACCAAATCGATTTAAAGATTACATATCTATGCCAAAAGCTAACTTGTATCAGTCATTACACACTACTGTTATCAGCGAAAAAGCAACGCCTTTTGAAGTACAGATAAGAACTAGGGAAATGCATAAAACTGCTGAATATGGCATAGCGGCTCACTGGAAATACAAACTTGGCATTAATAAATCTGATTCTTTTGAAAAGCGCGTGGCGTGGATACGACAAATGATAGAATCTCAAAAGGATATTGCTGATGTATCGGATGTTTTGCAAAATATAAAAACTGATTTAATGCCAGAAGATGTCTTTGTTTTCACTCCTAAAGGTGAAGTGAAAAATCTGCCTACGGGATCTACTGTTGTAGACTTTGCATATTCGATACATACTGATGTTGGCAACCGTATGATAGGAGCCAAAGCGAATGGTAGGATCGTCACTTTGGATTATAAACTTAAAACCGGTGATGTTATTAGTATTCTTACATCTAAAGAGCTAAATAAAGGACCAAGTCGTGACTGGTTAAATATAGTTAAGACAAGTACTGCCAGAAGCAAGATACGCAGTTGGTTCAAAAAAGAAAAACGCGATGAAAATATAGCTGAAGGCAAGGCTGAAATTGAGCTTAATTTCAGACGCAATAGGATATACTTATCTGATAGTGAATTTGAAAGCTTCTTAAACGACTTATCTCTCAAACATCATTTCAATAGTGTAAATGATTTTTATGCAGCCATAGGATACGGTGGCATACAATTGAGAAAAATGATGCCACGCATAAAAGATTCTTACTTGAAGATGAAACAGCCACAAAAAGCTGAAGTTCTCCCTCAGACAGCTCCAGAAACACAGCAAAAAAATAAATCTCAAAGTGGTATTACTATAGATGGAATTGACGATTGTTTGATAAAGTTTTCTAAATGTTGTAATCCTCTGCCGGGCGATGAAATAATAGGTTTTATCACAAGGGGACATGGAGTGTCAATACATAAGACAAGCTGTAAAAATGTTCCGGATCTTAACGCAAATTCGTCCCTTAATGACAGATGGATAAAAGCAAACTGGAATAATGGGGAGAATCAAGAATTTATATCTCATATGGAAATACTTGTAACTAACCGCGAAGGTTTGCTTGCTGATATAACTGTCAAGCTCTCTATGATGCATATATTTATAACCAATATGAGTTCCAGAGCTATAAAAAACGGAAAAGGTATAGTAGACATCGCAGTAAAAGTTAAAAACAAAAAACATATGGATAGAATACAAGAAAAAATAGAAAGTATTGATGGAGTAATATCTGTAAAGCGAGACTAAAAATAAGGGTGTGTATTTAGGTGAAAGCAATCTTACAAAGAGTAAAAAATGCTTCTGTAACTATAGACGGTGAAAAAGTTGCCGAAATTGGCTGCGGTTTACTTGTGCTTTTGGGTGTAGCTTGTGGTGATAGTTTAGAGACCGTAAAACTTATAGCAGATAAAACTGCCAATCTTCGCATATTCGAAGACGATAATGAAAAAATGAATTTTTCGCTTAAAGATATAGCTGGGGAAACTTTAGTTGTTCCCAATTTTACTTTATATGCTGATTGCAAAAAAGGTCGAAGACCATCATTTTGTTCAGCTGCCAAACCTGATATTGCAAAATCTTTATACGAAGATTTTTGTAAAACTCTAGAAGATAGTGGTATAAAGAAGGTATCTAGGGGTGTTTTTGGAGCAGATATGAAAGTTGAACTTTTAAACGACGGCCCTGTTACGATAATTTTAGATAGTGAAGAGCTGCAATGAAGGAAGTGTCTATTCTATGTACGAAGTAAAGAAGTTTATTGTTGGTGAACTTGAAACTAACACCTACCTCCTCTCTGATATAAAAAATGGCGAAGCTATACTAGTCGACCCTGGTGCTGTTTCTCCTGAGCTTGATGAAGCTATAGCTAATATCCCAGAAGATAAATTAAAATACATATTGCTTACCCACGGACATTTTGACCACATAGCTGCTGCTAAACACTACAAAGATATATCCTCAGCTAAAATAGCAATTTCTTCAAAAGATAAAGATTTTATATCTGATAGCACTCTCAACATGAATAGGAATTTCAATGTAACTGTTGAAATTTTTACCCCGGATATACTCTTAGATGATGGAGATGTCCTAGATTTTTCAGCGGATAAAATAAAGGTTCTAGAAACCTCGGGGCATACCGCTGGCAGCCTTTGTTTTATACTTGGCAATGAGCTTTTCACAGGAGATACTCTTTTTAAAGACGCTATGGGCAGGACAGACTTGCCAACTGGTGCCAACCGAACTATTTTACGCTCTTTGAAATCAATATATCAGCTAGAGGGAGACTACAATGTCTATCCCGGACATGGGGAGCTTACAACTCTCGAAAGAGAAAGACAAGAGAACAGATATATGAAATATGCAAATGAGAAATTTTAAGGTAGAATTTAATGAAATTATACATAGAAAATCATCCTTATCACTATGAACTTGAGAATTTAATAAAAGCATTTTTTGCAAATGAAAAAATAGAAATTACATATGACCCAAAAGATCTTGGTGAGTTTTATATTTATACCGCAAAAAAAGATTTTGACGATACTATAGAGCTGTATTTGAAGTATAAACATGCTAGCTCTGAACTGAGTGATAGCGTAGTAATTTCAAAAAAAGAACAACATGACTATGAGTATCATTTTGCTCTGATGATTTTTTCTATGCTAACAAAAGTCACCGGTAAAAAATTAAAATGGGGCATACTTACGGGTATTCGCCCTGTAAAATTATTCAGATCTGTATGTGAAAAACTGGGAGAAGAAAAAACTTTAGAACATTTTAGAAATAACCTAAAAGTATCCGAAGAAAAAACAGAACTCGCTTTAAATATTGCAAAAAGACAAAAAGCCATAATAGAAAATTCTGATGAGCGTTCCTTTAGTTTATATGTTTCTGTACCATTTTGCCCTAGCAGGTGTAATTACTGTTCCTTCATCTCTCAAAGCATAGAAGGCAGCAAAAAATTAATCCCAGAATATTTAAAATTATTGTGCGAAGAATTAAAAGCTACCGCTTTCATCGCCAATGAACTAAAATTAAAACTTAAAAGTATTTACATAGGCGGTGGAACTCCTACAACTTTCTCAGCCTATGAGCTTTCTAAACTTTTTGAAACAATAAATAACTGCTTTGACTGCAATAAATGCTTAGAATTTACAGTTGAAGCTGGTAGACCAGACACTGTAACTTCCGATAAATTGCAAGCTATACTTGATGCAAAAGCCACTAGAATAAGCATAAATCCTCAAACTATGAACGATGATGTTTTAAATAACATCGGCAGGAAACATAGCAGTAGGCAGACTATAGAAGCCTTCGAGCTTGCCAGAAATATGGGTTTTGATAATATAAACATGGACCTTATAGCAGGGCTTAGCGGTGATACTTTAGAAAGCTTTAGTAATACACTACAGTCTGTGATAAAATTATCACCAGAAAATATAACTTTGCATACATTGTCTTTAAAGAGATCTTCTCAGCTAAACATAGATGGTAAATTACTTTCTTTGGAAGAAAATTCTTTGGCTGAAAACATGATAAAATTGGCATATACTGTGTTTTCTGAAAATCACTATGTCCCTTACTATCTCTACAGGCAGCGCAAGATGTTGGATAATTTAGAAAATACAGGTTTTTGCAAAGAAAGCTATGAATGTGTTTATAATGTTTTCATGATGGATGAAGTCCATACAGTTCTATCTTGTGGAGCCGGTGCTGTAAGTAAACTTCTGAATCCATTTACAGGGAAAATAGAAAGAATATTTAATTTCAAATATCCATACGAATACATAAGTCGTTTCTCGGAGCTTATAGAAAGAAAACAGAAGGTGGGGGAGTTTTATGCAAAATTCGGAGTCGAATCTTAAAACCATTCACTATACCATAGAAAATATCAATGAAAGAATAAAGACTGATGCCAATAATTTCGTAAATGAAATAGAAGAAGACTACGATAATTACATTAGCAAAACAGCTCAAGCCATTTTACCAGAAAAAACTAAGTGCAGAGTTGTTATGCTCTCTGGCCCATCTAGTAGTGGAAAAACTACAACAGCCAAGCTAATTTCAGAAAAACTAAAAGAATATGATATAAAAACTAAAATCATATCTCTAGATGATTTCTACAGGGGAGAAGGTATGGCTCCACAACTTCCCAATGGTAAGTTTGATTATGAAGATGTTGAAGCTTTGAATATAAGTAAAGTCCAAGAATGTCTGTTTAATCTTGTGAAACAGGGCTATTGCGATAAGCCTGTGTTTGACTTTTCTGTTCGAAAGCCAAAACCATATACCCAACGTATATACCTTGAAAAAAATGAAATAGTTATTATTGAAGGTATACACGCACTGAATCCTGTTATATTTTCCAGTGTACCTCAGGATAATATTTTGAAAGCTTATATAAGTGTGACACACGGAATATGTAATGATATGGGAGAAGAAGTGTTTTCACCTGCTGATATAAGATTCTTAAGACGTGCTGTCAGGGACCATCATTTTAGAAGTACACCTATAGAAACTACTCTATCTATGTGGGAAGAAGTATGTAGAGGAGAAAAGCTTTACATAAGGCCATTCAGAAAAGATTGCAATATATCAATAGATTCTTTGCATGCTTATGAAATTTGTGTAATAGGTAAAAAAGCTATCCCTCTTTTGGATTCAGTAGAAGCTAGTAGTCCATATTATGAGTTCGTAAACAATATAAAAAATAAATTGAAAAATGTCGACTTCACTACCCAAAACCTAGTTCCCTCTAATTCACTGATAAGGGAGTTTATTGGGGAAAGAAAATTGGGTACTTTCTAAAAATTGACTAAATAATAAGAGTATAGAAAATAGCTTGTAATTGCTACACGTTATGTTAAAAATGTTAATTCATTTGTCCTTGCATTATAGATTAAATGTATCGCTCCATGGCTGAAAATTTATTGACGACATATTCTGGAGATTGGGAAAAATTTTGCATGCTCGATTATTTCTTTTTTTAAATTATTGTTGTTATTACCATATTATTGTATAATTTTATGAGAGATGCGCTTATAAACATGGAGTTTAATATTATGGATAAAAAAGAAATAGCGCTTTTAGCAATTGAACATTTAAAGAAGAGATTTCCAGAGGCAAAGTGCTCTTTAGAAGCTGCTGAACCATTGCACTTACTTGTAGCGACACGTTTAGCGGCGCAGTGCACAGATGCAAGAGTAAATATGGTTACGCCGGCCTTGTTTAAACGATTTTCAAATGCTAGAGATTTTGCTGATGCAGATATCGTAGAGCTGGAAGAGTACATCAAATCTTGTGGTTTATACAAAACTAAGGCCAGAGATTTAATAGCTATGGGGAAAAAATTAGTAGAAGACTATAATTCACAGGTTCCATCAACAATGAAAGAGCTTTTGACTTTGCCTGGAGTTGGCAGAAAAACTGCAAATTTAATATTAGGAGATGTTTTTGGCGAGCCATCGTATGTTGTTGATACCCATTGCATAAGGATAACTGGAAGATTAAGTTTACACGATGTATCCCTTAAGGATCCAAATAAAATCGAAAAAATTTTACGAGATTTAATACCTCCACAAGAATCTGGAGATTTTTGTCATAGACTTGTTTTGCATGGCAGAGATAAATGCACTGCTCGAAAGCCAGAATGTGGTAACTGTTGTATGAAAGAATTTTGCCCCAAATCCGGTTTGTAATAGTTTATTTTATTTACTTTTAAGTTTATAAACTTATTTTGATGTGATACCATATAAGTATTGTTTTTCTTGATACTGTAAGTAGTTGAATAGGGAGCGTTTGCTTTGCAAAATGTTTTGAATTTTTTTACTGCATTTTTTAGCCTCATAAAAACATTTGGAATAGTAGACGCTTTGGATGTAGCTATAATTGCCTTTTTGATATATTCTGCGATAAAGCTTATAAGGGCCACTAGAGCTGAACAGTTGGTGAAAGGTCTTATAGTGCTTATCGTTTTTTGGGCTTTTTCGTTCCAGCTTAATTTAAAAATGGTCAATACCTTAATGAATAATTTTTTTCAATTTACGGTTTTGGCAATATTTGTTCTGTTTCAGCCGGAAATTCGAAGAGCATTAGAACAGCTAGGTAGAGCTAAAATAAGTAAATATTGGGGTAACTTGTCTCCGATATATTCAACTGAAGAAATGCAGGAAAAACTGGAAAAGTGTATAAAGACTATAACTAAAGTCTGCAAGCGATTTTCTGAAAATAAAACAGGAGCTTTGATAGTATTTGAAAGAAATACAAAGCTTGGTGAAATAGTTGACACAGGGACAATATTAGATGCAAAAGTTTCTATTCCGCTTATCAGTAATGTGTTTTTCAATAAAGCGCCTTTACATGATGGAGCTTTGATTATACGTGAAAGTTCTGTGTACGCTGCTGGTTGTATATTGCCTTTAACTAAAAATGATTCACTAAGCCTTGAATTAGGAACTAGACATAGAGCGGCCGTCGGTGTTAGTGAAATATCTGATGCTGTTGTTGTTGTTGTATCAGAAGAAACAGGGACGATATCTTTAGTTAAAGATGGAATTATAACTAGAAATTTTACTCCGGACAACTTAAATATAGCTTTACTTAGATGCTTAAAAACAGATGAAGAACTACGTGTTGATAAGAAAAAGATACCTTCTTTTTTTGGGAGGATAAAAAAGCGTGAAAAATAAAAAAATAGGTTTGGGCGAGCTTTTTTACAACGATAAATTTATATTAATATTTTCCGTTATTTTAGCTTTTATACTATGGGTAGCTGTGTCTATGAGTGCTAATGGTCCAGAAACAACATTAGAAATAAGTAATATCCCAGTAAAACTTGAGCTTTCCCAGAACGCAAAAGATAAAGGATTAATGGTGTACTACCCAGATGGAGAAAAAACGGCTAGTGTTACAGTAAAGGGAAACAGTTTAGTTTTGAGCCAGCTAAATAGTAATGATATATCTATAGTGGCTCCACAAGCTGATACGATACTGGAAAAAGGAAATTATAATTTAGATTTGGTTGCAAAATCGGTATCAAACTTTACTGGTTATACTATTGAGCAAGATTCTTTGTCGATAAAGTCTACAGAGATCTTGGTGGACAGGGCAACCACTAAAGACTATGAGATACAAAGTAATATAAATTATAAATTAGATTCGCAGTATTTCGCTTTTTCAGAAACTTTTACACCTAATATAGTGAAAATTTCTGGTCCAGAGAGTATTGCTAAGAACGTTTCAAGTGTTCGCGTGGACTACAATTTAAATAAAACTCTAAAGGAATCGCAGACTTTTTCTGCTGCAGTGACTCTGTACGATATAGATGGTAACAGGATAAGTGATGTATATAAGGATTTACTAAACATAAGCAGCACTGAAACAAAGGTAAATTTGATGGTGTTGAAAAAAGCGAATTTACCAGTGAAAGCTACATTTTCGAACCAACCTAGTGGTTTTGATTATGGTTCTATGGTAAAAATAGAGAATTCTAATATAGATATAGCATGTGATGAAAAACTTCTGTCTGACATTAAAGAAATAAATTTAGAACCTATAGATTTTCGAAAAATAACACCAACAAATACGGAGTTCGAACAAAATATTATTTTACCGGCGGGATGTAAAAATTTAAATGAACAATCAAAAGTAAAAGTAAGCATGAATTTGGGTGAAATTTCTTCTAAAACTCTTAAGCTTAATAATATAAATATTATTAATATACCGGAAGACTTAAAAGCTAGTTTGATAACAAAAACTATTACTGTTACAGTGGTTGGAAGTAAGGAACAGATAAGCACTATTACACAAAGCGATGTGTTTACAAATGTAGACTTGAAGGATAAAGAAAATTTTGTAGGTAGTACAGAAGTGTCAGTGGATTTTTCTATTGCTAATCATCCAATGTGTTGGGTAATAGGTGAGCACAACGTAAATGTCAACATAAAAAAATAATAAGCATTAGTATAAATCGAAGGAAGAAGGTAAGTTTATGTCAGCCGATAAAGTTGATTCTGTAAAGATGACAGAAAGTGAAGAAAAAGAAATAGATGAGATTATAGATCAAACGAATAACTACAGTGCTTTGGAAACAAATCGAGAAGTTTACACTAATGATGCTGACGATGATGTGAAATTTAAACTGCAAACTCATAAAAAAAGCAAGAAAGGTCGAAAAAATCTGTTGGTAGTGCTGTCAATTTTAGCAGTAATTTTGCTTATTGTCGGTACCTACGCATACCACAAATATAGAATATTTATGGAGCTTGTGGATAATACAATAAATGTTGATACTTTTTACGAAGGTATATACATAAACGATATTTCTATGGCTGGTCTATCTAGAGATGAAGCAATGTTAAAAATCAAAGAACTTGAGCCAAACTTAAGGCCTGATATAGAGTTAAATATAAGCTGTTCGGAGAAAATCTATAAGCTATGTACGAATGATTTGAATTTTAAGTACAATACAGACGATATAATGGAACAAGCATATAGCGTAGGAAGAAATGGCAAAGATATAGAGCGGTATAAATTTATATTGTCTCTGAGAGAAAATCCTCAGAATTTTACAGTTGATTGCAGATTAGATGATAATCAAGAAGAAATAGCAAAGTTTATATCATCTGTTGCTAATGATGTAGATGTTGAAGCAAGGTCAGATTATGTAGGGAGTTTCCATCCAAACTCTCCTGATATGTTTGAATATAAAAATGGTTATGATGGCCAGAAACTGGATGAGGATGATCTGAAAAATAGGGTAAATATTGCCCTGGAAAAAGGTGATTATAAATCCAAAATAAGGGCTATTATGAACAATGTTCCGAAGCCATCTACAGATGGAAAACCCAGTCTCAAAGAACAAACGGTATTATTATCAAGTTTCTCCACGGTAGCCAGAAACAGTTCAAATTCAAAAACAAACATGAAGGTAGCATTAGATTCGATAAATGGAAAAGTTTTAGAGCCAGGTGAAGTATTTTCATTCAATGAATGTACAGGAGATAGCAATAATGCTGCAAATGGATATTTACCTGCGACTGCAATAAAAGATGGAGAATTTGTTGAGGAATATGGTGGGGGAATTTGCCAAGCTGCCACTACTGTATACGGTGCTGCTCTTAGAGCCGATATGGAAATAGTGGCAAGGAGTTGCCATTCATATCCATCAACTTATTGTCCGATAGGTCAGGATGCAACGATTGCATATCCTTACACAGATTTTAAATTTAAAAATTCGTCAGAATATACTGTATTTGTTAAAGCTTGGATGAAAGATGCCACTTTGACAGTAGAAATTTATGGATACCATCCTACATCTTGGGATGAAATACAGATAACCTCTTCCGGAAACGAAGATAATACGCGGGCTAGTGCAGAGAAAAAATTTTATAAAAATGGTGCGGTTGTAAAGACAGAAGCTATTGCTTCCTCATATTACAAGAAAAAGTAATATGAAATCATAAATTTTGTGCTTTATGCGTATTTATTTAGTGATGAAGTTTTTTGAAAAATAGAGGAAAAATATAAGTTATGCCATTTGGGCAAAATAAAAAGTAATATATATTTCAAGACAAAATACTTATCTCTTGATAAATATTTTTCCAATCCAGATGAAGAATATACATTTTATCAGGAGTTGAACTTGTTTATAAATAACTATATCATTAAATGGACTGTTGTGTTTTTTTATTTATAAAGGTATACGTTGTTATATTTTTTTTTGAAATTCAGAGATATGGTAAGCCAAATCGACTATGGTAGATAAAATAAAAGTTTTTGAAACGGCAGGAAGACGAGATGAAAGCATACCCAAATATAGAAATTACCACAGACTGTGATTTAAAAGTTAGCGTTATTGTATCAGCGTATAATGTAGGAAGTTTTTTGAATAAATGTCTCTCTTCTATAGCTCGTCAGACTATGGATAGTAGGGATTTTGAAGTTATAGTGGTTAATGATGGTTCTACTGATGGCAGTTGCGAAATAATAGAATTTTATTTGGAAAGATATGATAATTTTAATCTAATAAATCAGCCAAATTCAGGAGTATCTTCAACACGAAATAGGGGCATAGAAGTCGCTAAAGGTGAGTACATTGTATTTGTGGATGGGGATGATTTCTTAGAGCCTTCATACCTTCAGGAACTTTATGATCTTTGTATCAAAACAGGAGCAGATATATCTTACTGTGGTTATTATAAATATTTTCCAAGGCGAAATATGAAGTTTTTTGTCCCCTTTATGCCTAGAACCAAAGTTCAAGATAAAGAGAAGGCTTTAAGATCTATAATAAAAGATATTTTTATGCGCTCATTTCCGTGGAACAAAATATATAAACGCTCATTATTTTTAGAGAACGGTATAAGCTTTCCTGATATGTACTTTGAGGATATTGCAACTATGTACAAAACTTTTTATTACGCTAATAAAATAGCGGTTTTGAGAAAGCCTCTCTATAATTACACAAAGCATAAGAGCAGCATGTTGAGTACTATGAATGTCCCTAAGATAAATGACTATATAAATGCATATGGAGAAATAAGAAATTTTTTGGAACAACATGGAGAGTTTGAAAATTACAGAACTTCAATGTTATATGAAGCTTCTCGTTGCAAATTATGCAATTATTATTCTATAATCAGAATCCATTGGCTGGCTCGTAATTTTGAAGGGATAATTAAAAATTTCAAAAATTCTAATAAATCACTTAATTATTTTTCTGGTGATGAGTTTGAATGTAGTAATGATAAACAGTATTTACCTTACCCAGTAGAGAATCCTAAGCAGAAGAGAAAAAATAAAAAATCAAATTTTGTATCGCAACATGGTGAAAAAATATATGAAAGGCAGAATATAAGATGAGCTTTGAGATTAATTTAGGTTCTTGGGGCTCAGTATTTGCAGTCCCGACAGCTCTGGTGGACAAGCATATAAAGCTTGCAAATTCAACCCAGATAAAGACTTTACTGTGGATATTAAGAAATAGCGATAAGAGTTTTACTGTTGAAGATATTGCAAAGGCCCTATCGAAACAAGTTGAAGATATAAATGATTCTTTGCAATATTGGGTGGAAACTAAAATTTTAACAAAAAGTGATAATATTTATACGCCAGCACAAAGTGAGAAAAATCTGGAGCATGAGCCAGAAAAGCAGCAAGAAGATACACCTTCAAAAGAAAAATCTAAAGCGGAAAAGAAAAAAACAGTATCTGTGCAAAACCGAACAACAAGCAGGAGACAATGTCCTAATGCAGTTTATTTGTCAGAGCGTATGAAGGGTTCGGAAGAAATAATGGCTCTTATGCAAGAGAGTGAAATGATTTTAGGTAGGCCACTTTCTACACCGGATTGTTCTATAATACTCATGCTTGTAGAAACGGATGGTTTGCCGCCGGACGTTGTATTGATGCTCATACAATATGCTGTAAGTATAGGCAAGGGGAATATGAAGTATATAGAAAAACTTGGTATAAAGTGGGCAGAAGAAGAAATAAACAGTGTTCATAAGGCTGAAAAAAAGATTTTATCTATGGCAAAAGATGAGAAAAATTGGAAAAGGATACTAAAAGTAACTGGCATAGAATATCATTCTGAAACTGAAAGAGAAAAAGCTTTTGTGAGCAGATGGATAAATGAGTGGAATTTTAACGACGATATGCTCAGAGAAGCTTACGAAAGATGTGTAGATAGCACAGGAAAATTTACATTTAGTTATGCTAACAAAATATTAGAAAGATGGTATAAAAATAGCATCTTCACAAAGGAACAGGCAAAAGAAGATCATCTTATGAGCAAAACAGAAAAATCCAAGAAAAAAAGTGAAAGTATTGAAGCTTCTTATGATATAGAAGAGTATGAAAATCAAGGAGCATTTGATGATTAAACAGCGCCATAAAGAGGAGTATCTAGATTTATGCCTTACAGTAAGGAAGTATATCGAAAAAGTTTATCTATACTTGAAAATAGGCGTACTGCAAGTTTAGCGGAACTAAGAAAAAATAAAGAGTGTTTGTACAAGAGAAACACTAGAGCTAGAGAAATAGAAAATCAGTTAAGTTCCACAGCGGTAAAACTTGCTAAAGCTGTGATAAACGGAAAAAATGTACGCGAACAGGTGAAATTATTAAAAAACAAAAATTTAAGTTTGCAGGAAGAACTAGAGGGAATTTTAGAGGAAAATAATTTCCCTAAGGATTATTTGAAACTTAAACATGTTTGTAGTGCTTGCAAGGATACGGGTTTTATAGATGGAAAAATGTGTGAATGTTTAAAGCTATTGCTAAAAAAACAGACATACGATGAATTAAATAAGATATCTCCCTTAGACCTGTGTTCTTTTGAAGATTTTTCGTTGGACTATTATTCTGCAGAGCAGATCATAGAAAATAAGCCTGCACCTAAGGAAAGAATGCAGAAAGTCCTAAGGTTTTGCAGAGATTACGCGGAAAATTTTTCAAATCATAGTACTAGTTTGCTTATGCAAGGTAAAACAGGACTTGGCAAAACTCATTTGTCCTTAGCCATAGCAAGGAAAGTTATAGACAAAGGATATGGAGTTATATATTCTTCAGCACCAGCTATTTTGAGTAAGCTAGAAAAGGAACATTTTTCTGCTTATAGTAGTGAGGAAAATACTTTAAATTATTTGCTAGACTGTGATCTTTTGATTTTGGATGATTTAGGTACAGAATTTGAAACTAAATTTACCGTAGCGACAATATATAATATACTCAATTCTAGGCTTCTTACTTCGAAACCAACTATAATAAGTACCAATTTAACACTAAGAGAGCTCGAGGAGGCATATACACAGCGATTTGTTTCACGTATAATGGGAAACATGGAACGTTTGGAGTTCTTAGGTAAAGATATAAGGCAGAAAATAAAATATAAAAAAAGATAGGGAGTTGTTGTAGCATGAAATTAGTACTACTTGCTGATGTTAAAGGAAAAGGCAAAAAAGGAGATCTCATAAATGTACCGGATGGATACGCACGTAACTTCCTATTGCCAAATAAACTTGCAAAAGAAGCAACGGCACAAGTCTTAAACGAGCTTAAAAATGAAAAGGCGGCAAAAGAACATAGAGAAGAACTAAAGAGGGTAGAATGTCAAGAACAGGCACAGATATTAAAAAATAAAACTGTAAAATTGAGTGCCAAATCAGGCGATAATGGTAAACTTTTTGGTTCCATAACAAATAAGGAGATAGCTGGTGCGATAAAGGAACAGTTCAAGATAGAAGTAGACAAGCGTAAGATAGTTATAGAAGACGGTGACATAAAAGCTTATGGCAAATATAAATGCGAAGCTAAATTGCACAGAGATATAAAATGCGAATTTTTTGTTATGGTCGGAGAAAAATAATTATTTGGGTGTTAAGGTATGGCTGATTTAGAACAGATATCGCAGTATGACATATTAAATATGCCATATAGTCCCGAAGCAGAGCAGTCTGTTTTGGGTGCTGTTTTGTTGGATAGTGATTGCCTTAATTCGGTAGCTGAAATATTACCAAAAGCGGAGTATTTTCATATGCCGAATAATAAGATGATATATTCAGCTATGCTTGAAATGTTTTCAAATGGTAATTCTATAGATGTAATAACTCTGATAAATTATCTGGAATCAAAACAGGATTTTGATAGGGAAGTAGACAAGAATTATCTGTTGAGTTTGGCTCAGTCGGTGCCATCTATTTCTAATGTGGACTCATATGCAAAAATCGTTAGAGATAAATATGATTTGAAAAGTTTGATTTTAACGGCCCGTGGAATTCTAGATGAAGCAGGAGAAAGTGGTAAAAGTTCTACCGAGCTTTTAGATTTTGCAGAGCAAAGGATATTTGATATAAGGACTGGCAAGAATATCCAGGGTTTGCAGAGAGTAAACGAAGTTATTATACAGACTCTTGATAGATTGGATGCTTTGAATTCTGAAGACAGTGACCTTTACAAGGGAATACCTACTGGTATCTCAGACCTTGATAATGTTATTACAGGTCTTAACCGCTCAGATTTGATATTATTGGCGGCACGTCCCGGTATGGGTAAAACCAGTTTTGCTTTAAATATGGCCTCTCATGCAGCTAGAAATGGACATTTTAAGGTTGCATTTTTTTCCCTGGAAATGACAAAAGAACAGCTTGTTTCAAGGCTCATAGCGAGTGAAGCCATGGTTGAAGGAACTAAACTTAGAACAGGGCAGTTAAATGAAGACGAGTGGACAAGAATTATAGAGGCTTCGGATGTTTTGTCTAATATAGAACTGTATTTGGATGATACACCTAGGATTACTGTCCCGGAAATGAAGGCAAAGCTTAGGAGACTAAAAAATGTAGATGCAGTCTTTATAGACTATTTGCAGCTTATGGGAAGCTCTAGAAGGATAGAAAACAGGGTGCAGGAGATCTCAGAAATAACTAGAAGCTTGAAAATTATGGCAAAAGAATTAAATGTTCCTGTTATACTGCTTTCGCAGCTATCTCGTGCGAGTGAGCAAAGAACAGAGCATAGACCAATGCTATCAGATCTCAGGGATTCTGGTTCTATAGAGCAAGATGCGGATATAGTTTTATTTTTGTTCAGAGAAAGTTATTACAATCAAAACGATACAGACATAGATGAAGATATGAGAAATAATTCCGGAGAGTGTATAGTTGCAAAAAACAGACATGGAGATACTAGAACTGTTAATCTCCACTGGCAGGGAGAATTTATGCGTTTTACTGCATCGGAGGTAATACATACCGATGAGTATTGAAGAAAAATTTAAAGCCACAATAAAAAAGTACGATATGATAAAAGGATATTCCACTATACTAGTTGCAGTATCTGGTGGTATAGATTCCATGGCTTTGTTATATGTACTCAATAAATATAAAGACGAATTGAAAATAAAAATAAAAGTCGCACATTTGAATCACTGTTTAAGAGATTTAGAAGCGGATAAAGATGAAAAACTAGTTTGTGAGTTTTGTAAAAATCTAGACATAGAGTTTATATCTGAAAAAATAGACATAAAAAAAATAGCAAACAAAAACAAGCTTGGTATAGAAGAATGTGCAAGAAATGAAAGGTACAAGTTATTTGACAAAATAGTGGGGAAGAGTGGATATATTGCAACGGCACATACTCTTTCTGAAAGCTTAGAGACGGTATTATTTAATCTTGCTAGAGGATGCTTTAAAAATGGTCTACAAGGTATTCCTGCCGTAAGAGGTAATATAATAAGACCTTTTATCGAGATAAGCAAAGAAGAAATAAAAGATTATGTATCAAAGCATAATATACCGTATAGGGAAGATGAGAGCAATAAATCACTGGAGTACAACAGAAATAAAATACGTCATAAACTTGTGCCAGTTTTAAAGGAAATAAACCCCTCTTTAGAACAAGTGATTTTGCGTTTGAAGGAAAATTTAAGTGTAGATGAAGATTATTTTTGTGAAGTGATAGATGAGATTTATGAAAATTCGAAACGGGAAAACGGTTTTGACATAGAGCAGATAAAAAATCTTCATAAGGCTTTGAGAGTGAGATTTATACAAAAAGCCTTACATGGTATAAGTTTAGAATCGGTCCACTTAAATCTAATTGATGATATCATTATGAAAGGCAAAGGTGCAGTACAACTTGGTATTAACACCATAGTGGAAGTTAATGGTTCAATATTAAAAGTAAATACAAAAAAAAATACTGAGCAATTATATAATTATTGTGCTAATTTTGAGATTCCTTTTTGCAGTGGAGTAATATCAACGCCTCTTTCTGGGGATTATGTAATTAGTATTATTGATAGAGAAAGAATAGATAGGATTAAAGAAGAAGATGCTGACTTGTTTCGAAATTTAGTTAGTTGTGATATAATTAACGGAACGGCTGTTTTTAGATATCGTCGAAATTCTGATAAGTTCAAACAGATAGGTAGAGGTAATATATCTAAAAAATATAAGAAACTTATGCAGGAGAATAATATAGACCCGATATCGAGAAACAGGTTCCTTATACTTTCTGATAAAGATAATATACTATGGTTAGAAGGTTTTGGGGTAAGTGAATTTGCTAAAGTCAAAAAAAACACACAGAATGCTATTTTGATACAAAAAAGAGGAGTTTGATTATGCATGAAGATATCCAGAGTATAAGATACACTGGTGAACAAATAGCTGAAGCATGTAAAAGATTAGGTGAACAGATAACAAGAGATTACAAGGATAAAAAATTACTTATAGTCGGAATTTTAAAAGGTTCATTTATTTTTATGGGAGATCTAGTAAAACACATTAATACAACTTGTAAAATGGATTTTATGGAAGCTTCAAGTTATTATGGAAAAGATACAATGTCCAGTGGTGTTGTAACAATAACTAAAGAATTAGAGTGCCCTGTGGATGGTTATAATATAGTGTTAGTTGAAGATATAGTGGATACGGGAAATACTTTATACTATATAAAGCAGTATATGGAAGCAGGAGGGGCTCAGAGTATAAGGATATGTTCACTTTTTGATAAACCTTGCAGAAGAATAAAAGATATAGAAGCAGATTATATAGGTTTTACAATAGGGGATGAATTCATAGTTGGCTATGGTCTTGACTTCGATGAAAAATATAGAAATTTGCCTTATGTTGGTGTGTTAAAGCCAGAAGTTTATTCTCAGTAGTTATGGAAAATTTTATGAGACTTTTAACTTTGAGGGAGGCAATGAATTTTGGAAAATAAAAAAAATCTTCGTAGCCTATTGATGTACATAGGCATACCGGCTCTTTTAATAATTCTGATCGCATCACTATATGGGAGTGGTTCTGCACAGAGCCATAATTACTCAGATATAGTGGGATATTTTAGAGATAAACAGGTAGAGACATTTAACCTAAATCTAGGTAGCGGAAAGATGGAAATAACTCTAAAAGAGGGTGTCCAGCCAAAGCCAAGCAGAGTTAGCAGTAAAAATCGTCCAAATGATGCTGGTGAGGTTGAGCAGGGGCAAGAAAGCGTTGAAACGGGAGTGGATAATTTATGGGGTATGGTCCCAGGACTTTCTAATTCTGAGGCAGAGAAAATGCCTACCGTTTTGCAGTATACAGCTCCAGATTCAGGAACTTTATATAGCGAAATAAAACCTTATATAGACCAATATAATAAAGAAAATCCAGATAACCCTATGATTTATAATCTGGATAGACCTGCTGAAGAAAATTGGTTTATGAGCTATATGCCAATGATTTTGATATCGGTTGGTTTTCTGGCACTCTTCTGGTATATAATGAAAAAAATGGCTGGCGAAATGGGTATGGATGGTCGCCAAATGGGCTTTGGAAAAGCAAAGATCAAAAATATAGCCGACGAAAAAAGAAAAACTACCTTCAAAGATGTCGCTGGTGCAGATGAAGAAAAACAAGAACTAGAGGAGATAGTAGAGTTTTTGAAAAATCCTCAGAAGTTTAATGATATAGGTGCGAGAATACCAAAGGGAGTTTTGCTTGTTGGACCTCCAGGAACAGGTAAAACATTACTCGCTAGAGCGGTTGCAGGTGAAGCAGGAGTACCATTTTTCTTCATATCAGGTTCAGACTTTGTAGAGATGTTTGTTGGTGTAGGTGCTTCTAGAGTAAGAGACTTGTTCCAAAAAGCAAAAGAAAAGTCACCTAGTATAGTGTTTATTGATGAGATCGATGCAGTTGGTAGACAAAGAGGAGCCGGTTTAGGCGGTGGCCACGATGAAAGAGAGCAAACGCTTAACCAATTACTAGTCGAAATGGATGGTTTTGGTGCTAATGAAGGAGTTATAATCATAGCAGCAACAAACAGGCCTGACATATTAGATAAAGCTTTGATGAGACCTGGCAGGTTCGATAGACAAATAGCAGTTTCAGCCCCTGATGTTAAGGGTAGGGAAGAGATACTGAAGGTTCATGCCAAAGATAAACCTTTAGCTCCTGATGTGGATTTATTAACAGTTGCTAAAACTACGGCTGGTTTTACTGGTGCTGATTTAGAAAATCTTTTGAATGAAGCTGCACTTTTGTGTGCTAGAAAAGACTTAAAAGCCATAACAATGCCAGAAATAGAAGAAGCGGCGATAAAAGTAGTAGTGGGTACAGAGAAAAAATCTCGCAGGATGAGCGAAAAAGAAAAAAGATTGACAGCTTATCACGAGGCTGGTCACGCCATTGCTACGTATTACTGCAAAACGCAGGATAAAGTTCATCAGATATCGATAATCCCTAGGGGCTTAGCGGGCGGATATACAATGTCTTTGCCTGAAGAAGATAAATCTTATCGCTCGAAAACAGAGATGGAAGAAGAAATAATAGTTCTATTAGGCGGTAGAGTAGCAGAAGCCTTAATTTTGGGAGATATTTCAACAGGAGCTTCTAATGATATAGAGAGAGCTACAAAATTGGCCTCTTCGATGGTTACTAAATATGGTATGAGTGAAAAATTGGGGCCTATTAATTTTGGAAACAATAATGAAGAAGTTTTTATAGGTCGAGATATGGGGCATATGAAAAATTATTCTGAAAAAGTTGCTTCTGAGATAGATGAAGAAATAAGTAAGGTTATAAGGGCTGGCTACGATAGAACAGAAACTATTTTGCATACTCACGAAGAGCAATTACACAGGATTGCGAAGTATTTGATGGAAAAAGAAAAGATGAGCGGAGAAGAATTCGAAGAACTCATGAATGAAGAAAAGAAAGAACCCGACAAAGAAGAAACTGTTGATGAGTAAATTTTAAAATTGGGCAGGTGTCTTTTGGCATCTGCCTAAAATATTTTTTTGTAGGTTAGATACTATGGGGAATATAAATATACAAGATCTGAAAAATGACATAAAAAAAGAGACATTCTCTAAAGTGTATTATTTTTATGGTAAAGAGAAATATCTTTTGAATCATTATTCGAATCTGCTGTGTGAAACAGTTCATAAAAATTTATTTAAAGAATTTAATTTTAATAAATTAACTAAAGATGTTTCGGTACAAGATATGGCTAATGCGGTAGAAGCTTTGCCAATGATGGCAGAGAGAAAATGTGTTTTAGTTGAAGATTGGGATATACAAAATCTTAGTCAATCTGAATTCAATAAACTTAAAGAATTACTATCAGATTTGCCTGATACCACTGTGTTGGTGTTTAAGGATACCAAGGAATTAAAAAAAGTTCCGGCAGTGCGAAAGGTTATAAAGTTATTTGAAAATTCTGGCTCAGTTTTAGAATTTAAAGAGATGGCAAGAGCTGATATAGCAAAGCAATTAATTAAATGGGCAAAGCTTAGGAATTGTGACTTGCGCTTAAGTGATGCAAATTTTTTGATAGATTATTCAAGTGATGACTTGTTTACCTTAAAAAATGAATTGGAAAAGTTGTGTGCTTATTGCGAAGAAAAAGCTACCATAGAAAAAAGTGATATAGAAAATTTAGTTATAAAGAGCATTGATTCTAGTGTTTTTACTATGTCAAATGCGGTTTGCAACGGGGATTTTGACACTGCATTACTCGAACTTGATAAGCTAATATTCCAAAAAGAAGAACCTATAATGATATTAGCCGTTTTAGCATCGTCGTTTGTAGATATGTATAGGGTAAAGCTTGCAAAAATTTACAAAATATCCGATGCAGAGCTTGCCAGTACTTTTGAATATTCTGCAAACAAGGCTTTTAAATTAAAAGCAGCACACAGAAATTCATCTAAATTTGCTATGAAGGATATAGAGAAGATAATTAATTTGTTTTCAGATACGGATATTAAGTTGAAATCAGAAAAAGGCGACGCTAGAACTTACATAGAACAGCTTTTATCAGAGATAATTTTGATTTTGAAAAGCAAAAAATAAAGAAAAAAGGTAAGAAATATGATAAAAATTAGAGAAGCGATAGTCGTGGAAGGCAAATACGACAAAATGCGTGTTTCTGCCTTGTTTGATACGGTTGTAATATCTACTAATGGTTTTTCTGTATTTGCAGACGATGAGAAGATAAAAATTTTAAAGCAACTTGCTGATACTATGGGCATTATAATACTTACCGATAGCGATTCAGCTGGATTTATGATAAGAAATTATCTCAAATCAATTTTGCCTGCAGACAAAATAAAAAATGCATATATACCTAAAGTTACTGGCAAGGAAAGACGAAAAAGACAAGCTTCTAAGGAAAATATGCTTGGCGTAGAAGGTATGAATGATGAAGTGCTATTGAATTCAATAGAAAGTGCCATGCCTGAATCTTCTTGTGAAACTGTAAATAATATTACAAAATGTGACTTGTTTTGTGATGGTCTTTACGGTAGAAATAATAGCAAAATAAAAAGAAAATTATTTTTAGAAAAGCTTAATTTACCTGAGCATATAAATAGTACGAACCTAGTTAAGATAATAAATATGTGTGTGGTGTCTGAAAAATATAAAAATATAATCTGTGAAATTAATGAAGAGTTTAATTGACAATAAAAGGTGTATGTAGAAAATATTCCAATCTAATGTATAATTATTAATAGCTTTTAAGTTTGATATAGCTATAATGAAAATTCTAATAAGAAGGGACAAGCATATGAGTAAAAAAACAAAAAAAATAAGCGTATGGGTACTAATTTTATTACTTATTTCGGTTTTTGCGTTTGTTATGCTGAAAATAGCAAATAATAAAGACTTTACGGTTTCGGAGATAGAAAAGTATGGAAATGTAAAATTATCTATTTCAGGTAGTGAGTTTTTAGAAAAAGGATATGACTACGGTGATGTAGTTACTGTTAGCATTGCTGATAAAAAATATGAAATGCCCGTATGTTCAAACTATTCAGATGTTGAAGAAGGAAAAATGGTCTGTGCTGTGAAAATTGACGAGGTAGACAAAGACGATAAAGTAGTTTTAGCTATAAATATGGGCGACTTTGCTACTAATACAGGTATTGCTACAAAGAACGAAATACCAGAAGAACCAGGTTATAGTTGGGAATATAATGAAACCCTAAAACAGCCAATAAAAGTTTCAATAGAATTGAAAGAAAAGGGTGCTTACTATGAAGAATATCTTGTGCGTCAAGTGGAGGTAAGTGACGAAATATTAGAAAATAGAAACTTAAGCAATGAGGAACTAGCAAATTTCAGAGAAATAAATACCACAGGTATGGGTAATGGTATTTTATACCGCTCATCATCTCCTATAAATCCAGAAGTATTAGGTGACAATGTACAAGCCGATAAAAGTGTAAAGGATGCTAATGTAAAGAATATTTTAAATTTAGAAGATACTATGGATGGTATGAAAAACTATTCTGGTTGGCCAGGTTCATATTACTCTTCTTGTAACATTTTGCCATTAAATTTGGGTATGGATTTCATGCAAAAAGATTTTCAGCTTGGTTTAGCTGAGGGTATGCGCTTTATAATTTCAAATAATTCTCCATATCTAATACATTGTACAGAAGGGAAGGGTAGAACTGGTTTTGTCTGTGCATTGTTAGAGTGTTTTATGGGCGCAACAAAAGATGAAATAGTTAATGATTATATGCAGACATATTACAATTTCTATGGTATTGAAGCTGATTCAGAACAGTATAGAATTTTAAGTGAAAGCAATATATTAAAGAGCTTGGCTAGAGCTTTTGGAATCGATGAAATTGATGATAAAACTGATTTGAAGACAGAAGCTGTGAATTATATGACAGAAAAAATGGAGTTAAATTTACAGGAAATAGAGCAGCTTAGGATTAGACTTTCAAGAGATACTTTGGCATAAATATGAAGTATAGCCAAAAGCAAAGAACGTATCCAAAATTTGGCAGCTAAATCTGTAAAAGCAAAGCACTGTTATTCTGCACATTACCTCTTTGCACCGTAGGATTAAGTGTTTTTTCGTTCGATTGATAGCGCAAAAGTTTTTATTAATGCTTTTAATAGTTTTGCTGTTCGTAGAAAGTTATTTCCCAATTTAAAATCTGCTTTTTTCCTTTCTTCTTTTCTCTGAACACTCGCAAAAGGTTCTTCCCCCAAAAAAACAATCAGGTTGTTGATAAAAGCTAAAAAATGGTATAAAATAGATATGTTTAGTCATGCGAGTATTTTAAAAATTTAGGAGGATTTTATTTATGGCAATAAAAATTGGTATTAATGGATTTGGACGTATCGGCAGGTTGGTTTTCCGCGCTGCTGCATCTCAACCAGAAAAATTCGAAGTAGTTGGTATTAACGATCCATTTATTACCCCAGATTACATGGTTTACATGGCCAAATATGATTCAGTACATGGCAAATTTGAAGGAAAATTAAGTTCTGAAAATGGCAAATTTATCGTAAATGGTAATGCTATTTCTGTTTATGCTGAAAAAGATCCTGCAAATATTCCTTGGAGTGAATGCGGGGCAGAATTTGTTGTTGAGTCTACAGGTGTTTTCTGCACAAAAGAAAAAGCATCTGCTCACTTCAAAGGTGGCGCCAAAAAAGTTGTTATATCAGCTCCTGCAAAAGATGCAGAGACACCTACATTTGTTTGCGGAGTTAACCTAGATAAATACACAGATGATATGGATGTAGTATCAAACGCATCTTGTACGACTAACTGTTTAGCGCCTTTAGCCAAGGTTATTAATGACAAATTCGGAATTGTTGAAGGTTTGATGACAACTGTTCATGCTACAACAGCAACTCAAAAGACTGTTGACGGTCCTTCTAATAAGGACTGGAGAGGCGGCCGCGCAGCGTCTGGCAATATCATTCCTTCTTCTACAGGTGCTGCAAAAGCTTGTGCTCTAGTTATTCCTGAGCTAAAAGGTAGACTTACTGGTATGGCTTTCAGAGTTCCTACTTTGGACGTATCGGTTGTTGACTTAACTTGCCGTTTGGAAAAAAATGCTACCTATGAAGAAATCTGCGAAGCTGTAAAGGATGCTTCTGAAAATGAATTGGATGGAATTTTAGGTTACACAGAAGATGCCGTTGTTTCTTCGGATTTTATATCTGATTCAAGGACTTCTATCTTTGATGCAAAAGCTGGTATTATGTTAAATGACCATTTCGTCAAATTAGTTGCTTGGTACGATAACGAATGGGGTTACAGCAATAAAATTTTGAATCTCATTGATCATATGAAAAAGGTAGCTAACTAGCTAGTTTTTTCCGGGGTAGGCTGATAATTTTGCACGACAGGAGTACACTATAAAAAGTTTGTCCAGCAAGATGATCTATGACAACTACCTTGCAGACTCTAAATAGTGCTAGAAATATAATAAATTGGTTGAGGGTTGTGGCCTATCTGTTTAGGTCACAACCCTCTTCAAATTAATCTTCTAATTGTTTGGCAAGCACAGCTGCTGCAGTTTGTATGAGTTTAACTTGCGTATCAGAAGGTACTGCATGTTCTTCGTTTTCGCCCTCTCCTTTTAACATTATTACAGCACCACCTACATCTCCAGCGGCAATTATAGGACACGCTATTAACGCACTTCTATTTACTCCCTCTGCGGGAATTATGCCTTCTTCTTTTGTCCTGGCTGCAAATAACTTTCTTTTTTGCATTAGGTCCTCCAAAATTGGAGTAATTCTGCGCTCTAAAAATTCTTTTTTGGAAACTCCTCCCACTGCTATTACGTGATCTTTGTCGCATACTATTGTAGGTAAAGACGCTGTTTTAGACAAAACTTCTGCATACTGAGATGCAAATGAAGACATTTCTCCAACTGGAGAATATTTTTTAAAAACAACCTCCCCACCTGGATCTGTAAATATCTCTAAAGGATCTCCTTCTCTTATCCTAAGTGTTCTACGTATCTCTTTTGGTATAACTACTCTACCTAAGTCATCTATTCTTCTTACAATTCCTGTAGCTTTCATTATTATCCCCCTTGGTGTACATAACTTTTATTTATAATTTTAAAAATTACTAATATAGTATTTGCTCAGAGAAATAATTTATGCCATATAGAATCTCGCTTTCTTTAAGCATTCAGACAAAATCAAAAATAATTTTTTGGAAATGTCAAAGCGAACGCAATGGCTTTGGCATTTTTCTTATCGAGATAATATTAAAATTGATAGCAAACTTTTTTATTGATACGCTATTTGTTTTTTTGCAACAAATTTCGCTGAAAGCCAAAGTAAATTTCTGAGTTCAATTTTTAATTTGACACTTGACAAAAAAAGGGGGGGGTGTGATATAATGTATGTGTGGGGTTAGATTCTATTTATTAAGCGAGGTAGATACTATGGCGCAGCTAGTACTACGTAATAGAAAAATAACGAACATACTGGTAGATAGTAGAGACCGGTATGAAGCAAAGAACAATTTGGCTATGGCCGGGCTTCATGTAGAAGATGAGCAACTCGAAGAACTAAAAAAAATATATGCAAAAGCTCACTCATTTTCTTCTTCTAGCAAATTAGAAGCAAACAGCTTAAGTATGCAGGAACTCGACGAAGTTGTGGGTGGGGTTCTTAGAGTACTGACTGTGGGAGATATATGTAATAAAGAACAATTATTTAAACGAAACAAAAAGAAACCTTTGAATATTTCGAAGGAGTCGGTAGGAGTCTTTGATGCCGAAGAAATGAATGAGACAATAGGTTTATTACAAGAAGAAATATGCCTAATATCTGATCTTGACCACATGGATGAAAAAACAAAAACTTTTGTTAGTTATGTAGATGCTTGCAGAAAATTATCACCCAGCAATGCTACTGTTGAAGAAGTAATATCTGTAGCAATGTGTACTATGAAAGAACATGGAGTATTTCGAGGAAAAGGTTGTGAGTACCAAGCTGATAACATTGAAGTTTATCGTAGATTAGAATGTATTGACGTTGGAATCAAAGATATACTAGATCACAAACGCAGTATTTCTGAAGAGTGTGATAAGCGAGCTGAATCGGATTTTAAAGCTGAGAAAGATAGGTGTCGAGATCAACAATGTATTGAAGAGGTGGATTGTAAAATTTGGGACCGAGCAAAGGAGTATTACGACAGAGCAATAAATGAAAAACTAGAAGAGAGGAGGATATATTTAGGCAAAGGGGATACAGTTTTATTGTTTGGTGACGATTTTTTTATTGACTACAAAGGTACTCACTATAAGTTTTCATTAAATTCATATAGCATTCAAGACGATGAGTTTAAGCGAGTTGATATTACAAGCGAGTTACAAACAGACGACATGACAGTTTTAAAGAGTAACTATAAAGAAATGAAGTCCTCAGTAGCGGTTTATGAACTTGAAACATTTAGTTTTCAAATAGCGGTTGCAGATTGCTTATCGAAATTACCTGATGAAAAACTCGAACAATTATTTGAAGGTGAATGCGATTGGAAAGATGTAGAAATATTTACGCTAGTAAATATGCAAAAAATGCTCAATGCAAACAGCAGAGAGGAAGCTATTTCGTACGTTCGAAAAGCATATGCAATATCAAAAGAGCACTCGCTCTCATACGCTCGTGAATGCGTACTAAGTGCTGGGCAACATTTAGGTTTAGATAAAAATGAATATGATGAAGTGCCTAAATATGAAGTGCCTAAATATGCTTCTGACCGTGATAAAGAGGCAGGAGATTTACTTTTAAAATGGGGAAGTAGTATAGGCATAATTAACGAGAGGGGCAGTTTTAAGGAGTCTAAAGATTTTAGTTTTAAGTTTGATGATCCTAAAATGTTTGAAGATTTTGTAAAAGATGTTAATAAATTGATTGGCGGATATCAGATACCGCCTACTACAAGGGGTGGGCTTCCGGTATATTTCATAAAAATAGAAGAGAAAGAAAGTTGCTTTCTTTTGTTTATAGAACGAGCTAAAAAAATTTTACAATCGGAAGAACTTAAGGACCTAAGAATACAAGGGGAAAGTGATGCTGCCTTTGCGTTTAGAAAAGCGAAACAAAATATTCTTTTTACATCATTAAAGGCTGCATCTCGTGATATTTATAGCTTTGGCACCATACCATACTCAGATGTTAAAATCCTTGAAAAGGAATACTTAAACTTATGTAGAGCAATAGCGGAAGATCCTGGACTCGCTCCTGATCCTGTAAAATTTTTAAAAAATATATTACCATATCACCTTGATATTGCATATGAGTATTGTACTCGTCTAAAGGGTAGACTTTTTCTTAGTGACAATGCCTGTCGTCTTAAAGAAAATCCAGATGCTTATAAATTTAGAGAAGAAATGGAAAAAAATGAAGTTGAAAGTGTGAAAGATTTATTTGAGTTGTACAACACAACAAAAAACGATGAAATGAAATTAATATTTTTACAAAATGGCCTATCACATCTCAATAAATTATTGTGTGGCAGCTATAACACCAAAACCGGAGATATGAAAGGAATACCACCATCTAAGGCTAAGCCTTTTGGAGACCTAACTGCACTTTTGTGGTCCGTAGCAGTGAATGCACAAGAGACAGGGGATTGGTACTTATGTCGTTCTATTGCGCTGCAAGGAAGAGGAGGAAGAGGAGAAAGCATGAGGATTATGGGATGTGACATGTTAGAGTGTGCTGCGAAGTTGAATACATATTGCAACATAATATCGATAAGTAATTCTAAATACGTATCTAATGATATAGGTGAATATGTAGATGAGCTACAGAAAGAGTTAGAAGAAATAAAGAAAAAAAGAGAAATTGCCACAGGGGCGTCTACCAAAGATGAATCTAAAGATAATGATGTAGATAGAAGTAAGATAGATAAAAAACCATGGAAAAAATCACCTGTATCTGAAAAATCATCGACTAGTAAGTCTGATACATCATCATCCAGCGAAGATGATGTAGATAAAGGCAAGACGAATGTAAGGAGAAAGGAAAAATCATCATGGGAAACATCATCATCCAGCGAAGAAGATGTAGATAAAGGCAAGACGAATGTAAGGAGAAAGGAAAAATCATTCTGGGAAACATCATCATCCAGCGAAGAAGATGTAGATAAAGGCAAGACGAATGTAAGGAGAAAGGAAAAATCATCATGGGAAACATCATCGACTAGTAAGTCTGATACACCATCATCCAGCGAAGAAGATGAATTAAATTCTGTAGAATCTGTTCCAGATAGAATTGTTGAAAGTGCTGCTGAGCACTCGATAAAAGCGCCAGTAATAGCTACAGTAGTGTCGATTGCTATTACAATTACAGCAGCAGTATTGCTAGGAACTATAGGTATGGGAATTATTCCAGCCTTATCGTTAATGTTCTTAAATCCGGCAACTTTCATTGCCAGTGCATCAACCGTATCAATTATTTTTGGGTATGCACTTCCTATAGCAGCTGTGGCTTGTGTAGGATGTGGAGTATGGCTGCTTGTTAAAGGTATAAAACGCCATAGAGTAAAGAATTTAACCAATCCAAAAAAGACGACTTAATATACAATCAATTTAAAATGATTTAGCCCATTCAGCATATTGATAACTAATTTAACAGTAATAGATTCGTCAATCTATGTATGTGTACAAACTTGCTGTATATCGTAATAAACTTCTCTGTTTGCATTAAAGTTTGCTGCCCACAGCTCATTATTGAACTCCTCTCAAAAAAAAATTACAGTATTGTAATTTCTGGAAATAGGTTGTATAATGTCAAGGTATGTTGTTTTGGGGAGGTATAAATGCTGTGGGTAAAAATATTACAAAATTTACAGCGATTATTTTGGTAGCTATGTTGGTGTTCAGTATCGGAACAGGTGTTATGCATGGTTTATCAAACGATTCTAAAAAGGGGAAATCAAAATCAGAACTTACTTTGTCTAGTGATACAAAAAAAGATTTAGCTAAGAGTAGTTCTAGTGTGGTTAGCAAAGAAAATTCTGAAAACAGATCAGACAAAAAATCATCTAAAGATAATAGTGTCTCACAAGAAAATGGAGTTGCTATTGATGAGGTGCATTTTCCAGATGCGGCTTTTAGGATACAGCTAGAATGGGCGGTACCACATAAACAGAATGGGTTCTTAACCAACGCAGAGTTAGATGCAGTTGAAGAACTTACCGTTAAGGACAAGGGTATGAAATCTTTAGAAGGAATACAATATTTTAAAAATTTGAAAATGCTAGATTGCTCTGATAGTTCCATTGAGAATTTAAATTTAAGCAAAAATTTAAATTTGAAAGAATTGAATTGCTCATGTAATTATCTCAAAAGTTTAGATTTGAGTAAAAATTTAGCTCTTTCTAAGTTGGTTTGCAAAAATAATGAGTTAGCAAATCTTGATATCTCCAATAATACTAATCTAATATTCTTAGATTGTAGCGGCAATAAATTGAAAGACCTGAATGTTTCGGATAACCTATCGTTGTTGTACCTTTTTTGTCAAAATAATTCTCTACAATGCTTAAATGTTGAGAAAAATCCAAGTCTAGTAAATTTAATATGTTTTGAGAACGAAATTTCAGATCTTGCTGTAGGCGTCAATACCAAGCTTTTTGAGTTAGAGTGTAGCAATAATAGGCTCGCAAAATTAGATACATCTCAGTGTCCAAAACTTACATACTTTAGTGCTAAAAATCAAAAATCACAATCGTTTTTCCAGGAGACTGTAGGTTGTGAGTGCGATTACATTGATAATCATTACAAACTAAATCTGAATGAACTTGTTGGACAAGCTAATATAGCTAATGTAAATCTGCCTAGCGTTAAGCTTAAGGGTAGTGCTGAGAGTCTAACCGTAGGTGATGATGGTATGGTCGATCTAGGCACACATAATCCTAACGGTTGTACCTTATCTTATACGTATAATACTAATGCCAATGATGCTACGGCTTCGAGAAGTTTGACAGTAGATGTAGAACTGAAGGATACCAAGATAAATTTATATAAATCTACTTCAAATGACAGCCTTGACACCGAAAATCAGCGTGTTGGCGCTGCCGATGGAGTTGTTGGTAGCAATGAACTTGAAAATGAAAATCACGAAAATAAAGTTGGCTATGAGGTAGAAGGCTACTATACAGATCCGCAGTTAACAGAAAAAGTAGCAAATTCTCAAGGGTACTTTTTGAGAGGCGCTACAGAATATACCGTAGATAGAGAATGGGTAGACAAGGAAGAGAGCGCATCGTTGTTCCTTAATTACCAAGCAAAAAGCTATGACGTTGTTTTAAATGTGATTAATAATGAAGAAGATACAGAGTTATTAAATGATGCTTCTGAGCAATTATTGGGTAGAGCTGTCGCAACATTTGATGGAAATACTTTGGCTAATATTGAGTTACCTGAGAATCCTGGTTATGAATTAGAAGGCATATATACCGATGCAAACTTGCAAATGAAGCTTGCAAATGAGGATGGAATTTTATTGCCAAGTATTGAAGGCTATACAGATGAAAATGCCCGGTGGAATAATGATGCCAATACGTCGATAAATTTATATGCTAAATCAGTAAAGGTAGTAGAACCTGAACCTGAACCATCTGATCCATCCGATCCGTCTGATCCGTCCGATCCGTCCGATCCGTCTGATCCGTCTGATCCGTCTGATCCGTCTGATCCGTCTGATCCGTCTGATCCGTCTGATCCATCCGATCCATCCGATCCATCCGATCCATCCGATCCATCCGATCCATCTGATCCATCCGATCCATCTGATCCATCCGATCCATCTGATCCATCCGATCCATCTGATCCGTCTGATCCGTCTGATCTATCTAATTCATCTGATGAACCTTCTGATGATAAAGATGGTGCGAACAAACGCAATAATGATGGAACTTCATCATCCAGAACCGGCGACGACATGTTACCTTTAAGTATTTCTCTTTGTTTGGCTGGAGTTTCGCTTATAGTTACATTCAAAATTGCAAGAAAACGCAATAAAATTTAATTATAAGTAAGTCAAAAAATTTCCCCCTTGTATCGCTTCAAAGTGACACAAGGGGGAATTTTTATTTCAAAGATAATCTCTTATATCTAAAGTAAGTTTTTGTTCTAGATTTATAAGTTTTTTCGTAATATCTTTTGCTTTTTCCTCAGCAGCTTCATATTTGTTGAGATATTTATTTAATGATTTAACACCCATATTACAGCCATCTGTAATAAGATCGGCGATAGTGTGATCACTTTCATTCACTCCAAGCATCACATTAGTTTTTATCCAAGACATACCCTTTGCCATAGGATTAGGTTCTTTACCGCTATCATGGTAATCGTTCAAGATATCTCTTGTTTCATCGCCAAGTCTTTCATGTGCTTCTTTAGATTTATCTAATATTTGGTATAAATCCTTATTTTTAACTTTATCCAAAACTTCCTCAATAGCAGATATGCCCATTTTTACACCAGAATTACATTCCCTTAAAAGTTTAACAGTATCTTGTTCTATCATAATAAAAAGCCTCCTTTGAAACTTAGTGTTTACAAAGGAAGCTTTTTTATTAAAATAATTGATTTATTATTTTTTTATCAGCTTAAAAAAATAATAAGCATTGAAAGCTGAACAACCGATATTCATCAGTGCTGTTGGATAGGAATGGATTAAAAATCCGTAGATACAAAATGCAGTACAACCTATAAGACCTATGAGACGAAGTTTTACAGGCTCTTTCATCATAAAGGTAATAAATATAAGAGCGGAAGCAATATACCCCAAAATTTCAATAGCCATAGAAGAATCCATAATTTTACACATCCTCTGAACAAATTATTTTATCATAAAACCTCTGATACATCTTTAACACTAGGAAAAGTATATGTAGGTTTTATTGAACCGTTATTAATATCATGCACAGTTGCCTCACCAGATAATACGCATATCGAATCAACATTAGAATTAATTCCTGCTGAGATATCTGTATATAACCTATCACCAATTACTACAGTTTCATCTTTTGTAGCTGAGAATTTTTCCACCACAAAGTTTATCATATCACATTCAGGTTTTCCGATAAACTTTGGCATTTTATTAGTAGCATTGTAGAGCATTTGGGCATAAGAACCGCAGTCAGGAATATATCCAAAATCTACAGGACAAACTAAGTCACAGTTGGTAGCTATATAGGGGAGATCTCTATTGAGCAAAAGACAAGTTTTACGCAGTTTTTCTGCGGTAAGCTCTGTATCAAAACCAATTAGTATAAGCTCTATTTCATTGTTTAGTTCGGTTGTTACATTTATACCATTGTTTTCTAGTTCTTCCACGAGAGATTTGGTACCCATGCAATATACGAGCTTATTTTTGTGGTTCCTATTTATATAAACTGCGGTAGCTTGCGATGAAGTAAAAAATTCATCTTCACTTGCAGTTATACCCATGCCGTTAAGTTTCATCATATAATCTTTAACTGACTTAGAAGAGTTATTGGTGATGAAGACATATCTGCCACCATTTTTTTTTATATTCTGAAGAAATTCTTCTGCACCATCAATAAGTTTAGAATCAATACATATGGTACCGTCCATATCAAGCAAGAATAACTTTTTTAGTTTTAAGCTATCGCAGGGCCTATCGAAGTAATCAACATTTGCCATTAAAGCAAACCTCTCTTTATTATTATGACTTATTTTTTAGATTATGATGGTTCCAAGTAAATGAGAAGAAAATTATAGAGAGCAAACCACAGTCTATAATAAAAACAAAAGCAGCATCCCAACCGCTAAGTGTGAACCATTTTGTAGTCATTTTGAAATTTTGAGCAATAGCACCTACACCAAATTCAGCCAATATACTGCCAATATAGCCAAAGAGCCCAACAAAACCTGCAGCGGTGCCAGCAGCCTTTTTGGGAACCAGATCAAGGGCACTAGCAGTAACAAGACTCATTGGTCCGTAAACCAAAGCACCAATAATAGTCATACAAATATCTATAGTTACTATGTTAGTACTGTACCAGTAGATTACTACAGGTATGACGACAAGTGCCATGCAGATCATGCTAAGTGGACCACGCCGACCATTAAATATATTATCACTTATCCAACCTATTAATATAGTACCAGGAATAGCCCCAATTTCAAACAAAGCAAAAGCAAGAGCATAATCGCTTCTCTCAAAACCACGGACACTGCTTAAATACGTTGGTGTCCAGCTCTCAATGCCATATCTTATAACATAAACCAATAAATTTGCCAAAGCTATAGACCACAACAATCTGTTATTTAACACATATTTAAAAATTATTTCTTTTCCTGAAAGCTCAGCTTCAGTATCTTGCATATCTTTCTGTGACTCTGGATAATCGTTTTTATATTCTTCTATGGGTGGCAGGCCTACAGATTGTGGAGTATCTCTAGCTATTATCATATATATGAAACCGAAAATAATAGCAAGTATACCAGGTAGATAAAATGCTCCTTTCCAGGAACCAAACATATACGTACCGATAATTACAACCCAAGCTATTATGGCACTGCCAAAATTGTGAGATGTGTTCCAAAAGGCTACAGCTCTACCACGTTCTTTATCAGAAAACCAATGTGCAAGTATCCTACCGCATGGTGGCCATCCCATTCCCTGAAACCAACCATTCAAAAACATCAATATACTCATTATTACTATATTAGTAGAAGAAGGAATAGCTATGTTTATCAGACCAGATAATATAAGTCCTATTGCCAAAAAATAACGGGGGTTAGAGCGATCAGAAATATTTCCCATAACAAATTTACTTATGCCATAAGCAAGGCCCATCATCGAGGCAATAAATCCTAGTTGTTGTAAATCAAATATTCCAAGTTTATTCATGTCAGCCTTTGCTTGAGCAAAATTTGATCTCACAAAGTAATAAACTAAGTATCCCATGAATGCACTTATGAAAACCTGAAAACGATATCTTTTATAGGAACTATCTATTTTTTCTTTTGGAAGTCTTTCGATAGGTTTGGGCGGTTTCAGAAAAGCTAACAAGAACATCACTCCTACAACTGTTGGAAAAAACTACTTACAATGAATTGTATCATAGCTTGAAAAACTTGTACAACAAAAAATGTAGCTCACTTCTCAACAAAAACGAAAAATAGATAATATCGGTAAAATAAATTATTTTTAATAACGCTTGCGTAATTATTTTATAGTTTGTTAATTGAAGTATCATAAATTTATAGTTTCTTTCGTTTGTTTGTAAAGCTTCGCTAATCTTAACTTTGGTTTTCTCTGGCGTTATGGTTAATGGCATTGAAGCCAGACAAACCGACTACTACACCAAATTTTCACTATTTTCCAGTAAGTATATGCTCCACAGCTTGTTTATATGAACCAAAACCTTTTCCACAAAATGTTTTTTCGCAAACATCTTTTAGGTGTGAGCGTTTTCTGAATTCTTCACGTGAGTTTATATCTGAGAGATGCACTTCAACAGTAGGAATAGCAACTGCTTTTATTACGTCAGCAATAGCAATGCTTGTATGTGTATAAGCTGCAGCATTTATTACGATCCCATCGTAATTTTTAAAATATGCTTCTTGAATTTTATCTATGATGAATCCTTCGTGGTTGGACTGGTATGTATCTATTGTTATTTTTAATTCGCTAGCCAAATTTCTTATGAACAGGAGCAAATCCTCGTAAGTTTTTTTGCCATAGATTTCTGGTTCGCGAATCCCCAACATATTTATATTTGGGCCGTTAATAACAAGTATTTTCATTCCAATCCTCCTCTATTTTGTTGACTGCACTTTCTATAGTCTCATCATTTTCTATGATTTTGTCACAAAATGACAAATATAGAGGCTCTCTAAATTTAAAGATTTTTTTCAATTGTTCTTTATTTTTCAATAAAGGTCTACCTTTAAAATCAATCGATTCTAAATCTCTCTTGATATAGTAGATTCTGCTGTTTTGCTTTAGGTGTTTGTAATTTGTTTTGTTTAAAATAGAGCCTCCACCAGTTGATATTATTTGGCCATTTAGTTTACCAAACTTTTTTATAACTTCACTTTCAACTTCACGGAAAAAAGTTTCACCTTTACTTTTAAATATATTACTAACGCTTAGATTCAGCATATTTTCTATCTTTTCATCTGTATCAATAAAATTTTTTTTTAATTTTCTTGCCAATATTTTTCCGAGTGTGGTTTTTCCGCTACCAGACATTCCAATTAAAACTAGGTTAGAAATTTTTCTGCTTAATTTTTCTAAAGTAGAACTTATCACTTTATCATCTAGCTTTATATTTTTGAACAGTTCTGCTGAAACTTTAGCTTGAGCGACTAACATAGGCAGACCGGTAGCTGTTGCGATTCCAAGTTCTTTTGCCTTTAATACGCTGTGCGTGTATATAGGGTTATATATTACATCAATAAACGCAGATAATTTCTCAAATTTTTCTAAATTCACTAAAGATTCAGAATTATTAGGAAACATGCCAACCGGAGTTGTGTTTATTATTATATTGGTGTCAGAGTGTGTATAAATATTACTATAATTTAAGTTGCCTTGTCGGGAAACAGTAAGTATTTCTTTAGCACTTAAATCGTAAGCCAATGCTTTAGCAGTTGCACAGGTTCCTCCGGTGCCTAAAATCAATATTTTTTTATTTATCAAGTCTATATCTGAATTTTCTATGGTATATTTAAGCCCATAATAATCTGTATTATACCCAAACAGTTGACCGTTTTTGTTTACTATGGTATTTACAGTGGCTGTGCGTTTTGCGATATCGTCCAAATAATCACAATATTTAGCTGCTATTTTTTTATAGGGTATGGTTATATTTAATCCTTTAAAATTTTTGTGTACTAAAATTCCTTCAAGTTCATCCAAGGAAAGATTATATAGCTCATACTCATACAAGCCAAACATTTTATGTATTAACTTAGAATAGCTATGTGATAAATTTTTCCCGGTCAAACCATAGCTTATATTGTTAAAATTCAATTCTGAATCCCGCCTCAAAAGTTTCTATCAATTATACTACCATGTCATACGATAATTTACATATTAAATTTAGACTAGTATGTATCTTATTGCACTTTTTGACCAATACTGGATTTAAAAGTATTAGTTTAAGAGGTGTTTTTTTGTGAAATATAAGGTTGAAATATGCGGGGTCAACACATCTCAATTGAAAGTCCTCAAGGAAGATGAAAAACGAGAATTATTTCAAAAAATGAAGACTGGTACTTCAAAAGAAAAAACACAAGCTCGCAATAAAATGATAGAGGGAAATTTGAAATTAGTTCTCAGCATAATACAACGTTTTATAAATAGAGGAGAAAGCGCTGACGATCTGTTCCAAGTGGGATGTGTAGGTTTGATAAAAGCTATAGATAATTTCGATACAAGTTTAAATGTACGATTTAGCACATATGGCGTCCCTATGATAATAGGAGAAATACGAAGATTCTTAAGAGATAATAATTCTGTGCGCGTAAGCCGTTCGTTGCGAGATTTGGCTTATAAAGCTATGCAGGTAAAAGAAAAAATGCTCGAAAAATATGATAGGGAACCAACGGTATATGAAATTGCAAAAGAATTAGACGTAGATAAAGAAGATGTGGTCCTAGCATTGGAAGCTATAGTTGAACCTCTATCTTTGTACGAACCCGTATTCTCAGACGGGAATGATGCTTTGTTTGTGTTGGATCAAATAGGAGATAGTGACGATGATTCAAGCTGGGCTAATGAAATATCTTTGAAGGAAGAAATTAAAAGTTTGCCTAAAAGAGAAAAACAAATATTAAAATTAAGATTTATGAAGGGCTTGACTCAAATGGAAGTGGCTAAGGAAATCGGGATATCTCAAGCTCAAGTAAGTAGACTAGAAAAAGGTTCAATAAAAAAAATTAGAAATGTGTGAGGGAATACAGCCTAGGCACGGGAATCAATTGGTCACATCTAAAAAACACCAAAATAAAATAAAGAATCAGCCCAAATATTTAAAAGTTAGTACGGGTAGAGAATATCAATCTCCTCCGAAAAGCTATCCTTAGTATGAAGAAACGCTTCAAAAGAAAACTTCTACACTAAACTACCTATTTCCAAAATCATGTTTGATTGATTTATCAATAAATTTATTTCTCTGGCTTCAAAACACGCAAAACGCATGAAAGCCCGTCCACGCTCCAAAAGTATGAAAGCTTTTTTAAGCCCAAAACCTATTCCATAAATTAATTCCAAACATCTGGCAAACTTTTTTTCATTGCCAGGTGTTTTGTTTTTTGCAAAAAGCCAAAGTAAAGCTCTGCACTAAATTTTTTTATTTTCCTATTGACTTCATGTGGGGGGGGGGCGTATAATATAGATATAGAG
>JAZUOT010000039.1:0-6435 GCA_045604805.1 Acutalibacteraceae bacterium | reverse complement strand
TAGAGTGAGTCTATCATGCTCACCCAAAGCATCCACCCCTACAAGCCTGACTATTTCATTAAGATCTGATTCCTGCTTTAATAATGCTACAGCCTGCTGTACTTGTTTTGACCAATCTATACCTATATTTTTATCAAAATACGAATGCAACTTGCTAGCATAAAGTGAATAGCTATTTAGCCAATCTATGGCCGGGAAATGCCTTTGATATGCAAGAGAGGAACTGAGTCCCCAGAAAACCTTTACTATTCGCAGTGTTGCCTGAGAAACTGGCTCTGATGTATCTCCACCAGGAGGAGATACTGCTCCAATTGCACTTACAGCGCCATATCTTTCGTCCTGCCCTAAACATTTAACATAGCCTGCTCTTTCGTAAAAATCAGCAAGCCTAGATGACAAATAAGCAGGATAACCTTCTTCGCCAGGCATTTCCTCCAAACGTCCTGACATTTCTCTGAGTGCTTCTGCCCAACGTGAAGTTGAATCAGCCATTATCGCTACTTTATATCCCATATCTCTGAAGTATTCAGCTATAGTGATTCCTGTGTAAATAGAAGCTTCTCTTGCAGCAACAGGCATATCCGAAGTATTTGCTATCAAAACGGTGCGTTTCATTAGTGGCAAACCAGTATTAGGATCTTTGAGTTCAGGGAATTCTTTGAGAACATCAGTCATTTCGTTACCGCGTTCACCGCAACCTATATATACTATTATCTCTGCATCTGCCCATTTGGCAAGCTGGTGCTGTACTACAGTTTTACCTGAGCCAAAAGGCCCTGGTATAGCAGCTATTCCACCTTTAGCTATAGGGAATAAAGTATCTATGACTCTTTGGCCTGTTACCATAGGTTCAGATGGAGACTGTTTCTTTGCATAAGGTCTACCACGGCGTACAGGCCATTTTTGCATCAAGCTAAGTTCTATTAGCTCTCCGCTTGCTGTTCTTAATTTAGCTACTGTATCTTCAACACGTGCCTTGCCCTCGTGTATCCATTCTACAGTGCCCTGTTTATTTGGCGGAACCATTATTCTCTGAGTAACTGCGGGAGTTTCTTCGACCTTACCTATGAAATCTCCAGCTTCTAATTTGTCACCGACTTTGCACAAAGCTTTGAATTCCCATTCCTTACTTCTGTCAAGCTTTGGAACGTCTATACCTCTTGTTATTCTATCTCCGGCTTCTTTGTACATCACTTCAAGAGGCCTTTGTATCCCGTCATATATACCTTCTATCAAACCCGGCCCAAGTTCCACGCAAAGTGGCTCATTTGTAAGATACACAGGTTCACCAGGACCTATACCGGCAGTTTCTTCATAAACTTGTATAGATGCCTTATCTCCTCGAAGTTCTATTATTTCGCCAATCAAACGCTTATCGCTAACACGTACAACATCAAACATTTGAACATCAGACAGGCCTTCTGCAACTATCAAAGGCCCTGCAACTTTTACTATAGTTCCTACTTTTTCTTTGGTTTTAGTTTGCATTATTTCACCTTCGGTACGAATAAAATCACAAGTATTTAATTATAAATTACTAATAGATCTGGTCCCTATTGCTTTTTCCACATTATCGTATATATTTTTTATACCTAAACCACTAGCACCATTTCTATCGGGTATGGGGAGTATTATAGGGAATGTTCTGGACTTATATTTTTCTATGATTTCAGATGCCTTTTGCGCTGCATTCTCTGTGATAAATATTACCTTACATTTTTTGCGGACTAAATTTTCTATAGAAGAATTTATCTCTTTTTCGCTAACAGCTGCTATTGTTTCTATTCCCGCAGCTTTGAAGGCTAATATCGAACTTTTTTCCCCGATAACAGCAAGCTCAAATTTTTGCATCTTAACCCCTCGCACAAATTCTATAAATTAAGTGAATCAATAGCTATATTCTGATTGCTAAGTTTTGCTTCGAATATAATTCTTAAATTCCTAGCTTCATTTATCTTATCTAGCATATAGCAAATGAGCGGTGCTATAGTGAATGTTTCATTTTTCTGCTCTCGCAATGTATCGAGCAGTTCTCTGGATAATCTGTTTTCAACTTCACTAGAAGAAGCGTCTTTTGGCAATGATATCCTAGGTGGATTTTCTATATCTATCATCATGGAATCTATTTCTTTACTGGAGTAAGACAAAGCCTTTGCTCTTAATTTAGTATTTATATTTATCATAGCTGCACGCTTTTTAAAATAATCTAGTAAAAGCTTATTTTTGTGTTCTTTCAAAGTAGCAAAAATATGTCCAAATACAGCCTTATCCACCATTATGCTCAAAAGCTGTGCATCTTTCACTTTGTCAACACCTTTGAGTTTAAGCTCAAAACTTTTCCCCAAAACAGAAAAATCATGAACTTTTGCACATACTTTTAGAAGTTCACAGGGGAAGCTCCCACCATCCATGACTAAAGCATCGGGGTCTTCTGAAGAAAATGGAGCTTTAAGGTAAACCTTTAAGTTATGTGCATCAATATCAAGCAAAAATAGATTAGTAAGTTCCTTGTTTGGAGAAACTTCATTCACAAAACTATAGGTTTTAGTGAGTTCACTTTCGATAATGCTTTCCAAATCATCACTTTCATTTGCTTGCCCATAAGCCTTATCAGCAAGTATTTTCAGTGAATCTTCATAAGATTTCGCATTTATTAAATTCACAAAATCAGATTTCTTGAGTAGCGTATTTTCTAAAGCCTTTACCCTACCAGAGGTAAATTCATATGAATATCCACCAAATGGATCTTTATTCTTGTGCAATATGAGTTCACCCTCTCGTTTCGAATAAGATCTGTGCTACCTTCTGTTCACTATCTTGTTTGATGCTATCTATGATGCTACAAAAACGTGCATCTACGTCCCATTTCTCGCCGACAAAAACAAAACCTAAATCATCAAAATTGCCTGATTTGAAGTTCAATTTGCATTCTTGATTGTGCTTTTTGCTTAATTCGTTTTCTATATCAACTATGCTAGAGTTTAATATGGACTCATATCTCTCAAAATGCCTATTTCCTACTAAAACAGTTACATTTCCCGGCATGCATTCATTTATTATTACTCGACGACTAAATTTTAAAAGAGCAGCATCATCTAATTCACTAAGTTTATTTAGAGCTGTTGTGTAGACATTTTCCATAAGCTTGCGCTTTAGTGCTAGGGTATCTTTTCTGGTTTTAAGTGCTGCTTTGAGGTTTTCGCTTTTTCTGTACTCTTCTACTTCGGCTTTAGCTACATTGACTATTTCTTCAGCTTCTTTGTTAGCAGTAGCCAATATGCTTTCTTCTAATTCTTTAGCTGTTTTTTTGCATTCGCTAAGTAATTGCTCTGTTTCTTCTTTGGCTTGTTGGTTTATCTTATCAATAACCGAATTTATACCCATTAAAAGTTCTCCTTTAAACAACTATGCCAAATATAAGTAGTATCGAAACCAAAAGTGCAAGTATGGCGTATGTTTCTACCAATGCAGTCATGGTTATACCTTTTGCCGTAGAATCTGTTTCTTTTGCCAACATGTGAATGGATGCTGCTGCTGTGTTCCCCTGAGCCATGCCAGAAAGCAAACCAACTATACCAATAGGCAAGCCAGCAAAGAAAAACATAAACCCTTGACTCATGCTCAAATCAGCAGGTGTTCCACCTAAAAGGCCTATTTGAACCATAATTAAAACAGCAGTTAAAAAACCATAAATACCTTGAGTACCCGGCAAAGCCTGTAAAACTAAGACTTTACCGAAAAGTTCTGGTTTTTCTGACAAAACACCAGCGCCTGCTTTTCCAGCAGACTGAACTCCAAATGCAGAACCAGTACAAGCCAAAGCAGCACACAAAGCTGCACCCAAAATAGCAATAGTTAATCCTGAAAACATAAAAAAAATCCTCCTACAAAAAAAATCAATTTTCTTTCAAGTCTATATAGCTGGTGCGCACAGCCAATGGTTTAAACTCTGTGCCGCCACCTTCATAAAACTTATTAAAAAATTCTATATATTGCAAACGGCTATCGTGGACATAAGCAGATAGCAAGCCAAGTGCGAGATTAAAAGCGTGGCCAACAATATAAACCAGCAAAGACAAGACAAAACCAAGTAAGGAGCCGCTCATCATCTGAGCTAACATATTCATGACCATAGCAACAACACCTGTCGCTAAGCTCAAAGCAAGTATTCTCGAATAAGAAAGTATATCACTCGCGTAAGATGTTATACCATAAAGACTTGTAAGTCCTGTAGATATTCTTCCAAAAATATTTTCCTTGTGTCTGCCAGCTGTCAAAAATATAACAGCAGCCGATCCTATAGCTAGGTAGATACCTATCTGCCTTGTACTCTCTAAAAACAAAAGGCCTAAACCGCTTATCATACAAATCCAAGTAAAATCGTCAAATAGTGCATCCCAAAATTTGCCTTGCTTTAGCTTTTCATAAATACTTATAAACATTCCGCTAAAAATGTGGAACACCCCTAGCACCATCGAAAAAACTAGCATCTTGATGGGGTTATCTAGTGGTGAAAACAATACAGGATTCCAGGTAGCACCAAAGTAACTTCCAAACATTACTCCCCAAAACATAGTTGTAGCACTGGAAAGTGTAATGGTATTTATCAATTTTCTCGCATTTGAACGTGGTTTTATGAGTTTTGTAAGGAGCAAACAAAGTATAAGCATCACAAGACCATAACCTGCATCGCCTACCATCAGGCCAAATATTATAAAATACCATGGTGCCATTACTGGGTTGGGGTCAGCTCTGCCGTAAACAGGTGTGGAAAACATATCTGTTATAACTTCAAACTGCTTAACAAAACTGTTGTTAGAAAGAGCTGTAGGAACCTCCTCTCCACTTTTAGGATCCCTAAAACTTACACTGCCGGCCGAAGTGTTGTTTTTTACTAATTTTTCTATTTTTTCTTCATCCTTGGCTTTTACCCAACCATGTATATACAGAGTACTTTCTGTTTGATTTAATTTTACTGCTTCGAGCTCTGATTTTGCTTTTTGTTGTTCAAACAAAACCCTTAGCTCATCAGCCTTTTCAGAAAGCTTAATAAGTTCTTGCCGACTATCCTCAATATCAGCTTCAAGCTTTTTTATCTCTATTTTTTTAGCATCAATAGCATCCGCTACTTTTCCACTTTGAATTGGTAAGGTAACTTCAGTAAATTCAAATTCATTTAATTTATCTATAACTTTAGCTTCATCGTCTTTAAAATAAGAAACCACGACAGAACATATATTACCGCTAACAGCTACCACACTGTACTCAGCATCAAATCTTTTAAAAGCTTTTTTGAAAGCTCTGAACCTTTTTTTCTCTACAAAGCCCATTAATATTTTTGCGTGTGGAGTCTCGCATATATCTTGTATGTTTACATCTAATTTACTCCAGGGCACAAGCTTTTCTAAAGCCTGTGAGCGTTCCTTTATTTCCTCTTGAGCTTTTTCTATTGCATCAAGCTGTAAAAAACACTTTTCTTTGAGGCTAACGGCCGATTTATTATCATCATCAAAATCTTCAAAATTTATCTCTAGCCTATCTCTGAAAAAACTGTTATCCTTCTCAAACGGCTTTAGCTTTTTTAACAAATTTTGCGTATCGTGGCTTTGTTTGCTATTTTCGCTGCAATCACCATCTATTTGTTCATTCTCAGAACAAGCTATAGGCATGAATATAGCGGACCTTTGCAAAGCTTTAAGTAAGCTTTTTCTATCTTGCTTCATACATACAATCAAAGCCCGTTTCATCTTTACGATCATCTATGTAACCATCCCTTTCGTATCTGTAAAAATAAAAGGTTACATCTAAAATCAATTCTTTAAGGCAAACTCTAATATTATCCTCACCGCTTCGTCTTTGTTGGAAGCTGATAGCTCTGATAACTTCTCATCTTGTGCTATGCAAGAATTTAAATACTCTACAATTTCATTGTCAATCTTTTTGAATCCTTTTTCTCTTATTCCATCAGCTTTCGCTCTAGCTAATAATATATTCTCATCAGCTTTGGCTTGTGCGTTTATTTTGGAATCTTTCAAGGCTTGTGCTATCATCGCTTCAGCTTCTAGCTTTTTTGCTTTTGCTTGTTCTTCCGCTTCTTTGATGGTTTCTATCATGTCCATAGTCCTATAAGCCTCCTTACTTGTATTTTGAGTGTATATCTAAGTTAATATTCCTATTGGAGTACAATACAAAGAAAAAATATAGATTGTTCTGTGTACTTCCTAAAATGCCGACAACACCTAAAGTGAATTATAGATTTTTTATCTAGTTTAGTCAATTTTAGTATAGAAACGGTCACGGCAAAAGCATTTACTTTTCACTAAAAATGGTAGCAAGAGCAGAATTATCCATAGCGGCTCTGGACATCTTTCTGCGAATGCTGACACGCTTACCAAAATCAGCTTGTTTTAAAAGTCGCAGAGACTCTTTGCGCAG
>JAZUOT010000038.1:0-5361 GCA_045604805.1 Acutalibacteraceae bacterium | reverse complement strand
CAGGAGCAGGATGCTCCTCCACTGATTCCGTTGCTGAGTCTCCTAGTTTTTTGGGATGATGGAGTCCTTCATTTTTAGTTTCGTCGCCCTTATTCTCTGGAACAGCATCAGCAATCTTATCGGACTCGGTTTTTGATACATCTGATTCTTCATTGGAGTTCAATTCTACTGCAGGCGTCTCTGCGGCGCTACCTGGCTCCATTGGTAAGTCATCTAGTTCTTCAGGATGGCTTTCTTCTTCAACTTTTGCACCGATATTCTGTGATGAGTCCCCTAAGTATTTAATTCCTACAGGAGCACCCCCCCACGGCGGCGTTTTTCCTATATTTTCATTTCCCTTTTGCTCACGTTTCTTCATTCCCCCAGCAACCTTCTCCAGCTGATCCATACCAAGACATGATGAATGCTCAGAATTTTCGTTAAGGCTTTGTCTTATTTCCTCCAGTTCGCTTTCGCTTATTTCTATCCCTAAGGCCTTTAGCCTTTCCATAGCTTCTTCTTTATCTCTACAGTCTACAAGATATCCCAGTTTGCTTTTCGTTCCTTTAAACACAACTAACTCTCCTTTTAATATCTACAAATCCAAAAAGATCATTTCACATGATATATCACTCTATCATAAAAATCAAGGATTATATTGGAAATTTTTATTTGAAGTTTTCATTCGCATACAACAAGCAGCCAGCATCGTTTCCGACACTGGCTGTCTGTTTTGTAAGTTTAAAAATACAGCATTAAGTAATATTACCGGACAAGCTGCTATCCCACTCCCATGCAAGCTCAGCCCAAAAGGCTTGAAACGCGCTAGTTTTGGTAAAGCCTTCTTTCGCACGTTCAAGAATGCTGAATACTCTCTTCTTTAAGTCCATATAAATTTTTTTATAATTCTATCTCTCAAATGATATTCAAACGATATTATGTCCAAAGCCCCTGCCAATTATCTCACTGGTATTAGTTATGAAGATAAAAGTACCTGGGTGGTTATGATTTATATACTGTCTTAGGATGATAGCTTCATAATTTTTCATAGCGGTATAAATTATATATTTATGCTCACCACTATATGCTCCTTGAGCTTCTACTGTTGTAGCACTCCTGTGAAGCTCATTCACTATATAATTACAAATAGCTTCAGGTTCAGAACATATAATATTGAAAACCTTGCTATTATTAATATTTTCGATTATATTATCTATCACTAAAGCTTTTGCAGATAAGCCTATAAAAGAAAAAAGAAATGTTTCTATATCAAAAACAAATAGCGATGATATGACAATAATTACGTCACTCACAAAAGATGCCATACCTATATTCATATTAGAATATTTTTTTATTATCATGGTTACTATATCAGTACCGCCACTGGAAGCTCCTAAATTGAACAAAAATGCAGATGCAAAGCCGGGAATAGCTATAGCAAAAATAAGTTCTAAGAGTTTGTTATCGGTAAGCGGAGCTTGCAGTGGATAAATATAATCCATGGCCCACAAAGAGACAGACATAAGGCTACTTGCATAAACGGTTTTAAAAGCAAAATTTTTCCCTAAAAATATAAATCCTATCACCAACAATATCATACTTATAACAAGATTTATTGCTGCAGGAGTAAAAGGCAGAAGTTTAGCTACGACTGTAGAAAAACCTGTAACGCCACCGAAAGCAAAATTGTTGGGGAATTTAAAAAAATATGTGCCGACAACAAAGAAAAGTATGAGAATAGTTATCATAAAATATTCTTTGAAAATTCTGTAATTTTTAGAGTGTTTAGAAAAGTTTTTCCCCAAAATATTTACACCTCAAAAAGTAAGTAAGATATGATTATCTTTAAAGAAGTTGCCCATACTTCCTAACATATATTTTCTTTACAACTGTAGCTAAAATCATATACAAAACAACTATAGCTGCAAGATATGCAAAATAAACAGCGGGTAAAGCGTGTAAACCTATAGCAGTTCCAATTGGAGTGAACGGTATGGTTGTAAGAAGTATTATTCCAGCAACAGTCAAAGCTGTCACGGAGAAAGATGCATGGCTCTGTATAAAAGGTATTTTTCTGGTACGTATCATATGTATAACTAAAGTTTGGCTCCACATTGATTCAACGAACCAGCCAGCCTGGAATACAGATATAAACAAAGCTTGCTGTGCCGGAGTATGAAGCTGATGGAAATGTAACCCTCCACAAACAATGGGACAAATGACAAAATACATAAGAGCATATGTTATGATATCAAAAATAGAACTAACAGGACCTATCCACAGCATAAACTTTGTAACAGATAAAGCATCCCAATTTTTAGGTCTATGCAGGAATTCCACATCAACATTATCCCAAGGAATGGCCGTACAAGATATATCATATATCATATTGAGCAGTATAAGATGCAAAGAAGCCATTGGCAAAAATGGTAAAAATGCACTAGCAATAACGACTGAAAGCATATTCCCGAAGTTTGAAGATGCAGTCATTTTTATGTATTTTATCATGTTGGCATAAGTTTTTCGGCCTTCTATTATGCCGTGCTCCAGTACCATCAGGTCTTTCTGCAACAAAATAACATCTGCAGTTTCTTTGGCTATATCTACAGCTGTATCTACAGATATTCCAACATCAGATTCTTTCATGGCAGAAGTATCGTTTATACCATCACCCATATATCCTACAGCATGACCGCTTTCTCTTAATAATCTTACAACTCTTGATTTTTGCATTGGAGATAGTTTTGCAAAAACAGTTGTTTCTTCTACTAGCGGCAAAAGTTCTTCATCGCTAAGCTTTTCTATTTCTCCACCGAGCATTAGCCTTTTTATCTTTATACCAACCTGTTTGCAAACACAAGTTGTAACCCTTTCATTGTCCCCTGTTAAAATTTTAACATCTACACCATTTTCTTTTAGAGCGTTTACCGCAGCAGCAGCCGTTTCTTTGGGTGGATCTAAAAAAGCAAGGTAACCTATCAAAGTCATTTCTGATTCGTCACTTACAGAAAACGCTCCAGCTGGTGCGGGATTTTCCTTCTGGGCGACAGCCAAAACCCTCAAGCCATCTTGGTTAAATTCATGGACCTTAGTCAGTATCGCATCTCGTATTTCATCTGTAAGTTCCATAACCTGACCGCCCAATTCTACGCGCGAAGATATGCTTAACATTTCCTCAGCAGCACCTTTTGTTATTAATTCGGTGTGGCCTTCTAGGTCGGAAACTACGACACTCATTCTACGTCTTTCGAAGTCAAAAGGTATTTCGTCGACTTTCTGGTATTGAGATATAAAATCTTTGAGAGAATTTTCTTGTGTTTCTTCTTCTGTGCTTTCTATTATCGCAAGATCCAAAAGATTTTTGAGTCCGGTTTGATAATAGCTATTCAAAAAAGCATAGCGCAGAACTCTAGGATCTTCATTTCCATGCAAATCCATGTGATATTCAAGGACAACCTTATCCTGTGTCAGCGTTCCAGTTTTATCTGTGCATAAAATATCTATAGCACCTAGATTTTGTATGGAATTTAGATTTTTGATAATAACATCCTTTTGTGACATAGATACAGCACCTTTTGCAAGGCTAGTGGTAACTATCATTGGTAACATCTCAGGGGTAAGCCCAACGGCTATGGAAATAGCAAACAAAGCTGCTTCCATCCAATTCCCCTTTGTAAAACCATTTACAAATAAAACTATGGGAACCATTATAAGCATAAAGCGTATAAGTATCCATGAAACAGAATTCACGCCTTTTTCAAAACTGGTCTTTGGTGGCTTGCCAGATATCGCCTTTGCTATCTGCCCAAACATCGTATCGTTTCCAGTCGCAATAACTACAGCTACAGCACTTCCGCTTACAACATTGCTTCCCATAAACGCTAAATTGGGGCTCTCAGTTATGACTTTGTTTTTTTGTTCGGTAGATTGAGCATATTTTTCTACCGGTTCGCTTTCACCTGTCAGGGCAGACTGGCTTACAAATAAGTCTTTAGCAGATATTATTTTGACATCCGCTGGAATTATATCACCTGCTAAAAGATATACTATATCACCAACAACTACTTCATCCAAAAGTATTTCTTGTTTGCCATTTTCCTTACGTTCTACGCAGGTTGTAGTCTTTATCATTTGCAGGAGTTTAGCCGCTGCATTTCCGCTTCTGGTTTCTTGGACAAAACGCAATATACCAGAAATAAGTACCATCACCGTTATAATTATAACAGTCATTGGAGATTTTTCCCCAGGTGCAGCCCATACAATTTCTGTAAAAGTAGATACTATCGCAAGAGCAAATAATATCGCTGTGAAAGGATTTACAAAAGCATTAAAAATCCTCTTAAATAAAGATTCTTGTTTCCCATGAGTGATAACATTATCACAATATTTTTCTCTGGATTCTTCAACCTGTTCTTCAGTGAGTCCCTCTTCACTCGTCCCTAGAAATTCAAATACTTTTTGGGGAGCATGGCTTTCGGCGAAAGATAATCGCTCAAAAACCTCTTCTCGCCTGGTTTTAGTTTTTGTCGCCATTATTATCGCCCCATTCTCCCCAGTATACTAGTTAAAGTTTAGTAAATTAGGGATGGTATGTCAATTTGAGTAAATGAAGCTTAATTAGCAACATCTAGATACTACCGTAACGAATAATGATCTGATAACACAAAAGCAGAGCGGGAAAAACTTTTTTCCCGCTCTGCCACATCAATTATTAATTATTAATTATAAATTTTCAATTTATTTGTCAAGAATGAATCAACGAAATGTTCACGGCAAAATGTAACGTTACAATATATGTGTGACCTAAAGGTTAGAAAAAAGCGATAGCTTAAAATCAACCATCAAAAAAACATCCCCTGGCGCGAAATTTTTCCCAGAATATTTTTATGTTTTCCGCTTACTAATTCTGGTAATCAAAAGCAGAGCGGGAAAAACTTTTTTCCCGCTCTGCCACATCAATTATTAATTATAAATTATTAATTATAAATTTTCAATTATTAATTATTCATTATAAATTTTCAATTTATTTATGCTTATTAGAGATAGGAGTGCAAAGCCAAGACCAAGAAAAATTGGCAGAGGGTTTTCGCCGGTTTTGGTGGGATTTTTTGAGTTTTTGTTTTGGCCGTTGTCGCCGCTGTTGTTGCCGTCGCCGCTGTTGTTGCCGTCGCCGCCGTTGTTGTTGCCGCCGCCGCTGTTGTTATCGTCACCGTTGTCGTCGCCGTCGCCGCTGTTGTCACCGCCGTTGTTATCGTCGCCGTTGTCACCAGTTCCACCATCTTCACCGTCATCTATCTTTGCCCACTGAGCGTACAGGGTAAGGTCGGATGGCATTTCTATTTCATCGCCAGGAGCATAAGATATTCCGCTTCCGTCTTTCTC
>JAZUOT010000037.1:0-75123 GCA_045604805.1 Acutalibacteraceae bacterium | reverse complement strand
TTCGTCGCCCTTATTCTCTGGAACAGCATCAGCAATCTTATCGGACTCGGTTTTTGATACATCTGATTCTTCATTGGAGTTCAATTCTACTGCAGGCGTCTCTGCGGCGCTACCTGGCTCCATTGGTAAGTCATCTAGTTTTTCAGGATGGCTTTCTTCTTCAACTTTTGCACCGATATTCTGTGATGAGTCTCCTAAGTCTGGAGCACCCCCCCACGGCGGCGTTTTTTCTATATTTTCATTTTCCTTTTGCTCACGTTTCTTCATTCCCCCAGCAACCTTCTCCAACTGCTCCATACCAAGACATGATGAATGCTCAGAATTTTTGTTAAGGCTTTGTTTTATTTCCTCTAATTCGCTTTCGCTTATTTCTATCCCTAAGGCCTTTAGCCTTTCCATAGCTTCCTCTTTATCTCTACAGTCTACAAGATATCCCAGTTTGCTTTTCGTTCCCTTAGGCACAATAACCTCTCCTTTTAACATTTAATATACAACAACCACATTTTATGGTATATCACCCTACCATAAAAATCAAGGATTATATTGGAACTTTTTTATTTGCAGTTTTCCTTCGCATAAAACAAGCAGCCAGCATCGTTTCTGATGCTGGCTGCTATTTTTATAAGTTCAAAAATATTAGAACTCAAATTCAGACTTGTCTTCGTTTTGGTACATATCAGATATTCTCTTAAGGTGTTCGTATCTATCAGATGAGATTCTCTCAGCTTTTTCGAATAATTGTTCGGCTCTTTCTGGGAAAGTACGTGCTAAAGCACTGTAACGAACTTCTCCCATGATAAAGTCGCGATAATTGGCTGTAGGCTCTTTGCTATCCAAGCTAAATGGATTTTTACCTTCAGCAGCATTTCTTGGGTCGAAACGGTAAGTATGCCAATAACCAGCTGCAACAGCTTTTTTCTCTTCTGTTTGAGCTATACTCATACCGCCACGGATACCGTGATTTATACAAGGGGCATAAGCGATAATGAGAGATGGACCGTTGTAGCTCTCAGCTTCAGCGAAAGCCTTAACACACTGGTTATAATCAGCACCCATAGCAACCTGTGCCACATATACGTAACCGTAACTCATAGCGATAGCACCCAGGTCTTTTTTCTTGAAGCTCTTACCATTTGCAGCGAATTGAGCAATAGATCCAACTGGAGTTGCTTTTGAAGCCTGTCCACCAGTATTTGAATAAACTTCTGTATCAAATACTAATATATTTACATTTTCGCCAGAAGCAATAACATGATCTAAACCGCCGAAGCCTATATCATATGCCCAGCCGTCACCGCCGAAGATCCAGACAGATTTTTTAGCTATCATGTCTTTATCTTTTAAAGCTTTTCTTGCAAGTTCCCCTACTTCGCAGTCGCAAGAAGAAACTTTTTCAAGTTCAGCTATAAGCTTATCGCTAGCTTCACGGTTTGTCTTGCAGTCCTCAAAAGTATCTACATATCCCTGGCAAGCTTCTTTTAGTTCTGGTTTTGCCTTCTCATTGGATAGAATTCCTTCTACATAACCTCTGATTCTATCGCGATTAGCATCCTGAGCTAGAGACATACCATAGCCGAATTCGGCATTATCTTCAAATAATGAGTTTGCCCAGGCTGGACCGAAACCTTTTTTATTGAAGGTATAAGGAGTTGCAGGAGCAGAACCACCCCAGATAGAAGAACAACCAGTTGCATTGGCAATGTACATTCTGTCACCGAAAAGCTGAGTAACTAGCTTAGCATAAGGTGTTTCACCACAACCGGCACAAGCACCTGAGAACTCAAGCAAAGGTCTCTTAAACTGACTACCCTTAACTGTCGACTCTTTGAATTTTGCATTAACTTCAGGTTTTTCTTCCAGGTCAACTGCATAGTCGAAAACAGCTTGTTTAGAGCGCTGTGAATCTATAGGCTTCATAACGAGTGCTTTTTCGCCCTTCTTTCCTGGACAAACATTAGCACATGAACCACAGCCAGTACAGTCTAAAGTTGATATAGTCATGGCAAATTTCATCCCAGGCATACCAGTCATATCTTTAGCCAAGGTTCCTTCTGGTGCTTTAGCGAGTTCGTCTTCTGTCATAGCAACAGGGCGAATAACTGCATGCGGACAAACCAATGAACAGAAATTACACTGAATACAATTATCAGGGTTCCATTCAGGCACGTCTATAGCGATACCTCTTTTTTCATATGCAGAAGAGCCGTTTGGAGCAGTACCGTCTACATGATCTAAGAAGGCTGAAACAGGCAGATCATTACCTTTGTATGAATTTATTGGGTGAAGAATATTATTTACATAACTTTCTAAATACTTATCATCAGCTTTAGCCATTACTGGAGTTGTATCTTCAGTATCGTTTGCCCAGCTTGCAGGAATTTCAACCTTTTTAACATCCTGCATACCACGGTCGATAGCTTGATAGTTCATGTTAACTATCTTCTCACCTTTTTTACCGTAAGATTTTTTAGCTGCAGCTTTCATGAGTTCCAAAGCTTTTTCTGGTTCGATTATCTCAGCAAGTTTGAAGAATGCAGACTGTAAAACTGTATTTATACGGCCGCCCAAGCCTATCTCTTTACCAATTGCTATACCATCTATTGTGTAGAACTGAATGTTATTTTTAGCTAGATAGTTCTTCATTTTTGCCGGCAATCTCTTAGAAAGTTCATCTACATCCCAACCGCAGTTAAGTAAGAATATTCCGCCTGGCTTGATATCTTGAACCATGTCATATTTATTAACATAAGCAGGGTTGTGGCAAGCTACAAAGTCAGCATGGCTTATGTAATATGTAGATTTAATAGGATTGGATCCGAAACGAAGGTGAGAAACTGTCAAACCACCTGATTTTTTAGAGTCATAGGCAAAATAACCCTGAGCGTACATGTCTGTGTTATCGCCGATGATCTTTATGGAGTTTTTATTGGCTCCAACTGTACCGTCAGCACCAAGTCCCCAGAATTTACAGGAAGTTGTACCTTTTGGAGTTGTATCTACGCTTTCTTTAACCGGCAAAGAAAGGTTTGTAACGTCGTCAACGATACCTACAGTAAAGTGTTTTTTAGCGTTCTCTGAACCCATGTTCTCGTAAACTGAGATAAACTGAGAAGGTGTGGTGTCTTTTGAGCTAAGTCCATATCTTCCACGGTATACAGGGATAGAAGAAAATTTAGTTTCGGAAAGAGCAGCCAAAACATCAAGATAAAGTGGCTCACCAATAGCACCAGGCTCTTTTGTCCTATCAAGAACAGTTATATACTTAACCGTCTCAGGCATAACATTTTCTAAGAACTTTGCAACAAATGGCCTGTAAAGTCTAACTTTAATAAGACCAACTTTTTCTCCAGCTGCATTTAAGTAATCTACAACTTCTTCGCAGCATTCGCAACCGCTACCCATTGCAACGATAACTTTTTCAGCGTCAGGCGCACCATAGTAGTTGAATGGCTTGTAGTCTGTACCTAATTTTTCATTAACCTTATCCATGTACTCCACTACAACATCAGAAATTTCATCATAGTATTTATTACATGCTTCACGTGCCTGGAAGAATATATCGTCATTCTGAGCTGTTCCACGAGTCACAGGATGTTCTGGATTTAATGAACGTCTGCGGAATGCATCTAAAGCCTCATGATCCAACATTTCATCAAGAGTCTTGTAGTCCCAAATCTTGATTTTTTGAATTTCGTGGGAAGTTCTGAAACCATCAAAGAAATGTATAAATGGCACTCTGCCCTTTATTGCAGCAAGATGTGCAACAGCAGAAAGATCCATACATTCCTGTGGGCTGTTTGAACATAGCATAGCAGCCCCAGTTTGACGGCAAGCATATATGTCCTGCTGATCACCAAATATAGATAAAGCATGAGAGGTTAAAGTTCTGGCTGAAACATGCAAAACACCAGGTAAAAGCTCACCTGCCATTTTGTAAATGTTGGGTATCATTAAAAGAAGACCCTGTGAAGCAGTAAAAGTAGTAGTAAGAGCTCCCGCAGCTAATGAACCATGAACTGCACCAGAAGCACCTGCTTCAGATTGCATTTCTACAACCTTTACCTGCTCTCCAAATATATTAGTTCTACCATTTGCAGAATACTTGTCCACTTCATCAGCCATAACAGATGACGGAGTTATCGGATAAATGGCAGCAACGTCTGTAAAAGCATATGCTACATGTGCTACAGCACTGTTGCCATCCATGGTTTTGTATTCTCTTTCAATTGCCATGAAAATTTCCTCCCAAAAAAATAACTTAAATTCCTTAAGCGTTCCATCAAAAAAAGTCATAAACGCACAGTTAAAATTTTAGCACTTGGCCTTATGAAAGTAAAGAGTTATACAGCTACGCTACTCGCAAAACGCATGAAAGGTCATCCCTAATCAGAACAGCATGATAGCTATTTTTAGGAGCTCAAAACTTCTTTTAAGAATTTAATAGGTTCTAATATGTTTGAATTGTTAAATTATTGCAAATGCGATCAATAATAAATTTGGCTTAAATTAATACATTCATACAGTTCAATTATTTTTCATGCGTTTTTCGTTTGCATTTTCTTGCGATAGCTTGCCTATAATGATATAATTTTCAGTATGGTGTTCTATTAATATAAGGGGGATATGTTTCTAAATTATGAGATTACTTGTAATCGATGCGAACAGTATATTGAACAGGGCTTTTTACGGAATACGGTTGTTAAGCACTAAAGAAGGTTTCCACACTAATGGCATATATGGTTTTCTGACAACCTTAGAAAAGCTTAAAGAAGAAACTTCTCCTGATATGATAGCAATAGCGTTTGATTTAAAGGCTCCGACTTTTAGGCATGAGATTTACCCGGAATATAAAGTTAACAGAAAAAGCATGCCACCTGAGCTGGTCCAGCAAATGCCTATACTAAAAGAACTGTTGTCAGCGTTTGGATATAAAATGGTAGCAGTTGAAGGTTTTGAAGCTGATGATATTTTGGGAACTATGGCAGATATATGCAAAGAAAATAATTGCGAGTGCATAATAGCAACCGGAGACAGAGATAGTTTGCAGCTTGTGGACGACAAAACAGTTGTAAGGCTGGCCACAACTAAATGGGGACGCCCTGATGTAACTATGTATGACGTGGAAAAAATTTATCAAAAGTATGGTGTAGAGCCAAAACAACTTATAGACATAAAGGCTCTACAAGGCGATGCTGCTGATAATATCCCCGGTGTATATGGCATAGGAGAGAAAGGCGCTATTGAGCTTATAAGCAAATATGGAAGTATTAATTATATATACGAGAATTTAAAATCTTTAGATATAAAGGACAGGATAAAAGATCGCCTGTCATCATACAAGGATGAAGCTTTTCTTAGCTATAAGCTTGGAACTATCGTGAGAAATGTTCCTATCAGTAGGGACATAAGTTCTTATGCTCAGAAGAGTATGGATAGAAAGAAAGTTTGTCAGATTTTGAGGAAGTTAGAGTTTTTTTCACTTATGGAAAAGATGGGACTGGGCACAGAAACTCAGGGTGAGTCCTCAATTAACAATAATGATGATAACAGTAAAGAATTTACTGTTTTAAATTGCGACAATATCGATTTTGCCGATACCGCTAAGACCTTAGATATATTCTGTGAATACGATGAAAATCTAAAAATAAAAAAACTTGCTGCAGTTAAAGACAATGATGTTTTTGTAATTGAAAATGAAAAATTGATATGTGAACTCTTGAGAAAGCCTATATCTTGGTCTGTGTATGATTATAAAAAATTCTACCGAGCCTTACTTGTTAATTATGATATGGATCTAAGTATTATATTTGACCTTTTACTTGCAGGATATATAGCCAATCCTTCCCTTTCTGAGTATAGTCCTAGCTTTTTGTTGAGTGAATCTGGCAAAAATTTTAGAATCAACGGCAACGCAAATGATAACTTTGTGAAAAATGCTTGTATTTTAGCCACATTGAGACCTTACTATACCGAGCAAATAAAAAACAATAAACAAGAGTTCTTATTGAATGATGTTGAAATACAGCTTTCTAAAGTCCTTGTTGAGATGGAACTGCAGGGTTTTCAAATAGACGATAGTGCTTTGACAAAATATAGTGAAGAATTAGAAAAACAGGCTAATGACCTTTATATTAAGATCATGGATGAAGTTGGACATGAGTTTAACGTCAATTCTCCAAAACAATTAGGTATTGTTTTGTTTGAAGAACTTAAATTACCGTTCGCAAAAAAGACAAAAAATGGCTATTCTACTAGCGCTGATATTTTAAACAAATTAAAAGTCGATTATCCAATAGTTGCCAATATACTGGAATATAGGACTGTAAGCAAGCTTAAATCTACTTTTTGTGATGGCATTTTGAAATTGTTGGACAACACAGGAAGAATTCACACAACTTTCAACCAGACTGAAACAAAAACAGGAAGGATCAGTTCGACAGAACCAAATTTGCAAAATATACCTGTCAGGACTCCGGTTGGTAAAAATCTAAGAAAGTTTTTTTGTGCTAGGGAAGGCTATACTCTTGTAGATGCTGATTATTCTCAAATAGAACTTCGCATGTTAGCTCATGTTTCAAACGATAATGCGATGTTGGCTGCTTTCAAGAATGGGGAAGATATACACACCTTAACAGCTGCGCAGGTTTTCGATATGCCGACAAATATGGTAACAGAACTTATGCGATATAGGGCAAAGTCGATAAATTTTGGGATCATGTATGGTATGGGCGCTTTTACACTTTCTCAGAATTTGGGTATAAGCAAAAGGGAAGCTTCGGAATATATAGATAATTATTTTAAGCATTACGAGGGTGTTTATTCATACATGCAGGATATCATAGAAAAAACTAGGGATACAAAGTTTGTCGAAACTCTGTTCCATCGAAGAAGATATTTGCCAGAAATTCTATCATCCAGCCATTCTTTGCGCGCTTTTGGAGAAAGAGTTGCTATGAATACACCGATACAGGGCTCGTCTGCTGATATAATAAAGCTAGCTATGATAAAAGTTAGTAATCGACTAAAGAATGAGAATTTAGATGCTAAATTGATATTGCAGGTTCATGATGAACTGATAGTAGAAGTAAAAGAAGAGCAAGCTGAAATTGTCAAGAATTTACTTAAGGAAGAAATGGAAAAGGCCGTAGATTTGAAAGTTCCTCTTTTGGCAGAGGCCAATATCGGAAAAAGTTGGTATGAAGCCAAATCATGATATCTTATCGCATATTAGATATGAAAGTTCAACATATAAAGGCTCTATCGGAAATAGAAAAACAGTGTTTTTCAGTACCATGGAGCGAAAAAAGTTTGGTGGAAGAATTAGAAAATAAAGCAGCTAAATTTTTTGTAGCTGAAAGTGATAATGATGTCCTTGCCTATGTAGGAATGCATGTAATATCTGATGAGGCCTATATAGCTAATTTAGCTGTCAAAGTGGACTACAGAAGAATGGGGATAGGTACATCTTTAATAAATCATACCCTGAATTTTGCTAAAAAAAACAAACTGAAATTTCTCACACTAGAGGTTCGGGAAAGCAATCTTAGTGCTATAAGATTATATAAATCTCTTGGTTTTAAAAATGTAGGGAAACGCAAAAATTTTTATAATAAGCCGACGGAGGACGGAGAAATATTTACATATTTTTTTTCTTGATAATATTTGTACTACCAAAATATATGCCTATACACATTACCTGTTTTCCATAATAACACTCCAAGGAATCCCTGAATAAAGTTATTTATTCCCCAAGGATTCCTTGGACTCGTTTTTTTTTGTAAATCAGCTAATTCTATGTGTGTATCCTTTTTCACATTCATATCTTCAAAAACGGGCGAAGTTTAAGTTTGTACCTTTTTGATGCGAACGGAATATAAAATCATACATACTTTATAATACAGTGATAACCTATCTTGCTAACAACAAAAGCCATTCTTTCATAACGGCGCCATTCTTGAAACTTATTTACCTAAATAATATAATCTGGAATATATGGAATCTTGGGAGGAGCTATATGAAACTTAGCAGTTTATTGAAAGAGTTTAGCTACACCATAGAAAAAGGTAGCACAGATATAGAAGTGAGTGACATAATCTACGATTCTAGAAAAATAAAACCTAATTGTGTATTTGTTTGTATTGTAGGTTCTGCAATAGATAGTCATAGATTTGCAGCAGAAGCAGTAAAAAAAGGAGCTGTAGCTGTAGTAGCGTCCAAAGATATTGATGTGGAAAATTGCACCTTAATAAAAGTAAATAATACGCGTTATGCTATGGCCTGCATGTCTGCCGCATTTTTCGAGCATCCTGCTAGGAGCATGACAACGATAGGAATAACAGGTACCAAGGGGAAAACTACAACAACTAGCATGATACGTTCTATACTGGAAAATGCAGGTATAAAGACTGGTACGATTGGCACACTTGGTGTGGTTTATAGTGACAAGACGATAAAAACCAATAATACAACCCCTGAATCTTATGATATTCAGATGTACTTACGTGCTATGCTTGACCAAGGATGTAAAGCTGTGGTCATTGAAGCTTCATCGTTAGGTTTGAAGTGGCACAGAACTTCTGGTTTCATGTATGATTATGCGGTGTTTACAAATTTCTCGCTCGATCATATTGCAGACAATGAGCATGCTAGCCTGGAAGAATACAAACAATGTAAAAGTATGCTTTTTAAAAACTGTAAAATTGGAATAGTTAATATTGATGATGATAAATATAATGACATATTGGGTATTCATAGTTGTAAAGTAGAAACATTTAGTTTCATTAACGAAAAAGCTGATTATTTTGCAGTATCCCCAGAGCTTATCAATAAACCTGGTTATTTAGGACTAAACTTTCAGCTAAAAAAGCCGTATGATTTAGATATAAATGTTTGTACTCCTGGCATATTTAATGCATATAATGCTTTAGCTGCTATTTCTGTGTGTTCCCATTTTAATGAGGTTAAAACTAAAAATATTATTGATGGTTTAAATAATATCCATGTAAAAGGCAGAGTCGAGCCAGTAAAAGTACCAGGGAATTATACACTTTTGATAGATTATGCTCATAACGCATTAAGCATGAAAAATTTACTTCAAACCATGCGAGAATATAAGCCTAAAAGGTTGATATGTATGTTTGGTGCGGGTGGAAACAGGGCAAAAAGCAGAAGATACGAGATGGGGGAAACTTCTGGAAATTTAGCGGATCTTTCCATCCTTACAGAAGATAATTCTCGTTACGAAAGAGTAGATGATATTATAAGGGATATTCAAAAAGGTATCACTAAAACAAATGGTAAATCTATCATAATACCAAACAGAAAAGATGCTATTAAATATTGTATCAAGAATGCCAAAGATGGAGATATCATAATTCTTGCCGGAAAAGGACACGAAGATTATCAAGAAATCAAAGGGGTAAAATATCCCTTCGATGAGAGGGTAGTTATTAAAGAAATTTTAAATGAACTTTCAGAGGGTAAATGATGGAATCTTTTTTGCTTAGTGATGTGATAAAAGCTGTAGATGGTAAAATTTTATATCAGTTTGAGGATACAAGAATAATTCACGTAACCACTAACAGTAGAGAAGTCAAAAAAGGATCGCTATTTGTTCCTATTGTGGGGAACCGTTGCGATGCTCACGATTTTATAGCAGCTGCTTTCAAAAATGGGGCAGTTGCTTGTTTTACAGAAAGAGATAATTTAGATTTTAATAATAAAAACCTTATAAAAGTTGAAAATACTTGTTCTGCTTTGCAAAATTTAGCCTCATGGTATAGAAGTAAAATTACAAATCCGATTATATCTGTAACTGGAAGTGTAGGTAAAACTAGCACCAAAGAAATGTTAGCAGCTGCTTTTTCAGCTAAACATAATGTGCTCAAAACTTTTGGCAATCAGAATAGCCAGATCGGCGTTCCCTTGACTATATTTAATATAGAAAAGAAGCACGATTTTTCCATTGTTGAAATGGGTATTAGCGAATTTGATGAAATGGAAAAGATAAGCAAAGTAGCGAAAGCTAACTACTCAGTAATTACAAATATCGGTATATCTCACATAGAAAATCTTGGAACGCAGAATAATATATTACTCGAAAAACTCCATTCTGCTGACTACATAGGAAAAAACGGAAAACTTTTTTTGAATGGTGATGATCCGCTATTATTTTCCTACTATGATAGTGCAAATGATAATAGATATATTTTATTTGGAACAAGCCCTCATTGTCATTACATGGCTAAAAACATACTATCTAATAAGCATTCAACTGAGTTTGAACTAGTTTATCCAGGAGGAAGTACTATGGTTTTACTCCCGACCATAGGTAAGCATAATGTAATAAATGCTACGGCTGCTATATCAGTTGCACATTGTTTGGGATTAGATCTGCAAGAAATAAAACAAGGTATTTCTGAATATGAAACACCCAAGATGCGCCAAAAAATACACAAAAAAAACAATTTAACAATAATAGACGATAGTTATAATGCTAGTCCAGATTCTATAAAAAGTGGGATAGAAGTTCTGAACAAAACAAAGAAAAATAGAACCATTATGGTTATTGCTGATATGTTAGAATTAGGTAAGCTTTCTGAGCAAGAACATTTTAAAATAGGTTTACATATCGCCGAAAATGAAATCGATTTTGCTGTTTGTATAGGTAATTATTCTAAATATATTTCAAAAGGTATAGAAGAAAAAAATATCTGCACTTCTATCAAAATAGCAGAAAATAATTTCGAGGCTTATGAATACCTCCGCAAAATTTTACAACCTTACGATACCATTTTAGTCAAGGGGTCGAGAGGAATGAAAACCGATGAAATAGTTAACAACTTGTTGAACCTATAAAATTAAAACTAAAGATATTTTTATTTGCAATGCGGGATATTTTTTTATATGTGTTTGGCAAGATTATATGTTTTTTTATGTGCTATAATTTCTGTATACTATTGATAAATAGAGCCTTTCTCTTATTCTGTGAGAAAGGCTCTGAACATGTGTACTTTGCACTTTTGCCTAGCGATAATGTAAATTAATGATTTTGAGGTAAAGTTATGAATATTGGCAATCTTAAAATAAAAGGTATTGCAGCTTTAGCACCTATGGCTGGTGTTACAGATAATGCTTTTAGAAATATATGTTCATCTTTTGGTTCTGCTTTTGTTGTGAGCGAAATGATAAGTGCAAAAGCTTTGACATTCGGGGATAAAAAAACAAAAAAACTTATGTCTATAAATAAAACAGAATGTCCTTGTGGTATACAACTTTTCGGAAGTGAAGCAGAAACAATGTCTAAAGCTACTGAGTTAGTTATGGAATTTTCTCCTGATTTTATAGATATAAATATGGGTTGTCCTGCACCAAAAATAACCTCAAGTGGCGCTGGAAGCGCACTTATGAATTCTCCCAAACTATGTGGAGATATAGTAAAAGCTGTAAAAGCTGTGAGTACTGTACCTGTTACTGTGAAAATCAGAAAAGGCTGGGACAAAGATCACATCAATGCCGTGGAAATTGCAAAGATCTGTGAGGATAATGGTGCAGATGCCATAGTAGTTCACGGCAGAACCAAAAGCCAAATGTACAGACCGTCTGTGGATTTAGGAATAATAAAAGCTGTAAAAGAAGCTGTTTCTATCCCTGTAATCGGAAATGGTGATATAGCTTCCGCTTACGATGCCGCTAATATGATGGAACAAACTAATTGTGACCTAGTAATGATCGGTAGAGCTGCTCTTGGTAATCCTTGGATATTCAGGGAAATCTTAACTTTCTTTAAAACTGATAAAATATTGCCACCAGCAGGCATCAGAGAAAGATTATATGTGATATCCAAACAAGTGAAAGCTATGTGTGAAGAAAAAGGAGAACATATTGCTATGCTTGAAGCCCGCAAGCATATTGCCTGGTATTTAAAAGGGTTTCCGGGAGCTGCTAAGTTCAGAACAAAAACATATTCACTAACTACCTTACATGAATTATACAAATTGTTGGCAGAGATAAATAGTACATTACGAAATATTTCATACAAACTGGATTGAATATATATGAGGGCTTCACAGAAGAATAGTTGTTGTTACATAGCGGCAAAATTGTAGTGAATGAAAGAGAATTTACTAAGAATATAAAAAATCTAATCGTTCGTTTGATGCTTCTTTTTCCTTCATGTTTAAGGATCCAATATAATTTCTATTCAAAGGATTCTTTCTACTGCGCGGCTCCTCTGCTATTTTTTTATGCTTAAAACCTACAAAATTCAAGGTAATTTCAAACTTACTTGGCGATTACCGGAGATGGCAAGGCTGCTATACAAAAGGCTAAAAACCGCTCAGAGCGCTCTATTTCCAAATACTGTGCGTAATCACTCAACTCCTTACTGCAATCATCCACGTCGTGAAACCGTTCTCCACCTGCAACCTTTTTAGCGCAATATATGGCAGAAACAAATGCACATATGCCGGTTGAGCGGTATGGTGCTACTTTATTTGCATAATTCATAAGATCTCTTGCAGCGACAGCTAGCCTATCACCTTGGTCGGCATGTTCTCTCACTATACGCTCTTCTAAAGTTACAAATTCACATTTTTTTACTTGTTCTGGGAATCTTTCTTGCATTTGAATGTAGAACTGTTCTGGGTTTTGCACTGTGCGTTGTATACGCCCATTTGCTTCCTCTTCAAATTCTAATTCCCTGAGACGCGAAGAAAAACGCTGAACCTGTGTTGGGTCAGATTCTTTCTCCATCGCCATTTTCAAATGTATGAGTACTCTTCGTCTTTCTTCATCCATACCCGTACCATTATCTATACTTAGTATAGCTAAGGAGCTGTGCATTTTCGCTCCAGTATGTTTGTAAATCCAATCGGCTATTTCTTCGTTGTCGACGTGGTGGTCTTCTTCATGTGCGCTTTTTGACTGCTTCCTTGATTTCATTCCTCCAACGACTTTATCTAGTTGCTCCAGGCAGAGACTTGAAGAATCTTTCGAAACTTTTTGCTCAAAGTACAGTTTCATTCGCTTTAGTTCATCGGCACTTACGTCTATTCCAAATGATTTTAGCTTAGCTAAAGCTTCCTTTTAGTCCCTGCAATCCCCAAGTTCTTGCAAAATTGTTTTTGTAATTTGCATCATAAAATCCCTTTCTGAAAAAATATATATTGACAAAAATCCTAATTTTCATTGTACCACCCTTCACATCGGCTTATCAATGGTTTGCGAAAATTTCAAACAAGACAGAAGATAGAAAAAATTTTTCTACACATAAAATTTTAATTGTTATCAATACGTGCCTTCATAGCATAAATTTATCAGCACATTGCACAATTTATACTCATATTTATTTGTTTTTTTGTGCTAATTATTGACATTTTTCACAATCAATGCTATAATGAAGACACAGAAAAGGGTGAAGGGGTACAGGTTTACATGCTTTAGCTTTATAGGAGGTGAGTCCGATGTACAATGAAACTGCTGAGGGGTCTGACTGTTGTGGTCTGGACTCCGTGTACAATAAATCAATGTTGAGTTTTGCTTGGTGATTGTGTTCTTTGTAAGCATACGCTGAAATTCCTGTTAGCATAATATACTCTTATCAAATAACTTTTGACAAAAATTTAAAATATAAGAAAAACAAATTGGATAATGAGTTTTCTCAATTTTGAAATTTAAATATTTATCCTGTTATTTGTCTAAGTGCAAATGTATGTTAACTCTATCGGGTCAGCAGTGATAGATTGAATTTTACCGTCAAAGGTTGTGTGTAATGAGTTTGCTTGAAATGATTTTAAACCATTCCAAGTCGTTCGAATTGAAACGTATATGCTTTCGCTTTAGTTCATTCACCAAAACAATCAAAGTTTTTTGAGTTTTGATTTTTTTGTACTAAATGGATTTTTAAGTAAAGTTTAATAGTAAGCAATAGGAATCTCTCACAGTCGGGAGATTCCTATTGCTTGTTTCATACCTTTACAAAATTTTTATACTATGCAATCTTGAGATGAGTTGGAAATTTGATTTATGATTTTGTTTTAATGGCTAATCCCTTGTAGTAATAAGATCCTTAATTTTTCAGGACACAAATTTTACCAAAAACCTCCCTACAGCCAGAATCATATTAGAAACAGCTACAGTTTTATTTACAGAATATCAACTCTTTTGCAGCTAAGACATGTTGCTATTTCAGGAAAAACCTAAGAAGTTTATTATAAAAATTATTCGTATATGGCTGGTATCTCATTGGCAAGTCAAGCCATACTTTCTTATCTACGATGCTTTTTGTATGAGAAAAAGCATCGAACCCTTCCTTACCGTGGTAAGAACCCATTCCACTTTCGCCTACACCGCCAAAACCCATTTCACTGGTGGCAAGATGTATGATGGTATCATTTATGCAACCTCCACCGAAAGAACAATTTTCGACTATTGTTTCTATGTGATTTTTATCTTCAGAGAAAAGGTACAAAGCAAGAGGTTTCGGCTTTTCTGCGAACAAATTGTAAATTTCGTCAAAGTTTTCGAAGGTAAGTACGGGCAAGATAGGTCCGAATATCTCTTCTTGCATTACAGGATCTTCCCAAGTGACATTGTCCATTATGGTAGGAGATATTTGTAAAGTTTCTTTTTTGCTTATTCCGCCAAGAACTAATTTATCTCTATCTATCAGCGAACAAAGTCTCTCAAAATGTTTTTCATTGACTATTTTCCCATAGTCTTTGTTTTCAAAAGGTTTATCACTATACTGAGTGCGTACTTGTTTCCTTAATTCCGCTATGAGCTTATCTTTTACTGAAACATCACATAATATGTAGTCTGGTGCAACACAAGTTTGGCCGCAGTTTAGATATTTTCCGAAAACAATTCTCCTTGCAGCTAATTTTATATCGGCGCTAGCGTCAACTATGCAAGGACTTTTACCTCCCAGCTCTAAAACGGTAGGAGTTAAGTTTTCTGCTGCATGGCGCAAAACTTCCTTACCAACATTTTGGCTACCTGTGAAAAATATGAGATCAAATTTTTTCTGAAGCAAAGTAGAATTTTCTTTTCTACCGCCAGTAACAACAGCTATATATTCTGGCTCAAAGCACTCACTTATTATTTTCTCTATAATTTCACTAGTAGCTTTGGAGTATGCGCTAGGTTTTACAACTACGGTATTCCCAGCAGCTATTGCATCTGCCAATGGATCTATTGTTAAAAGGAATGGATAGTTCCATGGGCTCATGATAAGTACATTACCGTATGGTGAAGCTTTTTTGTAGCTGTGAGAAGCAAAGTTCGTAACAGGTGTGCGGACACTTTTGTTTGCGGCAAATTTTCGGGTATGTTTTATCATATAGCTTATTTCGCTAAGTACTAGGCCTATCTCGCACATAAAGCTTTCGTATTTACTTTTTCCTAAATCTAAATATAGAGCATCAGCTATTTCATCTTCATGTTTTTTCACACTGCTATATAATTTCTTTAGCATATTTATTCTGTAATCAACATCGATAGTCGTAAAAGTTTTAAAAAAATCCCTTTGTTTTTCTAAAATTTCATCTATGTTCATATTGTTTGACTCCAATCTGCTACTTTGTGATAAAAGCCTTCTAACTGAGAAGAATTCATTAACTGCGGCACGGGGTATAGAGGATTTGCTTCTTTGTCTGCGTGTTTTGCCATCATAGGAATATCTTCTGCCTTTATTCCTGAGAGTTTTTCTGGGATATTCATCTTGAGGTTCATTTCTTTTATTGCACAGATGAATTTTTTGGCAGCTTGCTCATCGCTATCATTTTCATTAGCTACAGAGGCAGCAAGTGCTAAGTCTCTTAATTTTCCGTAAATTTTGCTTCCGTATTCTTCCAGCACTATTGGCATCAACACAGAATTTGCTAGCCCGTGCGGAACATTATATTGCCCTCCCAAAGAATGAGCTACTGCATGGATGTATCCTACATAAGCTTTTGAAAAAGCTATACCTGCCATGTGCGAGGCTAACAACATATTTTTGCGTGCAACAGTGTTTTTACCATCTTTGTAAACTATCTCTATGTTCTCAAATACCAACTTTGTAGCTTCCAGAGATAATCTGCGAGTTTCACTGTTGGTCGAGCCTCCGATATATGCTTCTACCGCGTGTGTAAGTGCATCCATACCAGTAGTCGCAGTAAGCGAAGCTGGCAAGGTATATGTTACTTCTGGGTCCAAAACAGCGTAAGATGGAATAAATGTGAAATTATTCATAGTATATTTGTGTTTCTTTTCACTATCTGTTATAACGGCGGTGACGGTGACTTCGCTGCCTGTGCCCGCTGTGGTAGGTATGGCTATCAAAGTTGGAAGCTTTCTGGCAACTTTTAATAGGCCCTTTAGCTGTTCTAAACTTTTATTTGGATACACAACTCTAGCACCTACCGCTTTAGCGCAATCTATAGATGAACCTCCACCGAAAGCTATAATAGCTTGGCAACTCTTTTTTCTGTAGCTCCCAAAAGCTTCTTCTACATTTTGCACCGTTGGGTTTGGTCTAGTCTTATCATATATTGTGCAGTTAACACTACTAGTTCCAAGGGAATTTTCTAATTTTTTTGTAACTCCAGTATCCCTTAATTGAGAATCTGTTATCAACAAAACGGACGTTACATTCAGCTTCTCCAATAAAGGTTTAACTTCATTTACTGAGGAAAGTATTTCTGGATTCCTATACGGTAAAATAGGTGAGGCTATGCGGAATGCCTTTTGATAAGCTCTACAATATACTCTTTTAAATCTATTCATTCTTAGGTATCCCTTCCTTGCTAATCTTTTCAAGATTTGATGATATGTTATCCAAGGTGTTGTAAAAAACTTCTCTTTCTTTATCGCTGAGATTTTTTCCCACAGCCTCAACTGCTTGTTTAGCTCTTTGGCATACATATTCTGCAGCTGCTTTACCCTCTTTTGTGAGTTTAAGCCTTGCTCTGTATAATTTGCCATTACTGCATTCACGAATTATCAATCCATTCTGTTCCATTTCAGTGATAGTTCTGGATACTAGAGCCTTGTCTTTTTCGCAAATTTCACTTAAACGACTGGCTGTTAATTCCTCATCTCTAGAATTAATGGCTACCAAATATTGAGCGTAAGAACCTCTGTAGCCATATTTTTCCATCTCGTCCCTTTCAATTTTCTGTATATATCGGTAAATTCCAGAAATAACATACGAAAATTGTTCAAAACGCTTAAGCATTAAATCCCCTCCCTCTCTTCCGCGATAAATTTAGCTAGTCAAGTTAACATTATCAAACATTTAATAACCTCGTTATTTTACAAAATAAACGTTGACTTGTCAACATTTGTTTTGCAAGAACACCCTATTTTTCATGGTGTTCTCATCACTATTTTTCCTATATAAGCGAGTGTAAATCGATAAAATAAAGCGTAGGAAAATTAGAGATGAATAAAAATATAAAATACTCGATAAATAGGGTACAAATACATTTCAAAACTCTTATTCAACATTCTGAGTTATTACATATCCTCCACTCAGACACCGTGTGAGAAAGACAAGATCTAAATTATTTTGAACATTGTCGTGGTTGACATCCATAGCTAAAACGGAATACTTATTTAAAGTCGTAACTGAATTTTCCAACATATGTTGTTCACTTTCTGATATGTCTTTCTGTGTAATTTTTCCATCGCCGTCTACATCCCCATAGATCAGTGCATATAAAGTATCGGTTACTCCTGTGCCGACAATATTTAATTCTACTTTACAGCCTGTCCCAATAGTACCAGAATCCATAGTATTCCCTGCTACGGATGTAACACTGAGATCACCATTATCTGTATTATATACAAGATTGTTTAAAAAATCGTTGAGACTTGTTCCAGGTTTTATACCTGCTATAAAAGATAGTTCATTGTCGCGAGTTATTTCGTATGAGCTATTAGTCGCAACTTCTATTTTGTCAGATGTTGTATCATCGCTACCATTATCTATTACAGTGAAGTCGTATTTTATTGATACAGGCATACCATAAATATCTTCGCCTACGCCTGCCAAATTTTCTACAACTACGGTATAAGTTCCAGCCTCTAGCTCCATATCAGGAAAAATAAAAGTTATTTTGTTTCCTTCTACACTCGTTTCGCAAGCTTCCTCATTACCGTCTGCATCAACAATCTTAGTGACGATCTTACCTCTCTCATCTGCGGATATACTTTCATTGACTTCTATATTCCACTCATCTCCAGCTTTGATGGAATCTTTGTTCAAATCACCGGTGTGATCTCGTGTGAAAATATTGTCAGATTCTTCAAATTCCTTGAAAGTTACAACTCCTCCGTCATTTTTCAATGACATTGTCTCAACTTTAGCTGAATTTGTAGCGTCCGGGTAAGTTACGGCTGCGATGTAATCTCCTGCACAAAGAAGTTTATTTGGCTTGTTTTTTAATGTGTATGATTTTGTTGCAGTTCCATCATCGTCTAATAAATATATGGTTTTATCAACGCAAACTAATACCCTGTTTTCACCAGCATCACAAATAAGCTCACTGTCATCCGCAAAAGTTTTGTATTTCTTTATGAAGGGTTTCTCTGTATCTGTTTCAGTTTTGCTTGTATCTACTGTATATACTATGCCATCTTTGTCGCTTATTAATCTTTCATTTATGACCTTTATGCCTTTAGTTTCAGCTATACCGCTTAAAGTTTTCAGGGTACCCTTATTAGTTCCAGTAATATTTAAGCTATACACAATACCACCTACATCGGTAAACAATAATTCTCCATCACTTTGGCCCCTGAATATGCTGTCTATTTTTGCTGCACTTTCATCTAAAGTGTATGACCCTGTAGATGTAAAAGACTCAAGATCTGTATCGTATTTATATTTTTGAATTTTCTTTCTGTCTGCATTGTCTGAGCAGTTTATAGCGCAATAATTGCCTTTGCTATCAAAAACAAAAGTCCCTTTGGAATTTGTGTAAGGTGTGAGAGTTAAATCGTTTCCAGTTCCAGTTCCAGCTGAGTGGACCTTGGTCTTATTAGCTAAACCCGACACATACGGATATGTTACAACTACGTCTTTACCATTTATGGCAAGATCGTTGTAGTTTGAAGTCAGTTCGTCATCTAACAAAGTCACAGTTCCATCAGCCAAAGACAATTTGGAAATCATGGTTTTAGTCGAATCGGCTGTCGGATCATAACTCGCAAAAACCAAGCTACCCTCATCAAAAACCTGTACTTGAACATTTTCTTTGGCAACTTTAGAGGCATCTATAGTTATCACAGAGTTTTCTTTTACCTTAACCGCTGAAATGTATACGGTAACAGAAAGCAATGCAAAAATTGACACAATCATACACGTTATTTTTAGCTTACTCATAAATAAAAAATCTCCAACGTCAGAAAAAATATTTATATGATTATAGTTTTATTTGCTGTATTTTGTCAAATTAAGGCAACGCCAAACCAGACATTGCGCTATGAATTCTTGCTGAGAAATACTTTTATCAGTAGGCGAATTATACCCAGGTCTTTGACACTTGAACAGAGAAAAAATCTCTGAAAGCCTTGATTTAGGTTTATTTTTTGTCAAATTTTTTATTTTCTACTATCGCACTTTCTCGTACTGTTCCTGTAATGTAAAGGATTAGGAGTTTTTTCTATAAGATTAAATGGTATAAAATCCCAAAATACAGCATCCCTATATGTAATAAAATTCGTTTATAATCCCAAAATCAAATCCAGTTCATCTGTTATAGTGGAAAAACTTGGTATAGAAAAATAACTTCGGGAAAAGTTGAACGGTGAAGGCCCTTATGAATGGGCTAAAAATTATATCAAAGGATTGACGGAAAAAGAGAAACTCCACCAACGTACCGTTAAGCTTCCTTTTTCACAGACAAAACTCCTAAAAAAAGACAAACAGCTTTCTTTCAAATGCGGCTATCTTTTTCTCCAACAGATTTATCATAAACGTGGCGTAGATAAAATCTGTAAAGATATTTCGAACAGGCATGATTTCGATTATGAGCTGTTTTATCGCTTTAATCCTGTATCGTTTTTTAGAGAAACAACTGGAGGAAAAATACACCTGTCTACAGATAATCGGAACTCTGGAAGAAATGAATTTTCTACAGGCAGATTTCGAAGACCTATATCCCGGTTTATACACGGACAGGTTTAACCGATGCCCTGCATGAAGCATTTGGTTCCAGAACAGACTATGAAATAATAAGTAATGTATAAATGAAAAAATTTTTTAAACTTACAAAAAATAGAAAAAAGTACGCAAAAATTTATACTTATAAAAAGTTCAAAAATCCCTATTTTACGGAAAAAACTGGACTTTTTTATCTTTCAAGTGCCAAAGGTATAATTATATCGCATATCCTCTTTCAGAGCACTCACTAATTTTATTGACCTTGTAGGTAAAAAAAATATATGCTACAATCACGCTTGTGTTTAGTGAAATTTTTTTTGCTTAGGAGATTGATTTATGAATAATTTTAGAAAATATTTTTCTGAATTTTTGGGAACAGCTTGTCTTGTATCTATGAGTTGTGGTACAGCCATGTCCATAGGGTTTAAAAGTTCTTCGCATCCGGAAAATGTATTACTGATAGCTATTTCACTAGGTTTTGGATTTATATCTATGTATTATTGTTTTTCGTCTGTTAGTGCCGCACATTTTAATCCTGCTCTCTCAGTGGCAACAATGTTAAACAAGAGAATGTCATTTAAAGATTGTTTTTTTTATATAGTGTCCCAGCTACTTGGTGCTTCTGCAGGTATTGCTGTTTTAGCTCTTGTTTGGAGGATGGGAAATCTTGAGGACTTAACTAATTCCTTCGCTGCCTTAGATGTTGAAAAACTTGGTATCCCAACTACGTTTATTATTGAGATTATCGCCACTTTTGTTTTTGTTTTAGCTGTTTTATCTGTTTCGTCCAAGAAAGAGCAAAATTGTTTTAACGGTGTTGCAAGTGGTTTATCTTTTACCCTTGTAAATATTTTTGGAATATTTTTGATAGGCATTTGTGCCAACCCAGCTATAAACTTTGCTTCGTTGTTGGTGTTGACTTTTTGGGGAAATCCCAACGCTTTATCTACTATATGGGTTCCGTTTTTGTCTACATTGGCCGGCTCCATATTAGCTGCTTATGCTCATAAGTTTACAGTTAAATCCTAGCTAGACTTAATTTTTTTGTTTTGTGAGTATATGGAGGAAAAGCAGCAAAGGGAAATTTTATTTGGAAAGATTAAAGAAAAATCTTAGTTTAATTTTTTTCTTTTCTTGAGCTTCGTCTTTAAATCAATAAGCCTGAAGCGATTGTACCTTTGTATGGCAACAAAGGCTAAATTTATAGATGAATTCAAAATAAAAAATATAAATCCTACTAACGGTGTTTGTGTTAATATATTAAGCCCTATGGCAATAATTGAATATATCGAATTCATTCGGTGATTCCACTCCCCTCTGCAGGTTTCATATATGAATTCGTCTATATATTCTAGTGAAAGAGACTGAAGATGTCGTTTTGAAAATCCGTCCTTTCGGATATACTGAGGTAATATATCTTTCCATTTGTTTATTTTTAATTTATCTTTGTACCAGTAGCCATTCTTTTCCCAGCTTTTTACCTGAAAACATTTGCGTTTGTGGCTAAAAACTTTACCATTGAGTGTAATACAAAAAATTAATGATACAAAGTGCCATAAAGCGCATAAAATTAAATTTATCAATACCGCATTACCGAATGAAAGTTCTTTCATGTATGAAATATTCCTCCCTTTTTATTCCATGCGCAGCATTTTCTCTATTCCCATGGGTGGACGACCTCGTTTTCCATTTGGATAGTAGGGTTTGATAACATCGATCTATTAGTCCCATGGAATGATCTCGTCCATAATTTCCAAGAATTCCTCTCGTTTCGTTTTCTTCTTTCGAAAACTATACTCGATGTCCGTAAATGTTTCTTGCTTCATAACCATGCACCAGCACCAATTTCTTAGTCTTATTATCTCATATATAGCTACTTTATGGTAGTGCCTATTAAATCAGAGGTTCCTTAGTTTACTACCTCACAACCATCTTCAATTTTTAGTAGCTAATAATTTGACTCAATCGATTATTTCGAATAAGGTAAAAAGTGTTCCTTACATGTAGTTAGCCACAATGGCATGTTCTGATAAATCACATTTTACTTTGCGCGAATAGAATGGTAATGAAAATTTTATCGCGAAGAGGGAATGTAATATGCAGATAAAAGGTATTGACGTTTCAAAATGGAACGGAGATATAGATTGGAATACAGTAAAAAATACAGATATAGAATTTGCACTGATAAGAACAGGATATGGTTCACCCAGTGCAAGTCAGATAGATCCTAAATTTTCTCAGAATATCATTGGTTGTCAGAATGCTGGCATTCCATTTGGTGCATATCATTATGGATATGCACTTAGTGAAGATGAAGCTAGGGTAGAGGCTGGATTTTGCTTGGATATATTGAATGGAACCAAGTGTGATTACCCTATTTTCTATGATGTTGAAGAAAGATCAATGTTTAACACAGGGAGAGATAAGCTTACAGCTATTGTTAACGCTTTTTGCAAGGTGATAGCTGATGCAGGCTATAAGGCCGGGGTATACATGTCAAAATCTTACGCAACAAATAATATTGACATGACTAGAATCCCTTACGAAAAATGGATAGCGCAGTATAATTCGAGTATAAGCTATGATGTTACTGACTATGCCATATGGCAATATAGCAATAAGGGTAATGTAAACGGTATCGGAACAAATGTTGATTTAAACTGGTGCTATAAGGACTATGTAAATGATGGGTCAGCTAATACAGACAAACAGCCCAGCAGCCCTATACTTTATATAGGCGCCTGCATGGCTGATCTCCTGAATGTTCGCAGTGGTCCAGGGGTAGATAACGATATTAAATTTAGAGTAGCCAAAGGTAACGAGCTACAAATTCTAGAAATAATGAGTAACGGTTGGATAAGGATATTTTGTATTCACGGAGAAGGTTACTGTAATGCCGGATATGTTAACTGGCCTGTGCAAGGTTGGGGTTCTTGTAACTCAGCTGGATTAAACATCAGATACGGTTCGAGTGTAGATTTCGATGTGAAATATACAATAAGCTACGGAACTGTTGTAAATATTTTGCATACAATTCCAAATGGTTGGTTATATATAGATACCCCTCGCGGCCGCGGATACTGCAACGGAAAATATATTTCACAGGGGCGTATACTATAAATAATGGAAGCTTTAAATAGAAAGATAGATAAAATAGACGAACGTCAAAGACAATTGGAAATAATTAATTCGAAAATGAGTTTAATGATAGAGTTCCACGAAAACTTGCTTAGCGAAACTCAAGCAAGACTTAAAAATTTAGAAAACAGGAAAGCAGATACCATCGATAGAGTCTGGTGGATTGCTGTTGCAAGTATAGTCGGTATGCTAATAAGCGAAACTCTACAATTTCTGATAAGGTGATACTATGAATATAAACTGGAAGTTGCGTTTTGGAAATAAAGTTACGCTATATGCACTGATAGCTGCGGCTGTAAATTTTATTTATAGTGTCTTGCAAATCTTGAATGTAGTACCACAGATAGATCAAAATACTGTCTTGCAAGGAATATCGGTTGTTTTAAGTTTTTTAGCTGTAATCGGAGTTATAAATGACCCTACTACAGCTGGAATGTCAGATAGCCAGGAAGCTTTGAAATACAGCGCACCAAAATAGCAAACAGGTAAATTAATATAAAATTTATGCAAAATACTCTTCCTACAGTGAAAAACTACACCGTGGGAAGAGTATTTTTTTGCTCATTTAGCTTTTTTGAATAAGGGTAACCAATAATAAGAAATAAAATTCGTTACAATTTGAGTCCAATTAGATTCAAACTTATCGTAATATTTGTCAAAATTCTCATACCAGTCTTTGCCTATACCCACATTTCCAACGATTTCATGCTTTTTTCCTGCTGCTATTATTAAATGATACCAAAATTCAGAAAAATATTTTGGTTTATAAATGTTATTGTAATTTCCCCATGCAGCGTCATATGCTTGTTTGCATTCACCACTCTGACTCCAAAAAGTATTATAATGCGTTTTTTCGCCTTCTAATGATTTATATTGTTCGTCAACATCATGAAAAATAGCTTCAGAAAGTAATTGTCTAGTTTTATTAATTGATTTATCTTTCTTAGCTATTAAAGGTAATTTAAATTTTCCATTTGTACTATCTACCTCGTATTTACCAAAAATAGGAGATAACTTCTCATGAACATCTGCTGATACATCTTGATAAGCAGACACTACATCGCGCCTAATTTGCTTATCGAGAAAATGACTTCCAGCAGGGACAATTGATGAAGTAGTATGAACTGGAGTATCAATATATTTAAGTAGCAGAGAGAGTATCAAGCTTTCGGGAACAAAACTTAACACGAAAGACTGAAAAACAATAACAAGGCAGTAAAGTAGTTTTTCCCAGCTTGAAAGCTTGCTTTTAGTTTTGACATAAAGAAAATCCAGAACTGTTTTACCAGTACTATAATCTTTTAGTACATCCCAAGCAGAAATGGTTTTGGCGATATCTTGTAAATCTGAGTTTTCTTTTTTCCATCCAGTAGGACGACTTAACGTCATAAAACAACTAACCAAATTAAATTCTAAGGATAAAAGTTTTTCTTTTATATTTTGGGATAAACTGTTTATATCAATCGACTTTAAAAGTCTATCAAGTAATTTGAAATCTGACACAGATACTTCATCTCTTGTTTTAGCAAATGTACTGACCCGTCTAAAAAAATTTAAAAATGCAACAACTTGCTCATCGAGAGATAATTGTGTATTTTGAGATTTCTCAAAGGCGTTGACAGTAAAAGAACCTGTTTGGATGAAGTGGTCGATTTCTTTTTCATCTTTTGGAATGGGTTCGACTAAATTTATTGCCGGGAAAATACAATATGCCGTACTGTTATTTGCCAGAAATGATATTTGTTTTGTTTCGGGATCGTAGATAATTTTTGGTATACAATGCAAATTTTTTAGTCTATAAGCAAGATTTTCTACTTCGCTGATATCTTTCATCCCCAAGACGGCAGCCAAAATTGCAGTAGCATTGGGTATTTGTCGGAATTTATTCGAGATGTGTTCCTTCATTTCACAAAAATTCATTCCATAAATATCGCCTAGTAAATTATACAAAACTTTAGAAGCAGCCGTTTCTATTTTGTCTTCAAAGCTCACCTTGGAACTATCTGCCAGCAACTTTCGAGCAGCATTGAATTCTTCTTCTTTTAAGAAAAAACAGATGTCTGAAATAGGAGCCTTCCGAAGGAAGAATACAGCACCAACGCTTTCATTTGGAGAAAGGGCCTTACCGTCTCGTTGCATCTCTTTAGGAAGAAATGCAGCGGCAAACTCAGCAAAACATTCTATTGGTTTTTTTGTTACATAGTCTTGCTCATCATTGTCCACAGCCCTTAGTTTCCACTTCAACAGCTCACTATGATGCTCACGATTGGCGGCCTGACCAGCTTGAACAGCTTGAGCTATTTTATCATTATAAAATTCAATGGCGCCCTTGCAAACGAGTCGCTTTTGTGTCGTCAACGGAATAACAGATGAGCTGCTGCCTATGTTTGAGACACAGCAGTTATAACACTTATCAAAGCGATTATCACCTGTTTTTAAAACATCTGTTTTTAAAACATCTGTTTTTAAACCGTCTATGTCAATATTTAATTTGAATTTCCCGTTTACATACCCTGCTGTAGCATACTTATGCAGACTGATGTCCTCTTGTAGATAAATTCCATTTTTAAAAAGCTCCCTTTCTAGAGCTTCCCTATTAGCAACGATTGACAAAACTCCTTCATTTGAGAGTTCAAACTCCAGTTTATCTTCACTTGTTGCGTCTATTGCTTCTAAAAACACATCTGCAATATCATGATTATCATTACCATGATTGTCATACAGGTACTTGAAATTTGCCATTAATTCACCAGATGCACCATTAACTAGATCTTCAGGTAAATTTGCATTCTTCAGTAAATTCCTAGCTGCTTTTATTGAATCTTCAGTTAAATAACCCTGTCTTTTATCTTCTGGAATGTTAGACTCTGAATGATTGTTTGCCCTTTTTACAAACCTTGCGCCTCCGGCGACGTTGGAAAGTTGAGCCATATTCAGAGAACTTTTATCAATTTTACTAGCATTGCGAATAACATCTCTAAGCTCAAAGGCTTGCTCTGCGCTTATTTGCACAGCAAATTCGTCAAAAGCAGAGACAAGCTCATATTCATCCCTGCATTCGATTAGTTTACTTATAAAGTTTGCGTTGGATAGTAGTCCTTTGATATTTTCACCAAAATACAAAACACACCACCACACTTGCATTTTTCTTGAAAATCCCACAATCAGGCTAACTTTATTATATCATAAAAATTTATTTCCGACAGTAATGCAATATGGTAATGGTTCTCAAACATACTTTTGTTTTCTCTGGTGATTGACATGATATAAAACAAATGGCTATAATAACCATATAATTAAGGTATATAAGGAGTGGTTTTTCATGCCGATAGTTCTCGCAAGAATAGACGATAGGTTATTACATGGACAAGTAGCGACAACATGGGTTCGCGCTACAGAGACCCAAGTGATAGTAGTTGTAGATGATAAATTGCCAAATGATCCGGTACAAGTGAAAGTTTTAAAGGTTGCAACACCTCCGACTACAAAAGTTTATGTCATGGAACCGGAAAAATTAGCTGACAAAATGAAACAGGGCATTCTCGATAAATACAATGTGATGTTGATTTTTGCCGGGATAGAAGCTCCTTTGCGTCTTTTGGAAGCTGGTATAAAACTGGAATCGATAAACGTAGGTGGTATGCGCTTTAAAGAAGGAAGAAAGCAACTGGCCAAAACGATATCTATGACAGAAGAAGAAATATCAATAGCCAAGAAAATTTCCGAAATGGGTGTAGAACTCGAACATAGACAAGTATTTTCTGATAAAAAGGTTGACGTCATACCAATGTTAGAAAATATCTAATTACATATAGAGGGAGAATATTATGCTTTCACAGGCTATCATAGTCACAATAATAGGATGCGTTTTGTCCATAGAATCAATATTAGCAACATTTCAGATATCTCGGCCACTTGTTGCAGGTACACTTGTTGGTATAGCCCTGGGGGACGTACAAACAGGTGTCCTTCTTGGTGCAGAGATGCAACTTATTTTTATGGGGCTTTCAGCTGTAGGTGCTTCGGTCCCACCTGATTATGTCATCGGTACGGTAGTAGCTACTGCTTTTGCTATTCTTACGGGTCAAGGTTCGGAAATAGCTCTCTCAATGGCTGTACCTGTGGCTATTGCCGGTCAATCTATGAATATATTAGGCAGGACAATCAATACTTTTGTCATTCACTATGCCGATAAATGCGCAGATAAGCAAAATTACAATGGAATAGTCTTTGCTCACTTTATCGGAGGGTTGGTGGTATTTCTGCGTACTGCTGTTGTAATTTTCCCTGCTATTTACTTTGGAGTAGATGCAGTCAATCACCTCATAGCGATAATACCACAGCAAGTCCTAACTGGTCTGGAAGTTGCAGGCGGTTTATTACCTGTAGTAGGTTTTGGTATGCTATTTAAGATGCTAGACATAAAACATCTTGTTCCGTTTTTCTTTATAGGTTTTGCTCTATCTACATTTGGGCACTTCAGCATGATAGGTGTCACAATGATAGCTGTTTGTATAGCTTTGCTCTATGACCACTTCAGAAAAGGTAACTCCAAGCAAACAGTAGCAAGTACAGCTCAAGTATCTGAGGATTCACCATCTTTGGATGACTTAGATGCTCTGATGGAATAGGAAAGGGTGAAGGTAAGTGAAAAAAGATAAAGCTAAATTTACAGGTATTGTCACAAAAGCAGATCTTATAAAGGTTTTTTTCAGAAGTTTTCTTTTGCAATTATCTTGGAACTACGAAAGAATGCAGGGTTTAGGCTACTGCTATACTGTTCTGCCTATACTCAAAAAAATCTATAAAAATAATCCAGAAGCACTACAAAAAGCTGTAAAGCGCAATATGGAATTTTTCAATACAAATGCCTATTTAGCTACACCCATAATGGGTACAACTATTGCGATGGAAGAGCGTTTGGCTAAAGAGGGCGATATAGACGAATCAGCAATAAGCTCTATAAAGGTTTCGTTGATGGGACCACTTGCTGGTATCGGTGACTCTATGTTCTGGTTCATGCTTGTCCCTATATGTGCAGGCATCGGTGTTAGCCTTGCTACCGGCGGAAGCTTGATGGGCCCCTTAGCCTTTACGCTTATCTATAATGTAATAGCTATTGCTGTGCGCTGGATAGGTACTATGAAAGGCTACGAGCTTGGTACAAATTTTGTAGACAAACTTTCTGGTGGAATAATGCAAAGGGTAACTGAAGCTGCTACTATAGTTGGTTTGATGGTTTTGGGTGTTATGAGTGCTACTATGATAGAAGTTCCTATAGCTTTGAAAATAGGTAACGGAGATCAAGCCAAGACGCTAATAGAAATTTTTGATACGATTATGCCAAATTTAATACCAATGTTGCTTACACTGTTAGTATACAAGCTTATGAAAAAAGGTGTTTCTACAACAAAGATACTTTTAGGCGTGATAATATTTTCCATAATTGGTGCTTATGTAGGTTTATTTTAAGAGGGGACGAACAAAATGATAGGTATAGTCGTAATAAGTCATGGTGATATGGCTAATGGCTTATTAAGTTCTGTTGAAATTCTGAATGGGAAGGCAGAAAATGTTACTTCTTTAGGCTTATTCCCAGAAAATTCATCAGATGAGTTCGAAGAAAAATTAAGAGAAACTGTTAGGTCTGTTGATACAGGTGATGGTATTTTAGTACTTACAGATCTCAATGGCGGAACTACCACTAATAAAGCTTTAGCCTTGGCCCTTGAGAGAAATGATATGGAAGTATTTGCTGGTATTAATCTTCCTATGTTGCTTGAGGCTATAGCCTGCAGAGAATATACTCCTATGTCTGATATTTGCGAAGTTCTCATGGAAGTAGCAAAAGAGACAGTAGTCCACGCAAGTGCTGCTATAAATAAAACAGAAAATTCTGATGCTTCAGATGATGAGCTTGATGACCTGATGGATTAAAAGTAAGGGGCAGTACCTATGCGTATTGGTTTTTCAAAAAAAATTATAACTCCAGCGATGGGCGTTGAGCTTGGTGGCTATGCTGTAAAGCGCAAATGCAATGAAGTTCACGATGAACTCTACTGTAAATGTATTGTTCTTGAGCAAAATGACAAGCACTATGTGCTGTTTGCCCTCGATTTGCTCTGCGTTGACGTATCTTTGTATAAAAAAATAGCAAAGTCTTTGTCTTCTTACGGTGTCGCAGCTGAAAATATTATTGCCTGTGCAATTCATTCTCACTCAAGCCCCAGGGGTATCGTACTTGGTGAAGGCGAGTTAAAGGAAATCAACAAGCAGAGTATGCCCGATGATGTTTTGCATTTAGACTATATAGATTCTGTAATAGGATCAGTTGTAAATGCTTATAAAAGTGCGGCTTCAAGGCTTGAGCCATTCAGAGTTAGAACTGCCCAACTAGAAGGTTTTAATGTGGGCTCAGAGAGACATACTGGCGAAAAAGCTAAAAGCCTGCTTACGGTTATGGAGTTTCTCACAGATAGTAATAGGTCTTTAGTTTGCTATAGTTTTCCTTGTCATCCTACGGTTATGGGGCCTAGCAATCTTTCGGTATCAGCTGATTTTATAGCCAATGTCGAGTCTTTACTGCATAGCGATATGGCTGTTTTTATAAATTCTGCAGCTGGGGATATAAGTACCAGATTCACAAGACAAGAATCATCTTTTGAGGAATGTAACCGTTTGGCAAAACTTGTAGCTGACAAAATAAAAATGTTGCTGCAAGAGCTTGAGTTTGAGAATGCAACTGAGCTTAGAACGGCTCATAAGATAATAGAACTTAAAGCAAGAAAAGTTGAGTCTGAGGAAACAGCAAAAGAAAAATTTGATAAGCTGACAGCTGACTGGGAGGAAGCTGTACAAGCTCAAAAAGATGCTAAAACCATAAGAATATTAAAATCATATGTTGAAGGAGCCGGTACAAATTTAAAGTTTGCCAAATCGATGAAAAATTTGTCAAAGCTTCATTTGCCTGTAACCGTTTTTTCCTTCTGTGGTCTCGATTTTATTTCCGTTCCAGGTGAGTTGTTTTCTTCACTAACTACAAATGAACCTGTAGTTTTTTTAGCTTATGCTAATGGTTATTATAGATATATTTGCAACAAAGCTGCATACGAGAATAATTACTATGAAGCATTAGCGTCTATTTTAGAAAAAGGCGAAGGAGAGAAATTTATCACCGAAGCCTTGCAGCTTTTAAATGAACTCAAAGATAAAAATTAATAAGGGAGATTGTTTTTTTATGGATACAATAGAAAGATATTTAAATTTCGTATCGGCTAAGTTAAATGAAGTGCGTGAACATGAGCTAGATAATATAAGGAAAGCAGCCGATTTAATAGCTGAAAGCTGCAAACAAGGCGGTAGATTTTATGTGTTTGGTTCTGGACATTCCCATATGATAGCAGAGGAACTATACATAAGAGCAGGCGGATTTGCACTTGTTCGTGCTATATTGCCACCAGAATTGATGCTTCATGAAATGCCGAACAAAAGCACTTATCTTGAGCGTATCGAGGGATATTCTCAATCTATGATAGAACTCTACGAGGTAGACGAAAAAGACGTAATAATGGTAATTTCTAATTCAGGGAGAAATGCTGTTCCTGTTGAGATGTGTACAGCAGCAAAAGCTAAAGGTGCTAAAGTAATAGCTATGACATCAATGAAGCATTCTTCAGAATGCACATCAAGGCATAGCTCTGGTAAAAAGATGTATGAAGTTGCAGATGTAACAATCGACAACTGTGCCGAAAAAGGTGATGCAGCCTTTCGTATAGATGGAATAGATACAGGAGTAGGTCCAACTTCTGATGCAACTGGTATTATTATTGCGCAGACTTTGGTTTGTGAAGTTCTAGACCGATTAGTTAAGTCAGGCTTTAAACCACCAGTATTTAAAAGCTCTAATGTCGATGGCGGAGATGAGTATAACAATGAGCTGTTTAAAAAATATTATGGTTATTGGAAATAATACCTGTTTTTGATTTTTTTAGGGGGTTTTTATTGTGAATTTATTTGAAGCTGGAATGTTGATTTGTTTTGGTGCAGCTTGGCCAACAAATATTATAAAAGCATATAAATCACGTTCAGCGAAGGGACAAAGTTTGGCATTTCTTCTTATACTAGAATTAGGGTATATATTTGGAATTATTTTTAAATTTCAAACAGGTGTGGATTTAGTATTTGCACTATATAGCCTTAATTTTCTGATGGTTTTTATCAATATGTGTTTGATTTTAAGAAATAGACGCATAGATATGTTATCAGATTCGCCACAAATGAAGGGTTTCAATAATTATGTCGGATATAGATTCAAAACGCTTTTTGAGCAATTTAGAGCAGTACGTTAATCTTGAAACACCATCCAGAGAAAAAGAACTTCTTGATAAGATGTCTACTTCTTTGAAGGATGACTTTAAGGCGGCATCTTGCAAAGTAAAAGTTCACGAAAGAAAAAGTGGTAATATTCTAGAATGTAGGCTTGGTAATGGTAAAAAGCAGATTTTGCTTCTGGGACATATAGATACGGTTTTCCCGGTGGGTACAGTTAGTAAGCGTAGCTTTTCAATAAAAAATGGCAACCTTTATGGTCCTGGTGTGCTTGACATGAAGGCTGGCGTTTTGATGATTTTGGAAATAATGAGATATTTTCAAGATAATATACCAGAAGATTGGTCTATATGTGCGCTTATTAATGCAGATGAAGAAGTCGGTTCTGCCGATAGCCAGGAACTTATCACGAATATCGCAAAAGAATCTGACTATTGTATCTGCTTTGAGCCTTGTAAACCTTCGCACTGTACAGTTGGCAGAAAAGGGATAATAAGCTTTAAGGTTGAGTTTGATGGTATTTCAGCTCACTCAGGGGTCAATTATGAGTCAGGGCACAGTGCTATACAGGCTTTGTGCCAAGTTGTGAGTGGGTTGTATGATTTGCGTGACGACGAAAAGGGTATATCTGTAAATGTCGGTACAATAAATGGTGGCGGAAAAAGCAATATCGTAGCAGATAAGGCTGAATTTTCGGCTGAAGTGAGATATTACGAGCCAAGCTTGAAAGAGAATCTTACAGAAAAAATCTCACAAATATGTCAAAAAACTTTTGATAGCTATGTAAAATCAAAACTCGAGTTTGTAGCAGTAAGACCGCCTATGACACAAGATGCAGCTTCTAAAAAATTATTTGAATTGGCTAAAGAATGTGCAAAGCCAGAGGGTTTGGAACTAAAACCCAGAATCCATGGCGGTGGAAGTGATGCTTCTTTTGTTTCGGCACAGGGAGTACCTGTCCTTGACGGTATGGGTGCAGAGGGCGATTGTGCTCATACGGATGACGAATTTGCGAAATACGATACTCTAATACCACGCCTTAAAATGAATATCGCACTTATCAGCAGCTTGCTAGGGCTTTGAAATCTATACACAAGAAAACTAAGGCTTTCTACTATTTAGCCGGGAAGGAAATATTGTGAATTTATTCAGGAAAGTATACCGGAAATTTAAGACCTTTTTCAGGGTAAGTAAAGAACAGGGCTTACGGGGTATTTTTGTAGTAATTTCATCTAAAATAAAATCGCATCAGATGCCACCTATGAATCCATATATGGAGAAAAATCAAACTTCTCCAACCCTTAGAAAAATTGAAAGAAATACAAAATTTGAACATTCTCCTAAAATAAGTGTCATTGTACCTCTGTATAATACAAACAAAAAATTTCTTAAAGAAATGATACATTCTGTCTTGCATCAAACATACAGAAATTTTGAATTATGCCTCTTTGATGCAAGTGACGCTGAACATAGATATGTAAAACGAATCTGTTTTACGTATAGAATTTTTAGTAGAAAAATAAAATATAAGTACAGTAAAAAAAATTACGGTATATCCGGCAATACAAACGAAGCAATAAAAATTTCAAGTGGAGAATATTTAAGCTTACTAGATCACGATGATGTTTTACACACAAGTGCCTTGTTTGAAGTTGTTAAAACGATAAATGAAAAGAAATCTGATTTCATATATACTGATGAGTCTACTTTTGAGCAGTACAAATTGTACCCAGTTAGTATGGTGTTCAAACCGGACTATGCACCAGATACTTTAAGAAGTTACAACTATATATGCCATTTCATAACATTTAGCAGAAAGTTACTAAATAAAGTTGGCATGTTATCTGACAAATATGAAGGTAGCCAAGATTACGATTTGATTTTAAGGCTCAGCGAAAAGGCGAATTCCGTTTCGCATATTGCCAGGATTCTGTACTTTTGGCGCATAAGCGAAGGTTCCGTTGCAAATGCAAATTATAGCGCAAAGCCATATTGTATAACTTCAGCGAAAAAAGCACTTTCGGATCATTTAGAAAGACTTGGTTTGAAGGGCGAGGTATGTGATTCCCCGGCACTTGAGACTACTTATAAAATAAACTACGAAATCCAGGGTGAGCCGCTCATATCCATAATTATACCGAACAAAGATCATGTTGAAGATTTGAATAAGTGTTTAAAATCTATATTAAATAAAAGTAGTTACAAGAATATCGAAATATTAATTATAGAGAATAATAGTGAAAATAGTGACACGTTCGCTTATTATGAGCAGATAAGTAAAGATGAAAGAATAAGAGTTTTAAAATATTCCGGCGAATTTAATTATTCTAAGATAAATAACTTTGCTGCAAATGAGGCTAAAGGAGAGTATTTATTATTACTCAATAACGACACAGAAGTTATAAGTGAGTGTTGGCTTGAGGAAATGTTGATGTTTGCTCAGAGAAAAGATGTTGGTGCTGTTGGAGCTAAGCTATACTATCCGGATGATACAATACAACACGCCGGAGTTTTGATGGGAATTAATCATGTTGCAGGCCACGCCCATAAGGGCTGGAAAAGAGATTCTTTGGGTTATGCCGGCAGACTAGTTATAGCACAAAATATGAGCGGTGTGACTGGAGCTTGCCTTATGATGCGGAAGAAAGTATTTGATGAAATCAATGGTTTCGATGAGGAATTTCCTGTAGCCTTTAATGACGTTGATTTGTGTCTCCGAATAAGGAATAAGGGATATTTAATAGTATTTACACCATATGCAGAACTTTATCATTATGAGTCAAAAAGTCGAGGGTATGAAGAAGAATCTCAAGAAAAGTGGAATGTTTACAATAAGGCTGTTAAGCGTTTGCAAAGCAAATGGTCATATGAACTTGAACATGATCCATATTACAACAAAAATTTAACTTTGCAGAGAGAAGATTTTTCTCTTAAATAATAAACACAAGCTTGGGTGCAAACTCAAGCTTTTTTTACAATAAAACATATATCATTATATATTGGCTAATTTAATATTTGCGGTATATGATATTTTGTTTGCATAAAATACATCTTCTAAACATAGTAATTGACTGAAGCTAATGATAAGGAGATGTACAAATGGAATATAATTTGAACAAGGGTGAAATATCGCTTAATAAGCTTGTACTGGACACTGCTACAGAACAGCCAATAGATATAAATTTTACCCTGCCAGACTATTGCCCTGATATAAACAAAATACTCAAATGCCAAGTCAAACCAATGATTCAGAATCGTTCCATTAATTCAAATAAGCTTGGCATAGAGGGCAATATAAAAGTTCGATTATTATATTTGGATGAAGAAAAACAAGTAATAAGAAATTTCAGTCACTCTGTTCCATTTAATTGTAGTCTTGATATAAAACATCAAGGCAATGAACTCATAAACCCAATAATATTTACTAAAGAAAAAATAGAATATATAAACTGTAGAGCGATTAGCCCTAGGAGGATGAATATCAGTGGGGCTTTTAGTATAAAGGCAAGGGTACTTGTGAAAAGCTCGCAAAAAATTGTTAATACAATAGAAGACGAAAATGTTCAACAAAAGCTCGAAAAAGTTAGTGCGAGCATAGTATCTGGTGAAACAGAAAAATCTTTCATAATAAGTGAGATATTGGAACTTGCTCAGAATAAAACACCTATAGAAAACATTATAAGAAGCGATGTTATTCCTATTTTAGATGAAGTAAAGCTAATCGATGGAAAAATAATCATCAAGGGCGAAATATGCATAAAAGTAATGTATCAAAGTGATGTAGAAAACAACAACATACAGACAATGCAGTATTCAGTGCCAATGAGCCAGATACTGTCTGTAGATGGTGTGAATGAAGAATGTCTATGTGAGGCTAAGGTAAATCTACTGAGCTACAATATGGATATTGCTACAAATTCAGATGGCGAAAACAGCTTAATAGAATGTGAAATGCATTTTATAGCTGCTGTTATAGCTTACGAAAAAAAAAGTTTTACATTGATAAGTGACGCATACTCAACCCGCCATGATATGCAGCTTGAATATGGAAACGTGTATTTAGAAAATGTTTTAGAAAATTCATTTGAATCAGCAACATTTAAAGAAATAATCGAACCTTCAAACAATACCATAACGGAAATTATAGATGTATGGAATGATATCTTATATCCTATGAGCAACTCGGCTAAATCGATAAAAGGGAAATATAATATTTGCATTCTCGCAAAGGGTGAAGATGGCGTTCCAATTTACATAGAGAAGTTATCAGAGTTTGACTACACATTTGGCTCAAGTGAAATAGGCGAAAATGTGACTGTAGATCCCGACATGAATATTTCAAATTTGACTTACAGAATAAGCGGCAATGGTAGCATAGAAGTAAAAGTTGAAATGAGATTTAATTTTAGCATAAAGGTAAATCGAAGTTATAAAAGTATAGTTTATGCTACTGCAGATGAAAACAAAGAGAAAGAAATCGATAAAGATTCCAGCCTCATAATATACTACGCTAAAGAAGGAGAGAGTGTATGGGATATTGCTATGAGATACGGAAGTTCCCCAGAAAAGATCAAACAAGAAAATGATATTTGCACAGAAAATTTGTCTAGTGACAAAATGTTGCTTATACCGGTTTAAATAAAATAGGAGGAAAAAATCATGCAAGAAAGAGATATATATAAAGACATATCACAGCGGACCAATGGTGATATCTATATAGGGGTAGTAGGCCCTGTCAGAACCGGTAAATCGACATTTATAAAAAAATTTATGGATGAGATAGTCATACCAAATATTTCCTCAGGAATAACAAGAGAGCGTACGGTAGATGAATTACCTCAGTCTGCAGGTGGCCGGACTATAATGACAACTGAGCCCAAATTTATACCGGAAGAAGCTATAGAAATAGCTGTAAACGAACAAGCTAATTTTAAAGTCAGAATGATAGACTGTGTGGGTTACATAGTTCCAAGTGCTGTTGGGTATATCGAAGATGAACAGCCACGCATGGTCAAAACCCCATGGGTAGAGCAAGAGATACCATTTGATATGGCAGCTGAAATCGGTACTAAAAAAGTAATTAACGAACATTCTACAATAGGGCTTGTGGTAACTACAGATGGTTCAATAAGCGATATTCCACGAGAAGAATACGAAGAAGCAGAAGAAAGAGTTGTAAACGAGCTAAAAGAGATAAAAAAGCCCTTTGCAGTTTTGCTCAATAGTTTGAACCCTAATTCACAAGAAACTGTAGAGCTAAGCGAAATTTTAAGTAAAAAATATTCTGTTCCTGTTATACCCACTGACTGTTTGAATTTAAACGAAAACGAAATAAAGAGGATCTTAGCCAATGTGTTATTTGAATTCCCAGTCAAGGAGATAAGAATAGAATCTCCTAAATGGTTAAATTATCTAGAAAAAGAACATTGGCTTAGATGCGAAATATTTTCTAAGATACAGCAAACTGCGAAAAATATCCAAAAAATAAGTGATATTCAAAAATTTGTAGATGAAGTGAAGGAAAATGATTATATAGCAAACTCAGAACTTACAAACATAGACCTTGGGCAAGGCGAAATCAGAGTAAAGCTAAAATTAGAAAAAGAACTATTTTATAAAGTTCTTAGTGAAAAAACAAATTTGCAGATAAACAATGAAGGCGATTTACTATCTTATATGATGGAGCTTAGCAAGGTTAAATCTAAGTTCGATAGGATAAATGATGCTTACGATAGTGCAGTACAAACGGATTACGGAATAGTAATGCCTATGATGGGAGAACTAAGCCTAGATGAGCCTGAGATAATAAAACAGGGTGGTAAATATGGAATAAGATTACGAGCTTCCGCTCCTGCACTTCATATTATGAAAACCAACATAACAACAGAAGTAACCCCCATCGTAGGTTCTGAGCAGCAGTCAGAGGAATTAGTAAATTATTTACTTACGGAATTTGAGGAAAACCCAAGTAAAATATGGGAATCAAATATATTCGGAAAATCTCTTTATGAATTAGTCTACGAAGGACTTAATAATAAACTCGCAAGAATGCCAGTTGATGCTAGAACTAAAGTAAAAGAAACTATAGAACGTATAATAAATGATGGCTGTAATGGACTTATTTGTATAATATTGTAGTTAATTTAATAGGGCCACAGAAAACTTGTTTTCTGCGGCCCTATTGCTTGTGAAGGTATTGTTTATATGTTTATAACTTGCGTCCTTGTGCTTTTCCACTATTCCGCCCATGAGATATATTGTTGATATTTTTCAGGAAAGTCCAACGGATATAGATGGAAATTTTACATGCATTAAAGCTTCCTGTCCGTTTCCATACGGCACTCTATAATCATAACTAACAGCATAGATTTTATATGATATTGGTATTGGTATTGCTGGTATTAATGGGTTTGGTTTATAATGAATCTTATAAGGAATCCAAAGTTTATTATCATCAATTTTGAGCTTGTAAGCAGAACCCCCACCTTTCTCGTCTAATTTAAGGTTTTTAACTTGCGTTTTCTTGAAGCTAGCACATAAATTATAGAAAAAAGCATAAACATGAAACGAACCATTTGAGCGAAGGTCTATGGTTTGATTTCCCAAAGACACATTTTTTAAAGATGTATTTTTTGACAGATCTAAATAATGAAGTCCGTTATTGCTAAGATCTAAAGTTTCTAATTTGGGACAGGAAATATTAGCTTCCTTTATCTTGCTATTTGAAGCCAAAAGTTTCTTTAAATTTTGTGAAGAAATATTTAAAGTTTCTAAATTGGTTTTTTCACAGTACAATTCCTTTAGACTTGTAAATAACTCTATTCCATGTAGATCAGATAATTCAAGATTGCTTACACGAACTACTAAAACATTGTCTATTTCTCCTTTAGTTAGGAAACCGTCTTTATTCTTATCAGCATTTTCAGAAATATACTCGCGAAATACCTCATCAGGAAAATTTTGGTTATCAATTTTCGTGATTTCTTCAGTAGCCTCTTCAGCAAGAGAATAATGCAAGTTTAAACACACACCAAAAAATAAAACAAGAGAAAATACCAAAACCACAAATAAACCTTTTTTCTTAAATTTCATTTCGATCAGCCCCTATTTCAAATAATACATCTCCACATCTTCAGTATGCTCCTACTGCATTATTTTGTCAAATTAGAAGGATTAAAATTTCTTCTGGAAATTGAAAAAAACTTATAATGATAATTTTATTCTGCCTATGAAATGGCTTTTGTCTTATTTTTTACGGAAGCTAACTTAACTTTATCAACCTCTTCTCTCGCGCGCTTATCACGCTAAACAAATAGCCTTGAAAGTACTTTAGACATTTAAGCACTTTCGAGGCCTTTTATTTTACAATCATTCACTTTACTCAGAAGCTTAATATAGAAAAAAATACTTATAAGCTTCATATAACAGATAGGTATCAAGCTTAGAAGAAAGTTCAATAGGAGCATGCATAGAAAGCAAAGCAACCCCCATATCCAACACATCGATATTCAGAGCAGCTGCAAATTTTGCAACGGTACCACCGCCGCCTACATCGACCTTACCAAGTTCACAGGCTTGCCAGGGTATATTATTATCATTTAGCATATTTCTTACTTTTGAAACAAACTCTGCACTAGCCTCTGAAGCTCCACCTTTACCCCTACTGCCGGTATATTTTGTTATAACCACTCCATGATTCAAGTAAGCCGTATTATTTTTATCAAAAACTTCTGGCCATGCTGGGTCAAAAGCAGCTGTAACATCAGCTGAGATGCAGGCTGAATTTTTACATACAGTTGTGTAAGTTGCCTGTTGATTCTCTGATAAATCCATAATGAAATTTTTTATGAAATCAGAATCGAAACCGGTATTTCCACATGAACCTATCTCTTCTCTATCTGCAAACACAGCTATAGCGGTTTTTCCTTTGCCAGTATATTCAAGCAAAGCCATCAAAGAAGTGTAAACACATATCCTATCGTCTTGACCATATGACGCAACTATTGAACTATCAAAACCAATATCACAAGCTTTAGCCGCTGGCACTAAAGTCAGATCTGCACTACAAAAATCTTCTTCTGTTATGCCATATTTTTCGTTTAAAAGGTTTAGCACGTTCAGCTTTATTAAATCGTTACCTTCGTTAGCTTTATATGGCATAGTTCCTGCTATCGCGTTTAGTTGTTCACCCTCTACAGCTTTATTTGCTTTTTTGCCCAATTGATCTGTTGCTAGGTGTATTAATATCTCGCTTATTATAAATTTACTTTCGTCGTCTTCTTCACCGATGCAAATATCTAATTCTTTTCCATCTTTTAGGCATATTTTCCCATGAAGAGACATCGGAATGGTAGTCCACTGATATTTTTTTATACCGCCATAGTACTGTGTTTTAAAAAGAGAAATTCCGTCGCTTTCATATAATGGATTTTGTTTAAGATCCAGACGTGGTGCATCAGCGTGAGAGGCTATAATATTTATACCATTGTGTAGATTTTCTTCCCCTATTACAGCAAGTATTAAAGCTTTATTACGATTATTGTAATAGACCTTATCTCCAGCTTTATAGCTATTATTAATATTAAACTCTCTAAATCCTAAATTTTCTGCCATCTCAATAGCTTGTGCAACAACTTCTCTTTCTGTTTTGCACTTATCTAAAAACTTCTTATATCCTTCACAAAAATTAAAGCTGTCCCTTACTTTATTTTCGTCAGTGTCGATATAAGCACTTTGTTTTTTAAGCATCAATTTTTCTTTTAATTCCTTAACTTTGTCCATTTTAACTTTCCTCCTAAATTTTATAAAGACGTTTATATATTTTCTTACTCTCTAAGACATTTTCAACATATTGTTCTGTCTCCTTATACGGTATATCAACATCATTATTGTCTGCATAATCTTTGAACCATCTGTTAACAGTACCAATTCCTGCATTATATGCACAAAGTGCTAACATATCATTATTTCCATAATAGTCCAACAAATCGCGAAGATAGCGGCAACCATATTTTATATTTACATCTGCTTCTAATAAATTATCGTCTGTCAATCTAACTTCCCCGAACTCTTCTTTTTGCAAACCTTCGAACGTGCTTGGCATCAGCTGCATAAGCCCCATAGCCCCTGCTTTGGATATACAATATTGAGAAAAACCACTTTCTGATCGTATCATCGAATACACTAAACTAGGTTCTAAAGAATATTCCTGTGCATATTGTTCCACAGCATCATGGTATTTAGTAGGGTACTTAGACTTCAGTAATATTATTGTTGAAAAATACAGCAATATAAATATCAATAGGAAAGCTAAAAGTGAAAGAAATAAAACTTTTATCTTTTTATTCAAGCACAAACCTCCACTATTAATTTTTCTATCTTGTTCATAAACTCTGATATATCGCAATCAGCAAATATAATCCTATCCGCTAGGTCTATATAATATTTATCATCTTTCTGGCTACTTATTCTTTCCTGTGCTAACTGCTTAGTTAAATTATCTCTTTTTATTATTCTCTCTAAGCGTTTATTTTTATCTGCTAATACAGCAAATGTTACATTACATTCTTTATCTAATCCAGTTTCAAAAAGCAAAGCTGCGTCTATTATGATATCAGTCTTGCCATTTTTCAAAAAATCAGCTTTCTGAAGCATTATTTCTTGCAAAATATAAGGATGAGTAATACTACTTAGAGTTTGAAGTTTTTTTTTATCTTTAAAGACTATTTTGGCTAGTTTTCCACGGTCCAAAAAGCCATCAGAATTTATTATACCTCTTCCGAAAACTTCTATAAGCTTATTGAAACATTCTGTACCTTGAGCTTGTACTTTTCTGGATACAGCATCAGCAGATATGAGCTCAAATCCCATCTTAGCTATTTTTTTGCTTGCAGTACTTTTCCCTGCACCGGTAGGCCCAGTAATCCCTATTATCATAGCATTTTCACCATTTGTATTTCTTTTTTACTTATAGCACCTTCTCTTAGTATATTAACTTTATCATCAGAAACATCTACTATAGTAGAATTAAGACCTATACCATTTTTATCAGAACATATAATAGCATCTATTTTACCATCTAATTCTTCCAAAACCATATTGTAATTAAGTGCTGTTTTAGAGCCAGATATATTTGCTGAAGGGGCTACAAGCATTTTACCGGAATATTGCATTAGCTTAGTCACTATTTCAGATGATGTAAATCTTATAGCCATCGTGTTTTCATTCGCAGTCACAAAGCTATATGAAGAATCAGTTTTTTTACAAACTAAAGTAAGAGGGCCTGGCCAAAACTTCTGAGCTAAAATTTGAGCAGTATTGTTGAATTCCACAGGTAAATTATATATATCAGATAACTTAGAAATCAAAACTATTAGAGCTTTGTTCATAGGGCGTTTTTTTGCTACAAAAATTTTTTTTACAGCTTCTTGATTTGACATATCAGCTGATAAACCATATACAGTTTCAGTTGGTACGGCAACCACCCCACCATTTTTTATTATCTGCGCTGCAAGTTTTATATCTTTCAAATTGTCATTTAATTTTGTAGTACCCATATCTAACTCTCTAACTCTCTAACCTCTAACCTCTAACCTCTAACCTCTAACCTCTAACCTCTAACCTCTAACCTCTAATTTCTAGCTTCTAGCTGCGCTGCTCTGTCTGCAGCTATCAAAGCATCTATTATTTCGTCTATTGTACCATTAAGTATTTCTTCTAGTCGGTACAAAGTCAAGCCTATTCTATGGTCTGTAACTCTTCCTTGAGGGTAATTGTATGTTCTTATTCTCTCTGATCTGTCACCGGTTCCCACCTGCATACGGCGCTCGTCTGCAACTTCTTTTTGCTGTTTTTCTCTTTCAGCTTCTAAAAGCCTGGATTTTAGTACCTTCAAAGCTTTGTCTTTATTTTTGTGCTGGCTGCGTTCATCCTGACATTCCACCACTAGGCCAGAAGGTATATGTGTTATACGAATAGCTGAATCTGTTTTATTGATGTGCTGACCGCCTGCACCGCCTGCTCTAAATGTATCTATCTGCAAATCATTTTGATTTATTTCTACCTCTACATCTTCAGCTTCTGGCAAAACTGCTACGGTAACTGTAGATGTATGTATCCTGCCTTGCGCTTCGGTTTCAGGAACTCTTTGTACGCGATGCACACCACTTTCATATTTTAGTCTAGAATATGCTCCTTCCCCTTCTATCATGAAACTTATTTCTTTAAAACCACCAAGCTCAGTCTCATTCCCTGCAAGTATTTCTACCTTCCAGCGTTTTACTTCTGCGTACATACTATACATTCTAAATAATGTTCCGGCAAACAAAGCAGCTTCCTCGCCACCGGCACCACCGCGTATTTCGACTATTACATTTCTAGAGTCGTTAGGGTCTTTAGGCAAAAGTAATATTTTTAATTCTTCGGATATTATTTCTATGGATTTCCTTGATTCTTCTAATTCTGTCTCTACCATTTCCTTGAAGTCTTTATCTAGTCCTCCTTCATTCAGCAAAGTTTTTGCTTCATCTTCGTTTTGCTTTGCTTTTTTATATTCTCTATACTTTTCAACTATCGGAGCAAGTGAACTCTGTTCTTTCATGAGATCCCTGTATTTTTGCTGGTCGTTTATTATATTAGGATCACATATGCTTTCGTTTATGCTTTCAAATCTTTCTTCAAATACATCTAATTTTTTGAACATTACTTCCTCCTAAAACCTAAATGCTGCTGCGAAAAAAATTATCACCCTCGCAACAGCATGAAATATTTTTATATTACTTTGTAGACTTAATGATAAACTATAGCACCACTCAAAAGAAAATAAGCTATAACTATCAATCCAAGTACTATTCTATATTTACCAAAAACTTTAAAATCATTTTTCCTTATGTAGTTAAGTAGAAACTTTATAGCAAAGACAGAGACTGCAAAAGCAACAGCTGTTCCAACTAAAAGTACCATCCATTCTAAAGAGCTAAAAGCTAAACCAGCCTTTAAAAGTTTAAATGCACTGGCACCTAACATAACCGGTACAGCCAAAAAGAATGAGAACTCTGCTGCAATATAGCGAGAAGTACCTAGCAGCACTGCACCTAATATTGTCGCACCGGAACGAGATGTACCTGGTATCAAAGCCAAAACTTGAAAACAGCCTATCAGAAAAGCAGTTTTTGCACTTAGTTGTGAAAAATCTTCTATAGTTGCAGATTTTTTCCTGTTTTCTATTACTATGAAAAGTATGCCGTAGACAATAAGCATTAAAGCTACAGTTTGCCAATTATAGAAATAACTGTCAATTATATCATCAAAAATCAGTCCTACTATTCCTGCAGGAATCACACCTATTAGTATTTTCCCCCACAGCGACAACGTTTGTTTTTTGTCTTGTTCAGACTTAGCAGCAGAAAAAGGATTGAGTTTATTAAAGTAAAGCAAAACTACCGCTAATATAGAACCAAACTGTATGACTACCAAAAAGGTATCTATAAATTCCTGCCTAAAATTAAATGGCCAAAATTGTTCAAGCAATATCATGTGCCCGGTACTGCTTATAGGCAACCATTCACTTATACCCTGAACTATACCAAATAACACAGATTTTATTATTTCGATTGCTGCCAAAGCTTACTTCACCTTCTATTAAAATTATTTTTTAGATTTATAGCTATCTTTCAGCGACACTGTACGGTTAAAAATTAATTCATTATTCTCGAAAGATTTACTATCTAAACAAAAATAACCTTGCCTCATAAATTGGAATCTGTCATCAAGAGTAGCATTTTCTAAGCTTTTTTCTACTTTGCAGTTTTCAAGTACCTTCAAAGAATCAGGATTTATATATTCAATAAAGTCCTTCTTTCCATCATCAGGATTTTCTACAGCAAACAGGTTTTCGTATAAATTAATTTTCGCATCAAGAGCATTACCGGCATCAACCCAGTGTATAGTTCCTTTTACCTTCCTACCATCAGGGGCATTTCCGCCGCGTGTTGCAGGGTCGTACTCTGCATAAACTTCTACAATTTCACCATTTTCGTCTTTTTTGCAGCCGGTGCATTTTACTATATATGTGGTCTTTAAACGCACTTCATTTCCAGGATAAAGCCTGAAATATTTTTTCGGAGCTTCTTCCATAAAGTCACTTTTTTCTATATACAGTTCTCTGGAAAAAGTAATTTTCCTACTACCATCTTCTGGCCTATTAGGATTGTTCTCAGTTTCAAAAATCTCCGTCTTTCCCTCGGGATAGTTTGTGATAATAAGTTTTACAGGATCTAAAACAGCCATAACTCTTTGAGCATTCATGTTCAGATCTTCTCTGAGGCAGTGTTCTAGAAAACCATACTCAACTGTGCTATTTACCTTTGAAACCCCTATACGTTCACAGAAGTTCCTTATAGATGCAGGAGTATAGCCACGTCTCCTCAGTCCACATATTGTAGGCAATCTTGGATCGTCCCATCCGTCTACGTACTTTTCATCTACAAGCTGTCTGAGTTTGCGCTTACTCATAACAGTATGGTCAAGTCCTAAACGTGCAAATTCGATCTGCCGTGGTTTATCTTCTTCTACTAAATTATCTATGACCCAATTGTATAAAGGCCTATGGTCCTCAAACTCTAAGCTGCAAAGAGAATGAGTTATTCCTTCTACTAAATCCTCAAGCGGATGAGCAAAATCATACATCGGATAAATACACCAGTCATTACCCGTTCTATGGTGTGAGCTGTGGCTTATCCTGTATATCACAGGATCCCTCATGTTGAAATTTCCGGAAGCCAAGTCTATCTTAGCTCGAAGAGTCATTTTCCCGTCTTCAAACTCGCCAGCTTTCATACGCTCAAAAAGATCCAAACTTTCTTCTATTGGCCTATCTCTATACGGACTTTTTGCCGGAGTTTTAAGATCCCCTCGATTTTGCCTTACTTCTTCGGGGGTAAGCTCACAAACATAAGCCAAGCCTTTTTCTATGAGTGTTCTGGCATACTGATATAACTTTTCAAAATACTCAGAAGCATAAAAGAAATTATCACCCCAGTCAAAACCTAACCAATGGATATCTTCCTTTATAGAGTCAACATATTCGACATCTTCTTTGCTGGGATTAGTATCATCCATCCGAAGATTACATTCCCCACCATATTTTTCAGCAGCAGAAAAGCTTATGCATATAGCTTTCGCATGACCTATGTGTAAATATCCATTAGGCTCTGGGGGGAATCTTGTGTGGATTTTTTTACCTTCACAGCGTCCGCCCTCAGCAAAATCTTCTTCTATGAATGTGTGTATAAAATTACTACTCGTTTTTTCTTTTGAAGCTTCATTTTCTAAGTTTTCTTTTTCCATATTTCCTCCTCAAAAACTCATATACGCTACTTAGTTATCAGCTAGTTTTTCAAGACCTTTTTCTAGACGCGTAAGACTTTCTTCTTTTCCTAACAACTGTAAAATCTCAATAGCTCCACCGGGAGTCACAAGCTTCCCTGAAATAGCTATTCTCACAGGCCACATGACAGTACCTTTTTTAAGTTCCAGCTCTAATGCTATATTACCCAAAGTTTCAAGCAAGTTGTTATGTGACCAATCATTTTTCGCTTTGAGTGCTGGTATTACTTTTTCTAATGCTAGCTTTGCATTTTCTAAATTTGCTTTACTTTTTTTGTTTACAAATAATTCTAAATCATACTCTCCCAGACCCAAAACAAAGTCTAATTTTTCTTCTATTTCCGAGAAAGTAGATATCCTAGCTTTTAACATCAATGGCAAAACTGACACATTAGATATTTTATCATATAAATTTCCATCTATGTGTTTTTTTGCATTAGTCAAAAATTCTTCGTCGCTGAGCTTCTTTATGTATTCACTATTGAACCAATTAAGCTTATCATAATCAAACACAGATGGTGATTTGCTTATCTCATTTATGTGGAAATCTTCTTCTAATTCTGAAAGAGTGAATATTTCTTTTGTGCTTTCTTTCGGGCACCAGCCTAACATAGCTATGTAATTAACTATAGCTTCCGGCAAGTATCCCTGCTGCATTAGCTCCTCAAAGGATGTTGCTCCGTGGCGCTTGCTTAATTTACTTATATTGCCCTCATTATCTTTGCCCATTATAAGAGGTAAATGAACAAAAGTCGGTACATCCCAAGAAAATGCTTCATACAGTAAGGTATATTTCGGTGTAGATGACAAATATTCGCAACCTCTAACTATATGACTTATTTTCATATTATGGTCATCTATTACATTTGCGAAATTGTATGTAGGAAATGAATCGGCTTTTATTAGTATTTGATCTTCTAGTTCCTTATTTTCTACACTTATTTCCCCAAACACTGCATCAGTGAAAGTTGTAGTGCCATCCAAAGGCATTTTCTGTCTTATTACATATGGCACACCCTGTGCTAATAATTTTTCGATCTTTTCTTTAGGAAGTTCCCTACAGTGACGGTCATAAGAAGCAAAACCATCGTCTGACTTTAGTTCTTGTAGACGTTCTTTAGAGCAAAAACAATAATATGCTTTGCCCTCTTCTACCAATTTTTTCGCATATTTCAGATAATCATTTTTTCGTTCGCTTTGAATATACGGGCCATAGTCTCCACCTACTTTTGGGCCTTCATCGTACTTTAGACCTACCTCTTCGAGCGTTCTGTATATTACATCTACGGCATCTTCTACTAGTCTGTTTTGATCTGTATCTTCTATTCTCAAAACAAATTTACCATTATTCGATTTCGCTATGAGATATTCATATAGAGCTGTCCTCAAATTTCCTATATGCATAAATCCAGTGGGACTTGGAGCATATCTAGTTCTAATTTTCATAAAATACTTCCTTCTTTCAAAAAAAAAAACTACTTACCCTGTTCCAGTTTATACACATATTCCTCTAAGCACAAGCCGGAATCCTTTATAAGTTTAGCATTTTCTTTGCCAACAAAACGATAATGCCACGGTTCATTTATTACTGAAGTTATATCAGATTTTTCCCTAGAGTACCTTTGTATGAATCCGTATTCGTGAGCATGAGCGTCCAACCAGGCATACTCCTTAGTGTCTGTAAATCGTTGTGTAAGGTTGTTAAAATCAATTGCCAAACCTGTTTGATGTTCGCTGGTTCCTGGTCTTGCTACAGTTTTCGCTGCAACTTCCTCTGCTTGAGCTGCTGGTACTCCATTTTTCTTTTCTAGCGCTACTTGAGCATTATAAAGAGAACGTTGCTTTTCCTGTGTCCTATATGCCGAAATTATTTTTAAATTGATTCCATCATTGCTAGCTTTTTGTATCATATCCTTTAAGTAAGGCACTATTCGCTCATCGACTTTATATGACTGATACTCACCAAAAGCCATCGTATAATTATCAGCTATTTTATTAGCTGAATTTATTACTTTCATCGACCAATCGCAACTTTCATTCCATTTTGCAAAAGATTTTTCTTTTAATTCTTGAGCAGATATAGAACTGCTGTTTGATGGTGCTTCCAAACTTTCACTTTCCGAAAAAATAGAATTATTAATATTTTCAGATCGCTTGTCCGGATTTTTGAACATTGTTGCCATCATTACTGCAAAAAGTAATACTATAGTGACTATAGAAACAGCTAACTTTACTCTGTAATTAATTTCTATCTGTCTTCTTCTGCGACTATTTGTATTTTTTAAATATTGAATATTACTTATTTTTCTGTGCAGTTTATCATACTGATCCATTACCTTATCTGAACACTTGTTTTCTTTTTTTCTTTGCACCCAATTAGCTCCTTAAAATCAACTTTGTCTAGTGACAAATTTTATACTATGCCAGATTAAAATAAACTTTTTAGCCATAGCATTATAGCATCCGTACCAGCCACTACGATCCAAATCATTATTAAGAAAAGGACAAAAGAAATAAATCTCACAAATTTATTCTTTCTCGTATCAAGCTCCTGAATATTTATTTTTGATTTTTCTTCATCATCTATAATAATACCCTTACATATATCTTCTGCTTTTTCTAAAAATTCATAGGGAACAAATATATTCATATCGCTATTAGTTTTACCTGAAATAACAGGTAATGTCCCGCTAGACTTGTCCACAAACTTTGTTTGATATGGAATACTCGCATCGTCTAGTGCTGCCTGTATTCTGTCATAGTCATAGGAATCAACTGTAACTAAAAAAATAGGTTCATCAGCATTGGGTGGCATATTACTTAGGAATTTGTCTTTGCACTTACAAGTTTTCTTATTATCTTCAAATAAATGTTTACATTTTTTACAGTACAGCATATAGTCACTCCTTATTAGGATTATTGTTTGAATTTTTCTTTTTCATATCTCTGAACCATATAATAACTGCCGTAGAAAGCATTAATCCAAAACAAATAGCTACTGCTAGACCTACAGTTTTTAAAACATGAAGTTTAGCTAATTCATATTCGTTCCTTATAAGGTAGAGAATTGTACAATATGCCGTGTATCCTGGGACTAAAGGGATAATGCCTGGTATGTAAAACATCATAGCTGGTGACTTCCTGAATCTTGCCATAAGCTCGCTATAAATTCCGACAATAAACGCTCCAACAAATGCCGCTACAAAAATACTCTGCTGCTGCATCTGTATAAGTGTATAGCAAAGCCAGCCTAAACTTCCTCCTATACCTGCGTATATAAGCTTATTTCTATTTATATTAAATAATATCCCAGGGGCACAGGTACCAAAAAATGTTAGCACGGAAGAATATACTAGGTATAATACTGTATTCATTGCAGGATTCCTCCGGACCTAAATAGCATAAGAGCGAAACCAACACCTATAGCAACTATAGACACAATAAGTATCGCATTAAATATCTTTCCTAGACCGGAATAATAGTGCCCATATATGAAATCTTTAAGCCCATTTGTCAAAATAATTCCAGGAACTAGTATCATAATAGAACCTGTATTTATGAAATGACTATTTAGCTGAGGAAAAAGTTGAGATGCAGCTAAAGCCATAAATCCCATGATAAAACCAGCAATAAAATTAACAACATACTGCAAGACACCATTTGTTGTCTTACTTTTAAGAATTAAAAATTGGACCAACATACATATACCAGATGCAACCATGGCATCAAAAAAACTTCCCTTAAAAAGCAATGTATATACCCCACCAGTAAGTCCTGCTGCCAGCGATTGTGTCAAAATCGAAAAACTTGGGGAATCGTCTATTTCTTGGAGTTTGCTTAATGCTTCTTCATATGGAAGTAAGCCATAATTTAAAGATCGCGAAAACGCATTGACAAGTTCTATCTTATGCAAATCGAAATCACGTCCTGATATTTTTTTCATTATAGTTTTTTCTTTTGCAGGGTCATTATTTATAAACTCTATGAATATCCCGTATGGCAATGATACACATTCGGCTGTATGCCCATAAGCTTTGCAGATCAATGCTACTGTTTCTTCTATTCGATGTGTATCAGAGCCATTCTTTAGTAGTATCTCACCTGCTTTTATGGCAATCCTCGCTACTTTCTCTAATTCCAAAAATATCAATCCCTATTATATGCCTTACATAAAAAATACGTTATTTAGTTATCATCTGTATTTTCTAAACCCATTAATTTTTTTAATTCACTAGTAATATCATCAATATAGGATAAACTCACTATACTATTACACTTTCCATTTTTGTATACAAATGCATTTAACCCATCGTTTGAACGATAGAAATCCACAACATTTACCTCTTTAGAAGTATCTATATATTCAAATTTATAGGAAAACATAGGCTTAGCATTTTCTGCAATTTTGTCCGAAGTAAACGAAGCCACAGTACAAGAGCTGAGTTTTTGATAGAAATTTTTGAAGTCCTCTGAGTTTATAATTTGTCCATTACAACTTACATAAGACAAAGCTATATTAGAATTATCTTGTAAAGAAGTTTCAAAAAGGAATTCGTAGTTATCTTTATCATCGCTGATAGTAAGTTTTTTGAGGGAAGTAATAGGATCATTCAAAATATTCCTGTTGACCATATCTTCAAACGTAACATCTATCCAATCTTCCTTATCGGCAATAGTTTTAAATATAACTGGCACTGATTTATTCATAATATAACAGTTACCTTCAGCGTCGGGCACAGATACCACTACAGTCGCCGGTTTGTCGTCAAGCGCTACAACTGCTGTGGCATAAGGTTCTTTCAAACCATATTTTTCTATATCTCCTGGGGAAGGATTTATTATTTCTACATTCTCTGCCGACAAATTTTTGATTTCATTCATAATAGCCAAAGACTTAGTTCTATCGCCATCAGCAACTATATCACCTTTTTTGAGGGTATAAGTGGTAGTGTTATCTGTACTAGTTCCTAAAGAAACAACTAAATCTTCACTTCTTCCAGCACCTTTAAAAGTCACTTTTGAGACATTCATTGTGTTTCCAGAAGAACTAACTCTAGGTACTATATTTTTGCTGACGTAATCCATTTTTGTGTAGCTAAAAGATTTCAGATATTCCTCAGGAAAGAGATAAACCCTTGTTGTCCCAGAAAAATTCACATAAATGCCAGCAGACATCGGAGCTTCATTGCCTATATTCAGTGTAGTCTCCGTATTATCTTTATATTTTATATTTGCTATTGTATGTGGTGTATCAAGACCATATTCTCCCAGATCATATGTTTCTTCATTTACAAGCTGGGTGGCCCTTATACGCGAAGAATTTGCAAGCAGCAAATCAAAAGCTTCCTCTGATGTTGGTATATTCTGAAGCTCAGATATCGAACAACTTCCTTTATTTGCAAGTACTTGATACTTGTCTAAAGGATTTGATATGTCTACAGAAACCACATCATCGGGAAGTTGGGTATTGACAATAAGAGCTGAATCGCTTATTGAGGAAGTTTTAACAGGCATTTTGAACAAAACAGCAAGAGAAAACAAAAAAACTAATGCTGCTAATATGGTTATGGTAAAATATTTTGATTTTTTCTCTTGCTTTATTTGCGACATATTAACGGTGCCTCCTCACAGCCCATACTATTATTCCGTAAATTAAGATAATAAGTGGTATAAGAATTACAAGTATAGCTGCAATAGTATATGCTTGGAAAGCACTCGCACCGAGCTGAGCACTTTCAGCTGTTTTTGGAGCTATTACTACACCAGACTCAGTGCTTGTAATTTTATTAAATACATTTGTAAAGTAAACAGAGTTATTTAAACTCGTATACGAAAGTAAATCTTCATAAAAATTCAGATTAGAACCGATAGTCATTACATAATTATACTTACCTGAACCTTGAGAAGTTTCATTTTTTGATATAGCTGCTACACATATATTACTCTCGTTAGCTTTTTCGTTATAATCAGAAAATTGAGATTTACTCACTCCACCTGTAGCTATGTCAAGCAAAGATGTGGCTTTACTAGAATCTTCTATTTTTATTGGGTGACTCTGGGCTGCTACCACTGGACTAGTTGTATTTGCTAGCCCTTCTGTATATTCTTCTGAGGCGTATGTTGTTGAGCAATAATATGGGATATATCCGTTGTTTGAGGCCATTTGTGTCTTTTTATCAGTAGAATAAGCTATTCCACTTTCTACACTCATACCATAATTTTTGAGGAACTTGTTTATATTTTTGTGGTTTTCACTATTTGCATTTGCAACGTAAACTATTCCAACCCCATTATCATTTGAGTTTTCAATAAAGTCATTTATTTTTTCTATACCAAGATTGTCATAATCTTTTTTAGGCGCAAATATTATCAGGAGTTTAGTATCTTCAGGAATATCTCCGCCTAAAACCTCTGTTTCTTCCACAGAATAGTTGTTATCTTCTAAAAGTGTTTTTAGCGAAGAATAATCATCTTCTGAATACCCTTTCAAAAAGGTTGCCTTGGTCTTATCACTACTTGTCATGTTTAGTATAGCTGATGTTATAACTTGTTCGGCCTTCGAAGAGCTAATACCGTAGGAATATGAATAATTGTTTGAATTATTAAAGTTGAATAGCTCGTATGAATCAATTATTTTATTTCTACCATCAACGATTATGACAAGCTCATTTCCATAAAACTTATGTTCTGGGAACTTAGTTGTAAATCCAGGGTCGTTTACTGTATCGATGTAATTTACTGTTATTTTGTCAGAATATTTCCCGAATTGATCTATTATATTGCTTGCTTGTGTGAAATATTTTGTACTATTAGTAATTGAACTTTCACCTGCACAAAAAGCTGCTTTCGGATTCATGACATTTATAGATATTTCCTTATCTATATTGCTTATGTACTGTATTGTTTCGGCACTTAAAGTATTGAAACCGCTAGTGGTCAAATCAACATTTAGCGAAAATTTGTCATCGACTATACCGACAAGCATATTCACAAGTATAAGTACAACTACAATAAAAATCGTGAGTATTGTTGAAGTTGTAGCTCGTTTTGCGTGGCCTTGTTTAAACTCTCTTGAATAATTTTCCTTTAAATTTGCAAAAGCAGCTTTGGGACTTTTGAATTTTATATTTAAAGCTTTAAACTTTTTCATATTGAATGATACCTCCTTAGCTCCAGCGTCTTTTTTCGAAAACACGAATGTTCAAGAACACAAATAAACAGCACACAGTCAAGAAAAAAACTAAATCAGTAATATTCAGTATGCCCATTGTGAAGTTTTTGTAATGATGCGAAAATGAAAGAGCCTCGAACACATCAGCTGCCCATGTCCCCATAAACATATTCGCTAAAGTATCAGTTATCATTATGAAAAAATTGATGGCTAATGTGCCAATAAAAGCGATTATTTGGCTTTCGGTCAGAGCAGAAATAAACATACCAATCGCAAATAAAGCCATCCCGTATAGGATGATTCCTAGCAAGCTCCCCAAAATAGAAGCAAAATCAGGTCTGGCAAAAAAACAAGTTATTCCTACTTGTACTGCCAACATAAACAAACATAAAAGATAAATCACTACCACCGCAAGGTATTTGCCCAAGACTATAGAAGAAAGGCTTCTTGGCGCTGTAAAAAGTAATTGTTCTGTCTTTTGCTTTTTTTCTTCACTCCATATTTTCATGGTAAGAAGCGGTGACAAAACAAGTAAAACTATCCAGTTTGTCAAAGATGAAAATACATATGTAAAATCATTGGAATCACTAAATAAACAATATATCATAAAAAATAAATTTGCTATAAAATAAAATACTGCTATTACTATGTACGCTATTGGCGAATGGAAATAAGAGTATAGTTCTCTTTTCATAACTGCTAACATCAGTTTTAATCTCCTTTATATTATTTTTGCAATTACATAAACAATGTTGCTATTAAGATTTTTTAGTTTCCTTTTCAGTATTGTCTATATCAGTTTCAGTATTTTCTTTGTCTTCTGCTTCGTCTTCATCTTCATCAGAACTTTCTACTTTTGTAGTCTCTTCAGCTGAGTTTTCTTCTTTATTGTCATCGGAATCTTCAGTTTCAGTAGTTTCTTTATCAGTTATTTCTATTTCGTCCTCGTCTGAATTTTCTTTTTCGCTAGCCTCTTCAGCAGAAGCTTCTTCTTTGTTATCATCAGAACTTTCAGTTTCAGCAGTTTCTTTCTCGGGGTTTTCTGTTTTGTCCTCGCCTGAACTTTCTTTTTTGCTAGCCTCTTCAGCAGAAGCTTCTTCTTTGTTATCATCAGGACTTTCAGTTTCAGTAGTTTCTTTATCAGTTCTTTCTGTTTCGTCCTCGTCAGAACTTTCTACTTTGGCAGTGTCTTCAGCAGAAGCGTCTTCTTTACTTTCGTCGGAACCTTCAGTCTCAACAGTTTCTTTGCTTACCTGTGCATCATCTTCTGTGAGTTTTAAGAATATATCCTCTAAACTCATTTGTACATTTACTGCTGACAGCAAAATTGCACCTGTACTGTTTACCGCCATAGCTAAAGCTTTTCGCAAATCATAATCTGGCAAACATTCTATATCAAAACTGCAAGTTTCAGAATCTTCAGATTCAGCATCAACTTCGGCTTCTTTCACAGAAACAACGCCATCTACAGACTTGATAACTTCACAAACTTTATCTTTATCTCCGTCTATTGTTACACGAAGCCTGGTATTACCTGTTATGCTTGCTGAAAGTTTTTCTGGGGTGTCATCTGCAACAATCTTACCATTGTTTATCACCAGCACACGCTCACATATCGCCTGAATCTCTGGTAACACATGAGATGAGAGTATGACTGTATGTTTTTGTGAAAGATTTTTTATCAGATTTCTTATTTCTATTATTTGCTTTGGATCTAAACCAACTGTAGGCTCATCAAGTATAAGCACCGGTGGGAAACCTACTAAAGCCTGAGCTAAACCTACACGCTGTTTATATCCTTTGGAAAGATTTTTTATAAGCCTGTTGCAAACATCAGTCAAACCGACAATTTTACATATTTCACCTAAATGTTCATCTTCATCTTCTTTAACTTTTTTCAGCTGATACACAAAGTCTAAGTAATCAATAACAGTCATGTCCTGATACAAAGGTGGAGTCTCTGGCAGATATCCTATCTTTTGCTTGGCTTTTAAGGGCTTCTGGGACATATCAATCCCATCTATCTCTACCCTACCATATGTGGAAGAAAGATACCCTGTAATTATGTTCATAGTGGTAGATTTTCCTGCTCCGTTTGGACCTAAAAATCCTAAGATCTCTCCTTCTTTTACAACAAAACTTATATCATCAAGTGCTCGTTTCTTACCATAACACTTGATAAGATTTTTAACTTCTATCATCGATTACAACTCCCTCACAAATTTAACTAAAAACACTTTACCATGTTAGCATACTACAATCTTAAATTCTTTAACAATTTGTGAATTCTTCTTACTCAAGAAGACTATGTAATACGTAAAATAAAAATTGACTTTTTCCCTTATTGACATTACTATATGAATCAGGAATGTTGGGCTGTTGCTCATCATTTTTTGCTTATGGAGACGTATCGAAGTGGTCATAACGAGGCGCACTCGAAATGCGTTAGTCCTGAAGGACTCGTGGGTTCGAATCCCACCGTCTCCGCCAAAAAATAATATAAAGAAAACTTGTTTTTTTTAGTAAAATTGAGAATCCTAGAAACACTAAATAGCAAGCAAAACATTATAGCTCTTTGACTTGTACACATTTTTCGGAGTCTCTCGCTTGTTTTAAGAGAGTCTTCTGTTTTTATTTGTCCTTTTGTTGCAAGTCTATGTATCCAAAATTTTTTAATAACGCATATCTGCTCTTGAAATTTCCCCCTCTCTCTACCCCCCCCCTCAAAAAGATATAGCACATTTTAAACAGCTTTTTTGCCTATTTTCAGCTATGTTGACAAGCCAATTCAAAACCATATTTTTTCATTATTTTCCTTTTCATTGACTCCCTTTAATAGTTAAAATGTCCACATATTACACTCCACATTTTTCCCTGGAAAAAGATTTGACATGGCCAATTTATACAAATCCAGTTGCCTATGATATTTTTCAACGAGCTTCTCTTTATTTTTAATTTTATCTGTCTTATAGTCGACGATAACGATATTATTTTCTTCTTCGAACAACAAATCTATTACTCCCTGCAGCATGATATCGTCATCATTTTCTTGAATATTTTTTTCAGGGAAAAGGACTTTCGGATTAACCATGGTCTTGAAAGGAAACTCTCTATATAATTTTTTTGAGTTTATTATTCTGCTACACAAATCAGACTTCAGAAAAATTTTAATAGTATGTATATCTAAGAGATCAAACTGTTTTGAACTAATATAAGAATTTTTCAACAGACGTTCTATCTCTGCGTCCAAATTAGATCTAGCAGCAGCAAAATCGACAAATTCCATGAAAGAATGCAATGCGGTACCTCTATCGGTGCTATTCGCATTGTTTTGATATGTAAACCTAGGTTTGGAATGGAAATTATATTTATATGTGTCATTATTGCTTTGAGATAATGTAGTAGCACTTATTTTACTTGGTACTGTGCAAAAAACTTCATTATCGTATTTGAAATTAAAGCGTGTATCAATAATTTTTTTCAGAAGTTTGTCGTATTGCTCTGTTTCCTCACAAGAAATTTTATTATTATCTTTTTTTATACTGTAACCTAAAGTGTTTGTTTTTGAGATGTTTATTTTAAATTTATCATCATTAATTTTTCTATTCCCAGTTATGTATTCAGAAAATAGAGCTAACAGCCAATTTGTATAGGAATTTTGTGACATTACAAAAAATGGGTGCAATTTATCTTCTTTTTCTTTTAATGCAGATAGCTCGAATAATTTTTTTTCCAGATTGCTAACAGTCAAAAGCATTATTAAGCGCTCTTTAGCTCTGGTCATAGCCACATAAAGTAAGCGCAATTCTTCGCTTATAGTTTCTTTTTTTTCTTTTATTAGCACAGCTTCTCTCGCTAAAGTAGAATACAATATATTGGCGTTTTTATTTAGAAGTTTAAGCGTCACACCTAGGTCGTTGTCGATAATTATGTCATTTGTGACACTATGAAAGGCCACAGAACAGTCCGCTAAAAAACAAATTGGAAATTCCAGACCTTTTGATTTATGTATGCTTATTATTTTCACAAGATTTGAATTTTCAGAAAAATTAGAGCTTGTATTAATATCGCTTCCCTCTGAGATAAGTTTGTTTATATATGCCATAAAATTACTCAAACCCTTATATCCTGTATTTTCATATTCTTTGGCATAATCTATCAGGGTTCTTAATTGGGCAAGTTTTCTTTCACCTTTGTCCATTGCACTTACTATAGAAAAATAGTCAGTTTTTTCGAAGACTGTATATATCAATTTATCGGCAGGCATAGAGGTGCTTAGTAATCTGAAATTTTCTATTTCTGTTAAAAAATCTCTGCATCGCTTTGCTAGTACGTCATCTTTTTTAGAGTATTCTTTTAGGGAGAAATACAGGGCCTCATGTTTTCTGCCATAGCGAATAAGTGCAATATCATCACTTGAAAATGCGTACACTGGGCTATAAAGTACAGCCAAAAGCGGTATATCCTGCACAGGATTATCTATAACTCTAAGTAACGAAATAGCGGTTTTGATTTCCTGCAGGGTGAAAAAATTTTTTTCACTTTCGCTATATGTCGGAATTCCATAAAGCTGCAAAACTTCCGAAAAAATTTTAGCTTTATTTTTAGGACTACGCAGCAATATACAAAAGTCGCCGAATCTAGCATTTCTAGAGCCATTTTTATCGCTCACAGCATTTTCGCAGGACATAATCTCTATAATTTTTTCGGCTATTAACTTAGCTTCTGCTCTTGTTTTATCAGCTGAATTTTCGTTTCCAGTTTCTAATATCTCAAATTCTACTTCAAGATTATCAGTTTTCGGGTAATAATCAGCAGCAAATTCCAACTTTTCCTCAAAGTTATATTCTATTGAACCTGCGTCTTTGGACATAAGTTTTGAGAAAACAAAATTTACTATATTAAGAATCGTGTTTCGACTTCTAAAATTCTTATCTAATATTATTTTTGCAGGGTAGTTTTTATTTTCTCCATTGAATAAATCCAAATTTTCTTTTCTGTTTATGAATATATCCGGATTGGCATGACGGAAACGGTATATACTCTGCTTTGCATCTCCTACTGTAAATATATTTTTCCCATCTTTTGATAAGGCATAAAATAGCATATCCTGGGCAACATTTATATCTTGATACTCATCAACTAAAATCTCATCAAAATCCTGCGAAAGCGACAAAGCAAATTCAGTTTTTTCATATCCATTTTCATTTTGCTGGAGCAAAAGTTCCAAAGATTTATGCAGCAAGTCGCTAAAATCTAAAACATTTCTTTCTGTTTTTATAATTTCAAGATTTTCATAAAATAACTCTACCGCCCGGAAGAGTTGCTCACATATAGAGCTCAAAGTTTTTAGGTCTTCTTTATTGTCACTATCGCTGTATTCAAATAAAGGCTTTAATTTTTTATTTACAATATCTTTTATAATGTTGCGGTTTCTTTGTATAGCATCTTTTGTTTCTTTATCCTCACAATTTCTTATTACTTTGAGTTTTTTAAATTCTAATTTAGAAAATTTCTCATGTAAAAAGTCCCATCCACTAGAACCCAAACATTTATTTATTTTATCTATAAGTTCAAGATCATCTGACAAAGTTTCAAAATACGCCTTATATATCTGTTCACTATATTGAACCAGTTTCAAATTTTCTTTTGCAAGTTTCAGGGAAAAATCTATAGCTAATTTTACATATGATATTACAGTTTTTCCCCATATACTCTCACTGCTATCATTTTCTGTTTTCAAAAGTGTAAGTTTTTCAGATAGCCAGCTATGTGGAAAAGGATAAGCTCTAATATCTGAATACAGTGTTTTTATGGTTTCTATGAGTTTTCTATCATCTTTTCCAAAATCAAATACAGCAATAAGATCATTAAACTCTTTTTTAGCGTTTGCATATATGTACTCTAAACTTTTTTCTATCGCTTCGCTTTTTATTATTTCTAGCTCTGCACTATCAGCTATTCTAAATTTAGGAGAAATTCCAAGCTTAAAAAAATTTTCTCGCAGCAATTCACTACAAAAACTATCTATAGTACTTATATGTGCCCGATTTAAAAGAAGTTGCTGCCGTTTTAAGTTTTGATTATCTGGGTTTTGCACTATAAGTTCATACAAAGCATCAGTTAGTCTGTTTTTCATTTCATTAGCCGCAGCATTAGTAAATGTGACTATTAGCATTTTATCTGCATCAGAAGGGTTATTTTTATCCGTTATTCGTGCTATTACTCTTTCCACTAAAACAGCCGTTTTCCCGCTTCCTGCCGCAGCCGAAACGAGTATACTTCCATCACGAGAATTTATCGCATCTTTTTGGCTTTTTGTAAATTTAAATTTACTCATCGTTTTCCCTCTTTGCAATTTTATCTAAAACTGCTTTATTTGATATTTTTACGATTTCTCTACAGTTATCGCCATCTTCATAGCTGCAAATAAATGAATACTCGCAAAAAGCACAGGCGTCATATTCTCCTTTTGCCGGTAAAGGCCTAACATTTCCCTCTTTTAGATTTTTGACCATATCTATTACCAGAGACTCTATCTTGTTTAAAATTTTCTGCATCCCCTCTCCCCTTTTTTCTAAATCTTCATCATTTAAGATATTGCTTTTCTTCACAGAGTTTCCCATGCTTTCCAGGACAGCTTCCTCATTTGCTATCAAACCATTCATTTTAAGCTTTTCTCGATTTAATTTTTCAGCAATAGATTTTTCTATATTTCTTGAAGCTGTAACCGCAGTTAGATTAGCAGGCATATAGAGTATTCCTGCTGCTCTAGAATTTGGATATCTACCTGATTTAAGCAAGGCATCAAGATATACGAGCATTTGCATATTGAGTCCATATAAAATATCACTTAATCTAAATTCTTTAATTCCAGTTTTGTAGTCTACAATTCTCAAAAAATTTATGTCATTTTTTTCTATTATGTCTACCCTATCTATAAACCCCTTGATATTTACTTTGTCGCCATCCGGAAGCTGTAACGAAAGAGCCTTAGCATCAGAGCCTATTGCTAGTTCAAAATCACAAGGGACAAAGCCACTTTCACTCAGTTCTTTTGCGATATATTTAATCAGCCTACAAGATGTTCCTATGCATTTAGTTAATAAAAATTTAAACCTAGCCGCTTTGTTTTTATATCCTCCAAACTTTAACTTAACATACGAATTTAAAATATAAGTTACTTCCTCTCTTAGCTCTGCTGCTTGCATATTATTTATAAATTTTACGCTGTGTTTTTTGAAAATCTTTTCTAGCAAATAATGAACCAGACTGCCATATTCTATAGCGTCTAAGCTAGCTGGTTTTATCTCTTTTGCAGCAAAACCATAGGAACATAAATATCTAAAGGGGCATAAATAATACTTTTCTATCTGTGACGCTGAAACAGTAATATTTTCTCCAAATAACATTTTAGAATTATTTTCATCTTTGAAATCAAATGTCGACAGAGAATTAAAAAGCTTTAAAAGTTTAGGGGCATATTTACTGTCATTTTCTAAGCTTTTTATTATTGTATTTGCAATTATCGGATTTTTATCTTTTATTGAACAAAGTAGTTGAAATGCTGAAGCTTTGGACCACAATAATTCACTGTAGTCTAAATCAGATTTGCATTTTATAGAAATACTTGGAAATACAGCTTGCAATTCCTTGATAATTATAGATGCTGTCTTTTCTTCTCCTCTATTTCCAAAATTGTGATATGAAACAAACAATTTTTGCGAAGCTGAAGTCAAGGCAAAATATGCTAACAAGCGTTCATTAGATGAAAACATACTAATGTTATCATTGAGTTCAATGCCAATATTACTAAGCTGTTCAAATTCACCGTGAGAAAACATACCAGATTTGTTTTCTAAAAGTGGAAACATACCATCTACGGCCCCCACAACAAATGATACTTTAGGATTAGCTGGTCTCATTCTATCAGCACTTCCTATACTGACATCATCTGTGCTTTTAGGAACGAATGCGATATGTTCATGTTCAAATACGCTTTTTAATATATCAGCATATTGTCTAACATTTATTTTTATACCGTTGAGCGCAACTGCTAATTGGTCTAACATGCCCATTAGAATATCCCAAAGACGAGGTTGTTCTTCTGCTAATTTAAATTCATTATTTTCATATAACTCTTTACTGTACTTCTCTAACATCTTGGGAACGTTTATTTCAACAAGCAAATTATATAATTCTTCAGTAATTTTTTCACCAGTAGTATCTTTTATCTTTTGAGAAAATTCATATATAGGTGTAATTATATTCTTTCTCATCATATTTATTTTTTGAAGAATTTTTTTATCACTATCTCTGAACTCTTCTACAAATCCTCTAGGATTTTGCTCAAACTCATTAAACCAATCCTTATGGTTTATGTTCCATAAAAGTGCGTAATTCTCTAGCATTGATATTTCTTCCGCAGTATATCCATTCAGACCGGTTTTCAAATAACAGAAAATATCATTCTTTTGGAAGGAACTGTTTATTATCTCAAAAATGACCCGCACTAAAGTCATGAGGGGCTTTGCTGAAATATCTTCAACTGTGTCCCAAAAATACGGGATATCATATTTCTCAAAAGTATTATCCAAAATCCCCTTGTATGCGGATATGTCTCGCCCTATCACAGCAAAGTCCCTGTATCTATACCCTTCTTCAATTACAAGCTGTTTTATTTTTCTGGCCACAAATTCCGACTCATCATACATATCTTCCGCTGCGTATATTTTTATCTTCTCGGATTCACTTTGATATTTCCTATTTTCTTCCCTAAAAACATTAGCCTCTAAAAATTTCAGTTCTTCATTTTCAAACCTTTTGTGCTCATTTAAATATATCTCCTTGCATTCCATATCTATTTGTTTTTTTAGGCTTATTTCAGTTTTTTTTACAGTTGCAAATAGTTCATACTCATTGTACTTTTTAAGATCATCGCAACACAAAGAAAAATACATATCCGCAGCTTGATTAGAAAGTTGTTTTATAACTTGAAATTCATCATAAGTAAAACCTGTGAATGAATCAAAAAATACAGTGTAACCTTTAAACAAATTTTTTTGAGATAATATGTTGGCTAAAAGAGTTAAGTCATTTGATGGATCAGAATAAGAAGCAGAAATCATTGATTCATAATTTTTACTAACTTTTTCCAAAGCTTCAAGTTTTAATTTAAGTTCTGGACTATCAGCAAATAATGCTAATTGAGATAGTTCATTTGTTTTAATTCCTTGAATTTTCAATTTTTCTAAGGTATCTATTAATAGCTCTGCTAAATCTGAAATATTTTTTGTAGCATTAAACATTAAAAGTTCTTCTTTTAAATTCTTGATTACAAGATTCATGAATATTAATCTGCCGCTACCATTTAGCCTTATTTTTGTTGAATCTCCATTCTTTTTCATAACATCTCGAGCTAGGTAACTAAAACTAGTGACATTTATTCTGTTGAATAATTTTGGTCCCATAATTCTGAGGAAAAATTTCTGTGTTTCAAAAGAAAATTGTTCTGGCACTATAACAAGAATTTTTTCCTGCTTACCTACGATATCCAATATGATTTTTAATATGTAATCAGTCCTCTTTGTTCCAGATGTGCCTTTTATGAATGTGAGCATTTTATACCTACTTTCATAATTAAAAAATGAGCAAAAACATTGTTTTTGCTCACTGCGCATATACTTTTATATTAGTATAACCTTGTGATGAATACCAACTAGCAACAACAACTAATCTAGCATTAGTATTTCTCAGCTGAATGGAATACGAATCTCCCAAATCCCTTTCAGAGCTTACTGTATATCCAGAATTCTTTAAAGTCTGAATATACCTTTTAATCTGTGGTTTTGTGACATCTCTATAAATCTTGCCTTTGGAATCAGACTCGCTTGTTGTACGTTCTACTCTTCCAAACGTAGGGAAATAAAAACTGCCAAAAGCTCCTTGAGCATAATGTGAACGGCTGCGCGACTGACTTCTAGAGTGATTTATCGCCCACTCTTCAGACTGGCTAGAATCTGAAGATGATGAACTGGAACTAAAAGCGTCTGAAGCCGATTTCTCTTGAGGTTCTGCCCCATTGAACAGATAGAATGTAACGAAAAATATGAAGATAAAGACTATACCTATAATGATGCGGTTTCTCCTCTTCTTTTTTTTCATCATTTTGCGCTGCATTTCTTGCATTTGCAGCATTTGTTGTCTATTCATTAGCCATCATTGCCTTCGTGCTCGGATTCGATAGCTTTTTCGATGTCTTTTACTTTTTTATTGAATCTTAGTTCAAAGTTTTCAGGCAATAGAAGTAAGACAACAGTAACAAATAGAAGAATTTGAGAAAACGAAAAGAATGGAAAATAAAATCTACCTAATGTTATGTATGAATATATTGTTTCGGCAATTTGACATACTGTCGCTACAGATAAAAATATAATCACTGTTAAAAAGCTTTTTATTTCATTTACAAAAAATAGAATAAGCATGAAAAATAGGACAAAAGGAGCTAAATCAAAAATTATTTCGTTTAATCCTAAAACAAAATTGAATTCCTTTTTCCCATATAAATTACCACTATAGTAAAAAAGAGATAAAATTATGTAAGTAATTTGAGATAATGCTAGAGGTATGAATGTTATTTTTAGGCTCCTACCAGCAAAATATGCTATAAATATAGCAAATAAGGCAACTATCAATACCGGTAAAATGTCATAAAGCAAAAAAACAACTATATCTGTATATTCGTTTGAAAATTTTGAAACCATCAAAAACGCTGACGCTACTAAAGTTAAAACTGAAGCTAATGTAGATAATTTTACATTTTTCTGAACTTTTGTAATCAAAATAAAAACCTCCTTAAAACTCTCAGAACTACTTTAAGTTTAACATTTATGTTTTGTAGCAGCAAGTTTGAAGGTATCATATAATTGTAAGAATGTATATTGGGGGAGGTTTTTGGCCTAATCAGAATCCAAAATGCAGTGGATGCGAGATAATAAGACTAAGAAATTGATGCTTGTGTATGATTATGAAGCAAGAAACATTTGTTTTTTGATATCAATAACTGAATAGGCATTTTGAATTCTCAGTAACTTTTTTTCTATTTATGTTGATACCATTCGCTTTAAAAGAATCTATAGTTTTATTCTAATCTCTTGCCTCTTTTAAAATTTCAAAAATCATAACTAAACACCGCAATGTTCACTTAGGTATTTGCTCCCTCTTCAGTTAAGCATTTGCACAAAAACTTGAACACTTTAAATTTAAATGTGACTTTACTATAGAAAGTGAAAAGAGAGAATTTTAGGAAAATCTCTCTTTCAAAATCAAGCAAACATGTACTATAATAATAGAGCTTGGGAGTTTTGTCGAAGGGGTGGCGTTTAAAATAGATAAACAAAATATCGAAGGCGTAAAGGCGCTAAAGAAGTACGACATAAAGGTATCAGGAATAGTATTCATATTATACTGTCTAGTTTCGGCAGGTACCTTTGGGATAGAAGAGATGATACCAAAATCTGGACCTGGTATGACATTATTACTTTTAATGATTTTCCCGATAATATGGTCGTATCCTCTTAGCAATATAGTTGCTGAATGCAATTCTCTTTTGCCGTCTGAGGGCGGCATATATGCTTGGGTAAAAGAAGCTTTTGGGGAATTCTGGGGGTTTCAAGCTGGTTGGTGGTGTACTATTTCGGCCTACATAACAAGTAGTGAATATGTATCTCTTGCAGTAGGCTATTTAAGCCAAGTAGTACCTATGTCTGAAACTGCTGTACATACCCTTAAAGTAGGAATAATAATCATTTTTACGATTGTAAATTTAATGGGATTAAGAGAAATCGACAAAATAAGTACTGTTCTGTCCATTCTCATAATTGCAGCGTTTATATTAGTTTCGGCTGTAGGTTTAGCAAATTGGCAGACAAATCCAATGGAGCCCTTGATGCTACCGGGGCAACACGCCTTAGACAGTATAGGTTCTGGTATATGTATTTGCATATGGATGTACTGTGCATATGAATGTATTTCCACAATGTCAGGAGAAATAAAGCGTCCTCAACTGATACCGAAAGCTTTACTTATAGCTATACCACTAATAGCCCTTACATATATACTGCCGACACTTGCAGGTTTGGCATCTTTACCAGCGGGTAGCTGGCAAAACTGGGCCACAGATGGGGGGTTTTCCACAGGGACAGTAGGTTATGCTACAGTACTTACAAGTCATTTAGGCGAAATGTGGGGATATATTTTTGTTTTTATTGCTGTCATATCTCAGTGTGCCATTTTCAATACTCAACTAGCATCCGGCTCCAGAGGTTTTTTTGTTTTAGCTGATGATTATTTATACCCTAGGTTTTTTGCAAGAGTAAGTAAAAAAAGAGGAGTGCCATATGTAGGGATACTCTCTCTTTCGCTAGTTACGCTATTTCTGGCTCAACTTAAATTTTCGACCCTAGTCTGCACAGAAGTAGTATTTATCTTGGCAAATTATATAATTCTGAGCTTTGCGGCTCTTAAGTTGAGAAAACGCTTCCCAGCAAAAGAACGCAAAAAAAGAGGTTTGTATGTTATGCCCGGGGGCAAAGCAGGTCTTTATTTTTGCTGTATCTTGCCTGTGATTATTTCTGTTACAGCTTTGATGATAAATGGCTCGGATTATTTTATCATAGGCGTAGCCGCAACAATGACAGGCCCAATAGCTTATATTATCGCTAAGCTGGCTTGTGGCGGACTTTATAAAATAGATCCCCTGCGTTACCCTATAAATTTAAAGACTAGGCTTGCAGTAGGTGATACTTTAAGAATAGGTATGTACCTGATAATATTTGGTGGGCTTAGTTTTTTGGCTTCATTTTGGTTTCACTGGTACGAATTTGACTATGGAAATTGGACCGCCGAAGAATATAGCCTATTTGGTTCTATGATTCCTGAGCTGTTAATTGTTTTAAAATGGACAGGCCTTGTTATGTTGTTGATAGGAATTTTTGTGAGTTTGCTAGCCTATAGAAAAGACAAGCCCTCCCTTCTAACCTCTAACCTCTAATCTCTAGAAAATCTTTTCCAGTTGTAATTTCAGGCGTTTTATTATTCTTTTTTCCAGACGTGAGATATATGACTGCGAAATTTTTAGCATATCCGCGACCTGCTTTTGGGTATGTTCTTTGTTTCCAGCCAAACCGAAACGCAGCTCCATTATTTTTTTCTCCCTGTCCGAAAGCTTGGAAACCGCGTCATTTAAAATACCAAATTCTACCTCTTGTTCTATATCGTGGCTGACTAAATTATGGTCACTGCCCATTATGTCGCACAACAAAAGTTCATTGCCATCCCAGTCTGTGTTTAAAGGTTCATCTAAGGATAGTTCGTTTTTTAGTTGAGAACTTTTTCTCAGAAACATAAGTATTTCATTTTCTATACAGCGAGAAGCATATGTTGCAAGTTTTATATTTTTTTCAGGTTTGAAGGTGTTTACAGCTTTTATAAGTCCGATAGTACCTATAGAAATTAAATCTTCTATATTCGCACCTACCGAATCAAATTTTTTGGCAATATAAACGACCAAACGCAGATTGTGTGTTATTAGTGGCTCTCTTGCACCAGATACTCCTTCGATTATGTTGTGCATTACTTGAGCTTCTTCTTCTTTGCTCAGAGGTTCTGGCAAAACTTCAGAGCCATTAACATAAAAAACGTCTTTACCTAGTTTAAAACGAGCTATAAGTTTGTTTAGGAATTTACTTATCTTTACTTTAAATATTTTCAAAATTTTTACTCATCCTTTCGAATATATCACAGTAAATCAGGGTTTAATAAAGCGTCAAAGCCATCGTTTAAAATATCATCATCACATATGGCAACATAAGCCTCCTTTTTCTTGATTTTATTGCCTGTGTATATGTTTATGTAATCAGGTTTGAAGCCCTTTAGTACACCACTTTTGCCAACACTATTAAAGGGTATCATTCTGTACTTAAGTTTGCTTGCCTGTTCTGGACTTATAATTTCTTCAAAAGGTAAAAGCTGTTTTAGGCTTTTTTTGTTCACAACTATTACTGGCAAAGATGAAAAAGGTTCTATCAAGCTATTTCCTGTGTCTATTTTTGAAATTAAATTACAGTGTTTATTTCCCAAGTATATTTGAGTCCTATAGGTGCTATTGGAATGATTAAATTTGATATTTAAAATTTGAACTACGCGTATGATTATATAAGAAACTATGCACATAAATATAAATAGTTTTGGAGAGATATTAAAATACACTATGCCATTTTTTACCATTGCATTGTTCGTTTTTGATATGTTACATAAAAGAAATATTATCCCAGCAAAAGAAAAATTGATAAATATAAAGCAAACACTAGCTTTCATTAAAAATCGAAATGACTTAAAACCATAGCATATTAAGTTTATTAAAACAGCACAGCAAAAAGATATCAGTAATAATAAAATTCTGCCTATATATGGAAAGAATATAAGAAGTGAGCAAAGTGCCCCAAAAAAAGATGCCAGCATCAGTCTATAGTTTTTAGCCTTGAGGTTTAAAAATTTTTCACTAATCAGCAGTACCAGATAATTTATAAATAAATTAAGACATAGCAGTACGTCTATGTATATGACTTGTTGCATATCAACCTCCTCTATGCAGTAATTATTGCACTGACTATTTAAATATTTATGTCAGATATTGGAATAAAAAAATCCCCATCTATCTAAAATAATCATGATAGATGAGGGAAGATATGTTTTACATGTTTTTTGATTAATTTTTATTGTAGTAAGAATAAGTCTCAAAACAAAGAGTTTTTTTAGAACATTTAGGACACTTTAATTTTCTTTTCTTTGGGGTATGATATGAAAATAAAAATTCCTTAAACTTAGGCCTGAACCTATTATTGCAGTTTGGGCAAATATATTCTGTTGTCTTATAGTATTTTTTTGCAAATGCTATAGAAATAAGCAGACTCAAAGAAAAAGCCCCTACAAAAGGCCAGTATACCCCTTTTGACACCCATAAAATGAAAGTTAGGATTTCGAAAACTTCTGCAACTACAGCAAAACTCAACATATATACGATAAGTTTCCTGAAATATGTTTTTCCTTTGATAAGCATTTCTATATCTTTTATGGATTTTATTGAGACGGTTTTGCTGAGACTGATATTTTCCACAGCAGTTTTCAGCATCTTTTTCTGATGGAGTTTTTCATTTATTTCTAAATCTATGTGTTTAGTCTGTTCCTCTAATATATCTAGCAGTCTTTCAGTTGTATTTTTGCTTTCAAAAATTTCTTTTATAGAACTAAGAGATAAAGATAGCGCTTTAAACATACAAATAAGTTTTAATTTCTCTACTTCATTGTCTGTATATAAACGCCTGCCGTTTTCAGATATTTCACTCGGTTTTAGTAAGCCCTTAGAATCATAAAATTGCACAGTTCTCACTGAAACTTCGCATAATTTTGCAAGCTCACCGCTTGTGTATGTTGACATAATACATCTCCTCCTTAGCTTTATTTTAATATATTACCTTGGGTAACAAGCAAGGAAAAAATAAAATATATTAAGGCAATCTCTTATTATATTTCTATTTTTTTAATATTTCTCTACTTTAATCAGACCATAAATAGTCGAAATATTTCCCATCCTATCACAATGTTGAGCTTTTCCACTAATAGGAAAAAAATCACATCTGTTTCATTTTTTCTCCCTTCCTTTTTTATATTATCCAAATTCTTATCAGAAACAAATTTTGCAAGATAGAATGGAATGTAATAAATATAATTTTAAAGAATATTCATATACTAAAAAACTAACAAGAAGTGTGTGTACTATCCAACGGTTTTTGGTTATATTTTTTGTTAATAATGGTAGCGTAAAAATGGCACATTTCTTTTTAGCTTGCTTTACTCTGTTTCAGATATCGGAGGAATCTATTTGACTAAAAAGCTTATGTGCTTGTTTTTGTTGATGTTTTTTCTTTCTTGTCTTTGTGCTTGTACTTCCAAGAATCATTATGCTATAGATACAAGAAAAATAAATAGACTTTTTTCTGGTAACATATCTGTATCATATGGAGAAAAACTTTATACTTGTTTTTATAAAAATACGGCTGAAGGTCAGAGTGAACTAAGAATAATCTCACCAAGTGAAGTGGAAGGATTAACATTTCAAAGAAATTCAAAAGAATATACCGTTTCTCAAAATGTAACAAGTCTTAGTAGTGACGAATTTTTCTGCGGAAATACTTGTTTTGTTAAAATTTTAAACGATATTATCCATTTAACTTCGAATAACGACGCTTTAACATGCATTGACTCAGATTTAGAAAAAACTATTTTTAAAGTGAACTTTCAAGATTATGATTGTTATTTGACTGTGTTAAACAAATCTGGAGATATAAGCAATATATCAATTAAATCTCTTAAATTGGTTTTTGACTTTTTACAATAAAGTAGATTTGCAGTTTACATCTGCAATCAAAAATTAAGCCTTCATGCGTTTGGTATATATATTCTTATGAATTTTGTTAAATTAGACATCACGAATAACTCAGCTGTTTCTGCTGGGTTTGATTATTAAGTTTTATAACACGAGCATACGCTAATTTTAAAACCTTTTTGTCGTTTTTATGCTTACACATTTTAATCGCTTCTTCGCAATCTGCCCAGGTATATTTTTCTATCTCTTCTTCTTGTATAACTACTTGGCCCTCATTGGCTTCTGCTAAAAACAATACTACCTGTTTGCTAACATTCGCATACGGAGAATACGTGCAGCATTGTCTAAAGCCTCTGATAAATTTCACACAAAGACCCGTTTCTTCTGCAATTTCCCTTTTTGCTGTCCCGTGTTCTGATTCGTTTTTTTCTATATGTCCCTTTGGAAACGACCAGTATCTTGCATACATATTTTTGATAAGCAAGAACATTGGTTTATTTCTTACCCACCTGTATACTACGGCACCACATGATTTTTCGTAAGAGCATTTTATCTTAAGCGGAGTTTTGATATTTAATTTCTCAACTATATCTGTTATTTCCGGCTCGAAGTATATGACATTTTTAGGTGTTACGAAAAGCCTTTGGTGAGTTTTGTACTCCAAAATTGCGTTGATCATTATATTATTAGACGTGGTATCTGGGGAGGTATCTCCCAAAAAGTATGCTGTAAATAATTCAGCTTTGCCATCAAATATAAGCCGGACGGTACAATTACAAAGGACTTTTCCTTTGTAACTAAGTACATTTGAATTTATGCAATCAAAATTAACTTTTACTATTTTTCCTAACATTTTATGTAACCTTCATTTGCACACAAAAACTAGCATGTCAATTTTAAATTTAGATATGTCTATGAGTAATTATTACTCATACCCCTTGTAATCAAGAATACAATATATCTCATATCGAAGCAAGTGCAAAATCAGGTAAATAATCAAGAAAACTATGCTTTTTTCAGCTGCATATAAAGGGCATTAACAAAAAATAGAAATTCTATCTTGATTTTTTTAAATATATTTTTTTAACTTTGCCTGAGAATATACACAAAGGGATGGACAAAAGTGCCCAAAGCAGAGAATTAAACAAACATATTTGTCCGAGAAAATTAATTTTATGCGATGAATAGTCCCATACATTCATTTTAAAGTGCAGATTAACTATACAGCCACATATCAATTCTATAAACGTGATAATAGCCGAACCTATAATACACTTTTTGAGCATACAACAAGGTTTTATGAATACAAATGTTTTAAAAACACTGAGACAGCAAGTTCCACCTGTTATAAGCATTGTCCAATGTGTATAACCTCTATAAATGATCTCAATAATTCCGTATAATACTCCACCTACTAAAAATATAATTGTGTCACTTTGAATTCTCTTTAAATTCATAAAAAATATCACCTGTCTTAATTTTTACAAGACAAGGTGATATTATTCAAAGAAATACATTATTTAAGATATGGCACTGCACAAACACAATATAAAACAAAAAATTAATTGAATTTTTTATCACATGTGCATTTTTATGTTAGTTGTCATCATTAGCATTAACTGCATTCCTCATCCTCTCAGTTAAGTCATAACGATTATCTAGATCAGTCAGTTTTGCTCTGTAGGTACTTTCTTTAATGGCAGAGACGATACCGCATACAAGAAAAGCTAATAGCCCTGCCCCAAAGGTAAACGGAACAAGAACAGTCCCAACAAAACCAAGAATAGAACCAGCCACTGCCGCAGCAGTACATACAGCCGCTGAAAGAGAACTGACAATAGAGACTCTCTTAAGGGTATGCCATTTAACACGTTTCTCATTTAGATCTTGTTGTTGCTTTAAGTGACCATTTTCATTTACTAAAACTGTATTTGCCTCTTTTTGTTGTTTCAGCATTTGTTCATTTTCTTGATACTTCTCCATATACTCATTCTTGCCGTCTCTGGCCCAGCCAGCTATGTCTTTCTGTTTTTCAGCGTCCTCTTTAGCGTCTTTAATCTGCTTTCTAGCGTCTGCAACCTGCTTTCTAGCCTCTGCAAGCCGTTCGTTCTCTTGTACAAGCTGTGTTCGAGCTTCTTCAAGCTGTCTTTGAGCTCCTCCAAGCTCTTCGTTCTTTTTTCCAAGCTCTTCTTGAGCTCTAGTAAGCGTTCTTTGAGCTTCAGTAAACTCTTTCTTCTTTCTTTCAAGCTCAGCATTTTTTTGCTTAACTTCTTCTTGTTTTTTAGCCTGAAGTTTATCATTCATATCATTAAAAAATTCATCCAAAGATCGACCATATTCTTCTAATTGTTTTGTCAGTGCTTCTATTTGTTCCTTAATATTATCTACTTTTGACTTGCATTCGTTTATTATTTTTTTTGGTAGCAAACCTTTATAGGATTTTAGTAATATTTTAAAATAATTTCTTACTGAGCACAGTTCATAATAATATGTTTCCAGTTTTTCACACTCTTTTTCTTTCTCCATAAACTCTTTTTTTCTCGATTCAACTTCTTTACGTAGATCATCATAACCATCAAATTTGTCGATATCAGTATCAAAAAACTTCTTATATCTTCCTTCTTCTCCTCCTTCTTCTCCAAAAAGTTCTTTACGTCTATTAAAAGCCAAGTTGTATTTTGATCTTGCTGTATTCATTTTTCCTATAAACTCTTCTTTATTTTTTTCCTCTTCTGTTGAGTGTTTAGTAACTCCTAATTTTACTTTTTCGTCTTCCATTTCGTCAAGAAACTCTTTCTCCTCAGATAAGATTTTGACTCCAAACTGACGTCCAACTCTACGAAGTTGCTCTTTCGCTCCATCAATGTCACCGAAACCTGCCAATCTCCTTACTATAGTTTTTATTTCCCTATATTTACCATCCTCTCCTGCAACATTTTGAAAGCTCTCAAGTTGTTTTTCATTTGCTCCAAGTAGTTTTTCTTTTGCTTTAAGTTGTTTATTTAGATCTTCAATTTGTTTATTTAGATCTTTAATTTGTTTATTTAGATCTTTAATTTGTTTTTCTTTCTCATCTCCGTGTTTTGTATTTTTCTTCTGTCCATTTAAATCTTCAATATTTTTTTTCAGCTTTTCAATATCATCTCCCATCTTTTTCTTCGATTCATTTAATTTTTTAATATCATCTGTCAGCTCTTTAATTTTATCTCCTAGAGCTTTTGCCTCGCGTTCCCACATAGATATATGGTAAGACAAAATACCATTAACTTCATAAATTTTAGAAACAGCAATCTTAGCTTGTTCCATATCCACTTTCCATTGCAATTTGCCTTTTGGATTTATGACAAATTCCCCCATTAAACAAAGACCAAGGACATTCTTTTCGATAAAGCCTTCGTGACTTAAAGAAGAGGTTAATTCGTGACTTCCCATCAGATTTCCAAGTTCATCTTTCTGTTCTTTGGACATAAGTGCGTACAACTGAGCATCCGTTAGATTTGGTAGACTGTTTTGTAGCATCAGTATAGATAAAGGTCTAAATAGTTTTTCAGCTTCAGCTTTAGCTTTAGCTTTATCATATTTTTTAGGAAAACACTTATCAGTAAAATCTGAAACAGCATCTTCAAATTCTTTACTAAAATTACGCATCGTCTTAACTGAATCATCTGTTAATTTTAATTTTTCTAACTCCTGGGATGAATATTTACGCTGAGAGAATTGGCTGATATATAGAAGCTTGGCCATTGATTGTGCTATCTCAAAATTGGGTTCTTTCGTATCAATATATCCTTTCATTGCTTGCTTTGCTGAGTCTAAATCGCCAGCACGGTAAGCTGCAAAAAAATCATTTTCTACTTTCGTACATCCGGTGGATTCACAATGCCTTTCTAAGTGATCAAATGCAGTCTTTAAATTACTATTAAGTGAACTGGAAAAACCATCAGCTGGATTCACCATAAGTGGATTCACCATAAGTGGATTCATCATAGCTGGATCTATCGTAGCTGGCTCTATCTCAGAAGGTCCTTTACCAGCATAAGCTTTTTCAAAACGAGCTACATCTCCTGGAGTCCTCTCGTGTTGAATAATTGGGTGTCCATTAACAGGTTCAACATTCTTAAGTTTGATAGGATCAATATTACCCTTTTCATCCATGTAAGGCATCATTGCAGCAAAGTCTTGCTCAACTGTAAAATCACCGTTTTCACCCTCTATAATCTTTATAAATGGATTATTATACACCTCACGTGCCCACTCTAGGGGTGATTTTTGGACAGCATCACCTTTTACGTTCACAGGTTCATAAGAACTCCATTTTCCCTTTTTAACTTCATTTTCATCTTCATTTTCATCTTTTGGCGGAATAAATTTACTCTCAAAAATATGTCCTTCATAGACTATAATTTGAGTTCCATCCTTGATAGAAATTTCACCATCTATATAATGTTTACCATCCTTATCCACAAATTCACCATCCTTATCCACAAATTTTCCATTCTTATCAAACTCATATGTATTTCCTTTATCATCGATAAATTTACCATCCTCAAGTTGTTTATATGTATTCTTCTCCTCCTCATCGACCACATCGACAAATGTGATCTGTCTACTACCATGAAGAATGCCTTTTGGACATTTCGGTCCTGGAAGGTCAGGATCAATAGCATACTTACCTCCAGTACCAACGCTTACATTATAATTTTTCTTTTTTTGACTTGTTTTTTTCTCAGGACCACCACCACCACAAACATTTTTCAAACATTCTTCATTTAAGTTATCCATTAAACCCGAAGATTCACCACTACATATACTCCTGAGTTCTTCTAATTGATCGTCACTTAAAGAAATTCCCCTTTCATTCAAAAACTTCAATGTTTCAGCCTTGTCACGACACTCATATATGCCTCTAAAACGATTTTGACTAAGTATAGATCTAAACATTGTATTGACCCCCCAATTCAACAGATAGACAGATAAACAAGTAACCATATTTATTATACATCAATGCATAGCAAATGTCTAGCTAAGCTGCTATGCGGCTTACTGTAAATCGTTTTTTCTGATCTTCAGCGCAGACTGGGCATAGGCCGTGCATCAAACTCAAAAAAAAAACCCGTGTCGAATGACACGAGGGTATTTTTGTGGCTCCCCCTGTTGGACTTGAACCAACGACAACGCGGTTAACAGCCGCGCGCTCTACCGACTGAGCTAAGGAGGAACAAAAAGTTGGCGTTTTCCTATTTTCCCGGACCGTTGCCAGTCAAGTATCTTCGGCACCACTGAGCTTAACTTCCGTGTTCGGAATGGGAACGGGTGTACCCTCAGCGTCATCAACACCAACTATTTTAACAATATATAATATATGCAATTTCTCGCACATATATGCTGAAATGGTGACTCGTGCGGGAATCGAACCCGCGTTACCGGCGTGAGAGGCCGGTGTCTTAACCGCTTGACCAACGAGCCCTTCCGTAGCAGCCAAGCGGCTACCAGTCGAATGGTACACCATCA
>JAZUOT010000036.1:0-2017 GCA_045604805.1 Acutalibacteraceae bacterium | reverse complement strand
TGCAGCACTTACAATGTGGGTTATATCTCCCTGTGCATTTTTCAGGTAGTAGAAAGTATCTACAGAGCCATCCTCACGAGTTGCAACAAAACCAACAGGCTCATCAAAATCATTGTACAAGTATTTCACTGTCTGATTAAGTTCATCACTTGTAAATGAAATTGAGATAAGCTTGCTGTCAACCCACAACACAGAGAACCGTCCCCTGTGTTATTCTGTGTTATTAACGTGTCTTACCCTCGTTTATCCTCAAGGAAATCTTGGTCTAAAAAAACAGTGTATTTATCCTCTTCCTCTTTTAAATAGTGCAAACCATCTTTTGTTGTCTTAACACAAAAATTTGCTACTATAGGATAATCTTTAAATTTGAAACAACAAAAAAAGCCATTATTATCAGTAATAATTTCATATAGCTCCTTATTCAATGGCCTGTTTTCTCCTTCTTTAGCGCACAGAACTAATTTGTCTATAATATATTCATCCTTTATTGCGTCTAAATCTGTATCCCATGAAAACCAAACAGCTTCAATAGGATTTTCTTTAATATCAGGAAAACTAAAACCTTCTTTAACGAAAACAAGAGTTGTTAATGATTCATAAACGATAAAATTAGTGTTTACATCTTCTGTATCTTCTAAGTGATATATATATTCACGTGGAAAAAGTATATAATCAAAAAAGCTATTTGAACGTATTCCGACAAACTTAGATGGTTCGCCTTCTAAAACTGTGTAATCATATATATCACTATATAGACGATAAGTTTTACCACTATAATTTATAGTAAAGTCATCAGTAAGATTAGCTTTACAAAACACAATGTTAAATACATTAATTAGTAAAAAATAAATCAAAAACACAATAAAAAAAACAAATATTGTTTTTTTTATGATTTGTAGTTTTTTGCTCATAATTTTCTCCAATCATTATTCAAGTGAGAATTTTGCTCTTTTTCCAAGATCCTCGCACATTTTGATATGTTCGGTAAGCGTACACTATAGTACCGCCACTTGAAACAGGCATCGCATACGGGTCGGCTGCGGTATACATATAGCATTTTCTAATTCCCGTAAAATAACCAAAAGCCGTTCTATCTCTTACAACAACAGCATCCTGTTCGGCTATATCAATATCCTTACACTTGCTTTTTATATCATCTTTTGTCTTAAATTTAGCATAAGTTCTAAAAGCAACAGACATATGATTTATTTTTATACCGGAAACGTTGGTTGAGTACCAATACCCAATAACATGTTCTCTAATTTCTTTTGAAACACAGTTATCAGAGAACAAGAAGGGGCGCTTTTTTGTTGTATCTTTTTTGTGTTTATTGTTGTGTATTTTGTAATAGTTCTCCTCAAATTTGGAACAAACATAGATAGATACCACGTCAAATACTTTTTCACCGATTAGTTTGTAAAAAGAATAGATTAAAGAAGATAAATTTTTTCCTTGAACAACTTTTTCTAACTCTATTTTTATTTTTCCTTTTTTATTGTTATCACTGGAGATAACAAAAGCTTTATCATACGTACTCAACAAAAGTGTAAAATAGATAATATAAACAGTTGCATATGCTGTATTTTTTCTACTTTTAGTTCCCTTCGGATCGACCCTATTCACCGGGTCATTTTCACAATAAGCAAAGAGGTTGCAACCGAGAACAGTACCAGTAGCATTGAGGTAATTTGTATCGTCAGCGTTGATGAAACGACCTGTATTGGGATCGTAATACCTTGACTGAAGATAGTACATACCCATATCGTAGTCGTAGCAATAACCACGGTAAGCAAACGGATTAAGAAGATCAGCTTTCATCTGGGTGAGCAACTCAATCTGTCCCGGAGTGGTAGAGCCATTTGCCTGATATGTTACGGTACGCTTACCAAACACATCGTAGGTAAAGGTTACCATTTTCTTACCTGCAGCACTTACAATGTGGGTTATATCTCCCTGTGCATTTTTCAGGTAGTAGAAAGTATCTACAGAGCCATCCTCACGAGTTGCAACAAAACCA
>JAZUOT010000035.1:0-7135 GCA_045604805.1 Acutalibacteraceae bacterium | reverse complement strand
GGGGGCTTCCTCTACATGGGCCTTATAGCTCTTTTCTTTTCAGGGATTTTACCTGTGGCTGAATTTCTGTTGTCTAATGGTTATATAATGCTTTTTGCACGTGCTAAGCCTAGCTGGATTTATACTAATATAGTCATTTATCCTTGTTTGGGATATTATTTATATAACACATTTGATGTAAATAAATATAGGAAATTCCTACCATTATTTTGGTTTGCCAATATCATTGGAATTGTTATTAGTTGTTATGCTACATATAAAAAAATATTAATCACAGGGGAATGTTCTGAAAAATTATCTCAGAGCTTTCATTCTTCTTTTGTCATTTTAAACTGTGTAGCTATAATTCTTACAGTAAAATACTTATCGTCAAAGTGGGATATGCCAAAATTATTGCAAAAGTTTATCGTTTCTCTAGGAAGTTGTACATTTGGTATCTATCTATTGCACTTATTATTATTGAGAATGATAAAAAAAGAATGGATAGCTATGCTCCAAATTTTACCGTTCAATGATATGCTAATTACTTTTGCGGTATGCTTTTTTGTTATGATGGTTTCATATATAATTACCATTATTTTAAAAAAAGTACCGATTATTAGCAGATTTATATAGGACAAAAAATGAAGAGGTTATTTAACTATTCCCTATTTGTAAATAAATACCTCATGTAATATTTTGAAATTGATTGTTTTTTGTAGAAAAAGCACGAATTAGAAATTAGAAGGAAGGGCACTACAACTCTCTAATGTTCCTAAGCAGACTTTTCATTTGGTGCTATCTCTATAGCTTCGATGTAAGCTTCCATAGCTTTTTCATATTCTCCAGCATCTACAAACGCGTTTGCTGCATTAAGCTGTACGATGTAATCGTTGAGGGTAGAGGAATCTAATAAACTTTTACTATTGCTCTCGTTTTGCAGTTGCGAATTTTCTGAATTCACATGTATAGAAATGAAAATAAGAAAGGACAGTGCTACCAACGACAGGGCTATAACTATTCCAAGAGATACTTTTGTGAGCGATTTTTCTGCAATGTGATTTAGATCTGATTTATATTCCACTAAACTCTACCTTTTTAAATTCCTTACCATAATTTTTTCTGCTGCACTAACTCTATTTGATTCACAAATTTTTTGTATCGCTTTGTTTATGACAAACTTGTCTATTTTGCTATTAGTCATAAACTCCATCGCTCTTTCTTTAAAATCAATATATATTTCAGCTAAAAGCCAAGCTACAGCCATTTTCGCATAGTAAGCCTTGCAGTTGAAAGAATTAGTGGCAGTAAAAACGTCATCAATATATTCATCATCGATATAATATCTTATAAGTATAACATAGGAAAATCTGCACTCAAATTCATTTTCCGAATCAAAGTATTTTTTTAGAAAATTAAACATCATTTTTCTGTTATTCTTTACACCTTTAAGAGCACTGCAAAAACTATCACAAACAGACCAGTTGTCTATCTTTGGCAAGAATCTCTCTATATAGTTTATTTTCTCTGCAAAACAAATATCCGAGTAAGAAATTACGAAAGCTTGCAACATTAGCTCTTCAAAGTATTCATCACTTAAATCACCTAGAGCTATATCAATTCCTTTATGAGCTTCTCTCTTTGCAATTTTCCTTAAATCCCCTAATTTTACTCCTAAAATGTTACTGTTATTCGGAAGAAGCTTTGATGAAAATTTCCGATAATTTTCATCGCTAAGTAAAATCAGTTCTTGTTGAATGTCAGGCAAGCAAATTCCTCCATTCATCTCACAAAAATACAAATTATCACTATGATAGCAAAGCAGAAATACCGTTTCAACATATATTGCAAAGCTTTATAAATTGATATAGAATTAGTCGGGGTAGATTGTGTTTGAGTCAGCAATAGAAATTAATCAAATGAGAGGAAAATGATGGAATCTTTCAAAGAGGCATGGGAGATAATAAGAGAATATTGCCAAAAGAGGATTACAGAAGTAGCCTACAAAACATGGATAAGTCGCATAGAACCTATAGGGATAGATTTTGAAAAGAATCAAGTGACTTTGATGGTACCGAACAGTTTTCACAAACAAACTGTCACTAGGTGTTATAGTGAACTTCTGAGTGAAGCTATTGAAGAAATTTTTGGGCCAGGCTTAAACCTTATTTTAACAGTACCTGAGGAACAAACGGTAAATAAAAATTTTACAGCTGTAAATTCGAATCAGAAAACCGACAGTAATTTTAATAATTACACATTTGATAATTTTATAGTGGGTTCTTCGAACAAATTCGCACATGCTGCAGCTTTGGCTGTTGCTTCAAATCCTGCAGGAGCATATAACCCTTTGTTTGTGTATGGAAATAGTGGTTTAGGAAAAACACATATCATATCAGCAATATCAAACGAGGTAAAAAAAAATAATCCTCACTTTAAAATCACATACATAAAGGGTGACGATTTCACCATAGAACTTATAGATGCTATAAGACGCGGGACTACTGTCGCTTTTCGCGAAAAATACAGAAATACAGATTTACTGCTCGTAGACGATATACAGTTTATAGCAGGTAAAGATTCAACACAGGAAGAATTTTTCCATACCTTCAACACTTTATACGAGAACAAAAAACAGATAGTTCTTACCTCGGACAGGCCCCCAAAAGAAATAAGGACTCTGGAAGACAGGCTTAGAAGTCGCTTTGAGTGGGGTCTTATCGCTGATATCCAGCCACCGGACTACGAAACTAGGATAGCGATAGTTCAAAGAAAAGCAGAAATGATAGATATAGATATTCCAAAAGAAGTCTGCGAATATATTGCTAAAAAGTTAACTAGGAATATCAGGCAACTCGAAGGAATAGTCAAGAATTTGAAGGCGGATTATTTGCTCAAAGGCATAAAGCCAAGTTTGGTGACAGCTCAGGCAAATATATCCAAGGTTTTAAATAATGACCAGCCACCTCAAATTACTATAGAAAATATAATCAGTGAAGTAGCGAGAACCTTTGATGTAGACGAAAAAGATATCGCTTCAAATAAGAGAAATGCAGAAATAAGTATTGCTAGACAGGTCTGTGTTTATGTTGCTAAAGAAATAACGCAGATGCCACTTGCTTCTATAGGACAATACGTTGGAGGAAGAGATCACTCGACTATAGTATACGCTGTAAAAAGAGTGGAAAAGATGATAGAAAAAGATCCTAAAATTGCCTCAATGGTAAAAGATATGATCGATAACATCAAGGATAGATAAAATAGACTTAGTTTATATCTTTTAAAATAATGTGTTTATTGGGATTTTATTTTTACTTATGTCAGCTATGGAGGATACAAAATGTCAAATGATAGATCTAGAGCTCTAGAAACTGCTCTTAGTCAAATAGAAAAGCAGTTCGGCAAGGGTGCGGTTATGCGTATGGGGCAAAACAGCACTTTGAATGTAGATGTAATATCTACAGGCTCCTTTTCTCTGGATATGGCCTTGGGGATAGGTGGTTTGCCAAAAGGAAGAATCATCGAAATATATGGACCAGAATCATCTGGTAAGACTACACTCGCTTTGCACGCTATAGCAGAAGGTCAAAAAGATGGGGGTTGTGCCGCTTTCATAGATGTTGAACATGCACTTGATCCGGTTTATGCTGCTGCTTTAGGGGTGGATGTTGATTCTTTGCTGGTTTCTCAGCCTGATACAGGAGAACAAGCTCTAGAAATAGCAGAAGCACTTATTCGTTCTGGGGCTGTTGATATAATCGTCGTTGACTCTGTTGCAGCTCTTGTCCCACGTGCTGAGATAGAAGGTGAAATGGGCGATTCTCATGTTGGCTTACAGGCTAGGTTGATGTCTCAGGCTTTGCGTAAATTAGCAGGTGCTGTTTCTAAGTCTAATTGTGTCGCTATATTTATAAATCAGCTTCGAGAAAAAGTCGGCATAGTTTATGGTAATCCAGAAGTTACTCCGGGTGGTAGAGCTCTTAAATTCTATTCTTCTGTGAGAATTGATATAAGACGTTCAGAAACTTTGAAGTCTGGTACAGAAATGATAGGTTCCCGAACTAAAGCAAAAGTTGTGAAAAACAAACTTGCACCACCTTTTAAAGTCGCTGAGTTTGATATAATGTACGGTAAGGGTATATCAAGAGAAGGAGAATTGCTCGATTGTGCAGTTTCGCTAGATGTTGTAAATAAAAGTGGTTCATGGTTTTCATATAATGGTGAGCGTTTGGCTCAGGGCCGTGATAAAGTAAAAGCTTTGTTGCTAGAAAACACAGAGTTAGCAAATGCTATAGAAAAAGAAGTAAAAGAAAAGATAGAACAAAGCAAAGAACATAAAATCTCATCATCAAGATCTTCGATATCTCAGCCTACAGCTATAGGCAAAACAAACGCTAAAACACAAACTGTTCCTTCAGGAACAAGTGCTAATAAAAGTTCCATAGATATCTTAGCGGATGACTAAATTTTTTTAGGCTAGTAAATAAAAATAGGGCATATACCGAGTTTGAACTTGGTATTATGCCCATTTGTTTGGAGTAAGAATGCTTATAACAGATATAAGACCAGCAAAAAAATCATTAGTAGATCTTTACATAGATGGTGAATTTGCGGTTCAGATAGATAAAAATGTCATGGCTGAATCGAAATTTAAGGAATATGCAGAAATAAGTGAAGAAGAATTAGAAGAACTTGTGCTTACTTCTCAAAAACACAGGGCAAAACAGAAAGCTTTGTTTTTGCTATCCAGGCGAGATTACTCAGAAAAAGAACTCATCGATAAATTGGCTGTTGAATGCAGCAGGGATATCGCTGTGTTTACAACAGAAAGGTTAAAAGAACTTTCTCTCATAAGCGATGAGAGATATGCTAGAAAATATGCAAAAGATCTCCTGCTTCGTAAACATTTTGCCAAAAGACGTGCTGAATATGAAATGTTAAAAAAAGGTCTTAGCAAAGATCTTATACAAGAAGTTCTGGAGGACATAGAAATTGACCCCGTTGAAGAACTTGTCTTGCTTTTGAAAAGTAAATTTCTTGCTTTTTTAAATGATGAAAAGGGTCGAAGACGAACTGTGAATAATCTCATTCGTAAAGGCTATAATTACGAAGATATAAAAATAGCTATGCAAAGCTTAAACTGTGATGACGAAGAATAGATGGGAGATGTCTGTTTTGTGCTCTGAAAATCGAAAAATCGCTTTTATTGCTCTGGGCTGCGACAAAAATAGAATAGATCTGGAAATTATGCTCGAAAAAATAAAAAATGCAGGATATGAGCTTTGTGATGATATCCAGCTAGCTGATGCAGTTGTAATCAACACTTGTGCTTTCATAGACGCTGCAAAACAAGAGGCTATTGATGAAATACTATCTGCATCACAGTACAAGAAGACCGGTAAACTTAAAGCTTTGATAGTAACAGGCTGTTTAGCCCAACGCTACCAAGATGAGATTTTAAAAGAAATGCCAGAAGTAGACGCTGTTGTAGGACTTGGAGAAAATGATAATATCGTGTCCATCATCGAAAAATCTTTTAGTGCAAAGCCTTGTGTTTTTTATGGCGATAAATTAAACTTGCCTTTGGATGGAGATAGATTCATTACCACTCCAAAATACTCAGCTTACTTAAAAATAGCCGAGGGTTGCAGTAATTACTGTACTTATTGTGCTATACCTATGATACGCGGTAAATATAGAAGTAGAAAAAAAGAAAGCATAATCGAAGAAGCAAAAAAACTTGCCACTTCCGGCGTTAAAGAAATAAACTTAATAGCCCAAGACCCTACATTCTACGGGAAAGATCTTTATGGAAAACTAAGTTTAGCTGATTTGCTTAAAGAACTTTGCAAGGTAGATGGCATAAAGTGGATACGTTTGCTTTATTGCTATCCAGATAGAATTAATGATGAGCTTTTGGATGTCATAAAAAATGAAGAAAAAATAGTGAAGTACCTAGATATTCCTTTGCAGCACTGTGTGAAAGATATATTACAAGCTATGAACCGCTATGGTGATGAAAAAATCATCTCCGAACTCATCAACAAGATACGTAATACCATACCAGATGTCGCAATTCGTACAACTTTTATTGTCGGCTTCCCAGGTGAAAAGGAAGAAAATTTTGAAACTCTCTGTTCTTTCATTAAGAAAATGCAGTTCGAAAAAGTTGGCTGTTTCGCTTATTCTGCCGAGGAAGGTACTAAAGCCGCCACTTTGTCTAATCAATTAGATGAAGAAACTAAAGAAAGCCGCCTGCAAACTGTGTATTCTCTTCAGTACGATATAATGCAAAAAGTCCTTGAAAAAGATATCGGAAAAACCTTCGAAGTGCTCTGTGAGGGCTATGATGAATCTTGTTATTTGTACTTTGGCAGAAGAAGTATCGACGCCCCCGACGTAGATAACAAAGTGTATTTCAGCTCGGAAAATCAGGTGCATACCGGCGATTTCGTGAATGTTGAAATAGAAAATGTTTTGGATTTTGACCTAAAGGGTAAAGCTTTAGTTTAGATATAATAAATAATAAGGTGGGAAAAAATTATGAATAAACAAAAAGAATTAACATTAGATGAACTTGAGATGGTTGTGGGAGGGGGAAAGAAAAGAATGACAAAAGAAGAAGGTTGTAAACCCAATGATTTATCACAATATAACTTTGGTAGAACTATTACGCCTGAACGCCAGATCGAACTTAATTTATACTATGCTTATGAGGAAGGGAGACTGGATGATGCAGCCACTATTTGCAGAGATACTTATGCTTTAGCATTGCAAGATAACAATGTTGAAAGAGCTATAGAATATGCAAGCAAAGAAGCAGAATGTCATTATCAATTACATAATTATAGTGCAGCAAGAGAAGCATATCAAAAAGGTATAGATTTGGCAAATACTTTTTCGTTTAAAGAACTTGCACAAAAGTTAAAATCAAAAATGGAAAATATGTAAGATCACAGTGAGAGGATATATGTATCCGGAATGCAAATATACGACAAATCGGGATGCTTAAAGTGGCAGAATCCCGAATTCTGTGTAAACTCTAAATAGTAGTTAGAATAGAGTAAATTAATTGAGGGATGTGGCCGGCTTGTTCGGGCTACATCCCTTTTCAATACCATTGGTGTTAATCTGGCATACGCTCTGCGAAATAGAT
>JAZUOT010000034.1:0-39868 GCA_045604805.1 Acutalibacteraceae bacterium | reverse complement strand
TGTCTTGATACATCAAAAAAACCTCGCTTAAATAAATAAAAAATCCCCTTTAACGGATTTAAACCGTCACCTCTGGTGAACCAACGCTCTGTTTAAGCTATCAGGGTAAATAAAAAAACTCAACCTAATCTTTGATTTTATCTGAAGAAATATTATCGAACCCATTCAAAATAATACCCCTGCCACCTTTTACACTACTTCAAAGTGCTATTTAAGTCAAGTTTCATAAAACTATGCTTTTGCTTTTCTATTTGCTAAACTTATAGGAAAACTACAAGTACTTAATTTTTCTTTGATATTTGTGTCAAATTCAACTGTAGGCAATTTGTTACGAATACTATTCCGTCTCTATCTTTTCTATTCTCATCTCAGTTTTCACTTTACAAGGTACACCCTGGGTGAAACATACTGGGCAGCTATGGTCATCAGGCTTTCTTGTGAATTCTTTCTCACATCTTGGGCAACGTAATTTGGCTTTGATTTCCGTTATAATAAAATTTGCATCTTCTGCGATTGTATCTTTCGCAAACCTTTCGAAGTACATTTTTATCACTGGTCCCATGTACGAAGATGCCGTATCTACCGTTAATAGTATGGAAATCACCTTTTGGTGTTTCCGGTTTATTGCGGTTTTTATCGCTATGTTTAAAATTTCTCTTGCTTTTTCAGCTTCTTTCATGTACACTTCTCCCAATTTGTGATACTATCTCTATACGTACTTTATTATATATTATCGCATTTTAATTTTAAATAGTTTGGGATTTTATTTTTTCGAGAATGTGAATTTTTTATGCCTTTTTACAATTTCTTCAAAAACAGCATTATAAATTTGGAAAGTTATGTATCCTTTGAAAATGACACACATCTTTTCGCTCTAGATATATCAAATCACGATACATCTGAAGTGAAATCTGTACTTTTCAAACTACTAAGCAATGATCGTATATCTCAAATAAACTGCAAAAAAGATCTCTTATCTCAAAAACAAATGATATTATGTGATGCTCTTCTAATCTTTACAATTAGCAGCCATTTTAATATTCATTATAATCAGATTTATTTTGAAACTAATAATTTTAATAGTCTCAAAATAAATGATTCACAGAAAATATACTTTAATAAAAGTCATTCTAAAAACATGATATGCTGTGCTTTCTCAGATAGAGCTGTTGGTGTAGATATACAAGAACACAGGAAAGCAAAGTATAATAAAATTGCAGATAGATATTTTACACTTTGTGAAAAACAAATGCTCAAAAATAAAAATTATGACAAAAAATCATTTTTTGATATATGGAGTAAAAAAGAAGCTTATTCGAAAATGCTAGGAAAAGGTCTAAATAAAAATCTTTCTACACTAGATTATTCAAATTGTAAATTTAATTTCGTAGATATCTTTGAATCGTATTCGCTTTGTCTGTGCGAGTATGCTGATGAATAAATTTGTACATAAAAAACAGATTTATTTCCACCCGTCGATATTGGCTCTTCTCATAGCGCCTATGACCTTTGATTTTATATCAGGGAAGTCCTTTTTTAAATTAGAGATAAAATCAGAAGTTTTCTCACGGTTGGAAGTTTTATCCATGGGGCAATTGCTTTTAAGAACAGGCAAAGAATGACGAAGACTTGAGGCAGATATCAGACTTTCCTCGCAGTAGATCATAGGTCGTATGATAGTAACGTCTTTTTTAGAGAGGTAGCTCACAGGCGAGAAGCAGCCGATTCTCCCGCAATTAAAGAGATTCATAAAGAAGGTTTCGACAGCGTCGTCGTAATGGTGACCAAGAGCGATTTTATTACAATAGAACTCTGTAGCCGTCGTGCAAAGTATGCCTCTACGCAGGTTCGCACAGAGGCTACAGGGATTTTTTTCTTTTCTTATATCAAAAACTATCTTATAAATATCGCTTATTTTATGTATAAACTCGACATTAAGATCATCGCAGAAAGATTTAATATATTCGGTATTAGATTTTTCACCGAAAAAGCAAGGGTCCACGAAAATAGCCTTAAGTTCGAATTTTTTTTTGTAGAATTCTTTTAATTTAGCTAAGACTTTCAGCATGAGAAGAGAATCCTTCCCACCGGAAAGCCCTATGGCGATTTTATCGTTATGTTCTATCATATTGTAAGCTTCACAGGCAGCACGAACTTTCGCCAAGAGTTTATCCATTTAAAACATCTCCCCCTAATCAAGAAGTATAACACAGCTTAAGAAAAATAATAAGTTAGAATTATAGAGCAAAATACAAGAAAAACAAAGGAATCAAGAGATATGCAAGTTGTTTTTTAATTTGAATGCTAAAATTTATTGACAGTATTTTTTGGCTGTGCTATCATCAATTCTGTGCTATGTTGAATTTTTGCAACAGTTTTGATTTTAGAAAATATATACTTAAAAGGAGGATGCGCATTATGTCAACATATATGCAAAAGCCAAGTGAAGTTGAACGCAAATGGTATGTTATAGATGCTAAAGGTAAGCCTTTAGGTAGAGTAGCTGCTCAAGCTGCGTCAATACTTCGCGGTAAACACAGACCAAGCTTTACACCTCATGTTGATTGTGGTGACCATGTTATCATAATAAACTGTGCGGACGCTGTTTTGACAGGAAACAAATTAAAAAGCAAATATCACTATCGTTTTACAGGTTACATCGGTAACATGAAATCTATAAGATACGATGAATTGATGGAAAAACACCCAGAGCTTGCTATGCAATACGCTGTGAAGGGTATGCTGCCTAAAAACACTATCGGGAGAAAATCTTTCAAGAGATTGCGTACTTTTGTGGGCGCTGAACATGAGCATGAAGCTCAAAAGCCAAGCGTTTTTGAATTTTAAGAAAGGAGTTTGACTTAAATGTACGAAAAAGAACCTTTTTTCTACGGAACAGGAAGAAGAAAAAGTTCCGTTGCTAGAGTAAGATTATATAAAGGTAATGGTAACGTTACTATTAATGATAGAAGTATCGATGATTATTTTGGTTTAGAAACATTAAAGCTCATAGTTCGTCAGCCTATGGAAGCTACTAACACTACCGAAAAATTCGACGTAGTTTGCAGAGTTTCTGGAGGAGGCTTTACAGGCCAGGCTGGTGCTATACGTCATGGAATTGCTAGAGCTCTCTTGCAATTCGATAACGATGCCCTTCGCCCTATACTTAAAAAAGCTGGCTTCTTGACCCGCGACCCAAGAATGAAAGAACGTAAAAAATACGGCCTCAAAGCCGCTAGAAGAGCTCCTCAGTTCTCAAAACGATAAAAAAAACTATATACCAAAATAGAACAAAAAAACCGGCCAAAACAACAAAAGGAAAATCAAAAAAAGTTAGATATTCCTTTCTTGAGGTTTTGACCGGTTTTTGCACATTTTTTATGATTTTTACTCATCTAAGGTAAAGCTTCTGCTTGCTGTGATTTATTCCATCGTCAAAAATCTCAACCTCAATCAACAATTCTTTTATTTATTCTTCTTTCCGGCTGGGCTCCCCAGTATACTGAAAAATTTATCGGGATTTACTTTAATTTTTATACACAGAGGTTATATATAATGAGCCATATTAATCATGATAATCTTAACGAAAGATTTATTGCGTTTTTAAATAATCGTGATAGTCTTTTTGCTCAGATAACAAAATTTACTTTCGTAGGAGGACTTTCTTTTGTTATAGACGCTGGCATTTTATACCTACTGTCAGAATTATTCGGTGTGAAATTTTATTTGATATTTGGCGCAATTTCATTTTCTATCTCTGTTGTAGCGAACTATCTTCTTAGCATGCGTTTTGTTTTTGAAGGAAAAAAGGAAATAAAAAAGCATAAAGAGCTTATGATTTTCATAGTATTAAGCGTGATCGGTTTGCTTATAAACCAATTGCTTATGTCTATATTGGGGAATATGGTCACATATTACACTGAACTTAACTCTGGCTATGTAATGTTGATAAAGATAATCGCAACCTTTGTGGTTATGGTTTGGAATTTTATTTCACGGAAAATATTCCTAGAAAAAAAATCTTAATTTTTACTTCTCAAAGGACTTGACAAAGACTTTTTTTTCATGTAAAATTTGTAGCTGTTGGTGAGAGTTATGGTGTGGTTCTTGGGAGCATAGCTCAGCTGGGAGAGTACTTGCCTTACAAGCAAGGGGTCACAGGTTCGAGCCCTGTTGTTCCCACCAAACATACGGTCCGGTAGTTCAGCTGGTTAGAACGCTAGCCTGTCACGCTAGAGGTCGACGGTTCGATCCCGTTCCGGATCGCCATTTTTTTTGCCTCTGTAGCTCAGTCGGTAGAGCAGAGGACTGAAAATCCTCGTGTCGATGGTTCGATTCCGTCCGGAGGCACCATGACTTTCAGCGCTATTTTAGTTTTTTGCGGATGTAGCTCATCTGGTAGAGCGCCACCTTGCCAAGGTGGAGGTAGCGAGTTCGAGCCTCGTCATCCGCTCCACTTTAGGACGTTTGAAAGTTATAGCTTTTAGGCGTCTGTTTTTTTCGCGGTGCCATGGCCAAGCGGTAAGGCAAGGGTCTGCAAAACCCTCATTCCCCGGTTCAAATCCGGGTGGCACCTCCAGTTTTTTCGGGGGTATAGCTCAGCTGGGAGAGCGTTTGACTGGCAGTCAAAAGGTCAGCGGTTCGATCCCGCTTATCTCCACCAAATTATTCTATAGTATCTGTTTAAACCCTTCTAAAAAAGCTTAATGCTTTTTAGAAGGGTTTTTATATTGTAAGAACTCCTACATGATATATAGGAGTTTTTGTTATGCAAACAATTCCATGCTTTCTTTATTTTATGCTGTGAAGTATAGCTACTTTTTGTTAATAAACATCCCGCATAATTAAGTTTTTTATTTTCAGCTTTTTAAGTATAAAAAATAAAATCAAAGACGGCACAAAACAAGATATGCTTTCTTCAAGAAATATATATACAAAATAAGTAAAATAAGCTTCATATACACCTACATTTACTCCAGCTATTATAAAGATAAACGGTAATATTAAAGAATTAAAAATTACGGGCATAATAAACGATAACAGTGGAATATTTCTTAGCGTAACATTTCTAAATAAATACATTGCTACAACTGAAATTACTGTAGCTGTAGTTCCTAGCAACACATCATATATTCCAAAAGGACTCGCAAGATTCGAAATAAAACAGCCTAATGATAATCCCCATATTGCTTCCGGTATGAAAACAGCAAAAACCATCAAGGCCTCTGAAAACCTTAGCTGAAATACGCTAAAGGAAAGCCCTAAGCTAGAAAAAATATAAGTCAGAACCGCATATATAGCGGCTATTGAGGCCGAAACAGTAATAGACGATATTTTATTCTTCAAGAAATATCACTACCTAGATCACTTTAAATTTACTCTATATATCTTGTAATCGGTACCAACTATAGAAGTATCTAGAGCAAATTCTACATTATCTCGATTAAATACTTCAAGTGTGTCTGTAGAAAAAATGTATTTTACATCTAATTTATCTATGTCTTTGGGATTTAAATAAAGAAACAACTGATCTGCAAATGGAAGCTCAAAACGTGTTTCTTCTTCTGTAAGAATTACAGCGATATGTGCATATCGATTGTATGCGTCATAGTATTTACCTTCAGGATCTAGCTTTGACCAAAGTTCTATGTTCGGATATACATTAGTAGAATTGATACTGGGAGCTCCTGCTAAAGTAGGAATATTTATCGCGGGTAAACCAATTCCCTGTGTAATCCATTTAGCATCTTTATCTTTTTGGCTTACTTCACGTATAGTACTTACGACTTTATTATCGTATGAATTTGATATTCCACTTCTTACAGGATTTACCATAAAACCAGATATCAGTGTGATAGCTATACATATGAGTGCAAATTTTTTGTAATTTTTCGAAGCAACACAAATAAAAGAAAGCAGCAGGACAATTAATATTAAAATTTGCTTAAAGCTTGAAATATATCCGGGTATAAACTGCCTAGATATAATCGAAACCACAAGCGCAGAAATAATTGCAAAAGATATGCGTTCAAATCTACTATGCTTTTTCGACAAAACAGAAATAGAACGAACTAGCAACAATATATTTATAAAACCTATAGCAATATACGCTCTATTTGTTGGGGTGAAAGAAAGCAAAGTAAGTTTACTTATCATCGTTGGAAAACCTACAAGACAGTAAATCGATAGTATAAAAAACACACAAACAAGAGCTAATAGCAATTTATCTCTTTTTTTGTCTTTTATCAGTGCCATTGCAGTAAAAATCAAACCCAATGGGAAAAAATCAAAAAATTTAGCAAACTCACATGCATTCGTAGATGCGGCAACAGGAAAAAATAAATTGCTTGCATATCCAAAATAATCTCTCAGGGAATAGTCTCCGCCCGTAGATATTCTTTTGCCAGGATAACTGGTATTCATTATCGCTAAAATAGTGTCTTGTGACTTTGTGAAAATATATATTGTTGCAACTGCTAAGACTAATATAAATATGGCTATAGCAGGAATGTCTTTTTTTAATGAGAATGGTATACTATCGAAATTTTCGATTATAAGCCAAATGAGCAAAGCCAGGAAAACATAGGCAAGGGGAATTTGCCAAGCAGGATAGAAAGTCAACAAATACGCTTCTGCACAAAAAGCAAGTGCCAAAGCGAGTAAACACTTTATCAAAAAACTTTCACTTCTAAGGTAATGATTAATGATTATAATAGCGAGCTGTCCAAATACAAGCATTTCTACTAAGCCATTTATCGCAACCCACCACGATACAATTGGCGAGAAAGTTATGAGGAAAGCGTATGCTAAGCTTAAGAATTTATTTTTCTTTGAAATGAGCATACAAAACTCAAAGCTCACCATAAACAAAAAAATAATACGCCCACACCAAAAAAATGAAAGTCCTCTTTCTAAACCTAAAAATAGATATCCCCAGTGGAAAGGCCTGAACAAAACAGCTATATCCCACACAGGTTGTCCGTATTCCAAAAACATATCTGTTTTGCAAGCCCGGAAAGTCTCACCAAAATATTGTAAAATCCCAGAATGATTAAAAAATTGAGATATAGTCATGGGTGTGAAAACAGCCCACTCATCACTTCTAACAGGACGATTTCTGCCTATAAGCAGCTCTTTATCAGCATCTACAGCAAGTTGCGGCATAAAACAACCAATAGATGAACCATTGATTTTTAACATTGTCAGTGTTAATAACAGGGCTATAGCCAAAAACCAGCGGTATTTATATATTTGTTTTTTGTACGCATCTAAAAACTTTATGATAATAAACATCAGAACTACAATAGATATATATATGAGTAAATTCCATCCAGACGATATCATATAAATAAAATACTGCTTTAGAGAAGTAGTTATCAAAGGATGCTCTGGGCTTATAGTCATATACATAAAGTATGTAAAAAACGAAGAACAAAACAGAGCACAGAAAAATACACCCAAAAAATTTTTGCTTAATCTATTTTTTGCCAAAATTAACACCTGTTTCTAAATTCAATACTAAATTCTTAATTACTACTTTGCCAATATCATTTACATGTTTCCTATATTTTTTATTTGCAATTGTTGGAGACAACTAATCGCTGATATCTGGATTGTTTTTGTAACTGCTCAGAATTATGGAGATCATTAATGGAAAAGAAATAAAGAGTGGATAAGAATATCTAACAAGTGCAACTGGGCCAAATAAAAAAGTAAACCACAGTGCAAGTAAAAATAACATCGGCAATGTGAGCCAATATCTCTTATTGTAAATACATATAGCGATTGCCAAGAACATAAACCAGATATAAAATCCTTGACTAAAAAGTATGGAAACTATGGGTAAATGCTGGTACTGTTCTTTTTCAATCAAACTTTCTAGAATAAAATTCAGATGAGGAGCTAAAGATTTTCGTTCTATATATTTAGCGTCATTAGAAAAAGCAAAAATTTCCCCCTTTTCATGATTATTATACTCTATGTATTTAAAGTGGTTATATAAAGAATTATTTTCGTTATAAATGGATGGAGCCGTATATGTCCAATCTGGATAATATGAAGCAATAGTATTATCTAAAAAAGCAATTACATAGTCTTTAGGATATTTGAGCCCTAATTCGAAATATAGTTTAAGATAATCTTTTTTAGAATTAAAAAAAACATCTGATTTGAAATTTGCTTTTTCATAATCTGCGGAGCTAATGCTATATGGTGTTGTGTTTTTAAATAATTCATTGATACTGTACTCGTTAGCATTTAGTTCATCATTATGGTAATAAATAATTCTAGATAATTGGTGTATAGGAATAGATAATGCCTCTGCAGAACTGCCTTTTCCAATGTTAAATAATTTATAAATTGGACCCGTAAAGGAAAAATAACAAATTAAACAAATCAGACAAATTGCAGAAATTTTAAACAAATATTTTCTGAAAGCTACAAGTAAAAAAGGAACACAAAGTAAAAAAGCATAAACTTCATTGTTTCTAAATAAGCAAGCTAAAACGACAAAAACAATAAATCTTATCTGCAAAAAATATGAGCAAAAAAATTTTTTTCTATCTATTATAGCTTCATAAACAAATATTAAAATCAAAAGCATTAAACCTGCGAAAATTACATCTTTAGTTGGAGAAACGGCAAAAATCTGATTTACAGGAAATAATCCAAAGAAAATAATACTTAAAATTTGGATGATAATTGGCACTTTAATCTTAGCTAAAAAATAACAACAATAAGCAAACACACCGGACATTACTAACATTTGTACTAAAGAATAAATAAGAACTCCTGCAAGGTCTGGATTTTTATGATATAAGATTTTACCAAAATCAAAGCAAAATCCAATTAGTAATGTGTGCAAAGGTGGATGGAATGACGTTATTGATTTGACCTGATATTGGTATAGCTGAGCAAATGCATCATAACACCATATTCCTGGAAATGTAGCTAAGAGAACAGGAATAAAGCAAATAAAAATAATTACCCAGACAATAAAAAAATACTTGTAAGATGGGTTGTCGAAAAATTTGTTAAATTTATTTTGAATAAAATTATTATGTAAAACATATTTAAGTTTAGGTAGATAATTTAATATAATTGCTATTATGGAAGCAAATAAAATTGCTAAACTGATAATTTGTAAAAAAATTGATTTTTTAGGAATATTCTGAGCATAAGTTAAAACCAATTTACCTATAATAAGCATGGATGAAAACATAAATCCCAATATACATGATACAATCATAAGTCTTTTATCTTTTAAAAGGTAAAGGGCTTTGTATATGACAAAAACAAAAAGTGAATACACCAATACAGAAATTATTCCATAATGCATGGAATGATAAGTGTTAGTAACAGTTGTTGCATAAGGAACAGCGAGCAATACAAAGATAGCTATTAACATCGACATTACAACTTTAATGCATTTTATATTTAATAATTTCATGATTAATTTTACCTCTTCTTCATCCTTTCAATTTAATACACACCATGCAGAAATTTACCACATAAGGCAATACAGAGCAAATTTGTTTACAAGCAAAAATATTTTTCTTCTAGTAATGTCGTGCTTAATTTGTTGGCAGAAATATTTTTAATGCCCTGAGAGAATTTTTCTATCTCTTTGCTATCTAAAGCTAGATTTACAGTAACCTTATCACCATATGTCTTTTGCAGTATTTTGGCCCTGTAACAAGAAATCATATGCAAAATTGAGTTCATAAGCTTGTAATCAAAACTCAAATTTATTTCTCTGCATAAAACCATCTTAGAAATTTCAGCATTATTCAGGGCATCTTTTGCGGCTTTTGAGTAAGCTCTGGTAAGGCCTCCTGTTCCTAGCAATATACCTCCAAAATATCTGCTGACAACTATGGCAGCATCAAAAATTTCGTTTTTTTTTAAAACCTCAAGAATTGGCATACCTGCAGTACCACTAGGTTCTGCATCATCACTGTAGCGATATATATTGTTTTGTTTTAATCTATAGGCATAAACATTGTGCCTAGCATCAAAATGTTTGCGCTTTATATTCTCGATAAATTCTGCAGCATGCTCTTCACTTTGTATATGAGTTATGTATCCTAAAAATTTCGAGCGTTTCTCTGTAAAGCTACTACTTGCTTTGTCTCTAACAGTGAAATATTCCATGAGCCTTCCTTTTTTGTTAATTTTTTTGTGAGCAGAAGAAAATCTTATAATAAACTACATGCTTATCTTTGTTTGCTCTGTTTTCCTGTCTTTACCTTGATGTCCTTACCGTCAGATTGCATTACTACCGTGCCGTGCAAATCAGTCCTATAAATTTCCACCTTACTCAAATTCAGTCTATCTAATATCTCTTGTTTTGGCAGGTTATTTTTATCTGGACCGACTGAGATCACAGCATATTGAGGTGAAACTGCCTTCAAAAACACTTCACTTGTAGAAGTTTTGCTGCCATGATGACCGACTTTCAAAACATCCGAGCGTAAATTTGCACCACTATTTACAATATCTTCCTCAGATTCCATCGTAGCATCGCCCGTAAACAGAAATTTCTTTTCTCCAAACTCGAGCTGCAAAACTACTGAATTGCTATTAGATTCTTCATATTGTTTAAGAGGGGCTAATATATTTACATTCATATTACCCAGTAGAAAACTCTCTGGCGCGTTTGTATAAGTTATAGGGATATTCTTTTCCAAGAGACTTCCCAACATATCATCAAAAGAAGAGCTATTACTTTCTTTGCCATCTAGTCTAGGCATTAAGAATTTGCCAATATCAAATTCATCTATAATATCGGCCATACCACCAACATGATCGTTATCTGGATGAGTGGCTACCAGTAGATCTATATCTTTTACATTCAAACGCTTTATGTAGCTATTTACCTCGTTGTTGATAGATACATTCCCTGCGTCTATCAAGATCTCATTATCAGCTTGTTGTATGAATATAGCATCAGCTTTTCCAACATCTATAAAATGAACTTTCAGTAAATTTTTATTTTGTTTTGAAAACGCATCTGTAAAGAAAGTCGTAAAATAGCATATGTAAGCAGAAACCGAAAATATCACAAGCACTGCAATTAAAGTGAGTAAGATTTTCTTTGAGTTTCTTTTGTTTCCCATAAATAATCCCCCCTCTAACCTCTAACCTCTAACCTCCAACCTCTAACCTCTAACCTCTAACCTCTAACCTCTAACCTCTAACTTGGTTATTGCGCTAAGAAAGGTTAGGGTATTTTCAACAAAAGCATACGGACTCACAAACAGCCTATCAGTGCTTTATTGTAGCATTTCTTTCTGATTAAATGTCAAGAACTTTTAAAATTCTTTGCTGCAATTGACTTCAGAGTATAAGCATAGCTACAATATAGGTATAAAGGGTGTAATTTAATTTTGACATTGTTGGGGAAAGGAGTGAGAGTATGATGACTAAAAAAATTTTGTCCAAAGATTTGGGTAGCTTAAGCAAAAAGGAAATAGAGCTACTCATAGAATGCAGAGACAAAGAAGAAGCAATCCAGCAGCTTAGAATTCGTGGCTATGCGGTAGATGAAGATGATTTGGATGCGATAAAACTTGCGTATGAAAGAAGAAATGAAATATCAGACGCAAACAACTTGAGCCTTGAGCAGCTAGAGCAAGTAGCTGGTGGTATAGGGACACTCATTGATGTATTCGTTACTAAAAGCAAGCTACGTCGTATTTTTAACAGTCATATAAAAAGCGATGCAGAACGTAAAGAAGAATTTATTCAATTGCTCAGCGATAACCAGGTAGATCCTAATTCTGATACGGCAATGCATATAGCTTCAAATTTGTTTATGGAAGACGCTAATAATACGGCAGGACGTTTTAATGCTTTTTTTAAGGATAATGAGAGGATTAACATTAATGATGTAGATGCTATAAGGAGGGCTGTAGATAACCATAATGAACATAATAAAACAGCGAAGGATAAATTAACCATTGACGATGTATGTCTTTATATGAAATGTGTGGATGCTGCAGAAAAAAGGCTTCAAAAATATGTGGATAAATCTGTAGATATTGCAAAAAAATCTCATGGAGTACGTGGGGTTGAAAGAGATTTTGGTGTTTGGGAGCACAATCCGGAGATTTACGGAGAAGGCGGAAAAGCTTTTCATGTTGTAGATAAAGCGGCAGTAAGGCAAATCGCAGCAATATCATTTGTACTTCATAAACAACATCAGTTGCCTGAAATTCAACCTGATAAGGATGCTACTAAGCTTATGAATAAAACGGTAAGAAAGGCAGTGAATATTTGGGCGCTTCACAACTATGAGAGAAGTGGACAAATTGATATTGAATATGCGTCTGGGGTAGAGAAGTTATTTCTCAAAATGCCTGTTAATATAGAATTTAATGAAAAAAATCCACATGCAAAGGAGTTTGAGATATCTGTTTTAGATCCGAAAGGCCAACCTATGATAGGATCCGATCATCTGGATCATGAATCTTTGCGTCAAGTCATTTTGTCCAACCTCAGTTTCCTTAACAAAGAGTGTGAAAACCTTGAATATGCAAAGGCAGTTGAGCTATTCTCGAAGAATAGTTCTATTGGTGAAGATAGGGCTAATGAGTTGTTTAGCAGATTGTTTTCGCTTAAAAGGCCCTCGGAAAAAGTTGTTAGGTTTAACAATCTTGTATTTTCTGATGTTTACACATTGGCATTATTAAAAGGGACATCATTAGTTGATACGCTTGATGAAATTGATAACTTAGGCTGTTGGGACATGGTGAGAGTAGATGTTGGTAAGAGAAAAGGCAAAAAGATTTTCAGAGAATTTGCTATTGGCAAAATGGGAATTTCTAAAGAAAAATTTGATGATGCGCTTCCAAATTTTAAACCTAGTAAGCCATCTTTCGATGATAATAAATACAGCAAGGTTAGAGTATATGATCCAAGCATTTCTAACTACGGCATAGAGTTTCCGGTGAAAAAAGATTTTTGTGACGAAGAAGGTCATGTACTGGAAGAAGAAGCTGAAGGAATTTTTATTCCCGCTAATTCTCCTGAATATAATGAATTTTACTCCAACGCTAAAAATTTCAAACGGTGGAATCTGGCGTCAAAGATAGGTATTCCTACTATGGCAACGGTGACAGTTGTTGGTGGAACGGCCTTACTTTTCTTGATAACTTCGGTACTATCTTTTCCTCTTGCTATAGTTGCAACTCTTTCGATCGCATCGACCCTGAGTGTGTCGGCTGCGGGTACGGCATCGGGCTTTAGTATTTTTGTCGAGCGCCAAAAATATAAAAATAAGGTGCTGAACAGCGCGAAAAAGTGTGTGCCTTCTTGTAAGGATGTTTCAGATGTTCTAGCGCACCGCGTAATTTACGACAAGCTTTATCGTGAGTTGCCTTTGCCGATTCAACCGAGTAGTGATAATTAATACGTTTATACTTAATGAGATTGCTATTCATTATTTTATACCTTTAGATACACACAAAAAACATATATTCTAAATTAGCTATTGTTCCATCTCATTAGCTTTAAGCCTGTGTAGCGGCAGGAGAATGTGAATTTATACACGAGAACCTGGCATATAGCTGGGTTCTCGTTGAATTCCTCACCTTATCGAAAAATCTATGCTTATATATTTCCTTCACTTATATTTAGTTCTTTATACTCATAGTATTATGAGTGAATTTATTTTTTTTCAGGTATGGGGAGAACGAGCATGAGATTTTTCGTTTTGAGCAGAAGGGGAATTTTAATATTTTTTTTATGTTTTGTAGTTTTTATTATTGCCGTAATGGTTGGTATTTTCGGTACTATAAGAGCCGTAAACACTGTCAGTCAGAAAAGAGATTTACCAATATATTGCGTAGATAGAGAAGAAAAAGTTGTAAGTTTATCTTTCGATGCAGCTTGGGGAAATGAACAAACTTCTGATCTTATAAAAATTTTAAATGAACATGATGTAAAGGCGACCTTTTTTCTAGTAGGGAATTGGGTTGATAAATATCCAGAATCCGTGAAAGAAATAGCTAATAGCGGTAACGAAGTATGTAATCATTCTGATACTCATGCACATATGAACAAACTTAACAGCGATAAAATAAAAGAAGAGATTGAAAGCTGTAACACTAAAATAGAAAGAATAGTAGGCAGTAGACCTAAGTTATTTCGAGCACCATATGGAGAGTATAATAATAATCTTGTAAATATGGTGGATAGTTTAGATATGTATTGTGTTCAGTGGGATGTGGATAGCTTAGATTGGAAGGATCTAACGGCCCAACAAATTTGCAACAGAATACTTAAATCTGTGAAACCTGGCTCAATAATTCTCATGCATAATGGAGCTAAAAACACACCAGAAGCACTTCCCCTTGTGATATCGGCATTAAAAAAAGATAACTACACGATAGTACCTATATCTGAAATTTTACACAAAGGTACATATGAAATAGACAATAGCGGAAAACAAATAGCAATTTCTCAGGATTAAAACTTATTTTATGTAGAAATATAAGGCTCGGTAAATTTGACAATAATCACTGTCTCAATATAAAATTGGTTTGTTATGTTCCGTCCGTAGTAGAGCTGGATACAACATCAGATTCCGATTCTGAAGGTCGGGGGTTCGAATCCCTCCGGGCGGGCCATAGGTTGTGTCAAAATTCAAAAGCATTTCTTGCAAATCCTATAATAACTGCATATGTCTTGTTCACGTGTTCCCTTAACCTGTATTGTTTGAATAGAAAATTTATTTGTGGTAAAATTCAGACTGGTTTGTTTTAGAGGAGGGACATATGCGAATTTTGATTTTGTCTGCAACGGTCGGTAGTGGACATATGTCGGCAGCAGATGCCTTGAAATTTTATATTTTGCGTAATTGTCCCAAAGACAAAGTTGCAGTAATTGACGCTATAGAAAGCGTAGATCCAAAGTTTAATGGAGTCATTGTTTCAGGGTACTCTACTATAGTAAAAAATGTTCCACCGCTTTTTTCTTTTATGTATAAATCCTCTAATAAAGAAAGTGCTATAAGTTCCGTAGTTTTTGATATATTATTCGAAAGAAGCGGAAAATTACTTGATACAATTGCTAAATTCACTCCTGATGCCATCATTTCCACGCATCCTTTTTGTGCTCAAATGTTATCTATTTTAAAGAATAGAGGTAAACTATCAGTACCATCTATAACTGTGCTTACCGATTACGAAGTCCATAAAACTTGGATAAATCATGGCACGGACGCGTATGTGGTCTCGCATGACAATATGGTAGATCAGGCTGTTTCTATGGGTGCTATCAGATCAAGTATTTACACCTTTGGTATACCCGTGAATTCTGCATTCTTTGACCGTGAAGATAGAGCTTTAGCACTAAAAAGGTTTCACTTTAACCCATCACTTAAGACAGTGCTTATAATGTGTGAAAGTTGTAATGGCAAAGAGACAATGAAAGTATACAATGAACTTTTATGTCTTCCTATATCCTTTCAAATAATAATTATGGTTGGCAAAGATAAGGAGCTTTACGAAAAGTTTACGAATCTTGTGCAACGCAAACGAAAACATTATAAATATTTCAAACCTACTAAACTTGTCAAGTACACAAAAGAAGTTTACCTATACATGAGTGTTGCAGATGTTTTGGTAACTAAGCCAGGCGGATTAACAATTTCTGAAGCACTTGCTGCTGATTTGCCAATGTTGTTACTCAAGCCTATACCAGGACAGGAAGAAGCAAATAAGAAATTTTTATTAGATAACCATACCGCTTTAGATTTGTGTGATAAAAATACAAAGGAGAAAGTTTTGCATAATGTATTGGCTTGTTCTGATTTGCTAGAAGAATTGAAACAAAATTGTAAAGCTTTCGACACTTCGCACGCTTGTGAAAGAATAGTTGAATTAGCTAAAGACTTGCACAAAGAATATAAACATCAGTAATAGAGAGGATAACGCATTTTTTAGTGCTCATAGTGTGATTTGAATGAAAATGTACTATTACTATGGAGTTATGGGTTCTAGTAAAACTGCAAATGCTTTGATGGTCAAGTTTAATTTTGAGGAACATTTTAGGAAAGTTCTTTTGATGAAATCCAGCCTTGACGACAGAGATGGAAAGACAATTGTAAAGTCGCGTGCGGGACTTTCATCGGAAGCAGTGCTCGTCGGACCAGACGAAAGTATAAAACATGTTCTGCAAAAGCAGTCTCAGAAATACGAAATAATTATAGTAGATGAATGTCAGTTCTTAAGCAAATTTCAGGTAGATGAGCTAAGAAGTTTAAATGATGGTTTTATCTGTGTAATGTGCTATGGTTTAAAAACAGATTATATGTGCAACCTTTTTGAGGGTAGCAAAAGATTATTAGAAGTTGCCGACTCAATTCGCGAGATTAAATCAATGTGTCACTGCGGAAAAAAAGCTATAGTAAACGCAAGATACCGTAACAATAAAATCATCTATGAAGGTAAACAAATAGATATCGGTGGCAATGATAAATATAAAGCTCTATGTTTTGAATGTTGGAAAGATGGAAAACTGAATTAAAACAATATATGGAATCTGTTCTTAATTTTCTAGGTATCTTTGCTTTGTCGAACTTATTATGATCGTCTCTGTATATGTGCTTGCTTGATGTTTCCACATATTCAATGTGCGACAGCACTTAATTTTTTTTAAATTCTTTTTCTATCGTTTGAGTATACACTTTTAGCAAATTTAGCTTTTGTTGTAGAAGTAGAGTTTTTTAAAAGATCTATCAAATTGTGACCCGTTAATAAACTTAGCAAAAATATTTCGTTAGGGTCTCCGCTATTAGTCCACATGACATTTAAAAATCTTTTTAAATCAATTTTCAAATGAGAGAAAAGTCCCAATAAAGCTTTCCTTATATCTTCATTTTGGTATTTATACTGTTTGCAAAAAGCTGTCATATATATGACATTCTGTACGGTTGTTATTTGATGATCTATGCCTTTAAAACTTAAATTTGAGCAATTTGCAATATGTTTTAAACGATCTTCTAAACTCCAAGTAAGATCCTCAACTCCTATGCAATACTCAACGCTTAGTAGAAACATTTTTCCGCATTCCATAGGCATTGCTTCCCATTTCCCTTGTTCATTTTTCAACAGAAATATTTCTAACATTTTATTCAGTTCATCAAAATTGGCATTATCTGTTCTAGGCTGAAGTAGTTTTTGACAGTCTGAAAAATTTTGCTTAACAAAGCATTCTATAATATTACGCAATGTTATAGAAGTGAAATCCCCATCTGAATTTTTAAATGTAGCTAAGAGTTTTGTAAATTTCCCGCAATACTTTTCTCTTTCACTGTCGTCAAGTTCTGTTGATAATAGAAAATCGGTTAAATGATTTATTGAGTTTTCTACTTTTTCAATGTCTGTTTTATCTACTATACATGCAGCCCAGGCTTTTTTCTTTTTTTCTAGTAAGTGTAAGCCTTCAATATCAGTTTGAGATAGTAATTTTTTTGCATCATCGAATTTATTTAAATTCACACAACAAAAAAATTCAGTCTCTTTATCTCCGATTATTCTCGAAAAATTTAGTGCTTTATTTAAGTCGAACTTTAGATGATAAGAAAGAATCATACTATTTAAATTTGCTAACGATTCAGGGATATTTTCTTTTTGGAAATATCCTTTTTCATGCATTACTTCTATGAACGGCTGAACAAAGTTGATATTCTTAGTACTATCAAATAGTATTTTCAAGCAACTTAAAGTATTTGTAGCAGATTCTTTACTGTCTATTTCCAAAAAACTGCTTGTAAGAAATATTAATTTTTGAATATCAGGAATTTGGCTATTTTCTTTATAAAAGTATCTATAGCCTAAACTTTCGAATTCAGAAGAACTAATACGTGACAAAAATTCAATGGCATGGTTTCTATCGCTGCCTTCTATCGTGTCTGTGCAAATTTTTCTTTCTAAATTTTCCCACATTCTAGGAGGCTTTTCGTTTTGAGGCCAATCTTTGCTGCTAAACAGATCTAAGATTTTTTTACCTATTTGCACATCACGCTTTGAAAGCTCATATACATTATTGAAGCAATTTATTGCATTTGCTATAGCCCTTTTTTGATATGTTACTTCGCCAACTGAATTAAGACCATCTTCAAGCCAAGCTTTACCCAAATTTATTAATCTTTTGATATCAGGGCTTTCTTTCATAAGCTCAATCGTATATTCCATTTCACGTTCACTTGCAAAATCACTAGTATCAGAAAATGCATCAATACAATGAATATCCTGCTGTTTTGAAGAATAAGGTATAGTATGTTCGTTGGCATCATTTTGCAACATATTATTTTGAGCACTGACATAAAGATCTTCTTGGTAGATCCATACCCCTGTTTCCATACTGTTTTCCACTTTAGTTTTTACTACTGAGTTTTTCATGTTCATTCTGTTTGATTTTTTTGCCTCAGCTTGCAAGACTCCTCCTGATACATTTTCTAACTGTTCCATAGACATACAGCCACATTCCATAAATTTTTTGGACCTGCACATATTTTTTATTTGTTCAAGTCCGTAATTCATCAAAACTATGCCCTTGCTGGAAAGAAAATCAATCATTTCAAGTTCATCCCTACAATGTATCAAATCAAATATAAGATTACTGCAATAAAGAGTTGCCAATACGTCATTATAATGTTTCAACATGATTATTTTCCCCTTTCGACAAAATATGCTTGATATATTGGATATGATTGTAACTTACAACAAAAAATTTGTCAATAATGCACATATATTTTTAAAATGAATATCATTGATATGGAAAGTTTTATTCTTGTAATTTAATATGCTGTTTAAACTTGATGAAATTTTAATTTTTTATGCGCAATTTTACTAAATAATTTTCTCGAAATATAAAAAATTATTCCATAGTAAAAAATATTATGTTAAAAGAAATCCATTTACCCCTTTTGAAGAAGAATAATAGATCTCAAAGTTCAGTGTGGTTGTGACAAGCACATTTACAAATTTTCATGCGTTTTGCGTGTAGAAAATCATAAATTTCTTTGACTAGTAATTTGGTAAGGTATATACTTAAGTTGTAGATGGTAATTGCGATTAGACGTGGCGTTGGCGAATGTAGGTGATACTTTATGAGTGAATTAAAAAATTTACACTTGTCTCAGGCGTTGATTAATTCTCTAAAGGAATGCAGAGATAGAGATGAAGCAATCAAAAAATTACGCTTTCACGGATATGAGTTAAATGTTGCTGATTTAGACGCTATAAAGCTTGCCTATGAAAGAAAAAATATAGTATCACATACCGATACCTTAAGTATTGATCAGCTGAGCAAAGTAACTGGAGGTGCGAAGCTTCTTTTTAAAGAAGATGAGTTTTCTTACTTAAAGCGATTTGCATCCCCCAAAAAAGAAAACACTTTGAGTGAAGTAAGATTATTAAACTCTGGCAATAAAACAATGAAGGATTTTCGCAATACACTTCCTAATACTCTTGATCGACTTTGTCAATCTGAAACTGGCAGTACTATAGAAGATCCTGAACAGCGAGTAAATTGTGCTTTATCTTTTGTGGCGGTACACCTTAAAGAAAATTGGACTGCTAACATCGAAGCACCTCAAGACGGACCCCAAGATAGGGCAGATGAAAATCTTCCGGACGGATTTCCAGATAACCTAACAAAGGCACTCCGTGATCTCCTGTGCTTTACTTGGAACCAAAAAGTAGAAAATGTAACTACTATCGATTCTCGCCTTATTAATGATGCTGGAGAAATAGCAAAAGTACTCCTTGATGAAGGGATTTTCGCCCGTGAAGACCTTAATGACCAAGACAAACTAGATAGCTTAGCATATACATCATCGTCTTTGTTACTTATGTTCCTGAACAAACAAAACGGAACGATAATTGATGTGAATTTAAAAGGGGATATTGAGAAAAATGGTGATTATTATATACGTACTATAAATGAAAAAATTGTAGCAAATAATGAGAAAATTAAAAAAAATGCTAAAGCCGATGAAGCGGTTGCAGTGGTTAATAAAGTCTCGCTTGATGACTTTAATGGTAAATCTGTAGATCCATCTCTATTTTTTATGTCTGACTTTAACAAAAAATCAATAATGCAGGGATTCATAAAAACGGCATCGAAAGAACCAAATTTAGATTCCGACTTTTTTTCAAAAATATATAAAATCGCAATAGATAAAGGGATCTCATTGGTTGAAGCTGCTGAACAATTTAACCATTCTTGTATGAAGTCGCATCTTATTAGAGGTGAACAGTTGTCACAATTGTCATCGATAAAGCAAACCACTCCACCCACACCGACAAAAACAACCATTTCGCCCTTTCCGACTCCTTCTCACCATGAAGATACACGGACATCAACACCGACTCCACCTCCAGGTCTAATAGATGTAATGTTCCCTGTTAAAGACGTGCCAAAAACGCCAGGTAAAAATCTGGATGAGGTGGTAGTTTCACTTTCAAAATCTGTATCCGATTCAATATCAGCTTGTGTCTCTTGTCTTCTCAGCAACTTATACTTATACAACATCGAAATATGCACAATAGCTGGCTTAAAACAATATAAAGATAAAGAAGAAAATAGGGAAGCTATAGCCAACTGGAAGAATGGTTTGGATGAACAGGCTGAACTTATGGCGGAAAGAATAGTATCCGACGAAAAATTTAAAGACCTCTTTAGTCAGATACCATGTAGTGATACTGCAAGAGCCGTGTCTGTAGCAATAATACAAGCCGAAATAAAGGCACGGCTCTTAGAAGAAATAGCTTTAATAAGAGGCGTGATTTATTTAGATGCAGAGCTTGTGCCAACCTCTGCATCATCTGAAACAGAAGATATAGAAGAAGAGAAGAATACATATATAGCCGCAAGAACAACTGCAGAACAGAACATATTTACAGAACTCGAAACAGCAATCAAGAACTTAAAGGCTGCGGAACTCGACGTAGCAGAAAAAGAAGAGTTCTTAACGCAAAAAGAAAATTATGCACAAAGGTTAAAAAAACAACAAGAACAAATTTCCCAAACAGAACTCCCAGCTGCCGAAGAAGAACTTAAAGCTGCCCAAAAAGAACTCAAAGCTGCCCAAGAAGAATACAAAGATGCCCAAAAAGAACTCACAGCTGCCAAAAAAGAACTCACAGCTGCCAACAAAAAACTCGAAGCTGCCAACAAAAAACTCGAAGCTGCCCAACAAAAAACCAAAGTTGCCAAAATAGAAGAAGTCCAAGAGTTGATGAAATTACAGGCAGAAGCTGCAAACATAGAAAAAAATAGTGTTAAAAAAGCAGATACAAGGGTTAAAGCCGCAGAGGATAGTTTTAAAAAAGCAGATACAAGGGTTAAAGCCGCAGAAAATAGTGCTGAAATGGCAAATAAGGATGTTCTTGATTTTAAAGGAACACTTGAAATCTCTAAACAAAATCTTGCTGCGACAAATAAAGAAATTGAAACTGCAAGAAAAGAAGTTCAAAAAGCAAAAGAAAAGCTTTCAGATGAAAACAAGAAGTTTAAAGAAACATATAGTTACTGTATGAATCAGAAAATATTAATAGACCTCCACAATAAAAAACTAGAAGCTTTGCCTGCGCGTGAACAAAGATTAAATGAATATAATACTGTCAATACCAAAAATAAGAATAGGCCTAAAAAAACTGAAGAAAAGGTAAATAAGGCACTATTAGAAGGGAAAGATAGTTCAATAAAATTATTAGATAATATAATGGGTGACAAGAGTAATAACTGTTTTGATAATGATACACGGGATAGAATGCGTGACTTTTTTGTTACTCTTATTGATGTGTTTTCTGCCAGGATTCGAGCAAACCCCAAAGATGAAAAATCTTTAGAACTTAAAAACTTACCTTCAACTGATGGATTTTTTGCATTAACCTACGCTTTCAAATCAGAAAAAGAATTTAAAAACGCAGATCGTCAAAAAGAGAAGTTCAAGTTAAATGAGAATCTTAATAAACATAAAGTACTTATACGTGATGAACTTCTAAGATTGAAAAGTTCAATTGATTCGCTCAAGGGAAAAGAACTTGATTTTAATTTTGATTTTGTACGTGGTAATGTTGAGGAGTTAGAAACTGGAACAATAAAAGGATTAAAAGAGGTAATTATCCTTATAAAAAGAGCAAAGGCCTTAGAAAGTCATACAATAGCTACGAAGAATTTCTTTAATGAGCCTGATGCACAGGAAGTAAATGAACCTGATGCACAGGAAGTAGAGGAGCCGCCTGTTGTTGATCTTAGTTTTGCTGAAGAAGAAGCAAATTTGTTATTAACATCAGCACTTGAATTATGTTCAAATTATAAACGATCATTTTGCGTATGTCGTTACAAGGAGTCAGTATCTTTAGATTTTCCCACAAAATCTAAAGAAGATTTGGAAGGTATTCGTTCTGATTTAGAAAAAGGAATTACCTACATGAATGAAATAATAAGTAGTAGTGGCGAAGTTACTATAAAAGATATCTCACTATTAGTTGGGTTAAGTACCAGCCTTGACAATTTAATAGATCACATCGTAAACACTCAAAGTGTACCAGTCAAACAGGCTATTGATGATATTTTTGAAAAAATAAAAAATGTACGAGAAGGAAAAACTGAAAACATAAAAAACGAAATAGACGATGTATTGTCTAAAATACCAGATCATATACAGTTACGCATTGACAGAATTGACAATATTAATAAATTATTGAAATATCGTGAAAACTTAAATAAAGATCAGATTACCGATCTTGAAAAAACGAAATCAGCAACACAAACTAGTTTAGATAATTTACGTTCTCGACTCCTTGAACTTAATTCTATAAAATCGATATTGGATAAGTTAGAACCTTTGTTAGATTATTTAGAAATCTTATCTACGGCAAAAGACAAAAGAGAAAAAGCAACTCAAGCTCTAAGCAAGAAAAATATATTTATTGAATACAACGGAATTGTAGAAAGTTGTAGTATGCTAGGCATAACTTTTGGCCTTGCGTTTTCAAACTTTCCATCGGCACAAACTCTTGAAGAGATAGATGAAGAATTTAATGCTCTATTACTTCAAACAAATAGACCACAGGAAGCTAAAGAGTCTCTTGATGAAAAAATAAAAGAAGTAGTAGTAGAAATAGAAGCAGCAGTAAATGCAGAAAAAGCAGCAATTGATCTTATAGATAATGGTCTTGATCTTAATATGCCTGTATTCGATCCTAATAGTGTTGAATTTCTTGTCTTTAATGCAAACTTTGCTGGTTTAGCTGACATATTTGGGCAGGTAGTAAAAGACGTTGCTTCTCTGCAACAAGACGTATTAGATTCAAATGAAAATAGGGTTTTACAGGGAATCAAAGACTCTAAAGACAAAATTTCGCAAAATTTAGATGATCAAAAGAAAAAATTAGATACACTCACGTCCGCAGCAACTAAAATTAAAGACTCCTTTAAAGAAATATTTGAAGTGCTAAATACCGTAAAAACACTAGTGGATAAAGATAGGATTAATGCTGAAGATATTGAAGATATAAATAATGCCATATCTAGGGTGACTAGAGCAATAGAAGGGTTTGATGTGGACGGGATTCACACAGACGGAGCTTTTAATACCATTCAGAGCGAATCTGCAACTGTATATAATCTATATAATTTTCAGGCTCGTGATGATATTATTATGCGAGTAGAAAATTCATTAAAATCAGCAAAAATGATGTTAGAATTTTTAATGATAGAATATACAACGAAATTTAAAAAAGCAGCAGCGGAAAATGCAAAAATGACAGCAGTAGATAAAAAAACAGCAGCGGAAAATGCAAAAACAACAGCAGTAGATAAAAAAACAGCAGCGGAAAATGCAAAAATAACAGCAGTAGCTAAAAAAGATGAAGCAGAAACTGCTGCAGGCCAAGCAAGAATTGAAAAAAACGCAGCAGAAGGAAACCAAATGGCAGTAGTACCAGTCTTAGGTGGAGCTAGAGTTGAAGAAGCAGTTAATACTGCTGTAACAACTGCTAAGGCTGCTAAAAAAGACGCTAATGCTGCTAAAAGAGACGCTGATGCTGCTAAAAGAGACGCTGATGATGCTGTAAATACAGCAGCTAGGAATATTTCAGAATTTGAGTTTATATTTCCTGCTCTAGATCTTAAAAAATATAAAGATACGTTTAACCAAAGAGCAATACAATTACGACAAACTGTAGAAGCCTTACAAAGAGAGGCAACACAATTACAACAAAATGTAGAAGCCTTACAAGTAGAGGCAACACAATTACGACAAACTGTAGAAGCCTTACAAGGAGAGGCAATACAATTACAAGAAAATGTAGAAGCCTTACAAGAAGATGCAACACAATTACAAGAAGATGCAACACGATTACAACAAAATGCACTAGCCTTAAAAGAAGAAGAAGCACTAGCAGCACTAGCAGCACTACTCGACAGAGAAAAAGAAGAAGGTGATGAAGAAGAAGATGAAGAAGATGAAGAAGATGAAGAAGATGAAGAAGATGAAGAAGATGATGAAGTAGATGAAGTAGTAGAAATAGCACCAGTACTCGATGAAGAAGAAGAAGAAGAACTAAAAGACGAGTCTAAACGCTCAATGCTAGCGCCAACAATAGCTACAGGATCAGCGGCTTCAATTTCAATAGCAGCGGTTATACTCTTACAAACGATAGGCTCAGGAGTAGCGACATTTTTTACAACACTATTCACAGCCCCTATATCACTCTTAGCCTTATCGCTCTCAACGCTTGTTCCTGGATGCGTATTCATTTTAGCATGTTTAGCTTTTGTAGGATTTGGGGCGTGGTGGACTGCTAACACTATACATAACTCTAAATCAGTACAACCATTAATAATAGATGATGATGATTAATATGAATATAAAAAGTAGATTTCAAATTTCCGGTAAAGGTATTACGATGATAAAAATAGATATAATAAAAAAAAGAGAGAATGCTGTGCTTCCTAAGAAAATGACAGAAGGTTCAGCTGGTTGGGATCTTTTTGCATGCATAGAGAATGAAATAACAATAAAGCCCAAAGAATTAATAAAAATACCTACTGGTATAGCTATTGCCTTACCGAATAAAGACATGGTTGGACTTATTTTTGCCAGAAGTGGTATGGCTACTAAAAACGGTATCAGCCTTGCAAATGGCGTTGGTGTGATAGATAGTGATTATAGAGGTGAAATCATCATAGGCTTAAGTAACATTAGCAATAAAGAATACACCATAAAACCATCTGATCGTATAGCTCAAATGGTTATAATGCCTGTAATCAACGCTAATTTTAATTTATGTGATAAGCTTGAAAATACAGCTCGTGGCAAAGGAGGTTTTGGTTCTACAGGTTCGTAAAAAATATATACATGGATGTTTATGGTATTTTATCGACAAATTAGGAAATACTTTAAGTAGTATATTATTGATAATACTGTGGTTTAGGCACTATATTTTTTCAATGTTTTCTAAGGAGAGGTAAAAACCATGTTCGATAAAGGTTTAGGAATAGATTTAGGAACTTCAAATACTGTGATTTATATGAGAGAAAAAGGTATTGTTTTGAAGGAACCTTCAATAGTTGCAGTTGATGTTAAATCTAATTCTATTCTAGCTGTAGGTAGCGAGGCAAAAGAAATGTTTGGTCGCACACCTGGATCTCTCATCGCAGTAAAACCTTTAAAAGATGGTGTCGTATCAAATATAGATATGGCTGCAGCTATGTTGAAAAGTTTTTTGAATAAAGTAACTAAACCTGGCATGTTTGCCAGACCTAAAGCCATAATTTGTGCACCAAGTAAAGCTACAGAAGTAGAACGCGCAGCTCTAACAGATGCTGCCCTTAAAGCAGGGCTCGCAGAAGTTAAGTTGCTCGAAGAACCGCTGGCAGCAGCTATTGGTGCAGGCTTAGATATATCAAGACCAAATGGTAACATGATAGTTGATGCTGGTGCAGGTACCTGCGAAGCAACAGTACTATCACTTGGAGACATTGTTGTTTCTTCTTCAAGCAATATGGCCGGGAATAAAATAGATGAATATATAATCTCTTACCTAAAACATCAATATAAACTAGTCATAGGCGAAAGTACCGCAGAGGAAATAAAAATCAACATAGGTAGCGCTTATCCATATGATGGAGAAACAAAAATGCAAGTTAAAGGCAGAAGTCTCTTTGAGGGTTTACCAAAAACTGCGGTAATAAGTTCTGAAGAGGTGCGAAGAGCGATAGAGTTTCCTTTAAGCAATATTATAGAAACAATAATAAACGCTATAGAAAAAACTCCACCAGAATTGGTTTCTGATATAGTAGAAAATGGAATTGTTTTGAGCGGTGGTACGTCACTGCTTAGAGGTTTTGATTATTATGTATCAAAAACTGTAGGGGTCAAAGTTTCCCTGGCAAGAGAACCTTTTGATTCGGTTGCAAATGGAACCGCTATGTTTTTACATTTATCTTCAAGTGCAAAAAAGCAAACCACAACATATATTCCAAAAGACAATGTAAACCCTGCTGTAGCAGCAGTAGAACAAGGCGAAACTTGATTTTTAGTTTAATATATAATTTAAGCTTCCTAATATCTTACCCTGGCTATAATAAATTCTTGGTACTCTTTTACCTATTAGACAGACAGTTTCATAATTTATCGTGCCACAGGCTTTCGCTAAATCGTCTGCATGGATAGTTTCGTTTCCTTGCGAACCCAATATCGTAACTATATCTCCAACTTTAGCATCGTCTATGTTACTGATATCGACCATACACTGATCCATGCATATTTTTCCGATAATATTAGCTTTTTTGCCATTTATCAGTACACTGGCATGCTTATCAGATAAAGTTCTCATGTATCCATCAGCATAGCCTATAGGGATGGTTGCTATTTTTCTGTCTTTTTCTGAAACAAACGACCTTCCATAACCAACACTGGTATCTTCATGTATAAATTTTATCTGAGATATCGTAGATTTCAAACTCATAGCAGGTTTTAATTCGAATTTATTTCTCATATTGTCTGATGGAAATAAGCCGAATAGAATTATTCCCGGCCGAACCATATCCATTTGATACTGTGGGTAATCTAGGATACAAGCACTGTTACAACAATGTTTGATAGGAATTTCTATACCCATTTTTTCTAGGGAATTTGTTATATCAAGAAATCGAAGATACTGCTGATTTGTAAATTTCTCGCCATTTTCACCTTTGTCAGCACATGACATATGCGTAAATATTCCTTGTACTTTTATGTTCTCAAGCGTACAAATATCTTTTATGGTATTTATTGTTTCTTCTACATTACTTTCGTTTTGTGCGAATATTCCCAATCTACTCATACCTGTGTCTACTTTCAGATGAACATTTAGCACAGAGTTTAATTTTTTAGCAGCCATAGAAAATTCCACAGCATGTTCTTCTGATACAATTGTTTGGGTGATATTATTTTTCACTAGAACTTCTATATGTTCAGCTGGTGTGTATCCCAGTATCAATATTGGTAAATTCACACCGAATTTTCTTATTTGTATGGCCTCCTCAAGATTTGATACTCCAAGATAATCTGCGCCAAGTTGAGAGTAAAATTCAGCCAATTTTGGCGCTCCATGCCCATAAGCATCTGCCTTGATAATGCACATTATGAGAGTATCTTTTCTGATATGTTTCCTTATGCATTTGAAATTATAATTTATAGCGTCTAAGTCAATCTCCGCCCAAGTCCTCTTGAGAAATGTAGCCATTGGCAATCCAACTTCTTTCTGAAAGATTAAAATAAACCTTTATCAGTATATCATATGCTGCTATATGGGCCTAACCGGATATTCACCAGCTTGTTTCCCTATTTAATTTGCCGTATTTGCTGTCGGAATTTCCGTGCATCTATTAGTCTTTGTTGTGTGAACTAAGGCGACTTGGCGATCATGAGTATTGAAAAGTATGAAGAAATTTTAGAAAAATCAGAGTTTTACAAGAAAATTTATGACGACCTAAATGATTTTGAAAATGAGTGTACAGTGCCTTACAGGAGAGTTAAAGATGAAATTTTAAATGACTAAATCGGTATCAGAAAATTAATAGTAAAAAATTATATTTTATTTTTTAAAATTTATGAAGCCAAGAAAACTGTTGGTATCGTTCGAATAATATATGGTCACAGAAACTGGCAGAAAATTATTTAAGAGCCTATTGTTTTGCAACAACAGGCTCTTTTTTTACATGGTACGGAGTACCACAAGAGGCATGGAACAATCCAGCAATAATGCGGGTTCCAGCCACCTACAATGTTTACCGAGTTATGCATTCACCTTAAATCGATAAACTTTATGCTTCACATTATACCAAAGGCGATAAAAAAATTCAATATCAACTTTCATGTCATTTTGAAAAGTTTTCTAAACAATATCTATTGATTTTCTAAAAAAACTATAATACCATTAGAAGGATTGATATCTATACTAAAAATAGTTTCAAGTACAGTTTTGAGAAGCGAGTACAATGTTGTTTCTTCATTTTGCCACTTAAATCAGGAAAATAGATAGATAAATATATAAATTTAAAGAATAAAATTTTATAACTTGGAGGTAAATATGTCATACACATTAAAAGAAGTTACAGTAAGAACAAATAATACTCAAGAAGGAATCGAACGTATAGAGCAATTATGGCAAGACGTCAACACAGGAAGACTGCCTATTATTTTTGATAGTGAAAACAATTTTCAAAATGATGTATCCCCTATTTCAAGGTACAGTAATTATGAGTCAGATGAAAGTGGTGATTATGACTTAAGCATTTTAGGGGTAGATCCAGATTTTTTTAGAGAATTAGAAAATCAAGTAAAAAATGGGAAATACAAAAAATATGAATCCATCAACGATGATATGATCGCAAGTACCAAAAATGCTTGGGAAATAGTTTGGAGAGAACAAAAAGAACATATTATAAACCGTGCATATAAAATAGATTATGAAAGTACCGTGCCTGCTAAATATACGAATGATAATAAAGCACATTGTTATCTTTGGATTTCGATTAATTAAATTTATTTAATTGTCTATGGATTGTAGCAAAAAATATTTTATCTGAGATTGACGCGTCTATTTTAAGTCTTGAAGAAATGCCATACAGATATTGTTTGGTTTCAGATAACTTACTAAAGAAAGTCGGTATCAGAAAATTAATAGTAAAAAATTATATCGTATTCTTTAAAGTTTATGAAGCCAAGAAAACTGTTGGTATCGTTCGAATAATATATGGTCACAGAAACTGGCAGAAAATTATTTAAGAGCCTATTGTTTTGCAACAACAGGCTCTTTTTTTACATGGTGCCGATGGTGGGACTTGAACCCACACGCAGAAAACTGCAACAGATTTTGAGTCTGCCTCGTCTACCAATTCCAACACATCGGCTAATACTCACTACAAACCACATATACGTCTGATTATACAATATACATTTGATTATTGCAAGAAAAATATCAGCTTTTAATTATCAAAAATCATAGCTACAGAACTATCAAACTCAAAAGTTTTTTTGCATATTCATATAACTCTTGATTTATTATGAATTGAATATTATATTTTAAAAATGGGTGTTGATGTTTTGTTAGATTAAAGGAGATATGTTGAGTATGAATTATTTTGAAAATGTATCAAACAAAAAAATAAAACTTGATTTAGAAAGCTGTAGAACTTACGAAGAGCTTGTTGAGTATCTGCAAGCCAATAATATAAATGCAGATGAAAATTTCATATCGCAGCTTGTAAGCACATATAGAGATTCATATCCAACAAAAGATACTTTAACTTTACCACAATTAGATAAAGTTGTTGGCGGGATGAAAAGTATGAAACAATATTCCATTCGTGAAAAAAATGTAAAAATAGTAGACGAAGTATGTGAATTAGAAGAAAAACTTTTTACTGCTATTAATTCTAACGATATTGATTTTTTTGATCAAACTTTTAATAAGTTTAGAGATACAATCTTTGGTCATATAGAACGAACTAGTAATTCTACAGCTACAGATTTCCGCGATAAATTAATGGAAATTTATGATAGGGTAGCATCGACTTTTTTTGAAACGCGAGCTTTGGTTATTTGCAAACAAATTAGCCCTATGCTCGAACAGGATAGTAATAATCACAAAACAATTGAAGACATATCAAAATTAATCGATGATGGACGTTTATATGCTACAATGTTTAATCAAAATGATCCTAAGCTTTTAGAATTTTTTACTATTGCAAAACAAAAAATAGGTAAAATAGACGAAGACGCACCTAGCTCATCTATGTCGTCTGTGGTTAATGAAGATTCTATTATTCCTGGTGAAATTATCCGTATAGATAAAATAGACGCGGAGTACTCTGAAGAATCAAAATGTGTGATACAATGAGGGAATAAAATGTAAAAATTGTAAGGCGGCTGAAGAATGATAAGTTAAAGTGGGGAAAGTAGCGTTGCTAAGTCAAAAGTAAGTGATCATAGCAAAGAAACAAAAGAAATTGCAATAATATGAGATTTTCCAGACATACTTTTCCTACCCTTTAATCCCCTTAACTATTATTCCTCCGCCCAAGACTATATTATTTTCATAAAAAACCACAGATTGTCCTGGAGCTACAGATAGTTGAGGCTCATCAAAAACGACCTCGAGCTGATTTTTATCTATAGGAATTATTAATGCAGGCTCTTTATTTTTTCTGAATCTTATTTTTGCTTGGACTCTTGTTTCTTTTTCAATCTTTTCGCTATAAATCCAATTTATATTTTCGGCTATTAGTGCTTTAGAGAACAAACCTTCTTTTTCGCTTAATTTTACAGTATTATTTTGGATATTTATTTCCGAGACGAACATAGGTTTTCCGAGCGACAAACCTAAACCTTTTCGCTGGCCTATAGTATAGTTCATTATTCCTTTGTGCTTACCGATCACTCTATTTTTTTCATCTATAAAGTTTCCGGATTTTGCGGGACAATCGCTATTTTCGAGCAGAAATTTCTTATAATTATCATCGCTTATAAAGCATATTTCTTGGCTATCTGATTTATTAGCCACAGGCAGATTTGCTTCTTTAGCCAAATTTCTCACATAATCTTTACTGTAATTTGAAAGAGGCATCAAAGTATGCCTTAACTGTTTTTGATTCAACCTATAGAGGAAATAGCTTTGGTCTTTAGATTGTTCACTATCTTTTAGCAACCATCGGTCCAATTTCTCATCAAATTCTATTTTTGAATAATGACCTGTTGCTATGTAATCAAAGCCATTTTCCAGGGCAAAATCAAGCATTTTACCAAACTTCATTGTCTCGTTACACCTGATACAAGGGTTAGGTGTTCTACCACTCATGTATTCTTCTTTAAAGTAACTTACAACATTCTCCTGGAATTCATTTCTGAAATCCAATATATAGTGCTGCAAATTCAAATGCTCGGATATAGCTTTTGCATCAGAAATATCTTTTTCTACAGAACTTCCGTCATGCAATATCATAGTTGCTGTGCTTACATCATAGTTCTGCTTTTTCAAAATAAGTGCACATACTGCGCTATCTACCCCCCCGCTTAAACCTACAAGTACTTTTTTTCCTTTCATAGCAACCTCTTGTCTTTTCTTTATATATACTTAGAGCTACCCTCAAACAATTAGGGTAGCTCTTTTATTTTCCAGAACATATGCTTATTCTGTTTCTTCAATGGCCTCTTCTTCCTCAGATGTTTCTGAAATAGGAGGAGAATCTAAACTCATATCCATACTATCGAAATCTAAGCCTAAATCGAAACCAAAATCTGAAGTGTTCTTTTCTACAGTGACATTACTGTACTCTCTGAGCCCTGTACCAGCCGGAACTAACTTACCAATAATAACATTTTCTTTTAGTCCTGCAAGCGGATCCACTTTACCCTTTATCGCTGCATCGGTGAGAACTTTCGTAGTCTCTTGGAATGAAGCTGCCGACAAGAACGAATCCGTCGCAAGAGAAGCTTTTGTAATACCCATAAGTACAGGCTCATAAGTAGCTTTTTTCAAATTACTTTCGCCATTTGCTATTCTTCGATCTATCTCTTCGTTTGCTTCATACAACTGGATCTTGTCTATAAATGTGTTAGCTAGCAGATCTGTACTACCTGAATCAGAAATCTTTACTTTCCTGAGCATTTGAAGGATCATTACCTCTATGTGCTTATCGTTTATATCAACACCTTGCATACGGTAAACTCTCTGGACTTCTTGAATAAGGTAGTTTTGTATAGCCTCTGTTCCTTTGATTTCTAATATATCATGCGGATTTAAAGTTCCATCAACTATAATGTCTCCCGCCTTAACTTCGTCGCCTTCTTCTACAAGGCATCTTGCGTTAAATGGCAGGATATATGAGCAGTAATTACCTGTTTCAGCATTACTTACAATGATATAGCTGCTCCTTTTCTGCTCCTGGAAGCTCACAACACCGTCAATTTCACTCATTATCGCAGTATTCTTGGGCTTTCTAGCTTCAAAGAGTTCTTCAACACGCGGTAAACCTTGAGTAATATCATCAGCACTAGCAACACCGCCGGTATGGAAAGTTCTCATTGTCAGCTGTGTACCTGGTTCACCTATCGACTGAGCAGCAATAATACCCACAGCTTCACCCGTATCGACAGGCAACGCATTAGTAAGGTTCGCACCATAGCATTTTTTACATATACCACGCTTGCTTCTACATTGCATTATAGAACGGATCGTTATTCTTTCTATACCTAGGCCTACAATCAAATCAGCATCTTCTTCTGTAAGCAATTTATCTTTAGAAATCAGTACCTCACCCGTATTCTCGTCGACCAAATCCTCACAAAGATATCTGCCTATCAATCTTTCGTGTAGAGTTTCGATTATTTCATTGCCTTCTCTTATATCGAAAATCTCAAGCCCTTCTTTTGTTCCGCAGTCATCTTCACGAATAATAGCATCTTGAGCAACGTCTACCAGACGCCGTGTCAAATAACCAGAGTTTGCAGTACGCAATGCAGTATCAGCTAGACCCTTTCTGGCACCACGGGAAGATATGAAGTATTCCAAAATATTGAGCCCTTCACGGTAGTTAGCACGAATCGGAATTTCTATAACTTTACCGGACGTGTTTGCTATAAGTCCACGCATACCGGCTAATTGTCTTATCTGGCTCATAGAACCACGAGCCCCAGAGTCAGCCATCATGTATATAGGATTAAATTCATCAAGAGCACTTTCAAGTTTTTCGGTAACATCACTTGTAGCTTTATCCCATACTTCTACAACTGCAGTACTTCTTTCGCTATCAGACATAAGACCCATATCATATTGTCTAGCTATGGTATCAACATCTTTGTCAGCATTTTCTAAGATAGTCTTTTTTTCTTCAGGAATAGTTGCATCGCTTACAGAAACAGTAATACCGCTCTTGGTCGAGTAACGATAACCTGTATCCTTTATCTTATCCAAAACTTTACTGGTAAGCTCAACTCCGTGAACTCTTATGCAACGATCTATTATTTTACCTAAAGTCTTTTTAGTAACTTTAAAATCTATTTCAAGACCAAACATTTTCTCTGGATCTTTTCTATCGACAAAACCCAAATCCTGAGGAATGGAGCAATTAAATAAATATTTACCGAGGGTAGTTTTGATGACCTTAGTTATCATCTTACCCTCAAATTCCATTTTCCTGCGGACATTTATCTTTGAGTGCAAGCTTATCTCGCCCAGATCGTAAGCCATTATAGCTTCATTAAAATCTCTGAAACCCTTGCCTTCTCCTATCTCTCCATCTTTTTCGATAGTCAGGTAGTATGAACCCAAAACCATATCTTGTGTAGGAACTGTAACAGGCCTACCATCAGATGGCTTAAGAAGATTTCCTGATGAAAGCATCAAAAATCTAGCTTCAGCTTGAGCTTCTGCTGAAAGCGGAACATGAACAGCCATCTGGTCACCGTCGAAGTCAGCATTATAAGCTGTACAAGTAAGTGGGTGTAGCCTTAATGCTTTACCTTCCACCAAAACTGGCTCAAACGCTTGTATTCCCAAGCGGTGCAATGTAGGTGCACGGTTGAGCAGAACAGGGTGCCCTTTGATAACAACTTCCAAAGCATCCCACACTTCAGGATTAGATCTTTCAACAGCTTTTCTGGCAGCTTTTATATTTCCCGCTTTGCCAGTCTCAACAAGTCTTTTCATAACAAAAGGCTTGAAAAGCTCCAAAGCCATTTCTTTAGGTAAACCACACTGGTATATCTTAAGCTCTGGGCCTACCACTATAACAGAACGTCCTGAGTAGTCAACGCGTTTTCCCAGAAGATTCTGACGGAAGCGACCCTGTTTACCCTTAAGCATATCAGAAAGAGATTTAAGAGGGCGACTATTCGGACCTGATACCGCTCTTCCACGACGACCATTGTCTATGAGAGCGTCTACAGCTTCTTGTAGCATTCTCTTTTCGTTTCTTATTATTATTTCCGGAGCACCTAATTCAATCAATCTCTTTAGGCGATTATTTCTATTTAAAACCCTTCTGTACAAATCATTTAAGTCAGACGTAGCAAATCTACCACCATCAAGTTGTACCATAGGCCTTAGATCCGGCGGAATAACCGGTAATGCATCTATTATCATCCATTCTGGTTTATTGCCAGAATGAAGAAATGCGTCAACAACTTCCAATCTTTTGAGAAGCTTTATTCTCTTTTGAATAGATGCATCTTTTAGTTCTGCTCTTATTTCTTTTGAAATTTTTTCTAAATCCAACCCAGCTAGTAATTTTTTTATAGCTTCAGCGCCCATACCAGCTTCAAAATCATCTTCATATTTTTCTTTTAAATCTTCATATTCCTGTTCTGTGAGAAACTGCATTTTTTCTAGTTCTCTGGTTTCACCAGGATCTATGACTATATACATAGAAAAATACAAAACTTTTTCTAATAATCTAGGAGAAAGATCTAGTATTATAGCTATCCTGGATGGTATACCCTTGAAGTACCATATGTGAGAAACTGGCGTTGCAAGTTCTATATGTCCCATTCTTTCTCGTCTAACTTTAGAGCGAGTTACTTCCACACCACAGCGTTCACATACTTTTCCTCTGTGACGAATTCTTTTATATTTACCGCAGTGACATTCCCAGTCTTTTTGTGGACCAAATATACGTTCACAAAATAAGCCTTCTTTCTCTGGCTTTAATGTGCGGTAATTTATAGTTTCAGGCTTTTTTACTTCGCCGAAAGACCATTCTCTAATCTTTTCCGGAGACGCAAGCCCTATTTTTATAGCTTCAAACGCATTAAACTTCATATACAAGGTCTCCTTTAATATATTTCCTGTTCTTCTTCATCTTGTCGTTGATTAAAATCAAAATTTGTTTCTGCCTTACTAAATTTTTCTAAAGCATCTAAATTATTTCTTTCAGAATCATCTTCTATTCCAAATCCCGCAAAACTTGAAAAAACTTGCTCTTCTTGAAGTATACTCTGATCGTTACCAAGCAAACTACTTGCTAAATTGTAATTACGCTTTAAATCTATTTCGTTGTCGTTTTTATCAAGAACACGCACATCAAGACCAAGCGACTGGAGTTCTTTAATGAGAACTTTAAACGATTCCGGAATGCCAGGAGCTGGAATATTATTTCCCTTGACTATTGATTCATAAGTTTCAACACGACCAACAACGTCGTCAGATTTAACAGTGAGTATTTCCTGTAAAGTATAAGCAGCACCATAAGCTTCAAGTGCCCAAACTTCCATCTCTCCAAACCTCTGTCCGCCAAACTGAGCCTTACCACCCAAAGGCTGCTGGGTAACAAGCGAATATGGGCCTGTGGATCTTGCATGTATTTTATCATCAACCAGGTGGTGCAGCTTGAGATAATACATATATCCTACAGTGATAGGATTGTCAAAATACTCACCAGTACGACCATCTCTTAGGCGTACTTTGCCATCTGGCGAAAGACCAGCATCTTTCAGACACTGGACTATATCTTCTTCGTTTGCCCCATCGAAAACAGGTGTCATTATCTTCCATCCCAGTTTCTGTGCAGCATATCCCAGGTGAACTTCCAAAACTTGACCGATGTTCATACGAGAAGGAACACCCAGCGGATTGAGTACTATATCAAGCGGCGTACCATCAGGTAAGAATGGCATATCCTCCGAAGGTACTATTTTAGAAACAACACCCTTATTACCATGACGACCAGCCATTTTATCCCCAACAGATAGCTTTCTTCTCTGCGCAACATAGCAGCGTACGACTTTGTTCACACCTGGCTGCAATTCACCTTTACTGAATTCCTTAGTAAATACCTTGACATCCACAACTATTCCGTATTCGCCATGAGGTACCTTGAGTGATGTGTCACGTACTTCTCTTGCCTTTTCACCAAATATAGCTCTTAGAAGTCTTTCCTCTGCTGTAAGCTCTGTTTCCCCCTTAGGTGTTACTTTACCGACCAATATATCTCCAGATCTTACTTCAGCTCCAACACGGATTATACCTTCTTCATCGAGATCTTTTATCATATCCTCGCCAACATTGGGGATCTCTCTTGTTATTTCTTCTGGGCCTAATTTAGTATCTCTTGCTTCTATTTCATATTCTTCTATGTGGATAGATGTGTAAGTATCATCTCGGACGAGTTTTTCATTTATCAAAACAGCGTCTTCGTAATTGTAGCCTTCCCAAGTCATGAAGCCTATAAGAGCATTTTTACCAAGGCTTATTTCTCCATTACAAGTAGCAGAACCATCAGCTATAACTTCACCAGCAACAACATTGTCACCTTCTGAAACAACCGGAACTTGGTTAATACATGTTCCCTGATTGGATCTCATGAATTTTGAAAGAGTATAATACTCGGTATGATTTTTTTCTTGTATGGCTATTTCATCAGCAGTTACAGATATTACTTTACCGGCTTTTTTGGCCAAGACACACACACCTGAATCGACCCCTGCCTTATATTCCATACCTGTACCAACAATAGGCGCTTCTGATCTGATAAGCGGCACTGCCTGTCTTTGCATGTTAGAACCCATCAAAGCACGGTTAGCGTCATCGTTTTCTAAGAAAGGGATCATAGCTGTGGCAGTAGAAACAACCATCCTAGGCGAAACATCCATGAAGTCGGCTTTTTCACTTTCTATTTCTAAAAATTCGTCTTTAAATCTTGCTTTTACTTTATTATTTAAAAAGTGACCCTCTTCATCAAGTGGTTCGTTCGCCTGAGCAATTATATATTCATCCTCTACGTCGGCTGTCATATAAATAACTTCGTCGGTAACTATTCCCTTTTTTTTATCAACTTTTCTAAATGGGGCTTCTATGAATCCGTATTTGTTTACCTTGGCAAATGTAGCAAGATATGATATAAGTCCTATGTTTGGCCCTTCTGGAGTTTCTATAGGACACATACGTCCATAATGGCTGTAGTGAACGTCACGTACTTCGAAACCTGCTCTATCACGCGATAAACCACCGGGCCCGAGCGATGACAGTCTTCTTTTATGAGTAAGCTCTGCCAAAGGATTATTCTGATCCATAAATTGTGAAAGCGGAGATGAACCAAAAAATTCTTTAATAGCTGCAACTATAGGTCTTATATTTACCAAAGTATGAGGAGTCAATATATCTGTATCCTGCGACTGCAAAGTCATTCTTTCACGGACTATTCTATCAAGCCTTGCAAAACCTATCCTGAACTGATTCTGTAGAAGTTCTCCGACACAACGGATACGACGGTTTCCCAGATGATCTATATCATCTAGCTCTCCTATACCGTGACTTAAATTAAAAATATAGTTCACTGATGCTAGAATATCTTCTCTTGTAATATGAGTAGGGCAAAGTTCTCTTTCTCTTTCGATAAGAACTTTTTTATAATCTTCTTCCTTGTCGTTTGATTCAAGTATTTCTTTTAGTACACTAAAGCGGACTTTTTCTTTTATACCACACACTGCTTTTGCATCAAAATCAAAAAAGTCATTTAGTTCTACCATAGCATTAGATATTATCTTTACTGGAGTGTCACATCCATCCACTTCTACAGAAGCATAACCAACACCTGAAGCTTCTATCTTTGTAGCTAATTCTCTGCTTATTTTTTCTCCGGCCTCAGCTAATAATTCACCGGTCAGAGGATCTGCTATCGGTTCTGCCAATACTTGACCTTCTAAACGAGCACCTATTCCAAGTTTTTTGCTATATTTGTAGCGTCCAACCCTTGAAAGTTCATAGCGTCTGCTATCAAAAAACAAATTATGGATATATTCTTGCGCACCATCTAAAGCTGAAGGTTCACTCGGGCGCAACCTTCTGTACATTTCTATTGCGCCTTCTTCCATATTTGTGGTTGTATCTTTTTCCAGTGTAGCTTCTAATATTTCATTTTCTCCAAAAAATGATCTTATTTCTTCATTAGTACCAAGTCCTAAAGCTCTCAGGAATATTGTAAATGGAATTTTTCTATTTTTGTCTATGCGGACATACATAATGTCGTTTACATCTGTTTCAAGTTCTATCCACGCACCGCGATTTGGTATGAGTGTTGCACATAAAAGACCTTTACCTGATTTTTCCTTTTCCAGTTTATAATAAACACCAGGAGAACGTATCAGCTGAGAAACAACTACACGCTCAGCGCCATTTACTATGAAGGTGCCACTTTCAGTCATGAGAGGAAAGTCACCCATAAATACTTCTGATTCTTTGATTTCTCCGCTTTCTTTATTGGTAAGTCTGACGGTAGCACGCAAAGGAGCCGAATATGTAGCATCTCTTTCTTTGCATTGTTTTTGGCTATAGTTTGGATGTTCCATATCCAAATGATAATCTATAAAATCCAAAACTAAGTTTCCAGCAAAGTCTGTAATTCCAGAAACATCTCTGAAAACTTCTTTGAGTCCCTCTTCAAGAAGATATTTGTATGAATTTTTCTGAATTTCTGTCAATTGTGGTAACTCTACAACTTCTTTTATTTTGGAGAAACTCATTCTTTCGGTTTTGCCCAAGTTTACCGGTTTGACATTCACCATTAAAAAAAACAACTCCTTAAAGCTTTATACATCTTAAAAACTTAGCAACGCTACAAATATCGGTTTTTTGGTAGAACCATCGCAGTGCATTTTAAGCATAAAAATCCACTATGATACAGTATGTTATTGTATCATAATCTTTTGAATGTGTCAATCTATTTATATGAAAATTTTATTCTCAGCAGTTTTCATAATTCATCGCAACATTTAGATATAATGCTAAGTATACCATCTCACGGTGTAAAAATAAAAAGGGAGTAGAGAAATATATTCCCTACTCCTCAGCATAATGGCAGCACCAAAGCACACTAAATAAAAATATAATACCAAGGTAAGTCATTAGCTATAACATAAATAATTGAAAACATATCTACCTACCTCCCTCCCTTCTCTCAGCATACACAGAATCATCAGAACACACATTATAATAATACCATATCTCTCAGTCAATTCATATGTAAGACTTTTTAAGGGCACGGCAGAAGCATTTACTTTTCACTAAAAATGGTAGCAAGAGCAGAATTATCCATAGCGGCTCTGGAAATCTTTCTGCGAATGCTGACACGCTTACCAAAATCAGCTTGTTTTAAAAGTCGCAGAGACTCTTTGCGCAGGATGTTTAAATTTAGTGGGGAATTATCTTTTTCTTGCACGACTATTGTCTTCACGAAAAGTAACATCCAATTGCCAATGTAGCTGATTTTCTATGCTCCAGTGACTCCTCACAGCATGAGCAAATGCTTTGACGTCATTATGCGATGTAAGATAATATTGACATTCTTCCCTTATCTCTCCTGTTTT
>JAZUOT010000033.1:0-17257 GCA_045604805.1 Acutalibacteraceae bacterium | reverse complement strand
TGCTATGAACAATAAAAACAAAAAAGCTATTTTGATTTTAGGTGTATATATTGGAATTATACTCATGTGTGTTACCAGTCCAGTTAATGGATACTATTCAAGATATATTTTTGCCATTTTATTCAGTTTCCCCCTACTTCTCTCTCTCTTCCTTAAGCAGATACGCATTCAGCGAGAAGGCTAGGTAAGCTTAAGCAATAAATATTATATTATAGGAGATTGGAGAAAAAATGAATAAACGAAATGAGTTGAGCTTAGAAGAACTTGAAATGATTGTGGGCGGTAGCAAAGCAAGAACAGAGGCTGAATGCGAAATAAAAAAACGTCTTTACAAGAATTTTGATGTATCAAATTACAGTATCGAAACTATTCCTTCTATGCATAAGACAGAACTTGATTTGTCTTGTGCTTATGAGGAAGAACGTTTTGACGATGCAGTTGATATTTGCAAAGATGCTTATATATCGGCTTTGCAAAATAACGATGCAGAAAAAGCTATAAATTACGCAGAAAAAGAAGCAGAATGCTATCTTAAATTGTGTAAACCAGGTAAAGCTGCAGAAGCATATCAAAGAGGCATAAGCTTAGCATCTGCTTTTGGTCTGAAGGAAACTGAGAAAAATCTCCAAGTAAAAAGGAACTCTGTTCTTCACGCTCAAAACTCTTTACCGCTTGAAACAGAAGATGGATTAAATTCTGAATACGATGAAAATGATAAAGATGCAGAAATATTTTATCTCTTAAATAGTGAAGATTATGATTCGGCAGAGGGGATAGATTTTAAACAAGACATTAGATGCCGCCAAAAGGAGTATATATCAGCTATTAAAACAGGAAATATAGTAAAAGCTATAGAAGCTAAAACTAAACAAGCAAGTTTATATCTTGACTTTAATAAAAATAGCGAAGCGTTAGATGCTTATGATATAGCTATAAAATTGGCAATGCAAACAGAAAATTATACTACTGCCATGGAACTTGTGGAAAAACAGTGGGATGTTGCTCATTACGTTTGTTATGATAAAGATAAAGTCGCTCAGGTATGCGCTAATGTTCTTTCCTTGTCCAAGCGAGTTTCTCTTAATGAAGACGTTGTTTTTTGGTGCGCCATAAATTACGGAATTGCTACTCATATAGGTAACCCTAGTCTTTGGCGCAAGCTTATGGATACAAAACCCTCTATATACAAGCAGCAATCTGAGGACTTAGAAGCGAATGACTAAATATGTTACACTAGTTATGTTTTTAGGAGGAGATAACTATGAACATAGCAAACAAATTAACTGTACTTAGGATAATAATGGTACCATTGTTTATGTTGACCTTACTTTTCAATAATATACCATTACACTTTTTCTGGGCTTTATTGATTTTTTCTTTGGCATCTTTTACAGATTACCTGGATGGGCAAATAGCTAGAAAACATCATATGATTACTGATTTTGGCAAATTTCTGGATCCGCTTGCTGATAAAATACTAGTTATGGCAGCGTTTGTATCTTTTGTTCAATTAGGGTTTACTGGTGCTGCTATAGTTACCATCATATTGTTTAGAGAATTCGCAGTAACATCTATACGTCTGGTTGCTGCAGCTAAAGGAGAAGTTGTTGCCGCTAATATGTGGGGCAAAGCAAAAACTGTTATACAGATGGTGTCAATTATAGCTATTCTTGCAATGCAAGCTTTTTTAGAAATAGCTGCTGGGAAGTATATTACCCTATCAAATGCTGCTGATCTGGGAGATATATTCTACACTATAGGTAGTGTTTTAATGTGGCTCAGTGCTTTGATATCTCTGATTTCAGGTGGCGTGTATATTTGGCAAAATCGCAAATTTATAGTTCAGGCTAAATAAGTAAAAATGGAGCGTGAATGTGTTGAAGCTTTTTAATACTTTGACAAGACAGAAAGAAGAGTTTGTTCCTCTCAAAAAAAATAAAGTAAAGATGTACGCTTGCGGTCCAACTGTGTACAATTATATACATATTGGGAATGCAAGACCGGCTTGTGTTTTTGATGTTGCACGTAGATATTTTGAATATAAGGGATATAAGGTGGATTTTGTCCAGAACTTCACAGATATAGATGATAAGATAATAAAAAAAGCAAATGAAGAAGGAGAAAATTACAAAGACATAGCCAATAAATATATAGCTGAATATAATATCGATGCAAAAGGGCTGAATATAGAGCCAGCTACGTTCCATCCTAGAGCTACTGAAAATATGAAAGAAATAATAGATCTAGTTTCTAGCTTAGTCGAAAAAGGCTATGCTTATGCTTCTAAAGCCGGTGATGTGTATTTTAGGACACATAAGTTTGAGCAATATGGCAAGTTGTCACATTTTCCGCTGGAAGAACTCGAGGCCGGAGCAAGGATCGCTATCGGTGACGAAAAAGAAAATCCTATGGATTTTGCCCTGTGGAAAGCTGCCAAGGAAGGAGAGCCATATTGGGAATCTCCCTGGGGTAAAGGTAGGCCAGGCTGGCATATAGAATGTTCGGCTATGGCTAAGGCTTTTCTCGGTGAAACTATAGATATACATTGCGGTGGTCAAGATTTGATTTTTCCTCATCATGAAAATGAAATAGCTCAAAGTGAATGTTGCTCAGGAAAACCATTCGCTAAATATTGGCTACACAATGGCTACATAAATGTCGATAATAAAAAAATGAGCAAGTCTTTAGGAAATTTTTTCACCGTAAGAGATGTCGCAAACGAATACGGTTACGAAGCTATACGCTACCTTATGATAGCTTCGCATTACCGTAGCCCCATCAACTATAGTACAGACTTGCTCAAACAATGTAATGCTGCTTTGGAACGACTTTATAATTGTAGAGAAAATCTTAATTTCGCTTTGGATACGGCTATTGACGGCATGGGCGATGAGAAAATAAAAAATAAATTACTTTCAAATAAAACTAACTTCATAAGATCTATGGATGATGACCTGAATACGGCTGACGCTATCGCTTGTATCTTCGATTTGGTCAAGGATATAAACAGTTTGATTTTAACTAAAACTCCCGCCTCTAAAGAACTTTGTACATTCGCTTTAGAAATATTTTCTGAGTTAACTTCTGTTTTGGGTATCGTAAGCTCCAATAAAAATGATAGCTTAGACGAAACTGTAGAAGCTATGATAAAGCAGCGCGAAACCGCCAGAAAAAATAAAGATTGGGTTGCTGCTGATAAAATACGAGATGAACTAAAAAATATGGGTATAATTTTAGAAGATACTCCTAATGGTATAAAGTGGAAAAAAATCTGATATTAAGAGCATTACCAAAGTGCAGACCATCGTTCAATGCAATTATCATATTTCCAAAATTAAAAAATAAAACTGCGAGTCAAGTACAGAAAAAGCACGAAAAACATAAAATGTTTTTCGTGCTTTTGTGGTATGACTAGTATGTTATCAGTTTGTGGTGAAAGTCCCGATTGTACATAGGTAACAACGAAGCACATCATCAGAAAGAAGTTACAAGCAAACCAATGACTTGACGGACCGTAATCGCATGCAAAATTCTGAAAAAACGGATAAGGTGGTAAAGGGTACTGAAATACAAAAAAGTTGTAGGAAGTATGGGTAAATTTAGAGGGATTCTATATATAAGTTACGGTGCCAATATGTTCAATCTAACACTTAATACGGGTGTCATTAGTTCGCCATATGCAATATGCATATATTGAGAATCACCTGCAGGAAGATAATCGTAACTTAAATAAACTTGTGTCAAGTCTACGGATTTATCTATTGCAATAACACCATTTTCTTTGTCAATATGACCGACATTAAGATATATGTCTGATATGTTCTTATAATTTTCTGGGCCAACGATCTCTTTTAAGTCTATTAAAAAATGACTTTCTGTAACCACAGGAGTTACGTCTGAAGTACACGTATGAGCAGAAAATCGATCTAGAGCAGTAATATAAAAATATACATCGTCACGCTCGTAATAATGTGGCTCTTTTCCAACATAACGTTCCAAACTTAACACCTTGAATCTATTCTCAGAGCAGTTTATCTCATATGGCATACACGTCGAAAAGCCAACTATCTCCTCTAATCTATTATGGTTACATTCGATTGCATATAAATTTCCACAGTTGGTAATATTCAATTCCGTCAGCTCGTTATTGCTGCAATAAAGTTTAAATAATCTAGAATCATGAAGGTCCAGGGTCTTGATACGATTGTTACAACAATTTACATCGAAAAGATGTGGATGACTACTAGCAAAATTCAAAGAATTTAGCTTATTATTTTGGCAATACAAAGTGTTCATATTAGTCTGGTTACTTAGATCCAGTTCCATTATTTGATTATTTTGGCATTTTAGCGTACTGAGGCCAAAATTTCTACTAACATTAAGCTCTGTCAAATTATTATCAGAGCAAATAAGTGTAGATAAAAAGAAAAAATATTCCACACCCTTCAAGCTAGATATGCCCATATTGGGAACTTCGATTACAGTGACCTTTTGCCTAGTTTCACCTGTCAACACGGTAGCATTTGAGTCACCGATTATTTCATTTTTTACATAATTGCGAAAGACGTCATCCGGGAAGTTTTCTTTATTTATTGGTACATCTGCAGCAGTTTCATCATCTAGAGCCGTTAGGTTATTATTGGTTGCAAATGCAATACTGCTATTTTTAAATGATAACGTGAAATATTGACCGTAAATCAAAGATACAATCAACAAGCACACAAAAGAAATTTTAAACCATTTAATTTTCATAATCATGACACCCCCCAATAAAATACACAACAACATAGTATATTTTAATTGTAAATTTCTAATTTTTCAAGCAGCAACATCATACAAGGCGGCTCTACTCACGTGGTGTACAATTATCCAATGATGTGAGACTAGAATCAGGGATATAAAAAGGCTAAAATGATAGAATAAAAATGTTAATCAGAGAAGAGTTAATATTTTTGCAGGAGAGAAATCCGTTTTTGAATGGGGCTGGCCCAATTAAGCACAGTTATAGAATTTTTATTTAGAATGGTATGAATAATTTTTAATCTGTGATTTAAGGTTATTGTAGCTATAAAACTTTAGATTATTGTAGAAACGTTCTTGGTTACTGCGACAACTTTGCAATTATGCCAGGGATTAGTGGGCCTTATTAGCTTATTAAGGATATTAAACTTGTTTGCATAGGACCATCAAAAGCTTGGACTGGATACGCTTTGTGTGGCGGATATTTGTGGATTCAGAACCGTTAGCAGTCTAAAGATACATAATTTATACCTAAAGTATTCTATGTTCATATTTTCCCTTGGATTAACGTTCTATCAATGAAATAATCGCTTTTTTCCTATCCTTCAGGTCTCACATCTATTGTAACGTTACAGTTACCACTCCGATAAAGTTTTACTGCATGATATCTAGTTGTAAGTTTATGTGGAATATACCTCTTTATTTGTTGTATATTATCCATAGCGATTGTCCTTCCTTTTTATGTTTTTTTCTTCTGATTAACATTCTAAATTAGGCAATCGCTTTTTTCTATCCTTCAGGTCTCACATCTATTGTATAACGTTATATGTTACAATCTTTTCCTCACGGAGGCTGTTTGACAGTGATTTTGTACAAGTGCTATAATGCATGGGTGTGGGTTTTCACGGATACTAGATTTGTGCCAATGTTCCCATACTGGCATTGGTGTAGTCCAAAGCTAAAATATTTACATTTAGGAGGTGTAGTATGCCAACCTTTAATCAGCTAGTTCGCAAGGGAAGAGAAGTTTCTGAAAAGAAAGCGAAAGCTCCTGCATTGTTGAAGGGCTGGAACTCTCAAAAGAGGGTCGCTACAGATAAGAATTCACCACAAAAACGTGGAGTTTGCACATCTGTAAAGACAGCCACTCCCAAAAAGCCTAACTCTGCTTTGAGAAAAATAGCTAGGGTAAGACTTTCAAACGGAATAGAAGTAAGCTCTTATATTCCGGGAGTAGGACACAACTTGCAAGAACACAGCGTGGTACTTATACGTGGTGGTCGTGTTAAGGACTTACCTGGTGTGCGTTACCACATAGTTCGTGGAACTCTTGACACCCAAGGCGTTAATGGCAGGATGAAGGCTCGTTCCAAATATGGAACTAAGAAGCCGAAGGGTGCAAAGAAATAAGCAATTATAAATTCTAAATGGGGCTGCGTATAAAGCGCCGCTGCATACTATATACATCTATGTCAGCTGTGTTTTAGGCCCACGGGAGTTAGATTTTGCTTTCGAGTACCAAAGATATCATTGTAATTTATGAAGGAGGGAAGAGAGATGCCAAGAAGAGGTTCTGTTGTAAAACGCGATGTTTTACCTGATCCTATGTACAATTCTAAACTTGTTACACGTCTTATAAACAATATCATGCTAGACGGTAAAAGAGGTGTCGCACAAAAAATTGTATATTCAGCTTTTGACATTATAGAAAAGAAAACAGGTAAAGAGCCTTTAGAAGTGTTCAAAGCAGCGCTTGAGAACATCATGCCTGTTTTAGAAGTTAAGGCTCGTCGTGTCGGTGGTGCTACTTATCAAGTACCTATCGAGGTAAGAGCTGATAGACGTCAAACATTAGGTTTACGTTGGCTGACACTTTATTCAAGAAAAAGGTCAGAAAAGACCATGAAAGAAAGACTTGCAGCAGAAATTATAGACGCTACCAATAGTCTAGGCGGAGCAGCTAAAAAGCGTGAAGATACTCACAAAATGGCTGAAGCTAATAAAGCTTTTGCACATTTCCGCTGGTAAGCTTGAGTTAAATTAAAGCAAATAAGGGAGGATTTCCTATATGGCAAGACAAGTTTCTTTGGAACTTACTAGAAATATAGGTATCATGGCCCACATAGATGCAGGAAAGACAACAACTACAGAGCGCATATTGTTTTACACCGGTATAAGCCACAAGTTAGGCGAGGTACATGACGGTGCTGCTACTATGGACTGGATGGTTCAAGAGCAGGAAAGAGGTATAACAATCACCTCTGCAGCAACAACATGCTTCTGGAAAGACCACAGAATAAATATCATCGATACACCTGGGCACGTTGACTTCACTGTGGAAGTTGAACGTTCTTTGAGAGTTCTCGATGGTTCAGTAACAGTATTCTGTGCTAAAGGCGGCGTTGAGCCACAGTCTGAGACTGTTTGGCGTCAAGCCGACAAGTATAAAGTTCCTAGAATGGCATATGTTAACAAAATGGACATTATGGGAGCTGATTTCTACAATGTTGTGTCAATGATGAAGGAACGTCTGCAGTGTAATGCTGTTCCGATACAGTTGCCTATAGGCCGTGAAGAAACATTCAAGGGAATAGTAGACTTAGTTGAGATGAAGGCTGAAGTTTACTATGACGATATGGGTAAGGATATGCATACCGAGGAAATACCCGAGGATATGAAAGAACTTGCCGAAAAATACCGCGCTGAGCTCATAGAACACGTCGCAGAACAAGATGATGAACTTCTTGAAAAATATCTGGCTGGCGAAGAGCTTTCAATAGAAGAAATAAAAAAGACTATCAGGAAATCAACTATAGCCAATACTATGGTTCCGGTGATATGCGGTACATCATACAGGAACAAAGGTGTTCAGAAGCTTCTTGATGCTGTGGTTGATTATATGCCAGCACCTACTGATATCCCGAATATCAAAGGTGTAGACACTCACACAGGCGAAGAAACTGAACGTAAGTCTAGTGACGAAGAGCCATTTTCAGCTCTTGCTTTCAAGATTGCGACTGACCCATATGTAGGTAAGCTTGCTTTTATGAGAGTCTATTCTGGTAAGCTAAATTCTGGTGCGAATGTATACAATTCTACAAAAGATAAGAGAGAAAGAGTAGGACGTATACTTCAAATGCATGCGAACCACCGTCAAGATATCGAAACAGTTTATTCTGGTGATATAGCAGCAGCCGTTGGTCTTAAAAATACTACAACAGGTGATACGCTTTGCGATGATAAGCATCCTGTAGTACTGGAATCAATGACGTTTCCAGAACCTGTTATCCACGTAGCTATAGAGCCAAAGACCAAAGCTGGTCAGGAAAAGATGGGTATAGCTCTTGCAAAACTTGCAGAAGAGGATCCAACTTTCAAGGCTTATACTGACGAAGAAACAGGGCAAACAATAATCGCTGGTATGGGTGAGCTCCACCTTGAAATAATCGTAGACAGACTTTTACGTGAATTCAAAGTTGAAGCTAATGTTGGTAAGCCACAGGTTGCCTACAAAGAAACCATACGCAAACCCGCTGATGTTGATGAGAAATATGCTCGTCAAAGTGGTGGTCATGGTCAATATGGTCATGTTAAGATTCAGGTTGAACCCAATCCAGGCAAGGGTTATGAGTTTGTCAACAAAATTGTTGGTGGTGCTATACCGAAGGAATACATTCCTGCCGTTGATAACGGTATACGCAATGCCATGCTTTCAGGTGTTTTGGCAGGCTATAATGTAGTCGATGTTAAGGTAACACTTTATGATGGTTCTTACCATGAGGTTGACTCATCAGAGATGGCCTTTAAGATAGCTGGTTCTATGGCATTCAAGAATGCTATGCGAAAAGCTGATCCGGTACTGCTAGAACCTATAATGAAAGTTACTGTTATTATCCCTGAAGAATACCTGGGAGATGTAATAGGTGACATCAATTCAAGAAGAGGTTCAGTACTTGGAATGGAAGCTATGCCGGGAACTCAGAGGGTTGATACGAGAGTTCCACTTTCCGAAATGTTCGGGTATGCTACTGATTTGCGTTCAAAAACGCAGGGTAGAGGACAATATTCTATGGAGCCTGCAAATTACGATCAAGTTCCAAAGTCTATTGCTGAAAAACTTATATCCGGTAAGGCTAAAGATAGCGATTAATTTTTATTGCATTTTTGCATTTAAATTGTTAAAATTACCACTATGTACAGTGTCTGGTAGTTGATTTATATTTTCTAATAAATAGAGGGAGGATCTAATATGTCCAAGGAAAAATTTGAAAGAAGTAAACCACACGTTAATATTGGTACCATTGGTCACGTTGACCATGGTAAAACAACATTAACAGCGGCAATTACAAAGTTTTTGAGCTTACTAGGTAAGGCTTTGTTTGAAGATTATGCTAATATAGACAAGGCTCCAGAGGAGAGAGAGCGTGGAATCACAATTAACACAGCTCACGTTGAGTACGAGACAGATAAGCGTCACTATGCTCACGTTGACTGCCCCGGCCACGCAGACTATGTTAAAAACATGATCACAGGTGCTGCTCAGATGGACGGCGGTGTTTTAGTTGTTTCTGCTGCTGACGGCCCAATGCCTCAGACAAGAGAACACATTCTTCTTTCACGTCAGGTTGGCGTTCCTTATATTGTTGTATTCATGAACAAATGCGACCAAGTTGACGACGAAGAACTTCTAGATCTCGTAGAGATGGAAGTACGTGAACTTCTTAATGAGTATGAATTCCCAGGTGATGATACACCAATCATCCGAGGTTCAGCATTAACTGCTCTTGAGTCTTCATCAACAGATCCGGCAGCTGACGAATACAAATGTATCAAAGAATTGGTTGACGCTATTGATGAGTATATCCCAACTCCTGAGCGTAAATCAGATCAGCCATTCCTAATGCCTGTTGAAGACGTTATGACTATAACAGGTCGCGGTACTGTTGCTACTGGTAGAGTTGAAAGAGGTATGTTGAAGCTTTCTGAAGAAGTTGAGATCGTTGGTCTAAAAGAAGAAAGCAGAAAAGTAGTTGTAACAGGAATCGAAATGTTCCGTAAACTTCTCGATTATGCTGAAGCAGGAGACAACATCGGTGTTCTTCTAAGAGGTGTTCAGAGAGAAGACATCAAGCGTGGTCAAGTTCTTGCTAAACCAGGAACAATTCACCCACATACAAAGTTCAAGGGTCAAGTTTATGTTTTGACCAAGGACGAAGGTGGCCGTCATACTCCATTCTTCAATAACTACCGTCCACAGTTCTACTTCAGAACAACTGACGTTACTGGCGTTATCAGCCTACCAGAAGGCACAGAAATGTGTATGCCTGGTGACAACGTAGATATGGATGTTGAGCTTATCACTCCTATCGCTATTGAAGAAGGCTTGCGTTTTGCTATCCGTGAAGGTGGCCGTACGGTTGGTTCAGGCGTTGTTGTTTCTATCAACGAATAATTAAAAGCATATTAGCTTGTACGAGAGCATTTCTGCAAGTAAGCAGGGATGCTCTCTTCTAGTTTTTAGCTTAATTTACTCAAAGCTAATAGTATCAATATAACCCCTGATATTAGTGAAAATAGCTTTAATTCGCAATTGATTTTGCTTTGTATTTTTTTAGCGATAAAGTTTCCCAGTTGGATAAATAATAATTGAAATAAGCAGGCCAAAAGAGGAAAATACAGTAAGCAGGACTTCATAAATGATATACTAAGTGCGGCAGCAAAAGCATCTAAGGAAAGTGCTAAACTTAAGTACATAGCTTCGAGAGATTCAATTTTTTTGGAATTATCTAAATCTATGAAAGTAGGATTTTTTATTATTTTTACAGTAAGCCCTAAATGTTTTAAAACTATGTTTTTCTGGAAAGCTCTGACAGGTTTATCTATATTTCTATTTCTTTTTCTCGGTAATGCCGATATAATTGTAAAGATACCCAGTAAAAAAAGTAATACAAAGGATAACATTCTGGCAAAGTTTTCTGATAAAAAACTTCCCATAGCTTTTCCTATGACTAATGCTATAGAAGTAATAATAAATGCTACTGTCGCGATTATAAATTTTGATTTTTTCCCTATTGATATATTTCTTAATGTATATGACAAACCTATACCAAAAGCATCAAAACTGAGGCTGGCAGCTAATATAATCGATGTAAGTATGTTCATATTTGCCTCCACGCATAAATGTTTATGTTTTAAGTTAGCAGTTCTGTAGATATTCTATGAGAATTAAAATACATAGGTGTTTTTTACAAATACAATGAAATAATGGTGGTGTATATTTTGCAGTGGTATAATTTAAGCATTGATAAGGTTCTACAGGAACTAAAAAGTAATGAAAAAACAGGGCTTACGTCTGCTCAAGTGATAGAAAGACAAGCAAAGTCGGGAAAAAACAAGCTTGCAGAAAAAAAGAAAAAGTCTTTTATATCTAAGTTTTTTGCCCAGTTTGCAGATTTTTTGATTTTGATATTGTTGGTAGCGGCTCTTATTTCTGCAATAACAGCCTATGTAGAAAAAACAAGTGATTATATTGATTCCATTATAATTTTGGCCATAGTTGTCATGAACGCCATAATAGGCGTAGTGCAAGAAAGCAAAGCCGAGAAAGCAATAGATGCTTTGAAAAAACTTTCTGCGCCGAAGGCCCGTGTTCGTAGAAATGGAAAAGAGATAAAAATAGATTCAGAGGAACTAGTTCCAGGGGATATAATTATTCTCGAAGCAGGAGATTTTGTGCCTGCTGATGCTAGAATTCTAAGTTGTAGCAATCTTAGCAGTGAAGAGTCATCACTTACTGGTGAATCTGTACCTTCTGAGAAAAACTCTGAGAAAATAAATAGGGAAAATACCCCTCTTGGAGATAGAAATAATATGCTATTTTCCTCATGCAGCATAAGTACTGGTAATGCTGTTTGCGTTGTGACTGATACGGGTATGAACACACAGGTAGGTCATATTGCAAATATGATAAATGATGAAGATTCTCCACAGACACCATTACAGAAAAGACTTGCCCAGACAGGAAAATATTTGGGAATAGCTGCTATGGTTATATGTGTTGTCATTTTTGCTTTAGGTATATTGCAAGGCAAAGGATTTTTGGAAATGTTTATGACGTCGGTAAGTCTTGCTGTTGCAGCTATTCCAGAAAGTCTACCTGCAGTTGTTACGATAGTTTTAGCTGTGGGTGTTCGCAAACTTGCGGCAAACAGAGCGATAATACGTAATTTGCCGGCGGTAGAAACTTTAGGCAGTGCTAATGTCATTTGTTCTGACAAAACTGGTACCCTCACACAAAATAAGATGACTGTTACAGAGCTTAGAAATCAGAGTGGTGTGGTTTATGAAAAAAGTGATGCAGCTCGTGAAATACTGAGATATGCCACCTTGTGTAATAATGCGAGTTTAAATAAACAAGGAGAAAAAGTAGAATCGCTAGGAGATCCTACGGAAACAGCACTTGTTATAGCTGCTTACAAAAATAATGAAGATAAGCTTCTTTTAGAAGAGCAATATAAAAGAGTATACGAACTGCCTTTTGATTCAGATAGAAAGCTGATGACTACTGTACATGCTTTGGCAAATGGTAAGTACAGAGTTATAACAAAAGGCGCTCCGGATGTTTTATTGTCCCTTTGCTCGGGTTATATTGAAAACTCAGAATATAAAGAGCTTACAGCCTCTGTGAAAAACAAAATAACAGCAGAAAACAAAGAAATGGCTGAAAAAGCATTGAGAGTACTTGCAGTTTCTTATAAAGACATAGATAGTTGTCCTAGTAACGATAAGGGTTTAGAGGAAAGTCTTACTTTTGTAGGCTTGGTAGGCATGATAGATCCGCCAAGACCAGAAGCTAAAGCCGCTGTCAAAGAATGTTTAAGAGCAGGAATAAAACCTGTAATGATAACTGGTGACCACATATTAACAGCTAAGGCTATAGCTCGTGAGCTTTTGATATTAGGGGATAAGGAAAAGGCAATAACTGGCGAAGAACTAGAAAATATAAGCCAAAGCGAGCTAGAAAAAGATATATTTAAATATTCCGTATTTGCACGTGTTTCTCCAGAACACAAAGTCCGCATAGTAAAAGCATTCCAAAGCCATGGTGCAGTAGTTTCCATGACAGGCGACGGTGTTAATGATGCTCCGGCACTTAAAGCTTCTGATATAGGTTGTGCTATGGGAATAACCGGTACAGATGTGGCAAAAAGTGCCGCCGATATGATAATGACCGATGACAACTTTGCGACAATAGTAAAAGCTGTACATGAAGGTAGAGGAATCTTTGATAACATAAAAAAGACGGTAAGATTTTTAGTTTCTTGCAATGTCGGTGAGATACTTCTAATATTAATAGCTTCTATATTTGGTATGCCTATACCTCTTCTAGCTATACAGCTACTTTGGGTAAATTTAGTAACAGATTCTTTGCCAGCTTTGGCTTTAGGTAGTGAACCTGCAGAAGCAAATATTATGGACAGAAAACCTTTGAAACGCAGTGAAGGTTTGTTTTCTGGAGGGGTTGGATACAATATGTTAATAGAAGGCCTATTTATAGGCTCTATATCTCTGTTAGCTTTTGTTATAGGAGCCAGATTCTTTGATATCAACTTGGCCTATGAACCAATGATAGGCAGAACTATGGCTTTTGCGGTTCTAAGTATTTCAGAACTTATTCATGTTTTTGATGTTAGAAGCGAACAGAGTATATTTAAGACAAGTTTACTAAGCAACAAAAAGTTATTATTGTCGGTCTTTATTTGCCTGATTTTGGAAGTTTCAGTTATAACTATTCCGGCCCTGGCTTCTATATTTAAATGCGTTTGTTTGAATTTTGAACAATGGATGATTGTAGCGATTCTTTCTATCTCTCCTATGTTTATATCAGAAATCGAAAAATTCTTTGCACACAGACAGAAAAGATAACAGTAACTCTTTGATAGTTATCAATAAAAAATTAATTTTCAGAACTTGCTATTGCAATTTCTGTCCTAGAGCGTGTCGTCAATAAAAATATGATATGATATTATAAGAATAAAAAATGAAGGCAGGCCTCGAAATGAACAAAGAATTATTCCGACACGATATGAGCAACAAAGCTTGGGAAAGAATCAGGCCACATGCAATAGGAGAAAAAGGAAAAAGAGGTGGAAATGCAAAAGATACTCGACAATTCGTTAACGGAGCATTCTGGATATTGCGGACAGGAGCACCTTGGAGAGACTTGCCTTCGGAATATGGTCATTGGAAAAATGTTCATCGCCGATTCTGCTGATGGAGAGACAAAGGGATCTGGGAAAATATATTAAACGAATTGATGTATGATGCTGATTATTAATGGCTGATGATTGATGCCAGTCACGTTAAAGTGCATCCCGATGCAACTGGGACTAAAGGAGGGAACCAGGAAATGGGACGCACAAAAGGGGGCTCAATACGAAGATACATCTGGCCGTGGATGCTTGTGGTATGCCGGTGCGATTTATTGTCACAGACGCTACCGTTGCGGATTGCTCAGTTGCACAATCACTAATCGAAAATTTTCGTGCCGAATATTTGTTAGCAGACCGTGGGTATAATACAAATGCTATTATCGAATACGCTTTTCAGGCAGGTATGCCCCCCAGTAATTCCTCCCAAGAAAAACCGCAAAGTTCAGCGTGATTACGACAGAGATATTTATAAGCTTTGGCATATTGTTGAAAATGCTTTTTTGCATCTCAAAAAATGGCGCGGCATTGCCACTCGTTATGCTAAAAATGTTAATTCCTTTATTGCTGCATTACAGATTAGATGTATCGCTCTGTGGTTGAAAATTTATTGACGACACTCTCTAATATTTCTCCAAAATTTTCCATAAACATTTCCTTTCATCTTCAAAATATTAAATGTAAAGCTGGCAGATGAACTTGAACACACGACTTGCTGATTACAAATCATATTACTTCTCAAAAAATCAGCAATATACCTTAACTTATAATTTCATACATAAGCGCTGCGTCTTCTTTTTTTATAGTTTCGCGAAAACTAACTACTTTAACCTTTATATTTTTACCAGGAATACAGACTTCAATTATATCCCCTATTTTTAGTTCTAAACCTGATTTAGCTGGTTTAGAATTAACTAAAACCTTACCGGCCTTACAGGCATCACTTGCGACAGTTCTGCGTTTTATTATTCTTGATACTTTTAGATATTTATCAAGTCTCATAATTGCCCCTATTCTAAAATTATTTTATGAAAAACTTTTTTGCCTTTTTTTATCATCACATAACCTTTATCAAATTCTGCTATCGTGACATTCCTTGAGATGTCGTTAACCTTTTCTTCATCTATTCTTATGCCACCTTGCTGTATGAGTCTTCTGGCTTCACTTGTTGAAGATACCAGCTTACTTAAGCTAAGTAATGATATTATTGAAATTTTCCCATCATCAAGTACATCTTTCGATAAAGTTGTTGAGGGCATCGCACTAGAATCATTTCCGGAACCGAACAAGGCTTTTGCCGCTTTTTGGACCTTTTCAGCTTCATCTGAACCATGTATAAGCTTTGTTACCTCATAGGCCAATATTTCTTTAGCTTTGTTCAACTTACTACCATCTAATTTTTCATACTCTTGTATTTGTTCCAAAGGCAAGAATGTAAGCAACTTCAGGCAATTTATTACGTCGTTATCGTCTACATTTCTCCAATATTGGTAGAAATCGTATGGAGTTGTTTTTTCAGGATCTAGCCATACAGCACCACTTTCAGTTTTACCCATCTTTTTACCTTCAGATGTAGTAAGCAACTTAAACGTCATACCATATACTTCTTTTTGTCTAGCTCTTCTTGTAAGCTCAACTCCACCTATGATATTACTCCACTGATCGTCTCCACCCAGTTCCATAATGCAATCATAATTTTTATTGAGCATCATGAAATCATAGCTTTGCATTATCATATAGTTTAGCTCAAAAAAGGTCAGACCTCTTTCCATTCTCTGTTTGTAACATTCAGCGGCTAACATCCTATTTACAGAAAAATGAACTCCTATTTCACGGAGGAATTCTATATAATTTAAATTTAAAAGCCAGTCAGCATTGTTGACCATTATAGCTTTACCATCATCAAAATTCACTAATGCAGACATCTGTTTTTTAAAACTTTCTATATTGCGATTTATCTCTTCTGTTATAAGCATTTTTCTCATATCAGATTTCCCAGAAGGATCCCCAATCATGCCAGTCCCTCCACCAAATAGTGCTATAGGAATGTGGCCAGCTTTTTGCATATGTGCCATAACCATGACCTGCACGAAGTGACCAACATGCAAGCTGTCGGCTGTCGGATCAAATCCAATGTAGAATTTAATTTTATGATTATTGAGTAAATCTTTGATTTTTTCTTCGTTAGTAAGCTGGGCAATAAATCCTCTTTGCTTTAAATCATCAAAAACTCCCATTTTTAAATACCTTCCTAGTCTGTGTTAAATATACTTTTGAACATATCACTGCTCTTCAGCGAAACAGCTTCTCCATTGCCAATAATTATATGGTCCACCAAAGTAACATTTAGTTCAGACAAAATTTTTTTTATTTTTTGGGTTGTTTCGACATCAGATGAGGATGGCATTGCTACGCCACTAGGATGATTATGGGCTAAAATGGCATACTGAGCGTTGTGCTGCAAAGCTGTTAAAACTAGTTTTCTCATGTAGATGTAACTCTTGTTTAAGTTTCCCTCTGCAACTTTATCCATGTAAATAAGTCGACCATAAGAATTTATAAGGGCCAGATATACGGTTTCATTTATTACGCCTATATATTTGTCCAAAAACATACTACAAGCTTCTTGCACACAAAATGTTCTACTCTTATCATGTTTATCAATGTTGTAGGCACTAGCAAGCTGAGGTATCATCTTTATCAAAACAGCACTATTTTGAGTTATTCCATCGATATTTGTCAAATTTTCCACAGAGGCATCAAGTACGGACGATATAGAACCAAAGGTATTTATTAAATTGTGTGCTATGACATTAGTATCTTTGTACGGTATTGAATAAAATAATAATAACTCTAAAATTTCATAATCAAGCATATTTTCGAAGCCGTTAGCGAGGAATTTAGTTTTGATTCTGGCCCTATGCCCAGAATGAATATTATTATTTTTTTTAGAGGATTCTTTCTTTTTGTCAGTACTCTTTTTATTAATGGTCATAAACAGCAATCCTATCAAATATATTCATCTCTATGGATTATATAATAATTTGATGACTTTTAAAAGTTTAATTCTAATATTTCCACAACGAAGTAGTCAAAGACATAAAAATCACGCCCTTGACAAGAAAAATTATTCTAATGTAGAATATAAAATTAGGATTGGTATTTTGGGAAAATTATTTTAAATTTATTTGAGGTAATAGGAAATGAACAAGCAAACGATACATAAAGAAATAGAGGAATGTCGAGATGAAGCTGAATTAAGGAGTTATTTAGGCGAGCATGGAATAAAAATAGAGCCTTGCGAAATA
>JAZUOT010000032.1:0-14374 GCA_045604805.1 Acutalibacteraceae bacterium | reverse complement strand
TTTTATTTATACTTAGGAGGCTTTTGAGATGGCTGGGAAAATTTTGTCCAAAGGTTTGGGTGGCTTAAGCAAAAAGGAAATAGATTTACTCATAGAATTTAGAGACAAAGAAGAAGCGATTGAGCAATTTAGAATTCTGGGCTACGAGGTAGGTTCTGCTGATTTAGATGCGATAAAGCTTGCATACGAAAGAAAAAATGAAACATCAGATGCAAGCATCTTGAGCCTTGAGCAGCTAGAGCAAGTAGCTGGAGGTATTAGGATGTCCCTTGTAGTAAAAAGTGTCAAAGAAATGGAACATGGACTGGCTGAAACTGGACTGGTAGCAGCTAGGCATCATAAAGCGTTGGGAGATGCAATGAGTAGACGCTTAGGAAAGAGTTTAGACGAAATGCTTGAAGCAGAAGAGACAGAACGAAGTACAGAACAAGATGCAGCAATTGCTAATGCTTTCGTTAGTGAAATTGCTGCTATGGCGGCAGAAAGAGAGAAAGCAGGTATAAGACGGAATGATAAAGCTCTAAAAGATGTAATAAACGCATATCTTAGAGCTATATACGGAGCTAAAGGATCAAATGAATTTCGCCTTGAGGAAGGATACAACGTTAGATTGGCGGGAAGGATTTATGAAATAGAGTCAGAAATAATGAACTCTATAATGGGAAGAGAAGATGGAGAATCATATGGATCTACTTTTGCTGAGAGATCAGTTGAAATTTTAGCTTTACACAGCAACAGAGATGAAGAAGGAAATTTGCATTTTGTAGATGAAAGGGACACAAATTATCGTGGCCAGGTACTAACGGTTAATACGATTCAAAAACATAATGTAAAATTCGAAGAAAAGTCTATTTTTTATATTGATCCAAATAAAGGCTTTAATACTGTAGCTTTAATGGATGGAGGTAAAGAAGTTAAAGTCGATCGAATTTGTGACTCTGATTATCTGTTCAACCTCTTGGACGCCAGATATAATGAAAGTAGTGCTCGCGAAGGAATCAAGCTGATTAATGGAAATTCAGATAAGACACTGTTATCTAATTTGGTTGAATATAGTGGGGCACTTTCTGGTGCAGGAATTTTGGTTGAATTTGATGGGGCACTTTCTGGTGCAGGAATTAAAGAAGGCTATATTGTAAGATACGACATGCTTGAAAATGTGTTCAGTATAGTGAAGGCTGTACGAGATAGAGAAGATGCATCTGATGAGTTAAAAAATATGGCATCAACAGATGTACTCTATGTTATGGAAAAGCATGCTGATCAAGGACTATGGAATATATTGACGACAAGAAAAGCTTTAGAAGAAGATGAAAAGAATGTGTTGGCTGACTTTATACTGGCTCATGCGGCAGATATAGAAGCAAGAGAAAGAGTAGAAAGAGAAGCAAGAGAAAGAGCAGAAAGAGAAGCAAGAGAAAGAGCAGAAAGAGAAAGATTAGAAAGAGAAAGAGCAGAAAGAGAAGCAAGAGAAAGAGCAGAAAGAGAAAGAGAAGAAAGAAAAGCAGAAGCTATAAGGCGAGCAGAAGCTATAAGGCAAACAGAAGCTAGAAGGCAACAATTAGTAAAAGAATTAGGAGTTGAAGAGAAAATAAAAGCAGGAGAAAAAGCTCGTAAAGAATTGCCAGTCTGTACAGTGGAGGCAGAAAAAGCACTATGCGCGGTAGAAGAAGCAAAAACAAAAATGAATGAATTAAAAACAAAATTATTAAAAACGGAAAGCGAATTGCGTGAATTTCAAAAGGCAGAAAAAGAAGTTAAGATTAAGTTAGATGAACGTCTGGCTGCTACCAAAGAAAAATTTAATGGACCTTTGTCAGAAAGAGAGATTAAATATATTAGTCATGAGTATGACGTCATATGTGAAAAAATAAAAGAGGAATCAAAAGAAGCAATATGTAAACAGAAAAAAATAGAAAGAGAAATAGAAACAATAACAAAAGAAGTAGAAAAAGCCGAAAAGGAAGTAAATGAAGCTAAAAGTGCAGCAAAAATAGCTGAAGCTATGGTGAATAAACTTACAGATATAATTTTAGAAGGTGCAAAGGCTGAAATGGAATTAAGGAATAGGCTGAGAATGCAAAGCGTTCCCGAAAATAAACCAGAGATAAGCTTGGATGCGCTTGATCCGGATGATCCGGATGATCCGTTTGCATAGAGGCATCCCTGTTTGAAATTTATAAATAGATATGCTAAACTATAAAAGTTGTTGGTAGTCTGGTTCTTTTGCGGATGTGGCGGAACTGGCAGACGCGCCAGATTTAGGTTCTGGTGAGCTATCTCGTGCAGGTTCAATTCCTGTCATCCGCACCACACTATTGATGACAATATGTCGCACTCATATGTTGGGTGCGATTTTTTTATAATAGTAATAAAATGACAAAATTGTGGAGGTTTTTATGGTTCCTCGTGTTGAAATATGTTTTGCTTCTCACAAAAGAATACTTATGCAACCGTATTATGGTGGCATGTATGAACATAGTTTTAAAATTTACTCAGGCCGTAACGAATACAGTGTATACTTGAACGGTATACAGTTAAAAACAAATGCTGTATTTTCAGACAAAGAAACTATACTTCATGTTAGATATTTTCCTAATGGAACCAAGACTGATTTTAAGATTAACGATGATAATAAAGGCATCTTTGATTCTATAAACGACAGCCATTTATTCATACATTCAGCTACCTGGGCTGGGGAACTTGAAACTTTTAGCCATGAATACTTAGAAAATAGAATTGCAAATTGGAATCCTTGCGAATATTTTGCACAGCTAGAATACATGGGCGGCGGAGTTTTTTGCAAAAAATTTGAGTTCAAAAAGGTGCTTTTAGAACCGTTTGTATTGAGGTACAAGATAGCTTTTAATAATTCTTGGGAAAAATCTTTGGGTATGAGCGACGGTTCAAATATTTCTGTGCAGTTACCAGCAGGGACAAAAGATTTCTCCGTATATGTTGATACGGTTAGAAAAATAAGTAAAAATTCAGTTATCACACCGAATTTCTACCTGCACTTACCGGACAATAAATTGATGGATATGAAAAGCTTTTCACCGGATATAAAGCTTTTTGGAACGATAAACAGAAAACCAGTCCTAGAAAAACGAGTATTCCATCAGATAAGCCACGATTTATATGCTCTATATGAGTGGTTTCCTGCAGGTAAACATTCTTACACTTGCTCATTTAGCGATTTTTTAATAAGCGGCAAAATCAGCACAAGTGAATTTGAACTAAAAAAAGACAAAGATATTATTTTTGTGTATGACTTAGCCGACGGTGGCAGACTCGTAGATTCTGTGAATTCTCCAGAAGAAGTTATAGCTTTATTGGGGCTTAGAAGTTCGCTAGACTATAAAGAGCTCGATAAATATGCTTATATGGGTGAGGATTTAGGCGCAACATACAGCAAAGATTTCACAGTATTTAAGCTATGGGCCCCAACTGCACAGAAAGTAAAGCTTAAACTTTACTCAAATGGAAGTGACACTGAGACTGGAGCTAAAGAGTTAGGTGTAATGAACATGCGTACCAACAAAGACACTGTATGGGAAATAAAAATAAACTCAGATTTAAAAAACACTTATTACACTTACCTTGTAACAATAGACAGTGTTACCTTTGAAACTGTTGATATATACGCAAAAGCAACAGGCGCCAATGGTAATAGGGCTATGGTGGTAGACCTTGCAGATACTAACCCTGGAAACTGGGAAAATGACAAGCCTGTGAGATGCAAAAATCAAACCGACGCCATCATCTGGGAAGTAGGTATTAAGGATTTTTCATATTTAGCTAATTCTGGTATCAGTGAGGAAAACCGCGGAAAATTCTTAGCATTTACAGAAAAAAATACAAGCGTAGATAAACAAGGCGAGCATAAAACTTGTCTAGCCTATTTAAAAGAGCTTGGTATTACTCATGTACATCTTATGCCCTGTTTCGACTTTGCTAGTATAGATGAGTCCTCAAAAGATAAAGAGCTTTACAACTGGGGATACGATCCAAAAAGTTACAATGTTCCAGAGGGCTACTTCTCTAGCGATTCATTAAATGGTGCTGTCAGGATAAAAGAATTCAAACAAATGGTGCAGTCTTTACACGAAGAGGGCATAGGCGTAATAATGGATGTTGTGTATAATCATACTTTCCAAAATGAAGACTCCGCATTTAATTTAACTGTACCAGGCTATTACTATAGGCACTATAAAGGGAAATTAGCTAATGCCTCAGGCTGTGGGAACGAAACAGCCAGCGAAAGAGCAATGTTTAGAAAATATATGATAGACTCTGTTAAATATTGGGTGAAAGAATACCATATAGATGGATTCAGATTCGACTTGATGGGAATTCATGATACTGAAACTATAAATCAAATTCGCTCTGAGCTTGATTTGCTTGACAATGGTAAGGGCATATTAATGTACGGTGAACCTTGGTCTGCTTTACCTACCAGCCAAGACGAAGGCATAGATATGTGCACAAAAAATAATATACATTTGCTAGATGACAGGATTGCCGTGTTTAACGATGAGATGCGTAATAGTGTTGCCGGAAAAATACAAAACAGAGTTGAAAGTGTAGGCTATGTAGAAGGTGATTTTAACAATACTCAATCCCTTAAATCTGCAATTTTAGGCCAAAACATTAATTTAGGTGATGACAGGTATTTGTATTTTGCTAAATGCCCTTCGCAAGTTGTAAATTTTGTTTCCTGTCATGATAATTTTACTTTGTATGACAAGCTAGTATTAGCAACAAAAAGCGGCATAGGCTACGAGCAAAAATACGATGACATAATTGCTATGAATAAATTAGCTGCTGCTATAGTTATAACTTCGCAGGGCATACCATTTTGGCAGGCTGGAGAAGAATTTGCCAGGACAAAATATGGCAATTCTAATAGCTACAATGCTCCTGCTCATTTAAACGCTCTGGATTGGTCACGTCTGAGAGAATATTCCGAGCTTGTAGAATATTACAAAGGTCTGATAAAAATCAGGAAAAAATACTCCGTGCTAAGAAACGCTGATACTCTTTCAGCTATTAATATAAAATTTAGCAATACTTATGATGACAGCCTGATTGCTTATACTATAACAAAAAATTCTGATAATCCGGGTCCAATATTAGCTATAGCTTTTAATAGCTCAAACTCTGAAAAAAATATAACTTTCGAAATAGCTGATGATTTGGCTAAGGTTAAAAAATGGGCAGTACTGGCAAATGCCAATACTGCCGGAACTGAAGAGCTCTACGAAATACAAGGTAATAGTTGTGCTATATCTGCGCGCTCTGCTTTGATATTAGCTTTGAAACAACACTAGATTTAGCGTTGATTGGAGTTTTGCTGTGTTGGTAACGAACTAAGATTGGGGTTGCTCTCTGAGAGAGTGACCTCTATTTGTTGTTGCATATTATCTCTCACTATGGAAAGAGTAATTGTTTCGCCGACCTTATGTTTTTGAATGGCAGCCTTAACTTCGCTGGAATTTGAAACTGATTCATTATCAATAGCTTGAATTAAATCACCTGACTTTAATCCAGCCTTAGCTGCTCCTGAACCATCAGAAACACTGTACACATACACACCGTATTTACCGACACCATATTGCCAAGCTGTCTGTGCGTCACTAACGTCTATCAGAGTAACACCTAACCATGGCCTACCCTTTACATATCCGAACTCCGATATATCTTTTATAACATCTGTTATATCCCCTACTGGAATAGCAAAACCTAAACCTTCTATAGATTCACCGCTTGATTTAGCTACTACTATACCTATAAGTTCACCGTTTTCATTAAATAAACCTCCACCGGAATTACCGGGGTTTATAGCAGCATCTGTTTGTAGGAGATTCATCTTAGTTCCACTTATCTCTATTTCCCTGTCCAAAGCACTTACTATACCAGTACTGACTGTTCCACCAAGTTGCCCTAAGGGGTTACCTATGGCTATAGCGGTATCACCGACCTTTAGTGTAGATGAATCGCCTATCACCGCAGCCGTCAAATTTTTCGCATCGATTTTTAGCAAAGCTACGTCACTATTGCTATCGCTTCCTTTGACACTAGCTGTATAGCTTTCACCATTTTTAGTTCGTATCGTAACCTTGTTCGCATTACTTACAACATGGTTATTCGTAACAATATAACCATCACTGCTTATTATTACTCCACTACCTGCCCCTTCTGTTACATACTGGTTAATGTAGTTACCTGTGCGTACACTTTCGGTGGTTATCTCTACAACACTGCCTGAAACAGCGTCTATGACCTCTGATAAAGTTTTTCCATTCCCAGCAGGATCGCTGCCATTAGTATCTGTGCCTTCAGCCGTTTTGTATACTATGCTATTTCCACCAAATAGGCTATTTGAAAAATAGCCCCCAACTGCACCAAAAATCAGTGACAAAATAACACATAATACAAGTAATTTGGATTTATTTTTGTTTTTATTCTCTCCCTTTTCTTTCGGCAAAGGTGAAAATTTAGGACTTTTAATCTGTGTGTACTTTGGAGTTACAGCTATGTCTTGCTGAGTACTGGTATTATTCACATATGATGGTATATTTGTTGTTCCAGCTTCATTTTGACTAGTACTTACATATGTCCCTGTGAACATATTTTTGCTTGGCTCATCTGCTACTTCATGTTTCGGAGCATTATCAACGCTATCAGTGTTCTCAGAACGTGACGGCCACAGGAAATTCGTCCCCATATAGTTACTACTGTTATCGTTATCCATATTTGGTTTATTTTCTTCGTTCTCTTTTTCTTCCCCTAAAAAAGGATCATAATTATTATCCATGGTAAATTCCCTCCCGTATCAATTTGAATATATATTACAATATTAATCTACTTCGTTTGTTACCAATTTATTAACTAGAGAGTTACTGGAAGCTAGAGAATTCATAAATCTCTGGACAAAAGATTTTTATTTAGTCCGTATAATGATAAATTAACTATTTTACACATACGCTCATTCCAAATTAGCGAATATTTTATTGTTTTTATGCTAATTTTTCTAAATCCACCTGTATCAAGGCTATAAAAAAGTTTTTTGACCGGCGATGGCAAGGGAATAAAGATTTGCACGCGCAAACATAGCACAGTATGTTAGTACTGTAAGACGTTAATAATCAAATCCAGGTAAAATAATAGTTGAATTAATTTAATAAAATCCAGAAAAATATATGTGTAAATATACCTGCAAAAAGAATATTGTAGGTGTATTTAATATTTGCTACAATGCAAGAAGATGATAATTTTATTTGTTGGTAAGTGTGATTATTATGTATGATTTTGTAGCTACGAGTCTTATGGGTATCGAAGGAATGGTAAAGAATGAACTAAAGTTTTTCGGTGCACAGGAAGTGAGAGCAGATAATGCCAAGGTGTTTTTTAAAGCTGACTACAAAACAATGATTCGCTGTTTACTTTGGTCTAGATTTTCTGAAAGGATTCTTTTACATATAGGAAGTTCTGAAGTTCATACTTTTGTAGAGCTGTTTGATTTTGTTAAATCTTTACCTTGGGAAAATTATATAGGCAAAATGGACGCTTTTCCGATAAAGGGAAATTTATTAAAATCTGAACTTAGAAGCATGGTAAGCTGTCGCTCGATAATCAAAAAGGCTGTTGCTGCGCGCTTAAATGAAAAATATAATATATCTTGGTTTGAGCAAACAGGGGATTTAAAATTAATAAGATTTAATATTTTGAAGAACAAGATAATTCTGATGATAGATATCTGTGGTGAAGGTTTGCACAAACGCAAATATAGAGAAAATTTTACCAAAGCTCCGATTAAAGAAACTTTGGCTTCCGCTTTGATTGACTTTATACGTGTTTATGATGACTCAGTATTGATAGATCCATTTTGTGGTAGCGGTACAATACTTATTGAAGGAGCCATGAAAGCTTTAAATATTGCTCCTGGCTTAAATAGAAATTTTGTATGTGAAACATGGAAAGACAGTGTATTTTCTCCATGGAAAGAAGAGAGAGAAAGAGCAATAAGTTTAAGAAAATCTGATAAATCTTTCAAGGCTTTTGGATTTGATATTGATGAGTATTCTTTGAGATTGGCAAGTGAAAATGCAAAAAGAGCTAATGTAGGTGACTATATATTTTTTAAGAAAAGAAATATCAGTGATTTTTCAAACTATCATGATAATGCGTTGATAGTAACAAATCCACCGTATGGTCAGCGTTTGGGTGATAAAGATTATACCAATAAGCTGTACACTGCTATGGCTGAACGCTTTAGAAAAAGCAATTTAAAGAAAGTTTGTGTTATCACATCAGAGGAAAATTTTGAGGAAATATATGGTGAGCGTGCAACAAAAAAACGTAAACTTTACAATGGTATGAAAAAATGTTACGCATATGCCTATCTACAATAATTAGTAAAGTAACAAAGTTTTTAAAAGGAGACAATGGATGAAATATATATTTATTGTTAACCCTGTGTCGGGTGGACATGAAATCGCAAAAGTTTATATTTCTTATTTGAAGAAATATTGCAAAGAGAATAACATAAAATATGCAATTTACGAAACTGAATACCGTGGTCATGCAACAAAAATAGCCAATAACGAAGCAAAGAAAAATACGGAAGTTAGAATATATGGTTTTGGTGGAGATGGTACCCTTCATGAAATAGTTGAGGGTGTTGTGGGCTTTGATAAAGTAGAAATTGGAATATTCCCATTTGGTTCTGGAAATGATTACATACGTGATTTTTCAGTTAATGAAGCTTTGTTTAGAAATGTGGAAGCACAGATACACGGATTATCTCGGAAAGTTGACGTTATAAAATCAGAAAATGGAAGATATGCACTAAATCAATGTGCTTTAGGTTTAGATGCCAAGGTTGCTATGGAAATGGCAAAATTCAGGAATTTGCCATTTGTATCAGGGTCAATGGCTTACAATATGTCGGTCGCTAAATGTGTTTTCAGCCATTTTGGTGTTCCTATGGATGTTATTATTGATGATAATAGAAAAATCAGTGGTGAATTTATGATGGCATTAGTTGCAAACGGCCGATTTTATGGTGGCGGATATAAAGGAGCACCAGAGGCAAAATTAGACGATGGACTTTTAGATATTGTCCTTGTAAAAAAAATAAGTCGTATAAAATTTGCAAAAGTGATAGGGATATATAAAAAAGGTGAGCATTTACAAAATGAAAATTTAAAAGATATATTACTATACACTAGATGTAAAAAGATCAAAATAAAAACTGGACGTGAAACAGTTGTCGCTTTTGATGGAGAATGCTCAAAAGTTAGATCGGCGTCTCTGGAAATTATGGCATCTGCCATAAATTTTATTGTCCCGCAAGTGAGCAAATTAAATCCTTTTTCAAAAAAAGACAACAAAGCTTTGGAGTTTGCAACAGTGTAAGTATTTTATTCGTCATCCAACAAAACTGATTCTACGATAAATCTGGGACGTTTTTTAGTTTCCAGATAGGTTTTTCCTATGTATTCTCCTATGATTCCTATTGCAAAGGTTTGAAGTCCACCAAGAAACCATATGGATGCTGTCGTACTGGCCCATCCAACTATGACATTTCCGGTAAAGTAGTCAGCTAATATCTTGATGAACATTACAACACTGACTAATAATATTAACAAACTTATAGTAGTTATTATGCGAATTGGTTTTATAGAAAGAGAAGTTATACCTTCCAAGGCAAAAGCTATCATTTTAGCTAAAGGGTATTTACTTTTCCCTGCATGACGGCTATTGCGTTGATATTCTACGGTTGTGCTTTGAAAGCCTATCAGGGGGACTATACCACGTAGGAATAAATTGACTTCGCTGAAAGACAGTAGAGCTTGCGCAGCCTTTTTGCTTAAAAGACGATAATCCGCGTGATTATAGACTATTTCGGCACCTAAAAGACTAAGTATATGATAAAAGGCCTGAGCTGTACTGCGTTTAAAAAAAGTATCATTTCTCCTCGACGAGCGTACAGCATAAACAATTTCATTACCATTGTTATATGCGTCTATCATTTCGTCTATTGCGTTGATGTCATCTTGCAAATCTGCATCCATGGATATCATTATGTCAGAGTATTTGATAGCTGTGTCTATTCCGGCCAAAAGAGCGTTCTGATGTCCATGATTTCGAGAAAGACTGATTCCGGCAAACAACTTATTTTCTTTGTTCAAAGCTTTTATTATATTCCAAGTTGAATCTTTTGACCCATCATTTACGAAAAGGATACGGCTCTTTTGGGAAATTTTTTGTAGCTGTATCAATTCTTCTATTTTTTGTTTTATTGTTTTAGCTGTAAACTCAAGTACATCTTCTTCGTTGTAACATGGTACAATGATAAACAACCTTTTGAGCATAAGCATCCTCAGTATTCATAATGTTTTTCCAATCAGAAAATTATTTTCTGCATTTTCTACAATGACAGGCAAAATTTTACCGTTCAAGTTTTTGTTTGAATGCACTTTTGCATTGATATAATTTTCGCTAAAACCTTCATAACAATTATCGCTAATCCGTTTTTCGAAAAGAATATTATGTATTTTTCCAATCTGGGAGTTTAAAAATTTTTCGCACGACACTTGTGCTACGTCTGAAAGCAACTTACAACGTATTTTTTTTAGACTGTTATCCACTTGATCATTCATATTAGCGGCTTTTGTTCCATTTCTTACAGAATATGGAAAAGCGTGAATCTTGGTAAATTGCATTTCTTTTACAAATTCTAAAGTTGCATTAAATTCTGATTCAGTTTCGCCAGGAAAACCTGATATTATATCGGTTGTTATTGAACAATTATTAAACTTTTGACGTAGCTTGTTTATAACATTCCTATATGCACCGGTATCATAGTGCCGATTCATCCTTCTCAAAACACTATCACAACCACTTTGTAAACAGACATGAAAATGATTACATAACTTTTTATACTGTGACATTCTGTCTATTATTTCATTAGATAAAAAATCAGGTTCAACAGAGCTTAATCTTATGCGTTCAATTCCGCTTATAGATGAAGCGATTTCGATGGCATCGCATAAATTTATGCCATATTCTTTTCCATATGAACTTAAATTTATGCCAGTAAATACGATTTCTTTAAATCCGGCATTTCTCAAATTTTCAAGCTCATTTCTAATATCATCGATTTTTTTTGAACGTTCTCGCCCTCTGGTATATGGTATCAAACAATACGAGCAAAAATTATTACAACCATCTTGAATTTTAACAAAAGCCCGGGTTCTTTCTTTAAAATGATTTATAGAAAAATGTTCATACTTTTCATTATTTTCGTGATTTTTAACATCAATTATTTGCAAATTACCAAGTCGAAAACCTTGCAAATATTTTAAAAGATCTTTCCTATTGCTATTACCTAAAATTATATCTGCACAGTCAGTATAATTATATAAATTTTTGGCTGACTGGGGAACACAGCCACACAGAACAATTATAGCTCTAGGAAGCTCTTTTCTGGCTTTGTGTAAAAATTGTCTAGTTTTTCTATCACTTTCAGAGGTTACAGCACAAGAATTTATTATTATGATGTCGGAACTTTTTAAATTATTTGATGCTCTAAATCCATTGCTCATTAAAAGTTCACTCATGAATTCAGACTCATATTGATTAACTTTGCAGCCAAAAGTTTTTATGTAAAATTTCATTTCAAACACCAACACCTCATCAAGCAAGGTAACCAAAAACCAGTATATACTTTCATTTTGAAAAAGTCTATAAACTTTTTTGGGGGAGCACCATGAAAGAGGATATGTGACACAACAGGAGAATAAGATGTAAAAATTGTAACGTTGAAGAAGGACAAGTGAAAGTAGGAAAAACAGCGTTGATAAGTCAAAGATATAAATTCAAGAAGGGCACCACTAAGATACAGGGGGCTTTTTAATTTCTACTTAGCCCTATGGGGAGATGTAGCACCTGTCCGTTGGCTATGAGCGGCTCTCTGGCGGCTATGCGTTGTGCTTCGGCGGCTATGCGTTGCGTTTCTGCATTTGCACGATCTCCCACCTGTCTGAATAGCGCTGAGGCGTCTGAGTGTGCCTCTGCGGCGGCGGCATGATTTCCTACCCGTTCGAATAGCTCTGCGACTTCTGAGTATGCCCATGCGGCGGATGCAAAATCTTCTGCTTCTACGAATAGCCTTGCGGCGTTTGAGTATGCCCTTTCGGCGGATACAGGACATTCTGCTTCTAGGAATAGCCTTGCGGCGTTTAAGTATGCCCCTGCGGCTTCTGCACGATGTCCACTCCGGTTTAATTGCTCTGCGTCGACTATGAGTTGTTCTGCGTCGGCTATGCGTTGCGCTTTGGTGGCGGCTCTGCGTAGCTCTTCGGCGTATTCATGATTTCCTATCTGTTCGGATAGCCTTGCGGCGTTTAAGTATGCCCTTGCGGCGTTTGAGTATGCCCCTGCGGCGTCTTCATGATTTCCCGCCTGTCTTAATAGCCTTGCGGCGTTTGAGTATGCCCTTGCGGCGGATACATGACATTCTTCTTCTTCGAATAGCCTTGCGGCTTCTAAGTATACCCTTACGGCGTCTTCACGATGTCCATCCTGTTCTAATAGCTCTGCGTCGACTATGCGTTGTTCTACGGCGGCTATGCGTTGCGCTTTGGCGGCGGCTATGCGTTGCGCTTCGGCGACTGCATGATTTCCTATCTGTTCGGATAGCCTTGCGGCTTCTGAGTATGCCCTTGCGGCGGCTTCGTATGCACTTACGGCGGCTTCATGATTTCTTATCTGTTCGAATAGCCTTGCGGCTTCTGAGTATGCCCTTGCGGCGGCGTCAGGATCTCTTACCTGTCCGAATAATAGCCTTGCGGCGTTTAAGTATTCCCATGCGGCGGATATAGGAAATTCTGCTTCTAGGAATAGCCTTGCGGCGTTTAAGTATTCCCTTGCGGCGGTGGCAGGATCTCTTACCTGTTCGAATAGCCTTGCGGCTTCTGAGTATGCCTCTGCGGCGGCTTCATGATTTTTTATCTGTTCGAATAGCCTTGCGGCGTTTAAGTATGCCCTTGCGGCGGCGTCAGGATTTCTTATCTGTTCGAATAGCCTTGCGGCTTCTGAGTATGCCCTTGCGGCGGCGTCAGGATTTCTTAACTGTTCGAATAGCCTTGCGGCGTTTAAGTATGCCCATGCGGCGGATGCAAAATCTTCTGCTTCTACGAATAGCCTTGCGGCGGCTTCGTATGCACTTACGGCGGCGTTAGGATTTCTTATCTGTTCGAATAGCCTTGCGGCTTCTGAGTATGCCCTTGCGGCGGCGTCAGGATCTCTTGCCTGTTCGAATAGCCTTGCGGCGTTTAAGTATGCCCCTGCGGCGGCGTCAGGATCTCTTCCCTGTTCGAATAGCCTTGCGGCGTTTAAGCATGCCCTTGCGGCAGCGGCAGGATCTCTTACCTGTTCGAATAGCCTTGCGACGTCTGAGTGTGCCCGTGCGGCGGCTATGCTTTGTGCTGCGGTGTCTTCAGGATGTTCATTCCGGTCTAATGGATCTGCGGCGACTATGAGTTGCTCCTCGGCGTCCATGCATAGCTGTACGGCGGTTCTGCGTAGCTCTGCGGCGGCGTCAGGATCTCTTGCCTGTTCTAATAGCGCTGCGGCGGCTATGCGTTGATCTGCGGCGTCCATGTATAGCTGCACAGCGGCTATGCATTGCTCTGCGGCGGCGGCACGATTTCTTTCGTTTCTGTATTGCCTTGCGGCGTTTATGTGTAGCCTTGCGGCGGCTACAAGTTGCACTGCGGCGGCTATGCGTTGCGCTGCGGCGGCGGCATGATTTTCTTCGTTTTCGTATTGCATCGCGGCGTTTCTGTGTAACATTACGGCGGCTATGCGCTGCGCGGCTGCTGCTGCATGATTTCCTGCCTGTTCTAATAGCTCTGCGGCGGCTATGCGTTGCGCTGCGGCGTCTGCATGATTTCCTTCGTTTTCGTATTGCTCTGCGGCGGCTATGTGTTCCCTTGTGGCGACTCTGCATAGTTTTGCGGCATCTTCGGGATGTCCGTCTAGGTCTAATTGCCTTGCAGCGGCTTCGTATGCACTTGCGGCGGCGGCATAATCTCCTGCCTGTCTGAATTGCACTGCGGCGGTTCTGTATAGCTCTTCGGCGGTGTCAAAATCGTCTGCCCGTTCGAATAGCTCTGCGGCGGCTATGTATTCCCTTGTGGCGGCTCTGCGTTGATCTGCGGCGGTGTCAAAATCGTATGCCCGTTCTAATAGCGCTGCGGCGGCTATGTATTCCCTTGCGGCGTCTGCATGATGTCCATCCCGGCCTAATTGCTCTGCCACAGCTCTGAATTGCTCTGCGGCGGCTATGTATAGCTCTTCGGCG
>JAZUOT010000031.1:0-4372 GCA_045604805.1 Acutalibacteraceae bacterium | reverse complement strand
ACAAGTTCCTCAGCCAGGACAAGTTCCTCAGCCAGGACAAGTTCCTCAGCCAGGACAAGTTCCTCAGCCAGGACAAGTTCCTCAGCCAGGACAAGTTCCTCAGCCAGGACAAGTTCCTTATCAAAGTCCATATTTTGATCCGAATATAAATCAGTTTGTGCCAGCTCCAGGATATTATTATCCACAACCATATGCACCGCAGTACCCCCAGCAGAGCTATCAGGAATTTCAACAGACTACTGATGCGAGTCAAATAAGTCAAAAAGAACAAATAAAAGATTCCCAAGAACAAAATGAAGAAGACGATGAAAAATAAAGTTTGTGCTTTGGCTTGATTCAATATGTGATATTATATATTGAACAATTGTGTTGGGGGCTATACTTTGTAGCAAACATATATTATAAATTAATCGCATGAGTTTTTTGAATGAATTTTTTAAAAAATATACTTAATGTTTTATATCCAACTAGATGTCCGTATTGTGGAAAAGTTATAGAGATTAGTAAAGAATGCTGTAAAAGTTGTTCCTCTGATATCGATATAAAAGAGATATATCGTTGTTTAGAACTACCGGATAAAAAAGAAAAACTTGTTTGTTGTTCCCCGTTTGTTTATAGTGGAATTGTTCGAAAGGCCATAATCAAATTTAAGTTTTCATCTAAAACGTCTTTCGCTACGGCATTTGCAAATTCTGCATTAAGGGCATTTGACAAAGCGTACAGTGAAACTCAGTTTGATTTTATAAGCTGTGTTCCTCTTAGCAAAAGATCCAAAAAAATAAGAGGTTTTAATCAGTCGGAATTAATTGCAAGACGCTTGGCAAATCTTTTGGATATTCCGTTTAAGGAGACGTTGATTAAGTTTAAACACAACAGACCTCAACACACTTTGACTCTTCCAGAAAGGAAGACAAATATTGAAGGAATATATAAGCTAAAAAATGAGAAATTAGTAAAAGGCAAAAATATTTTACTTCTTGATGATATTATTACTACGGGATACACATTGATAGAAGCTAGTCGTGTTTTGTATGACGGTGGAGCAAATCAAGTAAAATGTCTAGCTTTAGCTGACGCGAAAAAAATAAATGGAGTTTAGTAAAATGATATCTTACAGAAAAGAGCTTTGGTTCAATGTTCCAGCTAGGAGGGGAATTGTAAATATAACTCCTCAAATCCGAGATCTTTTACGTGAGAGTGGTGTAAAAGAAGGTCTAATTTTAATAAACGCTATGAACATAACAGCTAGTGTTTTTATAAATGATGATGAGAGTGGTTTGCACGGTGATTTCGAACGATGGCTTGAGGAATTAGCTCCTGAAAAACCATATGATATGTATAGACATAATGGCTTCGAAGATAATGCCGATGCTCACTTAAAGCGAACAATTATGGGCAGAGAGGTTGTTGTGGCAGTCACACAAGGTAAATTAGATTTTGGTACGTGGGAACAGATATTTTATTACGAATTTGATGGGAAACGTAATAAACATGTTTTGGTTAAGATTATAGGTGAATAATGAGCGCTCTACTTTGGCAGTAGTATTTTAAAATTATATTACTGTTAAAAACTTTATTGTCTCATCTCACCATTTTTATTAAAAACCATGTTAATAGCAAGAAATACAAAACAAGAGCACGGAATTTTGCCGTGCCTTTTAAATATATACTCTTGGTAAAATAATTTACAGTCTAGAGTTATCACACACAGGTGAAAGCGCACTCGGCCTAGCCTATGTTCATTAAAATAAAATCTCAATTTGTGTTTTTTCATGTAACTATTGCGACTAATTTTTTTTATTAATCTCGAATCAGTATTTTATTTAATTTATCGATATCCAAAATTTCAATTGCATCGTATTGTTTTGCCATGCTTTGGCAAATATTTTTTGTTTCATTGTCCATACCGCAGTCAATACAGAAAATTTTGTGTTTGCAAAATAAGTCTGACCATTTGAATTTCAAACAGGTATCTCTCAATATATGTTCTATTTTTTCATTGTGGTTTTTTATAGGGATTACCACTAAAATAGAGTCATCTAATTTTTTATCAAATAAATGTCGGATAAGGAATTTGTATATTTCGGTCAAGCCAACAGCTATAAGAAAAGAACATATTATGTAAAAGAGAATTAAAAACATATTTAACACCTCTGTACATATTATGCATTTTATAGATTTTGTGTAACATTTTATCCGAAGAGAGATTTTGTACGATGAAGAAGAATTTAACCTTGGCTAGAATAGCTATATTTACAGCGGTTTCTTTAATTTTATTATTATTTATCAGGTTTCCGATAATGCCAGCTGCACCGTATCTCATATATGATATGGCAGATGTACCTATCATATTAGCTTGCTATATTTTAGGAACATTACCTGCTACAACAATATTATTTGTTGTATGTGTACTTCAAAGTATATTTTTTTCTGTAGATGGATGGTTTGGCTTAATTATGCATTTTGTATCTTCTGGAATTTTGATTTTAGCCATTGGACTTTTGAAAAAATACTCTATAAACAAAGTACTGAAAATATTTTTTGGAATTATAGCACTTGTTCTCTCTACCTTCACAATGGCAGTATTTAACTACATATTTCAGCCAATTTTTTATGGCACACCGAAGGAAATTTTAAATATAATTATTATTACAGCGGTAATACCATTTAATATATTAAAATTTACCGCTAATTATTTGATAAGTTTTCTTATATTAAAATTTGTAAAGCCGTTTAGGAAATTAGAATTTTAAGCAAGAATTTTAGAAAGCAACAATTTTAGAATTCCTGAGAAGTTAATTTTTTCCACATCAGTTGAAGCGATAATTTCATTTTCACTTAGAATTTTGTCATCATATTTGTATATTATGTGCCCAAGCACTTGCCCCTGTTTTACTGGGGCTAAGACTTCATCTTGTAGAGAAGTTTCACATTTGATATCTTTTTGCTTATTTTTTTCCACCGCAAAACTTTTTATTGCAGTAAATTCTACAGGAACTTCGCTTTGCATTCCGTTTTTTACTTTGACAGCTGCAGGTGAATCGGCAGGAAACTCAGGTGTGTAAATAGTGTAATTGGCAAAACCTAAATCCAGCAATTTTGCGGCGTCACTAAATCTATCATTTCCATTATTACATCCCAGAACAACTGCTAACATAGTCATATTATCTCTTTCTGCAACTGCAGAAATACAACTGCCAGCGTCACCTGTGGTACCAGTTTTTAGCCCTTTTGCACCATTATAGCTCTTTAAAAGCTTATTTGTGTTTACTATCTGTGTTTTCCCTTGTCTTAGAGTATCCATCCAAACAGTACTGTAGTTATATATTTGTGTGTGTTTGATGAGTTCTATTGACATAATTGCAACATCATATGCGCTAGTTAGGTGTCCTTCTTCATCTAAACCGTTGCAATTTTTAAATACGGTATCTTTCATGCCTAATTGCTGTGCTTTCTCATTCATTTTGCCTACAAAAGTTTCTTCGCTACCGCTTAGATGTTCGGCCATTGCTACAGCTGCATCATTTGCTGAAGCGACTGTTATAGCCTTTATCATGTCATCAGCAGTCATGGATTCTCCTTCTTCTAACCATATATCTGATCCTCCCATTGACGCAGCATGAGCACTTGTTGTTATAGTGTCATCTAGCTTTAAATTTCCTTTTTCTATAGCTTCCATTATTAATAGAAGTGTCATAACCTTTGTTATCGAAGCACAAGCACGTATTTCATGTGAATTTTTTTCAAATATTATGTTCCCGTTGCTTACATCCATAAGTAAAGCAGCAGGAGCTGTTATTTCTTCATGGCTAAGCGCATAAATACCAAGTGGTTTAAAGAATAAATTAACAAAAAATAGTGTTATCAATACAAATATAGAAATTAGTTTCTTTGTAATACCCATAACAAAATTACTCTCCTTAATCCTAATGTTATCCCTAGTATAATTTCTATAGTACGCAGCAACAGAATATGCAATTTACGACTTTTTTGTAAGTAGGAAATCCACGCGCATACTGCTACAAACAATGTGAAAGCTATATTTTTTTTAGAATCCCAAAATTTATTCTATAAATTGATTCCGAACATCTGGCAAAACTTTTTTCATTGCCAGGTGTTTTATTTTTACAGATAATACCAGCTTTAAAGCCAAAGTAAATCTCTGCACTAAAATTTTTTTATTTTCCTATTGACTTTTCGGGGGGGGGGTGTATAATATAAATATGAAGTTTTTTATTTATACTTAGGAGGCTTTTGAGATGGCTGGGAAAATTTTGTCCAAAGGTTTGGGTGGCTTAAGCAAAAAGGAAATAGATTTACTCATAGAATTTAGAGACAAAGAAGAAGCGATTGAGCAATTTAGAATTCTGGG